>NZ_JADZ01000017.1 GCF_000518645.1 Curvibacter gracilis ATCC BAA-807 | reverse complement strand
TGTTCAAGAAGATCGCTGCCAGCAAGGGCATCACCGTGGTGGACGAGCAGTTCACCACCGACAAGGCCACCGACTTCATGGCCATCCTGACCTCGATCAAGGCCAAGAACCCGGACGGCATCTTCTTCGGTGGCATGGACCCGCAAGGCGGCCCGATGCTGCGCCAGATGGAGCAACTGGGTCTGGGCAACGTGAAGTACTTCGGTGGTGACGGCATCTGCACGTCCGAGCTGGCCAAGCTGGCCGCCGGTGCCAAGACGCTGGAAAACGTGGTGTGCGCCGAAGGCGGTGCCTCGCTGTCGAAGATGCCTGGCGGCGAAGCCTGGAAGAAGCGCTACGACGCGAAGTACCCCAACCAGTTCCAGGTGTACAGCCCGTACACCTACGACGCGACCTTCGTGCTGGTTGACGCGATGAAGCGTGCCAACTCGGTGGACCCGAAGGTCTACACCCCGAAGCTGATCGAAACCAACTTCCAGGGCGTGACCGCCAAGATCGCGTTCGAGCCCAACGGCGAACTGAAGAACCCGGCCATCACCCTGTACACCTACAAGGATGGCAAGAAGACCGCTCTGAACTGATCGTCCACGATCTTCAGCGGCTTTCGCCCCACTCAAAAAGCCACCTTCGGGTGGCTTTTTTCTTGTCCGGGTGTTTTCCCTTCATCGGGTGTCAGGTATCGAATATCGATACCTGTTGTTCTTCAAAAGCTGACCGGTCATGAAAATCGATGCCTGCGGAGCGGTGTGAGGGGATCATTCGCCCATCTTCAACACCACCCCGGAGTTCTCATGTTTTCACGCCAAGCCCCAGTTTCCAGCCACCCTGCCGCCGTCGGGCGTGACTCCCGCGGCTGGCAGTTGCAAGTCTGGGTTTCATTTGCCCTGGCCGTGTCGCTGTGCGGCACCGGCCTGGCCTGGTTGCCGGGGCAGGACCTGGACCGCGCCTTCATGGTGATGGGCTATGTGTTCTGCCTGACGGCGGTGTTCGTGCTGTCCAAGTCGGTGCGCGACCAGCAGAGCACGGCCGCAGAGTCGCCCCTGTGGCGCCTGGTGGTCTGGGGCGGCTTTGCCGTGGCCATGGGCCTGACCGGCTGGGGCCTGCTGCGCATGAACATCAGCGAAACCTACAAGGCCTACCTGGGCGTGAGCTGGCTCTACCTGGTGAGCTCGGCCTTCACGCTGGCCAAGACGCTGCGCGATGCCCACGAAGCCGCCTTGGCCCAGGCCCGTGCCGAAGCCCGCGCCCAACTGCGCCGCGACCTGCAGCAAGGCCAGACCTCTGATTCGCAATGAGCCCCGAACGAATCCCGATGTTCTTTCCTGGAGACACCATGAGTTTCATGCCCCTCGTACCTTTGATTCAACATGCCCGGGCCACCCTGGCCCTGTGCGCCCTGCTGGCGCTGGGCACCGGCACGGCCCGCGCCCAGAGCGAGGTCTCGGCGGCCATGTCGCTGATGCCGCTGGCCTCCGTGGTCGCCGTGGCCGGCGGCGCCTCGGTGGCGGCCGGCGCGGCCGCGACACTGCCTGTGGCCTTGTCGGTCGGAGGCGCGGTGCTGACTGTCCAGGCCGTCCAGTCGACAGCGCGTGGCACGCTGATCGTGCTGGAGCGGGCCTCGGACGGCGCCCAGGTCAGCCTGCAGTTGGCAGGCCAGGCGGGGGCTCGCGTGGCTTACAGCGTGGGCACCGGGGTGGTGTGCAGTGTGATCGGCACCGGTGTGCTGCTGTCGGTGGCGGGTGAACTGCTGGCCTTTGTGCCCAATGCGCTGGGCCGGGCCTTGCTGCATGACGAGCGTGTGCTGTGAGGGGGCTGATCATGCTTCTGAATTGGCTCCTGAACCGGACATGGATGCGGTGCCTCGCTGCGGCCAGCCTGGCTTGCGGGCTGGGCACCCTGCCGGCGTGGGCCGGGCATGACTGCCAGGACCGCGGGCCCACCGTGGCCTCGGTCACCCAGGGCATGGCACTGGCCGCCCGCGTGGCCCAGGCCCTCGATGCCAGTGGCGCCCAGGTGGTGGTCCTGGGTCGGGCCGGGCAGGACCTCAGCGCCTACGGCCTGCGCTATTCGCACCTGGGCTGGGCGTACAAAAGTGCCGAAGGCCCGTGGCGGGTGCTGCACAAACTCAACACCTGCGGCACGGGCCGTTCCGTGGTCATGCGCCAGGGCTTGGGCGAATTCTTTCTGGATGGTCTGTGGCGCTACGAGGCGGTGTGGGCCGTGCCCACGCCGCAGGCGCAGGCCGCCTTGCTGCCCTGGCTGCAGAACGCGCAGCGCACGGCCTGGCTGCACGAGCCGGCCTACAACCTGGTCAGCTACGCCTGGGGGCAGCGTTACCAGCAGAGCAACCAGTGGGCGATCGAGCTGCTGGCCGCGGCCCTGGCGCCCCAGGTGCATGACCGTGCCCAGGCCCAGGCCTGGCTGCGCTTGCAGGGCTACCAGCCCACGGTCTTGCATCTGGGGCCGCTGACCCGGCTGGGGGCCCGGGTCTCGCGGGCCCAGGTGGCCTTTGATGACCACCCCGCCGAGCAGCGCTTCAGCGACCGCATCGCCACCGTCACGGTGGACTCGGTGCTGGCCTGGCTGCCGCGTGCCGGCCTGGCCGGCGCTCCGCAGCGGGAAACCCTGCCGTGAACGCTGGCCTGGAGCCGGCTGCCGACCTCAAAATGCACCGCTGTCAGAAGGGAGTTCCATCATGTCTCAATCGCTTCGTCTCTCCGAAAAATGGTTTCGCCGTGGCCTGTGGGGGGTGGCCCTGGTTTTCGGTGGCTTCCTGACCGGCCTGGGCAGTGCCATCGTCGACGACCTGCCCAAGGTCGAGCAGCGGGTGCAAGTGGCTGATTTCATGGACCGCGCGGCCACCACCCGGGCGCGGGACCAACTCAGGCAGGCCCGTCAGGCGCGTGAAGATGCCGCCCAGACCCTGGAGCAGGCACGCCTGGCCCACGCCCGGGCCCAGGCCGACAACCAGGCTGCGCGCGAAACCTTCAACAACTGGTTGTCCACGCGCCACGCCACGGCCCGTCCTGAGCAAGACCCGCCCCTGGTGCAGCGCACCCAGGAGCTCGACGGGCTCAAGCAGCGCGAGCGCGAGGCCCTGGCGGCGGTGGAGGCGCAGCAGCAGGCCGAACTCGACGCCCGCCAGCATGAAAACCAGGCCCAGCAGCAGCTCAACGAGCTTGAGCAGAACGCGCAGTCCGGCTGGCAGGCCGCCAGCCGACAGCAGGAGCTGCGCGTGTTCCTGTACCGCCTGGCCTTGACCCTGCCCTTGCTGGTGGTGGCGGGCTGGCTGTTTGTGAAGCAGCGCAAGAGCAGCGCCTGGCCATTTGTGTGGGGCTTCATCGGCTTCGCGCTGGTGGCCTTCTTCGTGGAACTGGTGCCTTACCTGCCCAGTTATGGCGGCTATGTGCGCTATGGCGTGGGCATTGTGGTGACGGTGCTGGTGGGGCGTTACGCCATCCTGGCCCTGAACCGTTACCTGGCGGCCCAGCAGGCGGCCGAGGCAGAACCTGACCAGCGCCGGCGCGACACCCTGGACTACGACCAGGCCCTGGGGCGCCTGGCCAAGAACGTGTGCCCGGGCTGCGAGCGACCGGTCGACCTGAAGCAGCCAGGCCTGGACTTCTGCCCCCACTGCGGGATCGGCCTGCACGACCATTGCGGCCAGTGCCACACCCGCAAGAACGCCTGGGTGCGCTATTGCATCAGCTGCGGCGCGCCAGCCCGGCCACCGCAGGCCCCGGCCTGAGGCTGGGGCGGGGGCTGAAGTTGATGCGTTGGTGCCGCTCAGGCCGGCAGGTTGCGGTGCGCCACCGGGGTCTCGGGCACCGGGTAGCCGGCTGCACCAAAGGTGGCGACCACGGCCTTGTGGGTGTCGAAATACACCTGCCAATAGTGGTCGGTGTGGGTGTAGGGGCGCACACAGAGCAAGGGGCCTTCAGGGGTGAACTGCAGGATCTCCACATCGGGTGCCGGGGTGGTCGCCACGTTGGGGATGCTGCTCACGGCGGCCTTCAGGCGGTTGATGGCGTCCTGCACATCGACCCCGTTGGCCACCTTGGCCACGCAGTCCACCCGCCGCACCGGCAGGGTGCTGAAGTTCTGGATGGTGTCCGAGAACACCTTGTTGTTGCCCACGATGGTGACCACGTTGTCGGGGGTGACGATGGTGGTGCCGAACAGGCCCAGTTCGCGCACCGTGCCGGTCACGCCGCCGGCGCTGACGAAGTCGCCCACCTTGTAGGGCCGCAGCACCTGCAGAAAGACGCCGGCCGCAAAGTGCGTCAGCAAGCCGCCCCAGGCGGTGCCGATGGCCAGGCCCGCACCGGCCAGCAGGGCGGCAAACGAGGTGGTGCTCACGCCGAAGATGTCCAGGATGGCCATCACCAGCACGATGTTCAACAGCACCGTGAGGATGGATTTGAGGTACTCTGCCAGCGTGGCGTCGACCTTGCTGCCGCGCGCCAGCACGGTGCCCAGCAAGCGCACCACCAGGCCGATCAGCCAGCGACCGATGATCCAGGCCGCGAGGGCCCCCAGGACTTTGAGGCCGAAATCAGCCCCTTGCGTACTCAAGAAATGCCAGATGGCTTCAGTGTTCATGTGTGTAAACCTCCTGCGCGCAGCTTACTTTTTGTAGCGTTTCCGGGGGCGGTCTGAACTTCGTGAAAGTTCTCGAAAACGTCAAAAGTTGGCAGATGCCCAGGGGTTGAGGGCACTTGAGCGACGAAGCCGCAGGTCCGGCATCGGCTGGGCCGGGGGGCTGCCCGCATCACCCTTCGCGCAGGCGGATGGGCGTTTCCGGCACCGGATAGGCCGCGTCGACCAGGACACCCAACACCACACGGTGGGTGTCGTAATACACCTGCCAGTAGTGGTCGGTGTGGGTGAAGGGGCGCACGTTCAGCACCGGCCCTTCGGGGCTGAATTCGGCAATGCCGATCTCGGGTGGCGGTGTGCTGCACACATGGGGCACGGTGGCGAGCGCGGCCCGGATGCGGGCGATCGCCTCATCCGCATCGACCCCGTGGGCCAGCTTGAGCTGGCAATCCACCCGGCGTGCCGGCAGCGCACTGTAGTTGCGGATCACCTCGGAAAACACCTTGTTGTTGCCCACCAGGGTCAGCACCTGGTCGCTGCTGATCAGCTGGGTGTTGAACAAACCCAGTTCGCGCACCCGGCCTGTGATGCCGGCGAGGTTGACGTGGTCGCCCACCCGGTAGGGCCGCAGCACCTGCAGGAACAGGCCGGCGGCAAAGTGGCTCAGCAGACCGCCCCAGGCGGCCCCGAGGGCCAGCCCCGCGCCGGCCAGCAAGGCGGCCAGCGAAGTGGTGCTGATGCCGAAGATGTCGAGAATCAGCACCACCAGCAGCGCGTGCAGCAGGCCTTTGCTGATCGAGGTCAGGTACTGCGCCAGGGTGGGCTCCATGTGGCCGCGCAGCAGGGTCAGGTGGATCAGGCGGGTGAGCTGGCCGATCAGCCAACGCCCGGCCACCCAGGTTGCCAGTGCGCCCAGCACCTTCAGGGCCAGTTCCAGGCCCTGGGTGGTCAGAAACTGCCAGACGACTTCGGGGTTCACGGGGCTCTCCTTGCTGCTGCGGGCTGGGCAGCATAGAGAGCCTGCGGAGGGCGGGCTTAGCCAGGTGCAAGAGGGGTAAGCAATTGCTTACCCCTGCGCCACTCAGACGCCCCGGGCGCGCTCGGTCTTGAAGCGGGCGCGGAAGGCCGTGAACTGGCCCTGGTCCAGGGATTCGCGCACCTCGCGCATCAGGTTCAGGTAGTAGTGCAGGTTGTGCACCGTGGTCAGCATCGGGCCCAGCATCTCGCCGCAGCGGTCCAGGTGGTGCAGGTAGGCGCGGCTGAAGCCGTCGCGCCCGCCATCGGCCCACGACACGCCCGAGGTGCCGGCGCAGGCGTAGCAGGTGCAGGTGGCGTCCAGCGGCTGCGGGTCGCTCTTGTGGCGGGCGTTGCGCAGCTTCAGGTCGCCGTAACGGGTGAAGATGGTGCCGTTGCGTGCATTGCGGGTCGGCATCACGCAGTCGAACATGTCCACGCCCTGGGCCACGCCCTCGACCAGGTCTTCCGGCGTGCCCACGCCCATCAGGTAGCGTGGCTTGTGGGCCGGCAGGCGGTGCGGGGTGTGGGCCATGATGCGCAGCATCTCATCTTTGGGCTCGCCCACGCTGACGCCGCCCACCGCATAGCCCGGAAAGTCCATCTCGACCAGGGCCGCCAGCGACTCTTCGCGCAGGTTCTCGAACATGCCGCCCTGCACGATGCCGAACAGGGCGTTGGGGTTTTCCAGCCGCGCGAACTCGGTCTTGCAGCGCTGGGCCCAGCGCAGCGACAGCTCCATCGAACTGCGCGCCTCACGCTCGGTGGTCAGATGGCCCTTGGTCTCGTAAGGCGTGCATTCGTCGAACTGCATCACGATGTCGGAGTTCAGCACGGTCTGGATCTGCATGCTGATCTCAGGCGTGAGGAACAGCTTGTCGCCGTTCACGGGACTGGCGAACTTCACGCCTTCCTCGCTGATCTTGCGCATGGCCCCCAGGCTCCAGACCTGGAAACCGCCCGAGTCGGTGAGGATGGGCTTGTTCCACTTCTCGAACTGGTGCAGTCCGCCAAAGCTCTGCATCACGTCCAGGCCCGGTCGCATCCACAGGTGGAAGGTGTTGCCCAGGATGATTTGCGCGCCCATGTCTTCGAGGCTGCGCGGCATCACGCCCTTGACCGTGCCATAGGTGCCCACAGGCATGAAGATGGGCGTTTGCACCACACCGTGGTTCAGCGTGAGCGTGCCCCGGCGCGCGTGGCTGTCGGGGTCGGTGGCGAGGAGGTCGAAATTCAGCATGGCGGGGATTGTAGGAGGGGCGGGGCGCCAGAGGGGGCGCAGCGCCACGCGTCAGGGGCAATTGCCGGGCAGGGCCAGGCGGGGGGCCGGGCCGTCGGGCAGGGGGCGATCGGGGGGCGGCAGCCGCACGCAGTAGGTGCCCAGCGCGCCCTGCACGCGCTCCAGCCGGCCGCCCGGGCCGGGCGCACCCTCCTGAAGGCTTGCAGTCCCTGGCGAGTCGCCGGGGCCAGGTGCCTCCAAGCGATCCTGGAAGCGGCGCCCATCCCCGTGCTGCTGTTGCCAGCGGCGCTCGCGCTGCAGGCTGCTGGCCAGGGCTTCGGGGCTCAGCAGCAGGGTCTGGGGGGCCGAGGTGTGGCCAGCCCTGTCGGGCCCAGGCCGGGGTGGGGCGCTGCTGGCAGCCGCCGTGTCAGGCGTTGAAAGCGTTCTGGCCTCCATGGCGGTCGGTGGTGCAGGCGTGATCGGTGCAGGTGCCCGCTGTCCACCCGTTGCTCGGTTGGCTGCCTGGCTTGGTTTGTTCACGGAAGTGGGGGGTGACGCCTTGGGCGCTTCGGTCAGCCATTGCGCCTGCAATACCAGCTGTTCAGCGCGCGGTGGCGAGGGGGCGGGGCCAGAAGGGGCCCGCCATGCCATGAGCAGCATCCCATGCAGCAAGATGGCCAGGCCGACGGCCCAGGCTGTCTGCCGGGACGGCCCGCGCTCAGTCGCTCGCAGCATCCGGCTCGGTGCGCTCCTCTGTGCCCGGCGACCAGGCCAGCAGATCACCCGGCTGGCAGGCCAGGTACTCGCAGATGGCGGCCAGGGTGTCGAAGCGCACGCCTTTGACCTTGCCGCTCTTGAGCAGCGACAGGTTGGCTTCGGTGATGCCGATGTGGGCGGCCAGGTCGCGCGACTTCACCTTGCGGCGCACCAGCATTTCGTCCAGTTTGACCAGGATGGGCATGGGCTGTCCTGGGCTCAGACAAAGGCTTCGGTTTCTGCCTTCAGGCGCTGGCCTTCGGCCATCACCTGGGACAGCAGTCGCATCAACAGCCCCAGGATCAGCAGGCTGATCTCGAACGAGCCCAGCGAGACCGCCACGATGCCGCCGTGCTGCCCCGAGGCCAGCCAGGACAGCAAGGCCGTCACCCCCGCGCCGTACAGCACGCTGAGCAAGGCCATGGCCATCAGGCCCTGGCCCAGCCGCTTGAAGCCGCGCACCGCCTGACCCGAGAACACCTCGCCGGCGATGAAGGCGGCGCAGATGCTGCGCAGGCTCAACAGGCTGAGTGCCAGGGCGGCCAGTGGCAGGCACTCCAGGCCCAGCCCGGCCAGCTGCCAGGGCCAACTCAAGCTGGGGGGCGGCTTCAAGCCCGCCAACTGGGCTTGCAGGGGCAGCAAAAGGCTGTGCCAGGCGCTTTCGCCGCCTTGGCCCAGGCCGACCCAGCGAGCCACTGAAAAGCCGACTCCCAGCAGGCCGCAGGCCCAGGTCAGGCCGTTGAGCAGCCGCGAAAGGCGTTGGAAGGCCGGGGATTGAAGATCGTTTGTCATGGCGGTAGACAGGATTTAATTTCTGTAAAACAATAATATTTTGTTGAATTGCAGAAAATTAGTCAAACAAAGAAAGGTGTCCTGATGTCTCTTGTCCGTCTTGTTGTGGGTCTTCCTCTGCGTCTTGGGCGGGCCTGCCTGGCTGCCTTGCTGGTCGGGGCGCTTGCCGGCTGCGGCAGCGTGCCCCTGGCTTCGTTGTGGAAGCTGCGGGCGCTGCAGCTGGAAGACCTGGACCCGGGCGCTTTGCGTGCGGCCCTGGTGGCCCCCGCCTCGCTGCGCCTGAACCCGTCCTCCATGACCCTGGATGTGACGGTGGCGCGTGAGCTGCCCCCCGTGAACGGGCAGACGACCTGGGAAACGCTGGAGGAAAAACTGCCGCTCGAAGAAATGAGGGGGGCGGCCGAACTCAGCCCTCTGGCGGGGGAGGCCGGCCCGGGGCTGCAGTTGCATGTCTGGCGCATCGCACCGGCCAGCCTGGCGCGCCTGCAGGCCTTGCGCAGCCGGGCCCTGGGCTGGAAAGGCAGTGAGGGCAAGCGCCGGCTCGGCCTGGGTCTGGCTTTTGAGGGCTGTCAGCCCCCCGGGGCCTCGCGCAGCCTGCGGGTGAGCACCCTGCTGCGCTTCAACGCCCAGGGCGACTACATCGCCGTGCTGCGCGATGCGGATCTGGCCACCCTGCTGCCCAAGGAGGAGCAGGCCCGGCGCTTCCCGGCCTGTGCCTCTTGATCAGGTCGCTGGTGAGCCACTGGGTCGGCGCTCCAGCAGCATCGCATCCCCATAGCTGAAGAAGCGGTACTGCTGGGCGATGGCGTGGCGGTACAGGGCCATGATGGGCTCGTAGCCGGCCAGGGCGCTGACCAGCATCATCAGCGTGCTCTTGGGCAGGTGGAAGTTGGTGATCAGCACGTCGACCACCTTGAAGCTGAAGCCGGGCGTGATGAAGATCTGCGTGTCGCCCGAGGTCTGGCCCGACTGGGCCCACGATTCCAGGGTGCGCACGGTGGTGGTGCCCACAGCCACCACGCGGCCGCCGCGCTGGCGGCAGCGCTCCAGGGCGGCCAGGGTGTCCAGCGGCACCTGGTACCACTCGCGGTGCATCTTGTGCTCGGCCAGGTTCTCGGTCTTGACGGGCTGGAAGGTGCCGGCCCCCACGTGCAGGGTGACGCTGGCGCGCTCGATGCCGCGCGCGGCCAGTTCGGCCAGCAGGGGCTCGTCAAAGTGCAGGGCGGCCGTGGGTGCGGCGACGGCCCCGGGGTGGCGGGCGAACACGGTCTGGTAGCGCTTCTCGTCCTCGGCCGAGTCGCCGTGTTCGATGTAGGGGGGCAGGGGCACGTGGCCGTGGGCGGCCATCAGGGCATGGGGTTCGCCGCTGAAGCGGAAGCGGAACAGCGCGCCGTCCTCGTCAGGCCAGCGGCCCAGCAGGGTGGCGCTGAAGCCGCCCACCATCTCCAGCGTGCTGCCCACCGGCGGCTTCTTGCTCACCTTCATGTGGGCCACCACCTCGTGGTCCTGCAGCACGCGCTCGACCAGCAGTTCGACCTTGCCGCCGGTGGACTTCTCGCCGAACAGGCGCGCCTTGATCACCTGGGTGTCGTTGAACACCAGCAGGTCGCCGGCGCGCAGCAGGCCGGGCAGCTCTTTGAAGATGCGGTCGATGGGGGCCGGGCCGGTGCCGTCGAGCAGGCGCGAGGCGCTGCGCTCGGCAGCGGGGTGTTGGGCGATCAGTTCAGGCGGCAGTTCGAAGTCGAAATCGGCCAGGGTGAACGGACGGGAAGCGGGGTGAAGCGTCATGGTGCTTGAGGGCCTGACAGGCCCGTGCCAAGGGGTTGTGAAAGATCAGGCGCGCAGCTTAATGCAGTTTGGCCGCGTGGCTCACCTGAAAACGCCGACACAGCCTGTCCAGGCGCTGGTCCAGGGTCCAGAGCGTGGCGCCCGGAGTCAGCAGGGTGGAGGTCAACAGCAGCAGGTCGACGATGCCGCAGCCCAAGCCATGCAAATGTTCCCGTTCAATGAAGGCCATCACCTCTTGCAGGCTGGCTTGCTGGGCCGCGCGCAGCAGGCCGATGTCGCCCAGGGTGCGACCGCGGGGTTCGGGCGGCGTGCCGCAGGCCAGTTCACCGAGCACCAGCGGGTGGGTCAGCGCCTGATCCGTCAGAAGCAGCTGCACCAGCGTCTCATTGCGCTGTCGGAAGTGGGCCACCCACACCGAGGTGTCGACCAGCACCGTCATGGCGTGCCAGGGGCTTCGCGCTGCCTGGGGATGTCTGCTGCCTCGGGTTGGCTGCCTCCCAGGGCGGCCAGGCGCTTGCCGGCCTGCAGCCGCACAAAGGCCTTGATCGCCTCACGGAACAAATCCGATTTGTCCATGCCGGGATCGGCCATTTCAAGCGCTTGTTCGTACAGGGCATCGTCGATGGTCACCGTGGTTCGCATGAGGGTCTCACCAATTTGGATGCTGAATTGCATCATATTAAGCATCACGAGGGCTTGTTGAGGGTATTGAGGGGGCATTCACCGTCTCGGCGCAGTGCAAAGGCCAGCATTTTTGAAGTGCGCAGCGCCTGGCCTTTGAAAGACTGGGTAAAAATACAGTCATGGCCCCCAAGCCCCCCGCCACACCGCCCTCTCCGCCCAAGTCTGCCAAGCCAGACATGGCTGCTCTTGCCGGGCGCGAACTCTCGCCGCCGCAAAAAGCCATGCTCAAGATGGGGCTGCGCCGTGACATCGACCTGGCCCTGCACCTGCCGCTGCGCTACGAGGACGAGACCCGCATCACCTTGCTGCGCAACGCCCGCGATGGCGACACCGTGCAGATCGAGGCCACGGTGGTGAAGAGCGAGATCACCCTGCGTCCGCGCCGCCAGCTGGTGGTGACGGTGGAGGACGAGAGCGGCAGCTGCGAGCTGCGCTTTTTCAGCTTCTACCCCTCGCACCAGAAGACGCTGGCGGTGGGCGCGCTGCTGCGGGTGCGGGGTGAGATCAAGGGTGGGTTCTGGGGGCGGCAGATGCTGCACCCGGCCTTCCGCCTGGCCGGCGGCGAGCTGCCCACGGCGCTGACGCCGATCTACCCCACCGTGGCCCAGTTGCCGCAGCCCTACCTGCGCCGGGCCGTGCAGTCGGGCCTGATGCGCGCCGACCTCAGCGAGACCATCCCGCCCGAGGTCTTGCAGGGCATTGATTTTCTGCGCCTGTCCGATCTGCGTTCGGCCCTGTCCTTTTTGCACCACCCCACGCCCGATGTGTCGCTGGCGGCGCTGGAGGACCACAGCCACCCGGCCTGGCAACGCCTCAAGGCCGAAGAGCTGCTGGCACAGCAGCTGTCGCAGCTCGAATCCAAGCGCGAGCGTGCGCGCCTGCGCGCCCCGGCCCTGCAGCCGCGGCACCAGCGCGGCGTGCTGTCGCTGCACGAGCAGTTGCTGGCGGTGTTGCCTTTTGCGCTGACGGCGGCGCAGCGCCGGGTGTGCGAGGAGATTGCGCACGATCTGGCGCGCGGCGTGCCCATGCACAGGCTGCTGCAGGGCGATGTGGGCTCGGGCAAGACCGTGGTGGCGGCGCTGGCGGCGGCGATCTGCATCGATGCGGGCTGGCAGTGCGCCCTGATGGCCCCGACCGAAATCCTGGCTGAACAGCACTTCGGCAAGCTGGTCGGCTGGCTGGAGCCCTTGCTGGAGCCCTTGGGCAAAAAAGTGGCCTGGCTGGCCGGTGCCCAGAAGAAAAAGGAGCGGGGCGCTGCCCTGGCCCTGGTGGAGAGCGGCGAGGCGGCGCTGGTGGTGGGCACGCATGCGGTGATCCAGGACCAGGTCAAGTTCAAGAACCTGGCCCTGGCCCTGATCGATGAGCAGCACCGCTTCGGCGTGGCCCAGCGCCTGGCCTTGCGCAGCAAGCTCGATGACGGCAGTGGACGTGAGCCGCACCTGCTGATGATGAGCGCCACGCCCATCCCGCGCACCCTGGCCATGAGCTATTACGCCGATCTGGATGTGTCCACCATCGACGAGCTGCCGCCCGGCCGCACGCCCATCGTGACCAAGCTGGTGTCCGACAGCCGGCGCGACGAGGTGGTGGCGCGCATTGCCGACCAAATCGCTCAAGGGCGTCAGGTCTATTGGGTCTGCCCGTTGATCGAAGAGAGCGAGGCGCTGGACCTCAGCAACGCCACGGCCACCCACGCCGACCTCAGTGACGCCCTGCCCGGCGTGATGGTGGGGCTGCTGCATTCGCGCATGCCCACGGCCGAGAAAAAGGCGGTGATGGAGCTCTTCACCAGCGGCCAGATGGGCGTGCTGGTCAGCACCACGGTGATCGAGGTGGGGGTGGATGTGCCCAATGCCTCGTTGATGGTGATCGAGCACGCCGAGCGCTTCGGCCTGAGCCAGCTGCACCAGTTGCGCGGCCGGGTGGGGCGGGGCGCGGCGGCCTCGGCCTGCGTGCTGCTGTACGCCACCAACGAGAGTGGGCGTCTGGGCGAGACGGCCCGTGAGCGCCTGCGCGCCATGGCCGAGACCGCCGACGGCTTCGAGATCGCCCGGCGGGATCTGGAGATCCGCGGGCCCGGCGAGTTCCTGGGCGCGCGCCAGTCGGGCGCGCCGCTGCTGCGTTTTGCCGATCTGGCCACCGACACCGTGCTGCTGGATTGGGCCCGCGAGGCCGCGCCCCAGATGCTGGACCGCTACCCCGAAAAGGCCCAGACGCACGTGAACCGCTGGTTGGGAGGAAAATCGGAATTCCTCAAAGCCTGAGGACCGGCCGGGCCCCTTCGAGCCCGGCATGCAGCGAAGACCTTCATGACCCTGACCGAACTCAAATACATCGTGGCCGTGGCGCGCGAAAAGCACTTTGGCAAAGCCGCCGAGGCCTGCTTTGTCTCGCAGCCGACCTTGTCGGTGGCGATCCGCAAGCTCGAAGACGAGCTGGAGGTGAAGCTGTTCGAGCGCAGCGCCAACGAGGTCAGCGTCACCCCGCTGGGCGAGGAGATCGTGCGCCAGGCGCAAAGCGTGCTGGAGCAGGCCGCCGCCATCAAGGAGATTGCCAAGCGCGGCAAAGACCCGTTGGCCGGCGCCTTGAAGCTGGGGGTGATCTACACCATCGGCCCTTACCTGCTGCCCGATCTGGTGCGCCAGGCCATCTCGCGCACGCCGCAGATGCCGCTGATGCTGCAGGAGAACTTCACCGTCAAGCTGCTGGAGATGCTGCGCACCGGCGAGATCGACTGCGCCATCATGGCCGAACCCTTCCCCGACACCGGGCTGGCGCTGGCGCCGCTGTACGACGAGCCCTTCATGGCCGCCGTGCCCAGCACCCACCCACTGGCCGCGCGCAAGAGCATCACGGCCGAAGAGATGAAGAGCGAGACCATGCTGCTGCTGGGCAACGGCCATTGCTTTCGCGACCACGTGCTGGAGGTGTGCCCGGAGTTCGCCCGTTTTTCGAGCAATGCCGAGGGCATCCGCAAAAGCTTCGAGGGCTCGTCGTTGGAGACCATCAAGCACATGGTGGCCGCCGGCATGGGCGTGACCCTGGTGCCCCGCCTGAGCGTGCCCAAGGATGCCCTGGCCCCGCGCACGCGCCGCCGCAAGAGCGACGACGAGGCCCATGTGGTGTACCTGCCCTTCGAGGGGGATGTGCCTTACCGCCGCGTGGTGCTGGCCTGGCGCCGCAGCTTCACCCGTTACGAGGCGATTGCCTCCCTGCGCAACTCGATCTATGCCTGCGAGTTGCCCGGTGTCAAACGTCTGTCTTGATGCTCGGGCGTTCGTCCTACGTGAAAGACCGTTTGGCGGCGTTACATTGAATCTTCTGATTACAAATGGCTTGCGGTCTGCCCGTGATCGTGGCGACTCAAGTCCTTGTGGATGGTTTGTTTTTCAACACTGAAGGAGTGACCCCATGGCCAAAGCCCCCCGCAGCACCTCCAAGACGGCGCCCGCGATCAACATCGGTATCAGTGACAAGGACCGTGCAGCCATCGCCAAGGGCCTGTCGCGCCTGCTGGCCGACACCTACACCCTGTACCTGACCACGCACAACTTCCACTGGAACGTGACCGGGCCGATGTTCAACACCCTGCACACCATGTTCATGGTGCAGTACACCGAACTGTGGAACGCGGTCGACCCGATTGCCGAGCGCATCCGCTCGCTGGGCCATGTGGCGCCGGGCTCGTACGCCGACTTCGGCAAGCTGGCCACCGTGCCCGACGCCCCCGGCACCCCGCCCAAGGCGCTGGAGATGGTGCGCATCCTGGTCACCGGCCACGAGGCGGTGGCACGCACGGCGCGCGAGTTGTTCCCGCTGGCCGACAAGGCCAGTGACGAACCCACGGCCGACCTGCTGACCCAGCGCCTGACGGTGCATGAGCAGACCGCCTGGATGCTGCGTTCGCTGCTCGAAGAGTGATTTCGCGGTTCTGAACGGTCCCGGGTGCCTTCGGGCCGGGGCGGCTTGCTGCGAAAATTGCTACCGCCCTTCTTTGACCGAGCCCGCCTGCGATGACCGCCTCCTCCAGCCCTTCCTCTGCCACACCGTCTCCGAGCCGTCTGGCGCTTTACCTCAGCCTGATCCGCTGGGACCGGCCTGCCGGCTGGCTGCTGCTGTTGTGGCCCACGCTGAGTGCACTGTGGGTGGCCAAGGGCGGCTTCCCGGGCTGGCATCTGCTGCTGGTGTTCACGCTGGGCACCATCCTGATGCGCAGTGCCGGTTGCTGCGTGAACGATGTGGCCGACCGCGGCTTTGACCGCCATGTGAAGCGCACGGCCAACCGGCCGGTCACCTCAGGCGCCGTCTCGGTGCGCGAGGCCCTGGCGGTCGGGGGCGTGCTGGCCTTGCTGGCCTTTGGCCTGGTGCTGACCACCAACGGGCCGACCATTCTGTGGTCCTTTGGCGCCTTGGCGGTGACCCTGTTCTACCCGTTTGCCAAGCGCCTGGTATCCATGCCGCAGGCCGTGCTGGGCGTGGCCTTCAGCTTTGGCATTCCGATGGCCTTCACGGCGCAGGGCGTACCCCTGTCGCCGCTGGTGGGCTGGCTGGTGCTGAGCAATCTGCTGTGGGTGTTGGCCTATGACACCGAATACGCCATGGTGGACCGCGACGATGACCTGAAGATCGGCATGAAGACCTCGGCCATCACCCTGGGCCGCTGGGATGTGGCCGCCGTCACCGCCTTTTATGGGCTGAGCCTGCTGATCTGGGGGTTGGTGCTGCGGGAGCGCGTGCCGGCCGTCTTCCTGGGTGGGGGGCTGCTGCTGGCCCTGGCCCAGGTCGGCTGGCATGTGGGCCTGATCCGCAACCGCAGCCGGGACGGCTGCTTCAAGGCCTTCCGAGCCAACCACTGGCTGGGTGCCACCTTGTTCGCCAGCTTGCTGCTGGCCAGCTGGCTGGCCTGAGGTCGGGCCAGAATTCGGGCCTGAATGAAAAGGCCCGCACGCGGCGGGCCTGATCACTGAGGCGCGCGTGGGCGGTGCTCAGAACGTGTGGGCCTTGGCCTTGTGTGCGCTCTTGCCGTGCTTGGCATGTTTGCCCTTGGCCTTTTTGCCGTGTTTGCCGGCCTTCTTGGCGTGTTTGCCCGAGGCCTTGACGCTGTGCGGCGTCTTGGCGGCGGCTTCGGTGCTGGTCAGGGCCAGGGGCATGACCACCAGGGCGGCCGAGAGAATCGCAGTAAGCAGTTTTTTCATGTTGTGTCTTGGTTGGTTGAGGTTTGGCCGCCACGGCACCGTGCCGGATGGCTGCTGGCGCCTTGACGGGCGTATTTTCGCTGAAGTTGGCCTGCTGCCCGGTTTCAGGCGGCGCCGAATTCGTCACCCAGCTCCTGGGCGCGGGCGCGGGCCTTTTCCATGGCTTGCATGAAATGGGCCTTGACCTGGCTTTCTTCCAGGGAGCACAAGGCGGCATAGGTGGTGCCGCCCTTGGAGGTGACACGCTGGCGCAGCACCTCGGGCGGCTCGGTGGAGGCCCGGGCCAGCTCGGCCGCGCCCACGAAGGTGCCGATCGACAGCTTCAGGGCCTGGGCCTCGGTCAGCCCCATCTGGGCACCGGCGGCGGCCATGGCCTCGATGAAATAGAACACATAGGCCGGCCCCGAGCCCGAGAGGGCGGTGACGGCGTCGAGGTGGCTTTCTTCGCTCACCCACAGCGAGTCGCCGGTGGTCTGGATCACCTGCTCGACCAGGCTGCGGTCGGCTGCGGTGACGGCGGCGCGGGCGAACAACCCGGTCATGCCCTTGCCCACCAAGGCGGGCGTGTTGGGCATGCAACGCACCACGCGCTCGGTGCCGGTCCATTGGGCAATGCTGTCACTGCGGATGCCGGCGGCCACGCTCAGGTGCAGGGCCTGCAGGGTGTGGGCCTGCACCGCCGTGGCGGCCTCGCGGAAGGTCTGCGGCTTGACGGCCCAGACCACCAGGGCGGCGCTGGCCAGGCGGGCATCGGCCGCCTCCAAGGCCTGGATGCCGAGATCACGGGCCAGGCGCTCGCGCGCTTCGGCAAAGGGCTCGACCACCAGGATGTCGGAGGGCTGGCGCCCCTGTTTGAGCAGGCCGCCGATGATGGCGCTGGCCATGTTGCCGCCACCGATGAATGCGATTTGGGAGGTCATTGGGATTCGTCCTGGTATTCGAAGGCTAGAAATTGAGTGATCTGGATCGGGCTGAAATTGTCGTCGCTCAGCACCACCAGGCTGCGCCGCCCGTTGCTCAGGGTGGGCCCCCAGCACAGGCATTCGCTGTTGTCCAGGCGGCTGATCCCCAGACTGGCAAAGTCGGCCACCAAGGTCTTGGGCGCCACCGGGGTACCCGCGGCCAGGGTGGGCTGGTGCAGGGTGTCGGGGGCCTGGCGGGTGTCGATGCGGTAGAGCGCCAGCGACACCCCCACGCCGGTCATGTAGGCCCGCTCAAGCAGCAGCAGGTGGTGCTCGTCGGCCATCAGGATCTCGCTGATGCCGTTGTCGGCCGGCGCGCCCGGGGGCAAGGGGCTGCGGGGCACGGCGTCGGGCTGGTAGGCGATCTGTCGGTCGGCCTGGCCGGTGCTCAGGTCAAAGCGCGTCAGGCGGCAGGGTCCGCCGCGCTGGCCGGCGGTGGGCAGCGGGCCGTCCTGGGCCAGTGGCGCCTCCATCGAGACCCAGGCGTGGCGACCGCTGGGGCTCAGGGCCAGGCCTTCAAACGTGAGGTTGTTGTGTGGGCCGTGGGCGTCGTCAGCCCCCAGCTTCAGAACGTCGGGCAGGGTGAACTCGCGCAGCAGGCGCCCGTCCAGCGACATTTCACGCAGTGCGGGGGGCAGGCCACGGTTCACATCGCCCTCGCTGGTCCAGAGCAGGGTGCCGGTCTCGGGCCGGAAGCGGATCGACTCGGGATCGGGGATGTCGGGCCGGCTGGCGTCCGCCTGTTTGCGGTTGGGGTAGGGCCGGCCCTGGGCGTCGCGCAGCAGGGTCACGTTCTGCACGGACAGGCCGGTGATGCCGGCTTCAGACACCTTCATGGCCAGGGTGTAGAAACGCGCCGGGTTGCGGTCGGAGCGGTCGTCGCTCAGGGCAAACCAGCGGCCGCTGACCGGGTCGTGGTCGAGGCCGGACAGGCCGCCCACCGTGGTGTCTTGGTACTTGGGGTGGTAGGGCAGGCGCTCTTCGCCCAGCAGGCGCAACCGGGGGCGCAGGCCCGCGTTGCCGGGGCGCAGGCCCAGCGGGGTGCAGCCGGGCAGGGCGCTGGCCAGCAGGGGCGCGGCCCCCCACTTCAGCCACTGGCGGCGCGACAGAACCCGCGCGCCTGGAAGGAGGGTGTTGCTTGGAAATTTCACGGGCCGAAGTCTAGGCGTTTTTTCAAACGCACGGCCCTCGGAAGTGGGGCTGTAGCGTTTTTCAGGTGGCAGTAGCCTGGCGCACTGCACGCTCCCAATGGGCGATGCGTTCGCGGGCCTGGTCGCGCGCCAGTTGGGGCACAAAAGTGCGCTCGGCACGCCACTGCTGGCTGAGCTCGTCCAGCCCGGCGTACAGGCCCGAGCCCAGGCCGGCCAGGTAGGCCGCACCCAGGGCGGTGGTTTCGATCACGGCGGGCCGCACCACGGGGATGCCCAGCAGATCGGCCTGCATCTGCATCAGCAGGTCGTTGACGCAGGCGCCGCCGTCCACGCGCAGCTCGGTGACGGGGCTGCCGCCGGCGGCCACGGCATCCAGGCTCATGGCTTCGAGCAGGGCGGTGCTCTGGAAGGCGATGCTCTCCAGGGCCGCCCGGGCAATGTGGGCCAGGGTGGTGCCGCGGGTGATGCCGGTGATGGTGCCGCGGGCCTCGGGGTTCCAGTAAGGGGCGCCCAGGCCGGTGAAGGCCGGCACCATCATCACGCCGCCGGCATCGGGCACGCTCTGGGCCAGTTGCTGCACCTCGCTGCTGGACTGGATGGCGTTGAGCCCGTCGCGCAGCCACTGCACCACGGCGCCGCCCACGAACACGCTGCCTTCGATGGCGAACTCGGCCCTCGGGCTGGCCTGGGCCGCACTGGTGGTCAGCAGGCCGTTTTGCGAGGTCTGGAAACGCTCGCCCGTGTGCATGAGCATGAAGCAGCCCGTGCCATAGGTGTTCTTGGCCATGCCGGCGCTGAAGCAGGCCTGACCGAACAGGGCGCTTTGCTGGTCGCCGGCCACGCCGCTGATGCGGATGGCCTGGCCCAGCAGTTCGGGGCGCACCTGACCGAAGTCGGCACTGGAGTGGCGCACTTCGGGCAGCATCTGGCGCGGGATGCCGAGCAGGGCCAGCAGATCGTCGTCCCACTGGTTGCTGCGGATGTTGAACAGCATGGTGCGTGAGGCATTGCTGACATCGGTGGCGTGCACCGCGCCGCCGGTGAGCTGCCACATCAGCCAGCTGTCCACGGTGCCGAAGGCCAGCTCACCGGCCTCGGCCTGGGCCCGGGCGCCGGGCACGTGGTTCAGGATCCACTGCAGCTTGGTGCCCGAAAAATAGGCGTCCACCAGCAGGCCGGCGCGTTGCTGGATCAGCTCCGCATGGCCTTGCTCGCGCAGCAGGGCGCAGGCCGGCTCGGCGCGCCGGTCCTGCCAGACGATGGCGTTGTGGATGGGCTGGCCGGTCTTGCGGTTCCAGACCACGGTGGTCTCGCGCTGGTTGGTGATGCCCAGGGCGTGGATGTCGCCGGCCTGCAGACCGGCCTTCTGCAGCACGGCTCGGGCGGTGTCGAGCTGGGTCTGCCAGATCAACATCGGGTTGTGTTCCACCCAGCCGGGCTGCGGGTAGATCTGGGGCAGCTCCTGCTGGGCCTGGGCCACCACGCGGCCCTGGGCGTCAAAAACAATGCTGCGTGAGCTGGAGGTGCCCTGGTCGAGGGCCAAGAGGTAGGTCATGTCAGGGGTCCTGGAGATCCGGTCGGGCAGGGCATTCAGGGCAGGCAGACGTCCAGGCGCACGCCGGCGTCTTCCAGCAACTGGGGGAAGGGCGCCGGGGGCGGGGCGTCGGTGAACAGGCGGTCGATCTGCGACAGGGTGGCGGCCTCGACCATGGCGGGGCGGTTGAACTTGCTGGCGTCGGCCGCCAGCCAGACTTCGCGAGCGTGTTCGATGATGGTCTGGGCGACTTTCACCTCCCTGTAATCGTAGTCACGCAATGATCCGTCGGACTCGATGCCGGAGATGCCGATGATGGCCAGATCGACCTTGAATTGGCGGATGAAGTCGACTGCTGCCTCGCCCACGATGCCGCGGTCGCGCGGGCGCACCACACCCCCGGCCACGATCACCTCGAAGCTGGGGTTGCGGCACAGGATGGTGGCCACATTGAGGTTGTTGGTGATCACGCGCAGTCCCTGGTGCTGCAGCAGGGCTTCGGCAATGGCCTCGGTGGTGGTGCCGATGTTGAGGATCAACGAGCAGTCATCGGGCACCTGCTGGGCCACGGCACGAGCGATGCGGGCCTTGCCCTCGGCATGCAGGCCCTGGCGTTGCGGGTGGGCGATGTTCTCGGTGGTGGAGCTGGGCACGCGCACGCCGCCATGGAAGCGCCGCAGGGCGCCGCTCTCGGCCACTTTCTGCACGTCGCGCCGCACGGTCTGCAAGGTGACCGACAACTGCTCGGCCAGTTCTTCCACCGTGGCCGAGCCGCGTTCGCGGACGACTTCAATGAGTTTGAGTTGTCTGGGGTTGAAGTTCACGGTGCGCAGTCTGCCAGGGTTCGAGGCAGCGACTTTAAAGGGAAAAAAAAGGAACGCGTTAGGGGAAAACCAGAATCAAAAACGAAAAAAAAGGAACAATAATCGAAAAGTTGCGAACATTCGAAGCCCCTGCCAGCGCGCAACAACTGGTAGCGGGACCCGAGACAAACAAGTGGAAAGGTTGCGTGATGCAGCTTGAATTGGAAGGCATTGGCAAGAAAGTGGGGGCGGAGACTTGGCTCCACCCCATGAATCTGGCCTTGCGAAGCGGCGCCGTGACGGTGCTGCTGGGGGCGACCCAGGCCGGCAAGACCAGCCTGATGCGCATCATGGCGGGCCTGGACACACCGAGCCAGGGCCGGGTGCTGGTGGATGGCAAGGACGTGACCGGCATGCCGGTGCGCGAACGCGACGTGTCCATGGTGTACCAGCAGTTCATCAACTACCCGTCGATGACAGTGGCGCGCAACATCGCGTCGCCCCTGTTGCTGCGCAAGGCGCCGGATGTCGACCAGCGTGTGCGCGAGCTGGCGGCCAAGCTGCACATCGAGATGTTCCTGGAGCGCCTGCCGGCCGAGTTGTCGGGCGGGCAGCAGCAGCGCGTGGCCCTGGCCCGCGCCCTGGCCAAGCAGGCCCCGCTGATGCTGCTGGACGAACCCCTGGTGAACCTGGACTACAAGTTGCGCGAGGAGCTGCGCGAAGAGCTGACCTCGCTGTTTGCCAGTGGCGACTCGACCGTGGTGTATGCCACCACCGAGCCTGGCGAGGCCCTGCTGCTGGGGGGCTACACCGCCGTGCTGGACGAAGGTGAATTGCTGCAGTACGGCCCCACGGCCGAGGTGTTCCACCGCCCGCGTTCGCTGCGGGTGGCGCGGGCCTTCAGCGACCCGCCGATGAACCTGCTGCAGGCCGACGCCTGCGAGGGCGGCGTGCGCCTGCGTGGCGGCCCGGAGTTGACCCTGGCCCTGCCGGCATCGGCCGGTGCCGCCCAGATGACGGTGGGCTTGCGCGCCAGTGCGCTGCGCGTGCACGGCCGCCCGGGGGATGTGAGCCTGCCGGGCACGGTGGAGCTGGCCGAAATTTCGGGTTCAGACACCTATGTGCACGTGCACACGCTGGTGGGTGAACTGGTGGCGCAGCTGACCGGGGTGCATTACTTCGAGCTGGGGGCGCCGATCACCTTGTACGTGAGCCCCGCACAGGCCTATGTCTTTGACGGCAGCGGCCAGCTGGCCCTGGCCCCAGAACGCGCAGGAGGACACTGAGCATGGCCCGCATCGAACTCGATCTGGCGCACGCCTACCGCGCCAATCCGCAGCAGGACAGCGATTACGCGCTGCTGCCTCTCAAGATGACTTTTGACGATGGCGGCGCCTACGCGCTGCTGGGGCCCTCGGGCTGTGGCAAGACCACCATGCTCAACATCATGTCGGGGTTGCTGCAGCCCTCGCACGGCAAGGTGCTGTTCGACGGCCAGGACGTGACCCGCCTGAGCCCGCAGCAACGCAATATTGCGCAGGTGTTTCAGTTTCCGGTGATCTACGACACCATGACGGTGGCCGAGAACCTGGCCTTCCCGCTGCGCAACCGCAAGGTGCCCGAGGCACAGATCAAGAAGCGCGTGGGTGAGATTGCCGAGATGCTGGACATGAGCGGCCAGCTCAACCAGCGCGCTGCGGGTCTGGCGGCGGATGCCAAACAGAAGATCTCGCTCGGCCGCGGCCTGGTGCGGCCCGACGTGTCGGCCGTGCTGTTCGATGAGCCGCTGACGGTGATCGATCCGCACCTGAAATGGCAGCTGCGCCGCAAGCTCAAGCAGATCCACCACGAACTCAAGCTGACCCTGATCTACGTGACGCACGACCAGGTCGAGGCCCTGACTTTTGCCGACCAGGTGGTGGTGATGACCCGTGGCCGCGCCGTGCAGGTGGGCCCGGCAGATGCCTTGTTCGAGCGCCCTCAGCACACGTTTGTGGGGCATTTCATCGGTTCGCCCGGCATGAACTTCCTGGCCGCCGAGGTGGCTGGCGACAAGTTGGAGCTGGCGGGCCGGCACCTGCCGCTGCCGGTGGGCAAGGCCTTGCCGGATGGCGCGCTGAAGCTGGGCATCCGCCCGGAATACCTGGACCTGGCCAGCCCCGGCGCGCCGGGCGCAGTGCCGGCACGGGTGCGCCAGGTGCAGGACGTGGGCACCCACCTGATGCTGAGCGCCGAGGTGCAGGGCACGGTGCTCAAGGCCCGCCTGGGGGTGGAGTGGCTGAAGCTGGCGCCGGGCGACGAGGTCTGGCTGCAACTGCTGGGGCAGCACACCTGCTTTTACGTGAATGAGGAACTGGTGTCATGAGTGCCGTGAACAAACCCGTGAACCAGAAGGCCTGGTTCCTGATCCTGCCCGTCATCTTGTGCGTGGCGTTTTCGGCCATCGTGCCGCTGATGACGGTGGTGAATTACTCGGTGCAGGACATCATCTCGCCCGAGCGCCGCGTTTTCGTGGGCACCGAATGGTTTGCCGCCGTGATGCGCGACGAAGAGCTGCACGGGGCCCTGCTGCGGCAACTGCTGTTCTCGCTGTCGGTGCTGCTGGTGGAGGTGCCTCTGGGCGTGCTGCTGGCGCTGTCGATGCCGGCCCAGGGCTGGAAATCATCGGCCGTGCTGGTGGTGGTGGCCCTGTCGCTGCTGATCCCCTGGAACGTGGTGGGCACCATCTGGCAGATCTACTGCCGTGACGACATCGGCCTGCTGGGCCACACGCTGCAGCAGATGGGCATCGAGTACAGCTACACCGGCAATGCGACGCATGCCTGGATCACGGTGCTGGTGATGGATGTGTGGCACTGGACGCCGCTGGTGGCCTTGCTGGGCTATGCCGGTCTGCGCAGCATCCCGGATGCCTACTACCAGGCGGCCCGCATCGATGGGGCCAGCAAGCTGGCGGTGTTCCGCTACATCCAGCTGCCGAAGATGCGAGGCGTGCTGATGATCGCGGTGCTGCTGCGCTTCATGGACAGTTTCATGATCTACACCGAGCCCTTTGTGCTGACCGGGGGCGGCCCGGGCAATGCGACGACCTTCCTGAGCCAGTACCTGACGCAGAAGGCGGTAGGCCAGTTCGACCTGGGCCCGGCGGCGGCTTTCTCGCTGATTTATTTCCTGATCATCTTGTTGCTCTGCTTCATCCTCTACAACTGGATGCAAAGCGTGGGCACGCAGAACCCGGAGGAGACCGGTCATGCATGAGAACCGCTTTCACAAGCGCTCGCTGTTCCTGCTGGCGTACATCGTGTTCGCCCTGTTGCCCATCTACTGGATGATCAACATGAGCTTCAAGACGAACGAGGAGATCCTGTCGAGCTTCTCGTTCTTCCCGGCGCATTTCACCTGGGCCAACTATGGGCTGATCTTCACCGATCCGTCCTGGTACTCGGGCTACATCAACTCGATGATCTATGTGGCCATCAACACCGTGATCTCGGTGGCGGTGGCCCTGCCGGCGGCGTATGCGTTCTCGCGCTACCGCTTTCTGGGTGACAAGCATGTGTTCTTCTGGTTGCTGACCAACCGCATGACCCCGCCCGCGGTGTTCCTGCTGCCCTTCTTCCAGCTCTACACCACCGTGGGCCTGATGGACACGCACATCGCCGTGGCCTTGGCCCACCTGCTGTTCAACGTGCCGCTGGCGGTGTGGATTCTGGAGGGCTTCATGGGCGGCATCCCGCGCGAGATCGACGAGACCGCCTACATCGACGGCTATGGCTTTCCACGCTTCTTCCTGACCATCTTCCTTCCGCTGATCAAGGCCGGGGTGGGGGTGGCGGCCTTCTTCTGCTTCATGTTCAGCTGGGTGGAGCTGCTGCTGGCGCGCACGCTGACCAGCGTGAACGCCAAGCCCATCGTGGCCACCATGACGCGCACGGTGTCTGCTTCAGGCATGGACTGGGCCACCCTGGCGGCAGCCGGTGTGCTGACCATCGTGCCGGGTGCCATCGTGATCTGGTTTGTTCGTCACTACATCGCGAAGGGTTTCGCGATGGGTCGAGTCTGAGGAGATTGGCATGTTTGAGTGGATGGCCTGGACCTTGCCGGTCGCCGTGTTCTTCAGTTGCATCGTGCTCATGCTGATCGGCATGACGGTGTGGGAAATCCGTTCGCCCACGGTGGAGCGCAAGGGCTTTTTGCCGCTGCGTACCACGCGGGGGGATCGTCTGTTCATCGGGCTGCTGTCGGCCGCCTATGTGAACCTGGCCTTTGTCGGCCTGAGTGAAAAGCTGCAGGGCTGGCTGCACCTGGAGGCTGAGCCTTCGGTGTGGATCAGCTTCGTGCTGTCCATGGCCGTGCTGGCCCTGGTCATGCGCAAGGGCTGAGTTGTCAACATGATTCATCACAGGCATTCGGCTCGACCTTTCCCCGGGGCCGGACACCTTTTCAAAAAGCCGGGGATTTGTACTTGAGGAGACATCTCATGAAACTGCGTTACACAGCGCTGGCCATCGCTGCCGCGTTGGTGGCTGGCCAATATGCCCAGGCTGGTGAAGCCGAAGCCAAGAAATGGGTCGACACCGAGTTCCAGCCGTCGTCGCTGTCCAAGGACAAGCAACTGGCCGAAATGAAGTGGTTCATGGATGCGGCCAAAAAGCTGCAGGCCAAGGGCGTCAAGGAGATCTCGGTGGTGTCCGAGACCATCACCACCCACGAGTACGAATCCAAGACCCTGGCCAAGGCCTTTGAAGAGATCACCGGCATCAAGGTCAAGCACGACCTGATCCAGGAAGGTGACGTGGTCGAGAAGCTGCAGACCTCGATGCAATCGGGCAAGTCGATCTATGACGGCTGGATCAGCGATTCGGACCTGATCGGCACCCACTACCGCTACGGCAAGATCATGTCGCTGACCGACTACATGTCGGGCGACGGCAAGGAATACACCAACCCCGACCTGGATCTGAAGGATTTCATCGGCACCAGCTTCACCACCGCACCGGACGGCAAGCTGTACCAACTGCCCGACCAGCAGTTTGCCAACCTGTACTGGTTCCGTGCCGACCTGTTCGCCCGCAAGGACCTGCAGGACAAGTTCAAGGCCAAGTATGGCTATGACCTGGGCGTGCCGCTGAACTGGAGCGCCTACGAAGACATCGCCGAGTTCTTCACCAACGACGTGAAGAACATCGACGGCAAGCCGATCTATGGCCACATGGACTACGGCAAGAAGGACCCCTCGCTGGGCTGGCGCTTCACCGATGCCTGGCTGTCCATGGCCGGTACCGCCGACAAGGGCATCCCGAACGGCATGCCGGTGGACGAGTGGGGCATTCGCGTGGCGGATGACAAGTGCACGCCGGTGGGCGCCTCGGTCTCCCGCGGCGGGGCCACCAACTCGCCCGCTGCCGTTTACGCACTGACCAAGTACGTCGACTGGATGAAGAAGTACGCGCCCAAGGAAGCCATGGGCATGACCTTCGGTGAAGCCGGCCCGGTGCCGGCCCAGGGCCAGATCGCTCAACAGATCTTCTGGTACACCGCCTTCACCGCCGACATGACCAAGGCCGGCCTGCCGGTGGTGAATGCCGACGGCACGCCGAAGTGGCGCATGGCCCCTGGCCCGAACGGCCCGTACTGGAAGCAGGGCATGCAGAACGGCTACCAGGACGTGGGCTCATGGACCTTCTTCAAGGGCCATGACGCCAACAAGACGGCCGCTGCCTGGTTGTACGCCCAGTTCGTGACCTCGAAGACCGTGTCGGCCAAGAAGTCGGTGGTGGGGCTGACCTTCATCCGCGACAGCGACATCCGTCATGAGTATTTCACCAAGAACGCTGCCAAGTACGGCGGCCTGATCGAGTTCTACCGCAGCCCCGCCCGCGTGGCCTGGACCCCCACCGGCACCAACGTGCCCGACTACCCGAAGCTGGCTCAGCTGTGGTGGAAGAACGTGGCCCAGGCCGTGACGGGTGAAAAGACCCCGCAAGGCGCCATGGACACGCTGGCTGACGAAATGGATCAGGTGATGGGGCGTCTGGAGCGTGCCGGCATGAGCCATTGCGCGCCCAAGCTGAACCCGAAGAGCGATCCGTCCAAGTGGCTGAGCGACAAGGGTGCACCGTGGGCCAAGCTGGCCAACGAAAAGCCCAAGGGCGAAACCATCAACTACGACAAGCTGCTGCAGGCCTGGAAGGACGGCAAGGTTCGCTGAGACCCGCGCAGCGAACAGGTTCCGGCGGTGTGCTTTGAGCTCTGCCGGTTTGATATCCAACAGGGCACCCGGGAGGCCCTGAAGCAATGGCGGTGTCGGTGGCACAGGGTGCACCGGCCCGCCCCAAGATCATGAGCGAAACTGCACTGCCCCAGACGACTGACCGAGCCCGGCTGATCGAGCGCTTGGCCGAGCCACGCACCTACGACCTGGCCGTCATCGGCGGCGGGGCGACGGGCTTGGGCGTGGCGCTCGATGCCGCGCTGAGGGGCTTGAGCGTGGTGCTGGTCGAGTCGCACGACTTTGCCCAAGGCACATCGTCGCGGGCGACCAAGCTGGTGCACGGTGGTGTTCGCTACCTGGCTCAGGGCAATGTGTCGCTGGTGCGTGAGGCGTTGCATGAGCGCACCACCTTGCTGCACAACGCGCCGCATCTGGCGCAGCCCTTGCCCTTTGTGATGCCGTCCTACCGCTGGTGGGAGTCGCCCTTTTATGGCATCGGCCTCATGATGTACGACGCGCTGGCTGGCAAGGCCGGCCTGGGCGCCACCGAATTCCTGGGCAAGGCCCGCACCCGTGAGTGCCTGCCCACCATCATCCAGGAGCACCTCTGGGGAGGGGTCAAATACTGGGATGGCCAATTTGATGACGCGCGCCTGGCCCTGGTGCTGGCGCGCACGGCGGCCGCGCAGGGCGCCTTGCTGGTCAACTACTGCAAGGCCACCGGCCTGGTGCACGAGGCGGGCCGACTGGCTGGCCTGCGCTGCGAAGACCAGGAAAGCGGCCGCTCATTCGAGCTCCGCGCCCGCTGCGTGGTGAATGCTGCCGGGGTCTGGGTGGACGCCCTGCGCGAGCTTGATGGTCAGGCCAGCGGTCGTGCCACCAAGCCCATGGTGGCGCCCAGCCAAGGCGTTCACTTGGTCGTGGATCGTGATTTCCTGCAGGGCGACCACGCCTTGCTGGTGCCCAAGACGGCCGATGGGCGTGTCTTGTTTGCCGTGCCCTGGCTCGGCAAGGTGATCCTGGGGACCACCGACACCCCCCGTGAGGATCTGGCGCGCGAGCCGGAGCCGTTTGCCGACGAGGTGGCTTTCATCCTGGACGAATCGGCGCGCTACCTCCAGCGCGCGCCACGCCGCGAAGATGTGCGCAGCGTCTGGGTGGGCCTGCGCCCGCTGGTCAAGCCGGTGGAAGACGACGGCAACACCAAGGGTATCAGCCGTGAACATACCGTGGCCGTGAGCAAGAGTGGCCTGGTCACCGTCACGGGCGGCAAATGGACCACGTACCGAGCGATGGCGGTGGATGTGCTGGGTAAAATCCAGCAGGCTGGCTTGCTGCCCACGCTGGCGGCCTCCAGCACGGATCACCACCGCTTGATCGGTGCGCCGGCGCCTGGCTCGGCCACCGTGCGTTTGAGCGACGCGCCAGGGGCACACCTGTACGGCGATGAGGCCGCCCTGCTGGCGAGCCTGCCGGGGGCGGATGTCCTCGTGGCGCCGAACCTGACTGAAGCCATGGTTCGGTTTGCGGCACGCTATGAATATGCGCGCAGCATCGAGGATGTGTTGGCGCGGCGCAATCGCCTGCTGTTCCTCGACGCCCGGGCCGCCGCAGCTGCGGCCCCAGCGGTGGCTCGCATCCTGGAGCAGGAGTTGGGCATGCCGCAAGCCACGGCGCCCTTCCTGGCGTTGGCTGAACGCTACGGCACCCTGCCTGTCTGACCGTCAAAAACAATTGACATCTTCTGGATAGTTTGCAATACTCACAGGCTTCGCTGTAAAAAGTGAAGTTTCTTGCCCAACGGAAGCGCATCAAAATGGTTTGCGGCGCGGACGACGGGCCCAAGACTGACTGGTGCTTTTGATGGTCAAGAGCCCTGGTACAAGTTGGGAATATTGAAATGATCCAGACAGAATCTCGGTTAGAGGTTGCCGACAACACTGGCGCCAAGTCCGTCCTGTGCATCAAGGTGCTCGGCGGTTCCAAGCGTCGCTACGCCAGTGTCGGCGACATCATCAAGGTGAGCATCAAGGAAGCCGCTCCGCGTGGCCGCGTCAAAAAAGGCGAGGTTTACAGCGCAGTGGTGGTTCGCACCGCCAAGGGCATCCGCCGTGGCGATGGCTCGCTCGTTAAGTTTGATGGCAATGCAGCAGTGCTGCTGAACGCCAAGCTGGAGCCGATCGGCACCCGCATCTTTGGACCCGTGACGCGTGAACTGCGTACCGAAAAGTTCATGAAGATCGTGTCCCTGGCTCCTGAAGTTCTCTGAGGACGCGAATCATGAACAAGATCCGCAAAGGCGATGAAGTGATCGTGCTCGCAGGGCGCGACAAGGGTAAGCGCGGCCAAGTGGTGCTGCGCAAGGATGACTCCCACCTGATCGTGGAAGGCATCAACCTGGTGAAGAAGCACACCAAGCCGAACCCCCTGAAGGGTACGACCGGTGGCATCGTGGAGAAATCCATGCCCATCCACCAGTCCAACGTGGCCATTTTCAATGCTGCCACCGGCAAGGCTGACCGCGTCGGCATCAAGCTCCTGGCTGACGGCAAGCGCGTTCGCGTTTTCAAGTCCAGCGGCGAAGAAATCAAGGTGGCATGACCATGGCACGACTGCAACAACACTACCGTGAAAAAGTGGCTCCGGAGTTGATGGCCAAGTTTGGCTACACCTCTCCGATGCAAGTGCCGCGTCTGACCAAGATCACCCTGAACATGGGCGTGAGCGAAGCTGTGTCGGACAAGAAGGTCATGGACAACGCCGTGGCTGACCTGACCAAGATCGCTGGCCAGAAGCCTGTGGTGACCAAGGCCAAGAAGGCTATCGCTGGTTTCAAGATCCGCGAAGGCCAGGCCATCGGTTGCATGGTGACCCTGCGTGGCGTGCACATGTACGAATTCCTGGACCGTTTCGTGACCGTGGCTCTGCCCCGCGTCCGTGACTTCCGTGGTATTTCGGGTCGCGCTTTTGATGGCCGTGGTAACTACAACATCGGCGTCAAAGAACAGATCATCTTCCCGGAAATTGAGTACGACAAGGTTGACGCCCTGCGCGGTCTCAATATCAGCATCACCACGACGGCCAAGACGGACGAAGAGTGCAAGGCACTGCTCGCCGGCTTCCGTTTCCCGTTCAAGAACTGAGGTGTCGTGTGGCTAAAGTAGCTTTGATCGAGCGCGAGCTCAAGCGTGAAAAACTGGCAGCCAAGTTCGCGAAGAAATACGCTGAACTGAAGGCTGTTGCCAACGATGCCAAGCGTAGCGACGAAGAGCGTGCTGCTGCCCGTCTGGGTCTGCAAAAGCTCCCGCGCAACGCCAACCCCACCCGTCAACGCAACCGTTGCGAAATCACGGGCCGTCCGCGTGGCACCTTCCGTCAATTCGGTCTGGGCCGTGCAAAGATTCGCGAACTGGCTTTTGCAGGTGATATCCCCGGTATCACCAAGGCCAGCTGGTAAGCAGGCAGGAGAGATTAAACATGAGCATGAGTGATCCCATCGCTGACTTGCTGACCCGCATCCGCAACGCACAAATGGTGGCCAAGGCTACCGTGTTGGTTCCTTCGTCCAAAGTGAAGGTTGCCATCGCCCAAGTGCTGAAGGATGAAGGCTATATCGACGGCTTCCAAGTGAAGACCAACGAAGGCAAGTCCGAACTTGAAATTTCCCTGAAGTACTACGCTGGTCGTCCGGTGATTGAGCGCATCGAGCGCGTCAGCCGCCCTGGCCTGCGTGTCTACAAGGGCCGTGACGCCATCCCCCAAGTCATGAATGGCCTCGGCGTGGCCATCGTCACCACTCCCAAGGGCGTGATGACTGATCGCAAAGCACGTGCTACCGGTGTCGGTGGCGAAGTGCTGTGCTATGTGGCTTAAACCGTGACATTGAGGAGAAACTGAAATGTCCCGCGTAGGCAAAGCACCGGTCGCCATCCCCCAAGGTGTGGATGTGTCGATCAAGGAAGACCAGATCAGCGTGAAGGGTACCGGCGGTTCCCTGTCGCTGGCGCAAAACGCCCTGGTCAAGATCTCTAATGAAGAAGGCAAGCTGACGTTTGCCCCCGTGAATGACTCTCGCGAAGCCAATGCCATGTCCGGCACGCTGCGCCAGTTGGTCAACAACATGGTGGTGGGTGTCAGCAAGGGTTTTGAGAAGAAGCTGACTCTGATCGGCGTGGGCTACAAGGCCGCTGCTCAAGGCACCAAGCTGAACCTGGCGGTGGGCTACTCGCACCCCGTCAACATCGAGATGCCGCAAGGCATCACCGTGGCCACTCCGACCGCGACTGAAATTCTGATCAAGGGCGCTGACCGTCAGCGCGTGGGTCAGATCGCTGCTGAGATCCGTGCTGTTCGTCCCCCCGAGCCTTACAAGGGCAAGGGCATCCGTTATGCGGACGAAAAGATCACGATCAAAGAGACCAAGAAGAAGTAAGGAGCTGCAGCATGTTGACCAAAAAAGAGCAGCGTCTGCGTCGTGCACGTCAAACTCGCATCCGCATTGCCAATCAAGGCGTTGCGCGTTTGAGCGTGAACCGCACCAACCTGCACATCTATGCTCAAGTGATCTCTGGCTGCGGCACCAAGGTGCTGGCCAGCGCTTCGACTGCCGAAGCCGAAGTGCGCAGCTCGCTGGGTGCTTCCGGCAAGGGCGGCAACGCCGCCGCTGCAGCCCTCATCGGCAAGCGCATTGCTGAAAAGGCAAAGGCTGCTGGCGTGGAGAAGGTTGCATTCGATCGCGCTGGTTTCGCTTACCACGGTCGCGTCAAGGCTCTGGCCGACGCTGCCCGTGAAGCAGGCCTGCAGTTCTAAGCGAACGGGAATAAAAAATGGCTAAGTTTCAACCCAAAGTTCAAGACGAAGGTCGCGACGACGGCATGCGCGAGAAGATGATCGCCGTGAATCGCGTGACCAAGGTGGTCAAGGGCGGCCGTATTCTCGGTTTCGCTGCCTTGACCGTGGTCGGCGATGGCGATGGTCGCGTTGGCATGGGCAAGGGCAAGTCCAAGGAAGTGCCTGCTGCCGTGCAAAAGGCGATGGAAGAAGCCCGTCGCAACATGACCAAGGTTTCCCTGAAGAACGGCACCATCCACCACAACGTGACCGGCCACCACGGCGCGGCTGTTGTGATGATGGCACCGGCTCCCAAGGGTACCGGCATCATTGCTGGCGGCCCGATGCGCGCTGTGTTCGAAGTGATGGGTATCACCGATATCGTGGCCAAGAGCCATGGTTCGTCGAACCCTTACAACATGGTTCGCGCCACGTTTGACGCGCTGAAGAACTCGACCACTCCGTCGGACATTGCTGCCAAGCGCGGCAAGTCTGTCGAAGAGATCTTCGCCTAAGAAGGAGTCATTTCATGACGACCCAAAATACCGTGAAGATCCAGCTGGTTCGCAGCCCGATCGGCACCAAGGAATCGCACCGCGCGACCGTTCGTGGTCTGGGCCTGCGCAAGCTGAACAGTGTCAGCGAGCTCAAGGACAGCCCCGAAGTGCGCGGCATGATCAACAAGATCAGCTATCTGGTCAAAGTGCTCTGAGAGAAAGAACATGGAACTCAATAGCATCAAGCCCGCTGCTGGCGCCAAGCACGCCAAGCGTCGCGTTGGCCGTGGCATTGGCTCCGGTCTGGGCAAGACCGCTGGCCGTGGTCACAAAGGTCAAAAGTCGCGTTCTGGCGGCTATCACAAGGTGGGTTTCGAAGGCGGTCAAATGCCTCTGCAACGTCGCCTGCCGAAGCGCGGTTTCAAGTCGCATCTGCTGAAGTTCAATGCCGAGATCACTCTGTCTGATCTGGAAGCATTGGGCCAAGCCGAAGTTGACGTGGCTGCTCTGAAGGTCGCTGGCCTGATTGGCGAATTGGCCAAGGTGGTCAAGGTCATCAAGACCGGTGAACTCACCAAGGCTGTGAAGCTCAACGGCATTGGCGCCACCGCTGGTGCCAAGGCTGTGATCGAAGCTGCCGGCGGCAGCTTCGCCTGAGCGGTCTGAAAGACGTCCATCGTGGCAACTAGCGCAGCACAAATGGCAAAGACCGGGAAGTTCGGCGACTTGCGTCGACGCCTGGTGTTTCTGTTGCTCGCGCTCGTGGTGTATCGCATTGGTGCCCATATCCCTGTGCCTGGCATTGACCCGGCACAACTCCAGCAGCTCTTTCAGGGCCAGCAGGGTGGGATTCTGAACCTTTTCAACATGTTCTCCGGTGGAGCACTGTCGAGGTTCACGGTGTTCGCACTGGGCATCATGCCGTACATCTCGGCGTCGATCATCATGCAACTTCTGTCTTACGTCCTTCCTGCCATGGAGCAGCTCAAGAAGGAAGGTGAGGCGGGGCGTCGCAAGATCACCCAATACACCCGTTATGGGACTTTGGGGCTGGCGCTTTTCCAGTCGCTCGGCATTGCTGTGGCATTGGAAGGCACTGCAGGTCTGGTTATCTCCCCCGGTTTTGGCTTCCGCCTGACCGCGATGGTGAGCCTGACTGCCGGCACCATGTTTCTGATGTGGTTGGGTGAGCAGATCACTGAGCGCGGTTTGGGCAATGGCATTTCGATCCTGATTTTTGCTGGGATCGCAGCGGGTCTTCCGAAATCTATCGGTGGCTTGCTGGAACTGGTCAGCACCGGTGCGATGAGCATCGTGGTTGCGCTGTTCATCGTGGCTGTGGTGATCCTGGTGACCTATTTCGTCGTTTTCGTCGAACGTGGTCAGCGGAAGATCCTGGTCAACTATGCGCGGCGTCAGGTCGGTAACAAGGTTTATGGGGGTCAATCCTCTCATCTGCCCTTGAAGCTGAACATGGCCGGTGTGGTGCCGCCGATCTTTGCTTCGTCGATCATTCTGCTGCCGGCAACGGTGGTGGGCTGGTTCAGCACTGGTGATTCGATGCGTTGGTTGAAGGATATCGCTGGAGCGTTGACCCCTGGTCAGCCCATCTATGTGATGTTCTATGCCGCCGCGATCGTATTTTTCTGCTTCTTCTATACGGCGCTGGTTTTCAACAGCCGTGAGACAGCAGATAACTTGAAGAAGAGTGGGGCTTTCGTTCCGGGAATCCGTCCTGGTGAGCAGACTGCACGTTATATCGACAAGATTCTCGTGCGTCTGACACTGGCTGGCGCGGCTTACATCACATTCGTGTGCTTGCTGCCGGAGTTCCTGATCCTGAAGTACAACGTTCCGTTCTACTTCGGTGGCACCTCGCTGCTGATCATCGTGGTGGTAACCATGGACTTCATGGCCCAGGTCCAGAACTACATGATGTCGCAGCAGTATGAGTCACTGCTCAAGAAAGCCAACTTCAAGACATCCATAGGTGGTTGATTTGACATGGCTAAGGACGATGTCATCCAAATGCAGGGTGAAGTGGTTGAAAACCTACCGAACGCGACATTCCGCGTGAAGCTGGACAACGGCCATATCGTACTGGGGCATATTTCCGGCAAGATGCGGATGCACTACATCCGCATTCTTCCCGGTGACAAAGTCACTGTTGAATTGACGCCCTACGATCTGTCTCGGGCACGTATTGTTTTCCGCGCCAAGTGATGGTTGCGGTTTGAAGAGTTTTAGGAGAATGAAATGAGAGTTTCGGCTTCGGTCAAGAAAATTTGCCGCAACTGCAAAATCATCCGCCGCAAGGGTGTGGTGCGCGTGATCTGCACGGATGCACGTCACAAGCAGCGCCAAGGCTGATTTACAAGTTATAGAGGACGCACATGGCACGTATTGCTGGGATTAACATTCCGCCGCACAAGCATGCGGAAATCGGTCTGACCGCCATTTTTGGCATTGGTCGCACCCGCGCTCGCAAGATTTGCGAAGCAACTGGTATCGCTTACACCAAGAAGATCAAGGATCTGACGGACGGCGATCTGGAAAAGATTCGCGAACAAATCGAGCAGTTCACCATTGAAGGTGATCTGCGTCGCGAAACCACCATGAACATCAAGCGCTTGATGGACATTGGTTGCTACCGTGGCTTCCGTCACCGTCGTGGCCTGCCGATGCGTGGTCAGCGTACCCGCACCAACGCTCGTACTCGCAAGGGTCCGCGCAAGGCAGCCGCCGCTCTGAAGAAATAATTGAGAGATCAATATGGCAAAAGCACCCGCCAACAACGCAGCACAACGTGTGCGCAAGAAGGTCCGCAAGAACGTTTCTGACGGTATTGCCCACGTTCACGCCTCGTTCAACAACACGATCATCACCATCACCGACCGCCAAGGCAATGCTTTGTCCTGGGCTTCGTCGGGTGGTCAAGGCTTCAAGGGCTCCCGCAAGTCCACGCCCTTTGCGGCCCAGGTCGCGTCGGAAGTGGCTGGTCGTGCTGCCATTGAGCAAGGTATCAAGAACCTCGACGTTGAGATCAAGGGCCCCGGCCCAGGTCGCGAGTCTTCCGTTCGTGCACTGGGTGCCCTGGGCATCCGCATCACGTCCATCTCTGATGTGACGCCGGTGCCGCACAACGGCTGCCGCCCGCAAAAGCGTCGTCGTATCTGATTTTTTAAGCCCACCGCCATCGGCATCGCGCCGATGGCTCCCGCACGTTCAATCGTGTGGAAGATGACATAAAAGGAAGCTCAAGTGGCACGTTACCTCGGCCCCAAGGCCAAACTCTCCCGCCGTGAAGGCACCGACCTGTTCCTGAAGAGCGCTCGTCGCTCGATCGCGGACAAGGCCAAGTTCGACTCCAAGCCTGGTCAGCACGGCCGCACCTCGGGTGCCCGTACTTCTGACTTCGGTCTGCAACTGCGTGAAAAGCAGAAGGTCAAGCGCATGTACGGCGTGCTGGAAAAGCAATTCCGCCGTTACTTCGAAGAAGCCGATCGTCGCCGTGGCAACACCGGCGCCAACCTGCTGTTCATCCTCGAGTCCCGTCTGGACAACGTGGTGTACCGCATGGGTTTCGGTTCGACCCGCGCTGAAGCTCGTCAGCTGGTTTCGCACAAGGCCATCACCGTGAATGGTCAATCGGTCAACATCCCGTCGTACCTGGTCAAGGCCGGTGACGTGGTGGCCGTGCGCGAAAAGTCCAAGAAGCAAGGCCGTGTGGTCGAAGCTTTGCAACTGGCTCAACAAGTCGGCATTCCGGCTTGGGTTGAAGTCAATGCGGACAAGGCGGAAGGTACCTTCAAGAAGTCCCCGGATCGTGATGAATTCGGTGCAGACATCAACGAATCGCTGATCGTTGAACTGTATTCGCGTTAATCGTCCGTTCAATTGAAATCGTTCCTATACCGCGGGGCACCGCGGTATAGGTGCTTCACCAGCCTTACCGGTGTAACGAGCCGGGGGTATTGAGAGGAAGTCTGAATGCAAACCAACTTGCTGAAACCCAAAGCAATCACCGTGGAACAGCTTGGCAACAACCGCGCCAAGGTCGCCCTGGAACCGTTCGAGCGTGGCTATGGCCATACGCTGGGCAACGCAATCCGGCGAGTGCTTCTGTCCTCCATGGTGGGGTACGCAGCGACTGAAGTCACGATTGCAGGTGTTCTGCACGAGTACTCCTCCATCGACGGCGTTCAAGAAGATGTGGTCAACATCCTTCTGAACCTGAAGGGCGTGGTGTTCAAGCTGCACAACCGCGACGAAGTTACCCTGAGCCTGCGCAAGGATGGCGAAGGTGTTGTCACTGCTGGTGACATCCAGACCCCGCATGACGTCGAGATCATCAACCCCGAACACGTGATCGCCACGTTGTCGGCCGGTGGCAAGCTCGACATGCAGATCAAGGTCGAAAAGGGCCGTGGCTATGTGCCTGGCAACATTCGCCGCTTTGCCGATGAGCCCAGCAAGTCGATTGGCCGCATCGTTCTCGACGCATCGTTCTCGCCGGTCCGCCGCGTGAGCTACACCGTCGAAAGCGCCCGTGTGGAACAACGTACCGATCTGGACAAGCTGGTGGTCGAAATCGAAACCAACGGCGCCATCACGGCTGAAGACGCAGTGCGCGCCTCGGCCAAGATCCTGGTGGAACAACTGGCCGTGTTTGCTCAGCTCGAAGGCGGCGAACTGGCTGCGTTCGATCAGCCGGCTCCGCGCGGTGGCGCTTCGTTCGATCCGATCCTGCTGCGTCCTGTGGACGAGCTGGAACTGACCGTGCGTTCGGCCAACTGCCTGAAGGCAGAGAACATCTACTACATCGGCGACCTGATTCAGCGTACCGAAAACGAGCTGCTCAAGACCCCGAACCTGGGTCGCAAGTCGCTCAACGAGATCAAGGAAGTTCTGGCCTCTCGTGGCCTGACCCTGGGCATGAAGCTGGAAAGCTGGCCGCCTGCTGGTCTCGACAAGCGTTAAGTTATAATCGCAGGCTTCGCTTTTTCTGCGAGCCTGCCTCATCCGTCATGGGATGGATGAGAAATCTTAGAAATCAGAGAAGTGCATCAACCAGTACCTGATCCGGCTGGTTGTCATCAATAAAGAAAGGAAAGCACTATGCGTCACGGACACGGCCTTCGTAAACTGAATCGCACCAGCTCGCACCGCCTGGCGATGCTGCAGAACATGATGAACTCGCTCATCGAGCATGAAGTCATCAAGACCACCGTTCCCAAGGCCAAGGAACTGCGCCGCGTGATCGAGCCCATGATCACCCTGGCCAAGGTTGACACTGTGGCCAACCGTCGTCTGGCGTTTGACCGTCTGCGCGACCGCGACAGCGTCACCAAGCTGTTCAACGACCTGGGCAAGCGCAACAGCGCTCGTCCTGGTGGTTACACCCGAATCCTGAAGATGGGCTACCGCGTGGGCGACAACGCTCCGATGGCCCTGGTGGAGTTGGTTGAACGTGCTGAAGCAAATAATTCTGCCGAAGCCGCTCAAGCAGCTGCAGAATAAGTTATAATTCCATCTTGCCGCGCGATGGAGCAGTCTGGTAGCTCGTTGGGCTCATAACCCAAAGGTCGGAGGTTCAAATCCTTCTCGCGCAACCAATCCAAAGCAGCTCCTCCGAGTTGTTTGCAAAAGCCCACTTTGGTGGGCTTTTTTGTTTTCTGGCGTTCCATGGTGAGATGGCGTACCCCGATCTCTGGTGATAGAGCTCCTGGGATCTTCTTTGCCAGTGGTGCTGGGATGTGTTGAACCGCCTGCGAGCGGGGATGGGCTTATTGCGATGCCATGGCGGTCGTCGTGACCCGTGCCATGTAGGGTTCGAAATGCGTCAGATCGGGGCCCTGCCAGCCTGGCACTTTGGCCTGGTCGTCATAGCGGCGAAGGCGCACCGCTTCGGCAGCATGCGCTTGGGTGATGAACCGTGCGGCCTCTTCGGCGCTGAAAGCACCGCCTTGCAGCGCCAGGCTGGCCTTGGATGCGGGTGACAAACCGGCTTCATAGCCGGCTTCCGTGGCGCACAGAAAGCGCTTGGCGTCCACATGCAGTCGAATCGGCGCCAGCACCGCCTCCGGGAAGGTGCCCCGCAGAAACGGCAGAACCACGAACTGATGCAGTTCATCGCGGCGGTTGTCGGGCTCATCGACTCCATCGCGCTCGGCCACGATCAAATGCCCGAGGTCGTGCAGCAGCGCTGCCACGATGGTCTCCGGGCTTTCCTCGGCTTGCTCCGCCAAGGTGGCGGATTGCAGGGCGTGCTGCAGTTGCGACACCGCCTCATCGCCATATTGGGCGTTGCCCCTGCGCAGCAACAGGGCAGAGATATCGGGCAGGCTCAGGGACACTTTGGGCTCCAATCACGCGAGGGTTCATCAGGTCTTCGCAGGGTGCCCGTCTTCCGCTTCCAGCTCATCACCGGATGGATCGGGGGACATGCAAAAACGGGCAAAGCCTCCAGGCTAGAGTCCTTGCGTGAAACCCCGATGACGCCACATCTGCAGCGGCTTCATTCGGTGCAGCCAACATTGCCCGCTTCATTTCACGACGAAGCCAGCGGTGCTCAGAGTGGGTGCGTCACCAATTTGAACTCCGGGTCTTCCGCAAACGCCTTGACGCTGAAGCCCAGGCCTCGCATCAGCTTGAGCATGGGCTGATTGTTGGCCAGAACCAGCCCGTCGATCTCGCTGAGCCCTTTTTCGCGGGCCACATCCATGATGCATTCCATCAGCCGCGACCCCAGTCCCTTGCCGTTGAAGTCATCGGCCACCACCAGCGAGAACTCACAGCTGGTCTGGTCCGGGTTGGTGATGTAGCGCGACACGCCCACGATGCGCTCCGTCTCGCTGATCTCGCCTTCGGCATTGGCCGTGCGCTCCTTCACCACCGCCACCAGCGCCATTTCCCGGTCGTAGTCGATCAGGGTGAAGCGGGCCAGCATCTGCGGCGGCAACTCCGCCATCGACGATACAAAGCGGAAATAGCGACTCTCCTGCGACAGGTGGTGCATCAAGTCCTGCAGCATCTGGGCGTCGTCGGGGTGAATCGGCCGGACCGTGTACTCCCCGCCACCGCGCAAAGGCAGCACCTGCTCGTAGCGCGCCGGGTAGGGCAGGATGGACAGGTGGTGGTAGTTGCTCAGTCGCCCGCTGGCAGCCTGCGGGGCGCTGTCGATCACGATGCGGGCATCCACCGCCACGGCGCCGCTCTCGTCCACGATGATGGGGTTGATGTCCATCTCTCGCAGCTGAGGCAGCTCACACACCATTTCGGACACGCGCAACAGCACCTGCTCGAGTGCGTCGCGGTCTGCCGCCGTGGCGCCACGCCATTCCCCCAGGGTTTCGGCCACCCGGGAGCGGTCGATCATGCGCCGTGCCAGGAACAGGTTCAGTGGGGGCAGCTCCATGGCCCGGTCGTCGATCAGCTCGATCATCGTGCCGCCGGCGCCAAAGGTGATCACGGGGCCGAAAGGGGCATCCGTCACCAGGCCCACGCAGATCTCCCGGCCGCGCCGGTTGCGCGCCATCCGTTGCACCGTCACGCCGTTGATGCGGGCCTGGGGCAGCAGGCGGGTCACGCGCTCGATCATGTCGCTGTAGGCGTCGCGGGCGGCCGAGCCGCTCATGATGTTGAGCACCACGCCTTGCACATCGGATTTGTGGCTGATGTCGGGCGAGTCGATCTTCAAAGCCACCGGAAAACCCAGTTGGGTGGCGATCATCATGGCCTCGGTGGCGCTGCGGGCCAGCAAGGTTTCGGTCACCGGGATGTGGAAGGCCGACAGCAGCGTCTTCGACTCCATCTCGGTCAGCACCTTGCGGCGCTCGGCCAGCACGCTTTCGATGACCAGGCGCGCGCCCTCGATGTCGGGCTTGGCGAGGGTGGACAGGGGGGGCGGCGTCTGCTGCAGCAACTGCTGGTTCTGGTAGAACGCCGCCAGGTTGCCGAACGCGCCCACGGCCGCCTCGGGGGTGCGAAAGCTCGGGATCGATGCCTCGTTCAGGATGGCGCGCGCCGGCACCACCGAGCGATCCCCCATCCAGCAGGCCAGCATCGGCTTGCCCACCTTGGGCTTGAGCGCCGCCACGGCCTGGGCGATGGCGCTGGTGTCCATGCCCACCTTGGGCGAGCAGATCACCAGCACGCCATCCACCTCGCGGTCCTTGTGCGCCGCCTCGATGGCCGCTGCGTAGTGCGCGGGGCCCGCTTCTTCAGACAGGTCGATCAGATCGGTCAGCGAGGCCAGGGCCGGCAGTTGGGGCTTCAGGGCCTGCACGGTCTCGTGCGAGAGCTTGGCCAGTTGCAGGTGGATCTCATTGACCCAGTCGGCCGCCAGCACGCCCGGCCCGCCGCCGTTGGTCACGATCGCCAGGCGCTTGCCCACCGGCCGGTAGCGCGAGGCCAGGCACTTGGCGGCCGAGAACAACTGCACGAACGAGCGTACCCGCACCGCACCGGCGCGACGCAGGGCGGCGTCGAACACGTCGTCGCTGCCCACGATGGCACCGCTGTGGGTCTGGGCGGCTTCATTGCCGGCGGGCTTGCGGCCTGCCTTCAGCACCACCACCGGCTTGGCGTTCGCGGCCGAGCGCAGCGCGCTCATGAAGCGGCGGGCGTTCGAGATCCCCTCCAGGTAGACGATGATGCTGTGCGTCTTGGCATCGTTGGCCAGAAAGTCCAGCACATCGGCCATGTCGAGCACGGTATTGGGCCCCAGCGACACCACGGTCGAGAAGCCCACGGCGTTGTTGCTGGCCCAGTCCAGCATCGAGGCTGTCAGTGCGCCCGATTGCGAGATCAGCGCCAGCGAGCCGGCGCGTGCCAGGCCGCCACTGGCACTGGCATTGAGCTGCAGCGAGGGGCGTTGAAAGCCCAGGCAATTGGGCCCCAGCAGGTGAATGCCTTCGCGGCGGGCAATCTTCTTCAACTCGGCTGCCTTGTCGGCGCTGATGCCGGTCGAGATCAACAAGGCGGCTTTGCAGCTCAGCCGCGCCGCCAATTCGAGGGCCGCATTCATGTCCTGCGCCGGCAGGGCGATGATGGCCAGGTCGGCCACGGTCTGGGCCAGATCGGCCAGGGTGCCCGTGGTGTGGATATCGACAAACTGCAGGGTGCCCGAAAAGCGCTGGGCCTTCAGCGCTTCCAGCAAGGCCTGGTTGAGCGCCGACGTGGCCTCGCCCGTCTCCGCCGGGTTGGCGAAGACCACGATGGATTCAGGAGAGAACAGGGGGGTGAGGTAGTGTTTGTCCATGGTCTTCAATCGGCGCCGATCAGCACCTTCACGTGGGCCCCGGCACTGCGTGCCAGGGGGCTGAGCACATAGCCACCTTCAAGGCAGGAGATGACACGGCCCTGACAATGGCGCCGCGCCACCGCCATCAATTGCTGGGTCACCCATTCATAGTCGGATTCCAACAGGGCCAGATTGCCCATGTCGTCGTCGCGGTGACCGTCAAAGCCGGCCGAGATGTAAATCAGTTGGGGCCTGAAGGCCTCCAGCGCCGGCAGCCAGCGCTGCGTCACGGCGTCGCGGAAGGCCTCGCTGCCCGAGCGCGAGGGCAGGCCCACGTTCACCATGCCGGGGCGTTTGTCGTCGCCGTCGGGAAAGGGGTACAGGCCTTTTTCATAGATCGAGCACATCAGCACGCGCTCGTCATCGCGCAGGATGTCTTCGCTGCCGTTGCCGTGGTGTACATCGAAGTCGATCAAGGCCACGCGCTCCAGCCCGTGCACATCCAGCGCATGGCGCAGGCCCACCGCCACATTGTTGAAAAAGCAAAAGCCCATGGCGCTTCGGTATTCGGCGTGGTGCCCGGGCGGCCGCACACAGCAAAAGGCCGCGCTCACCTCACCGCCCAGCACCAGGTCCGTGGCCTGCACCGCCGCGCCGGCGGCACGCAGGGCCGCGGTGGCGGTATGCGGGTTCATGCTGGTGTCCGGGTCCACCGGGTGGTAGCCCTCGGCAGGCGAGGCTGCCAGGATCTCGCTCACGTACAGCGAAGAGTGCGCCCGCCCCAGTTGCTCTTCGGTGGCCAGGGGGGCGTCATAGGGCAGCATGTAGTCCAGCAGGCCCTTGATGAGCAGGTGGTCATGGATGGCGGCCAGCCGCTCGGGGCATTCCGGGTGGTGCGGCCCCATCTCATGACGGGAACAGTCGGTGTGGGTGATGTACGCTGCCAGCAAAACGGTCTCCATCGGAGACCGGCACATCCGGCCTCTCTTTGTCTCCACTTTAGGCCCCGCCGGGCGAAAAAGACTTGACTTGAGGCAACTCTTGCTGACATCGCAGGCGTCCGCCACAGGGATGACCCTGGCCCTGGTCGCCGTCCGGCACGGGGCTCACTCCGTGGTGCTGGGGCTCCAGAAGGCCTGCTGCACGTAGCTCTCGTTTTTCAGGCGGGCCACCAACTCGTCGAGCTCGCTGCCGTCCACCGAGGTGGCCGACAAGGTGGCCTCGATCTCCACCTCGTGTTCGCCAAAGGCGTGCACGGCCAGGTCGCGCACCGGGTGGTGCAGTTGCTCCAGCAGCGTGTGCAGCTGCGACATGGCCTGCTTTTGATGCTCGCGCGGTGCAATCACATAGACCGTGCAACTCACCTCCACCGAGGCCGTGCCCATGGGCTGGCGGTTGATGCGGTTCACCACCGGGCGCAGCAAGGTGTTGGCCGCCAGCACGAACAGCGTGCCGACAAAAGACTCCACCACCAGATCGGCTCCGGCGCAGGCCCCCACGGCGGCCGAGGCCCACAAGGTGGCGGCCGTGTTCAGCCCACGCACGCTGCCTTCCTCGCGCATGATCACCCCGGCACCCAGAAAGCCGATGCCCGACACCACATAGGCCACCACCCGCACGGCGCCATCGCTGCCCCCCAGGCGGTTGGCCATGTCGACGAAGATTGCCGCCCCCACCGCCACCAGCACATTGGTGCGCAGGCCGGCCGTGCGCTGGCGGTACTGCCGCTCCAGGCCGATCAGTCCACCCATGATGAAGGCGGCACTCAGGCTCAGCACCGAGTCGGCGAGAGAAGCGAGGTTGATGTTCTGCAGGGCTTGCATCGGCGAGTGTCCGGTTGTTCTTGGGATGGGGCATTTTGCTCCGGTGGCGTGTCTGCGGCGTGGCATCTGTACGTAGTACTGCGCAGGGTGGAGGTCAGTCTCAGGTCAGGTGCCTCTTCTTACAGTCCACCACGCAATGCGGCGACCACCCTCGGTCGTTGGCGGGTTGAGAAGAGGTTCAGTGATGGCAAAGCAAGAAAAGCGTGGGCGCGCCGTGCGGCACGAAGGGCGTATCAGCCCGGTCATGGGTCTGATCGTGGGGCTGCTGCTGTTGGCCGCCGCAGGCGTGGCTGTCTACCTGTTCAGGGCGCCGGCGCCCACCAAGGCCGCGAGCGAGAGCGGCCCGGTGCTGGCCACCCGCACCGGTGTGGATGAGTTGCAAATGGCCCCCGAGCAAGTGGCTGAACTCCAGGTGGGCGAGGTGAAGACCCAACGCTTCGAGCAGCAGCGCGAAGCCATCGGCATCATCGACCTCAACCAGGACAATGCGGTGCAGGTGTTCTCGCCTTACCAGGGCCGCATTGGGCAGATCGGCGTGAAAGCGGGCGATGACGTGAGCAAGGGCCAGGTGCTCTACACCGTGCAGATCCCCGACCTGGCCCAGGCCGCATCGGCCCTGATCTCGGCCAGTGGCAACCTGCGCGTGGCCAACGAAACCCTGCGCCGTGCCCAGGCCTTGGCTGAAGCCCAGAGCATCCCCCAAAAGGAATTGCAGCAGAACCAGGCCGACCAGCAGACGGCCGATGCGGCCTACCGTGCCGCCCGCAAGAACCTTGAACTGTTCGGCCTCAGCGCACAGGACATCGAGGCCATCGAGTCCACCCGCAAGGTCGACACCGAGATGCCGGTGCGCAGCCCGCTGTCGGGCCGGGTCACCGCGCGCGCCGGCGCCCCGGGCCAGTTGGTGCAGCCCGGCAACAACACCGCCCCGGTGGCCGTGGCCAACCTGCAGCAACTCTGGATGGTGGCCAGCGTGCCCGAGTCCGAGCTGTCGGTCTACCAGAAAGGGCAGAACGTCACCGTGCGCGTCTCGGCCTACCCTGACAAGAGCTTCAGCGGCAAGGTCAGCTACATCGGCGATGTGGCCGATCCGGCCACCCACCGCCTCACCGTGCGCGCCGACGTGGCCGATCCGCAGCACCTGCTCAAGGCCCAGATGCTGGCCAACTTCGTGATCCGCGTCGGGGCCCCGGTGGAATCGCCTGCCGTGCCGCAAAACGCACTGGCCCGCGAGGGCGACGGCAGCATGTCGGCCTGGGTCACCACCGATGGCGTGCGCTTCAAGCGCCGCGTGGTCCAGACCGGCCTGGTGCAAAACGGCCTGGTGCAGATCACCCAAGGCCTGAACCCAGGCGAAAGGATCGCGCGCGACAAGGGCTTGTTCCTGAGCAACCTCTACCTCATCACCACGAACTGAAAGAGGCCCTGCCGTGTTCCGTTCCTTATTGGCGTTCGTCCTGACGCGCCGCCCGGTGGTGCTGCTCGGGCTGCTGGCCTTCATGGCCGCCGGCGTGCTGGCCTTCATCAAACTCAATGTCGAGGCCTACCCCAACCCGGCCCCGGTGATTCTCGAGATCACCGCCCAGGCCCCGGGCCTGTCGGCCGAAGAGATGGAGCGCTACTACACCCGCCCCATGGAGATCGGCCTGGCCACCACCATGGGCGTGGACAACATCCGCTCCACCTCCTTCTATGGCCTGGCCTTCGTGCGCGTCACCTTCAAGTACGGCGTCGAGTACGTGCCCGCCCTGACCCAGACCGCGCTCAACCTGCAGCAGAACGTCAACCTGCCCGGCGGCGTGCAGCCGCAGATCCAGGCCTCCAGCCTGGTGGGTGAAATCCTGCGCTACCAGGTCAAGGGCCCGTCCACCTACAGCCTCACCGACCTGCGCGGCATCCAGGACTGGATCATCCAGCGCCGGCTGCTCACCGTGCCCGGCGTGGCCCAGGTGGTCACCTGGGGCGGCACCACCAAGGAATACCACGTCGAGATCAACCCCACCAAGCTCGAAAGCTACGGCCTGACGCTGCAGCAGGTGCTCAGCGCCGTGGGCAACGCCAACAGCAATGTGGGCGGGCGCAACCTCAGCGTGGGCGAGCAGTCGGTCAACGTGCGCGGCCTGGGCCTGGTGCGTGACGCCGCCGACGCCGGCAACATCGTCATCACCCAGCAAAACGGCCTGCCCGTGCTGGTCAAGGACGTGGCCTTGGTCACGGTGGGCAGCGTGCCGCGCCTGGGCGAGGCGGGGCGTGATGCCGAGAACGATGTGGTCACCGGCGTGGTGGTGATGAACCGCCTGCAGCAGACCAAAGACGTGATCGCCCGCGTCAAGGAGGCGGTGGACAAGCTCAACGTCGATGGCAGCCTGCCGCAGGGCGTTCAACTCGTGCCCTACTACGACCGCTCCACCCTGGTCAACGTGACCACCCACACCGTCATCCACAACCTGATCTTCGGCTGCCTGCTGGTGTTCGTGATCCAGTGGATCTTCCTGGGCGACCTGCGCAGCGCGGTGATCGTGAGCGTCAACATCCCGTTTGCGCTGTTCTTCAGCATCATGATGCTGGTGCTCACGGGTGAGTCGGCCAACCTGCTGTCGCTGGGCGCGGTCGATTTCGGCATCATCGTCGACTCGGCGGTGATCCTGGTCGAGAACATCTTCCGCAACTTCCAGAAGAGCCCGCGCGAACGCGTCAATGCGCTGCGCGCCATGACCCGCGGCCCGCACGGCATGGTCACCGACCCGGCCCTGGGCTGGACCCAGCGCCTGCGCATGATCTTCATGAGCTCGCTGCAGGTCGACAACTCGGTGCTGTTCTCCACCGTCATCACCATCGCCGCCTTCTCGCCGCTGTTCCTCATGACCGGGGTGGAAGGGCAGATCTTCGGCCCCATGGCCCGCACCTACGGCTACGCGCTGGCGGGCGCGCTGCTGGCCACCTTCACCGTCACCCCGGTGCTGGCCGCCTACCTGTTGCCGCGCCGCATCCAGGAGCACGAAACCCGCATCGTCGAGTTCGTGCGCAAGGCCTACGAGCCGGCCCTGCGCTGGTCGCTGCAGCATGCCAAGGCCGTGTGCATCGGCGGTCTGGTGTTCCTGATCGCGGTCGGGGTGCTGGCCTCGCGCCTGGGCAGTGAGTTCCTGCCGGCGCTGGAAGAAGGCAACCTGTGGATACGGGCTTCCATGCCGCCCACCATCTCGCTGGAGGCCGGCACCGCCAAGGCCAACCGCATGCGCGAGATCATCAAGAGCTACCCCGAGGTGATCACCGTGGTCTCGCAGCACGGTCGCCCTGACGACGGCTCGGATGCCTCAGGCTTCAACAACGTCGAGTTGTTCGCCCCGCTCAAGCCCTTTGATGAGTGGCCTGCCGGGGTCAGCAAGGAGCAACTGGTGGCCGAGCTGCAGGAGAAGTTCGCCCGCGAGTTCCCGGGCGTGGGTTTCAACTTCTCGCAGTACATCCAGGACAACGTGCAGGAGGGCCTGTCGGGCGTCAAGGGCGCCAACTCCGTGAAGATCATGGGCCCCGACCTGGTCACGCTCGAAAAGCTGGCCGTCGATGTGGTCGCCGTGATGAGCAAGGTGCAGGGCACGGCCGACATCGGCATCTTCAACACCCTGGGCCAGCCCAACCTCAACATCCAGATCGACCGGCAGAAGGCGGCCCGCTATGGGCTGAACACCGGCGACGTCAACACCGCCATCCAGGCGGCCATGGGCGGCACCGTGGCCACCACGGTGCTGGAGGGCGAGCGCCAGTACGGCCTGAGCGTGCGCTACCTGTCGGCCAACCGGCGCGACCTGCAAAGCGTGCGAGACCTGCGCATCGGCTACACCACCACGGGCGGGAGCAATGCCTTTGTGCCCCTGCGCGACATCGCCGACATCACGCTCGACACCGGGGCCACCTACATCTACCACGAGCGCAACGAGCGCTACATCCCGATCAAGTTCAGCGTGCGCGACCGCGACCTGGGCAGCACCGTGTCCGAGCTGCAGCAGCGCGTAGCCGCCGAGGTCAAGCTGCCCGAGGGCTACCGCATCCAGTACGCGGGCGAGTTCGAATCGCTGCAACAGGCCAAGGCCCGCATGGGCGTTCTGATCCCGATGGCCATGGCCCTGATCCTGGTGCTGCTGTACGCCCTGTTCAGCAGCTTTGCCTACAGCCTGCTGGCCCTGGCGGCCGTGCCCTTCACGGTGGCCTGCGGCATCCTGGCCCTGTATGTGTCGGATCAGGTGATCAGCATCTCGGCCGTGATCGGCTTTGTCTCGCTGCTCGGCGTGTCTGTCATGGACGGCATCCTGATCCTGAGCTACTTCAAGGAGCTGCGCCTGGCCGGGCAGAGCGCCGAAGACGCCATCTACGAGGCCTACATCCACCGCATGCGGCCGCTGCTGATGACGGCGCTGTCGGCCTGCATCGGCCTGTTCCCGGCCGCGCTCAGCCATGGCATCGGAAGCCAGGTGCAGCGACCGCTGGCCACCGTGGTGGTGGGCGGCATGCTGCTGGGGCCGGTGTTCCTGCTGCTGGTGGTGCCCGCCATGCGCCTCACCGTGCTGCGCCACCTGAAACTCAAGAAACGCCGCAAAGGCCTGGGTGGCGATGCGCTGGCCCACGAGGAGGACGCCCATGCTTGATTCGCTGTTTCGCATTCGCATGGGGGGCTCGCTCAGCACCCTGGCGGGCTGCCTGCTGGGCGCCGGCCTGCTTTCGGCCTGCGCTGTCGGCCCCGACTACCACGCGCCCAAGGCGCCTGCGGTGAGCGCCTTCACCCGCCAGGCTGAACCGGTGGCCACCGCCGGCACGGCCGACATCCGCCCCGATTGGTGGACTGCCTACGGCTCGCCACGGCTGGACGGCCTGGTGCAACGTGCGCTTGAGCACAACCCGGGCATCGATGCGGGCCTGGCCAATCTGCGCCAGGCGCAGGAGCTGGTCACGGCGCAGCGTGGCCTGTTCTTCCCGCAGGTGCAGGCGGGCTACAGCGCCAATCGGCAGAACTCGGGTCAGGTGCTGGCCTCGCCCCTGGCCTCCAATGCCAGCCTGTTCACACTCAACACGGCCCAGCTCAGCGTGGGCTTTGTTCCGGACGTGTTTGGCGGCAACCAACGCCAGGTCGAGTCCCTGCAGGCGGGGGCTGACAGTCAGCGCCTGCAGCTGGAGGCCCTGCGTGTCACCCTGGCCAGCAATGTGGCGACCGCCGTGATTCAGGAGCAGATGCTGGTCGAGCAGATCGCTGTGCTTGAAGAAGCCTTGCAACTGGCACAGCAGCAACTGGCGCACACCCGTGGGCTGAAGGCGCAAGGCTACGCCAGCGGCCTTGATCTGGCCCAGCAGGAATCGGCTTATGCCCAGACCGCGGCCCAGTTGCCGCCCCTGCGCAAGCAGCTGGAGCAGACGCGCAACCTGCTGGCCGTGCTGTGCGGCGAGTTCCCGGCCGCCGATCTGGGCACGGTGCAGCAGGCGCCCGTGCGCGTGCCGGCCGCACTGCCGCAGGCCTTGCCCTCGCAATTGGTGAGCCGGCGCCCCGATGTGCAGGCCGCGGCAGCCCAATACCATGCGGCCTATGCGCAAATCGGTGTGGCCACGGCCAACATGCTGCCCCAGCTGTCGCTGACGGCGAACCTGGCGTATTCGGGCGGCGGCCTGGGTGGCCTGCTGTCGGCCGGCAACAAGGCCTGGGGCTTGCTGGGCGGCGTGAGTGCTCCCCTGTTCTCGGCGGGCACCCTGTCGGCCCGCAAGCGGGCGGCCGAGGCCGGGGCCGAAGCGGCCCAGGCGCAGTACCAGGGCGTGGTGCTGACCGCATTCCAGAATGTGGCCGACACCCTGGTGGCCTTGCAGCACGACGGCCAGGCGCTGGCCGTGGCCCGCGATGCCGAAGCCGCCGCGCAAAATCTGCTGCGCCTGACCCGCCAGCAGTTCGACCAGGGCTATGTCGCCCAGCCCCAGTGGCTCAGCACCCGCCAGGCCTGGCTGCAGGCCCGCCTGGCCCACCTGGCGGCGCAGGCGGTCTACCTGGGCGACACCGTGGCCCTGCACCAGGCCCTGGGTGGCGGCTGGCGCGATGGCACCTTGGTGGGCAGCCGCTGAAACAGGGCTGACCGAGAACGCAAAAAGGGGCCGTCGTGACGGCCCCTTTTGTGTGTGGCGCTGTGCCGATTGGGTTCGAAGAACCCCAATCAACAGCTCAATAGCCCATGGCCAGGCCGCTGTTGCGGCGCGGGTCGTTGGCGCCATAAAAGCGGTTCTTGCCCACCGGCTTGCCGCCCAGCGAGGGCGCGCCGATCAGCACTGCGGCCAGGTGGTTGGCGGGCTGCGGTGCGCCCAGCTTGTGGCCTGCGGCCTCCAGCAGCTTGCGGGTGTCGGGCGAGATGGCAAAGTTCTCCATGTTGGTCACATCGGGCAGCCATTGCTGGTGGAAGCGCGGGGCATCCACGGCCTCCTGCACGTTCATGCCGTAGTCGATCACGTTCAGCAGGGTGTGCAGCACCGCGGTGATGATGCGGCTGCCGCCGGGCGTGCCCACCACCATCACGGGCTGGTTGTCCTTGCTGACGATGGTCGGGCTCATCGACGACAGCGGGCGCTTGCCCGGGGCGATGGCATTGGCCTCGCCCTGCACCAGACCGTAGATGTTGGGCACGCCGATCTTCACCGTGAAGTCATCCATCTCGTTGTTCAGCAGCACGCCCGTGCCCGGCACCGTCACCTTGGCACCGAACCAGTCGTTCAAGGTGTAGGTGACCGACACCGCATTGCCCCAGCGGTCGGCAATCGAGTAGTGGGTGGTGTTGCTGCCTTCGTGCGGCGCCACGCCCGGCTTGATGTCCTTGGACACCCCGGCCTTGCTGGGGTCGATCACCGCGCGGATCTGCGCCGCATAGGCCTTGTCGGTCAGGCGGGCGATGGGGTTCTTCACAAAGTCGGGGTCGCCCAGGTAGCTGTTGCGGTCCACATAGGCGTGGCGCATGGCTTCGATCTGGTAGTGCACCGATTGGGCCGAGCGAAAGCCCAGGTCCTTCAGCGGGTAGCCCTCGAGGATGTTCAGGATCTCGCAGATGATCACCCCGCCTGAGCTTGGTGGCGGTGCCGACACCACGTGGTAGCCGCGGTAGTCGCATTCGACCGGGGGCATTTCGCGGGTCTTGTACTGGTCCAGGTCGGCCTGGGTGATCAGGCCGCCCCCGGCCTGGCTGGCCTGGGTCAGGGCCTGGGCCACCGGGCCTTTGTAAAAGCCTTCAGGCCCCTTGTCGCTGATCGCCTTCAGGGTGCGGGCCAGGTCTTTCTGCACCAGCCGGTCGCCCACCTGGTAGGGCTCGCCCCCCTTGAGGAAGATGGCCGCCGAGGCCGGGTCTTTGCGGAAGTCGCCGGTGGCGGTGTGGAGCATGTCGATGTCGCCCTGGTCCAGCACAAAGCCCTGATCGGCCAGCGCGATCGACGGGGCCAGCAGCTCCTGGCGCTTGAGCGTGCCGTACTTCTCGCGCGCCCACTCCAGGCCCGACACGCTGCCGGGCACACCGACCGCCAGGTGGCCGTGGGTGCTCAGACCCTTGATGACGTTGCCGTCCTTGTCGAGGTACATGTTCGGCGTGGCGGCCAGAGGGGCCTTCTCGCGGAAGTCGAGGAAGGTCTTGCGCCCGTCGGCCAACTGCAGCGTCATGAAGCCGCCGCCGCCCAGGTTGCCGGCGGCCGGGTACACCACGGCCAGCGCGTAGCCCACGGCCACGGCCGCATCCACGGCATTGCCGCCGCGTTTCAGCACATCCACCCCCACTTTCGTGGCCAGATGCTGGGCGGCCACCACCATGCCGTTCTCGGCGGCCACGGGGGCCACCGAGGCGGCGTGCGCGACCCAGTGGAAACTCAGGAACAGGCAGCCCGTGAGCACCGTGGTGCGCAGGCGGGGCAGGCGTCGGGGGAAATTCATCCGGCTTCTCCTCGTTGATGTCTTGCGGGGGGGGTAATCCCGGCCTCCAGGGGCCGGGTCGGGCCAGTTTAGGGGGCGTTGCTCAATTTATGATCAGGGAATTTGCCGTTGGCGGCGAAATGACTGTTTCATGAAATTTGACAATCTGGCCGATCTCAAGGTGCTGGTGGCCGCCGCCGAGACCGGTGGCTTCACGCCGGCGGGCCGCCGCTGCGGCCTCAGCACAGCCGCCGTCAGCGCCGCCATCAAACGACTCGAGACCAGCCTGGGCGTGCGCCTGTTCGAGCGCAGCACGCGCAGCGTGCAAGCCACCCAGGAGGGGCGGGTGATGATCGATCACGCACGCCGCGCCCTGGAGTTGGTGGCCGAAGGCCAGGCCCTGGTGCGGGGCGGGTCTGCGGCGCTCACGGGCAGCCTGCGCCTCACCACCTCATCGGCGCTGGCCCGCGGCCTGCTGCTGGACTGGCTGCCCGGTTTTGCCGCGCAACACCCGGGGCTGGAGATCGACCTGCGCGTCACCGACACCCATGTCGACCTGGTGCGCGAGGCGATCGATGTGGCTGTGCGCTACGGGCCCTTGCCCGACTCGGGGCTGGCGGCCCGCTTGCTGGCCCCCTCGCACCGCATCGCCTGCGCCAGCCCGGCCTACCTGCGGCGCCGCGGTTGGCCGCAGCAGCCGCAGGACCTGGCGCAGCACGAATGCCTGACCTATGAAGTGCGGGGGCGTCTGTTGTGCGACTGGGCGTTCAGCCCCGTCGATGGGGCAGGGCAGGCCGTCACCGTGCCGGTGCGCGGCGCGCTGCGCTGCAACGATGCCTCGGTGGCATTGGACTGGGCTTTGCAAGGGCAGGGGGTGGTCTACCAGTCGGCCCTGCAACTGGCGGGGGCCCTGGCGGATGGGCGTTTGCAGCGCGTGCTGCCTGGCTGGCTGGGGGCGGCGGCGCCGCTGTACGCGGTGCTGCCCAGCAACCGCTTTGTGCCGCCGCGCGTCACGGCCCTGGTGGAGGCCCTGGCCGAGCTGTTTGCGCGCTCGGCGTCGGGCGAGCTCGGGGAGCGGGTCGCGGGGTAAAAAAGGCTTGGCTGGTCGGGTGGGCCGCTGGGCGGCTCCCGATGGCTGGCCAAAACGACCTTGGAGACACGGCCGTGGCCGTGCAAGGGTCGCCCCACGATGAAACTTTATTTGGTCAGGATCAGCTTGCCCAGGCGGGTGGCCTGCAGGCGGTACAGCAGACCGTTGTGCAGGATCTCGACCGTCTTCTGGCCGGCCAGCAGCTCCTGGCTGGGCACCACCCGGGGCACTGTGCCGGCCGAGGCCGAGGGGCCACGCGACGGGGCCGGTGCGGTCTGAAACGGAGTGGACAGGGCGGTGAACTGGGTCATGGCGGCAAGTCGATGAAAAGGGGCTGGCTGGGTCTGCAGGCCGGGTGGGCGGCCCCGCAGACTGGCTGATGGGTGGATTATGCACGCAAATGAGAATGAATCTCATTAAAAAATTCAATCAACCCTGCCGTCGCCATGGCGGGCGCTCGGCCCGCGCAGCAGGCCCCTCCTTCCGTCCCCTCTTCAGCCCAGCCGGCTGACCTGCACGGCGCAGTCGTAGAAGGTCGGGCCCCGGCCCAGGTCGGTCAGGGCCTGGCTGGTGAGTTCGTTCACATTGGTGCCGTTCAGCCCGAACTTGCGCCACCAGATGCCCAGGCCGTTGACCACGCCGGGGCGGGCCCTTTCGCTGACCTCGGCCTTGCAGTGGTAATTGCCGCGCGCGTTGAACACGCGCACCACGTCACCGCTGTGGATCTGGCGCGGGCCGGCGTCGTCGGGGTGGATCTCCAGCACCGGCTCGGTCTCGATGTTGCGCAGGCTGGTCACGTTGACGAAGGTCGAGTTCAGGAAGTTGCGCGCCGGCGGCGAGATCATCGCCAGCGGCCAGGGCCCGGCGGGGTCGGGCAGTTCGTGGTTGGGCAGGTGGTCGGGCAGCCCGTCCAGCCCTTGCGCCACCAGGGCGGGGCTGAGGAATTCGCAGCGCCCCGACGGCGTCGGAAACCCCCCTTCGGCAAAGGGGGCGTCGGCCAGCGGCAGGCTGGCAAAGCCCTGGCTCAGCAATTGGTCGTAGTCGATCCGGTCGCCGAAAGCCTGGCGGCACAGGGTTTCGTCCTCTTCGGCAAAGCAAGGGTCGCTGTAGCCCATGCGCTGTGCCAGGCGGCGGAAGATCTCGCTGTTGGGCAGGGCTTCGCCCAGCGGGGCGATGGCCGGGCGGTTCAGCAGCACGTCGGTGTGGCCATAGGCCAGATGGATGTCCCAGTGCTCCAGTTGCGTGGTCGCGGGCAGCAGGTAGTCGGCATAGTCGGCGGTGTCGGTCTGGAAATGCTCCAGCACCACCGTGAACAGGTCTTCGCGGGCAAAGCCGGCCGCCACCCGCGCCGAGTCCGGGGCCACGGCCACCGGGTTGCTGTTGTAGACCACCACGGCCTCCAGGGCCGGCCCGAATGCGGCCGAGGCCGGCTGGTTGAGCGCGTCGCCGATGGTCGACATGTTGATCAGCCGCGGCCGGCGCTCGCCCAGCAGGTCCGGCCGCTGCAGGGTCTGGCGCTGCACCGGGAACTGCCCCGAGCTCGACAGCAGAATGCCCCCACCGCGTTGCCGCCAGGCCCCTGTGAGGGCCGGCAGGCAGGCGATGGCGCGCACCGCATTGGCGCCACCGCGCACGCGCTGCACCCCGTAGTTGAGGCGGATGGCCGCGGGGCGGCTGTGGGCGTAGTCGTGCGCCAGGCGCGTGATCTGCTCCACCGGCACGCCGCACACCTCGGCCGCGCGTTCGGGTGGCCACTGCAGGGCGCGCTCGCGCAGCTCGGCCCAGCCCAGGGTGTGGTGCTCGATGTAGTCGTGGTCCAGCCAGTCGTGCACGATCAATTGCTGCATCAGCGCCAGCGCCAGCGCCGCATCGGTGCCGGGGCGCAGGGCGATGTGCTCATGGCACTTCTCGGCGGTTTCGCTGCGGCGCGGGTCGATGCACACCAGGCGGGCGCCCTGGCGCTTGGCCTCTTGCGCAATGCGCCAGAAGTGCAGGTTGCTGCCGATCGAGTTGCTGCCCCAGATCACGATGAGCCGGGCCTCGGCAAAGAACTGCACCTTCATGCCCACCTTGCCACCCAGGGTGTGCACCAGCCCGGCCGTGCCCGCCGAAGAGCAGATGGTCTGGTCCAGCCGGCTGGCGCCCAGGCGGTGGAAGAAGCGCGCCGCCATGCCGTCGCCCTGCACGAGCCCCATGGTGCCGGCGTAGCTGTAGGGCAGCACAGCCTCGGGGTTGCGGGCGGCGATGGCCGACAGGCGCTGCGCAATGTCGTTCAGCGCCTCGTCCCAGCCCACGCGCACGAACTGGCCCGAGCCCTTGGGCCCGACGCGCTTCATCGGGTGCAGCAGGCGATCCGGGTGGTAGGTGCGCTCGGGGTATTTCGACACCTTGGCGCACAGCACGCCGCCGGTCAGCGGGTGGGCCGGGTTGCCTTGCACGCGGGTGGCCACGCCGTCTTTCACGGTGGTCAGCAGCGAGCAGGTGTCGGGGCAGTCGTGGGGGCAGGCGCCAAGCACCTGGGTGTCATCGTTGGGCTGGTTCATGGAGCGGTCGTGGTCGTGGGGGCCATTGGGGCCGGCTGTGTTTGAACGCATTGTCATACAGCGTGACAAGCGTTAACGTCGAAAGCCCATGCTTGCACCCTCGTCGTTTCCTTCTGGTGAACCCCCGCAGCAGCCGACCCGGCGTCGGCTGGTCCAACTGGCCTGTGCGGCGACGCTGGGGAGTCCGGCCTGGGCGCGTGGCCCTGGCAGCAGCCCAGGCAAAAGCCCGGGTGACGGCCCGCTGGTCTTGGGCCAGTCGGTTCCCTTGACCGGCCCCACTGCCCACCTGGGGCGCAACTACGTGCAAGGGGCCCAACTGGTGTTCGACCAGGTCAACGCAGCAGGTGGCATCGGCCGGCGCGCCATCGAATTGCGCATCCAGGACGATGGTTATGAGGCAGACCGTTGCGCCGACAACACACGCCGCTTCATCCGCGATGATGTTTTTGCCCTGTTCGGCTATGTGGGCACGCCCACCAGCCTGGCTGCCATGCCCCTGGCACTGCAGGCGCGGGTGCCCTTCATAGCCCCCCGAACCGGGGCGCAGGCCGTGCGTGAACCTTTGCACCAGCAGGTTTTCATCCTCCGGGCCTCGTACCGAGAAGAGTTGTCTCTGGTCGTGTCCACGCTGCGCGCCAGAGGGGTGCGCCGGGTGGCCCTGTTGCGCCAGGGTGACTCCTATGGTGACGCCGGGCTGGATGCGTTGACACGGGCCCTGGCGGCCCAGGGCCTGGGCCTGCTGGGGCAGGCCAGCATCGAACGCAATTCTCTTGACGTCAGTGCCGCGGTGCGGACTCTGGCGCCGCTGCGGCCCGAGGCCATCGTGCTGGTATGCACCTACCAGGCGGCGGCGGCCTTCATCAGGGCCGTGCGCAAGGCCGGCTTTGCCGGCCTGTTTGCGGCGGTGTCCTTTGTGGGCACGCAGGACATGATCGACACCCTGGGGCGCGAGGGGGCCGGCGTGATGATCTCTCAGGTCATGCCCTCACCCTACGTCGATGGCCACCCGCTGGCCACCCAGTTCAGGGCGGCGGCCCGCAAGGCGGGCGGGCGTGTGGCGATCACCTATTCCGCCATCGAAGGCTATCTGGCCGCTTCGGTGCTGGTGGCCGGGCTGCAGGCGGCCCAGCGCACGGGGCGCCTGAGCCGCGAGGGCCTGGTCGAGGGGCTGGAGTCGCTCGGGCGGCGTGAGATCGCAGGCTTTCCGATTGAATTGGGGCCGACCCGCCATGCGGCCTCCGACTTTGTCGAGCTCTCCACCTTGGTGGGCGACGGCACGATCCGCACCTGAGCTCAGGCGATTTCGCGCACCCCGCCCAGGCCCTGCAGAAACTGTTCGCAGCGCCCCAGTTGTTCCAGGGTCACGTACTCATCGGGCTGGTGCGCCTGCTCGATGCTGCCGGGCCCGCACACCACGGTGGGGATGCCGGCCTGCTTGAACAGCCCCGCTTCGGTGCCGAAGGCCACCAGGGTGGTGCCCGATTCCCCGGCCAGGCGCTGCGCCAGCCGGGTCACGGCATCGTCGGCCGAGCCCAGGAAGGCCGGCACCTCGCAGATGGGCTCGAAGCTGAAGCCCGCCTCGGGGCTCACCTGTTGCATGCCGGGCTCCAGGGCGCGGGCGGCGGCCACCACCTGCGACTGCAGCGCCAGCGCGTCCACGGTGGGCAGGTTGCGGAACTCATAGCGGAACTCGGCGTCGCGCGGCACCACGTTGTCGGCAATGCCGCCATGGAACTGGCCCACGCTGGCGGTGGTGTAGGGCACGTCAAAGCCGGTGTAGCGGGGCTCGTCGCGCTCGAAGCCCTCGGCCATGTCGCGCAGCGTGCCGACCAGCCGGGCCGCCATCTCGATGGCGTTGACGGAGCGCGGGGTCAGCGACGAGTGCGCCTCTTTGCCGCGCACGCAGCAGCGGTAGCGGTACACCCCCTTGTGGGCAATGGCCGGCACCATCAGCGTGGGCTCGCCCACGATGCAGGCCAGGGGCTGGATGTGGGCGTCGCGCAGGTCGGCAATCAGCTCCTTCACGCCCAGGCAGCCCACTTCTTCGTCAAAGCTCAGCGCCAGGTGGATGGCGAAGGGGGCCGGGCTGTCCAGAAAGTGCTGGGCCTGGGCCAGTGCGATGCCGATGAAGGCCTTCATGTCGGCCGAGCCCCGCCCGTACAGGCGGCCGTCGCGCACCGTGGCCGACAGCGGGTCCAGGCTCCAGGCCTGGCCGTCCCAGGGCACGGTGTCGGTGTGACCCGACAGGATCACCCCCGCGGGCTTGCCCTCGCCCAGCGTGGCAAACAGGTTGGCCTTGGTCTTGTCGGCGTTCCAGGTCAGGCGGCTGGCCACGCCCAGGCGCTGCAATTCGTCGCGCACGAAGTGGATCAACTCGAGGTTGGAGTTTCGGCTCACCGTGTCCATCCGGACCAGGGTCTGCGCCAGTGCAAGGGCTCGTTCGGAAATCATGGTTGGCATTGTGGATGATGTGCGCGGATGGCGCAGAACTTGCGGCAAAGCCCTGCCCATTGCTAGACTGATCCATTAAGCGCCCACTACATCACCATGCAAATCCTTGACTCCATCGTGGCCCAGGCGGCCGGCATCGCGGCGGTGCGCCGCGACATCCATGCTCACCCCGAGTTGTGTTTTGAAGAACTGCGTACCGCCGACCTGATCGCGGCCAAGCTCACCGAGTGGGGCATTCCGGTGCACCGCGGTCTGGGCAAGACCGGTGTGGTCGGCATCGTCAAGGGGGGCGACAGCCCGCGCGCCATCGGCCTGCGTGCCGACATGGACGCGCTGCCCATGCAGGAGTTCAACACCTTCGCCCATGCCAGCCGGCATCCCGGCAAGATGCACGCCTGCGGCCACGACGGCCACGTGGCCATGCTGCTGGCCGCGGCCCAGCACCTGGCCCGCCACCGTGATTTCGATGGCACGGTGTACCTGATCTTCCAGCCTGCCGAAGAGGGCGGTGGCGGCGCCCGCGAGATGGTCAACGACGGCCTGTTCGAGCAGTTCCCCATGCAGGCCGTGTTCGGCATGCACAACTGGCCCGGCATGCCGGTGGGCACCATGGCCGTCAGCCCCGGCCCGGTGATGGCCTCGACCAGCGAGTTCAAGATCACCGTGCGCGGCAAGGGCGGCCACGCGGCCCTGCCGCACACCGGCATCGACCCGGTGCTGATCGCCTGCCAGATGGTGCAGGGCTTCCAGACCATCGTCACCCGCAACAAGAAGCCGGTCGACGCCGGCGTCATCTCGGTCACCATGATCCATGCGGGCGAGGCCACCAACGTCATCCCCGACAGCTGCGAGCTGCAGGGCACGGTGCGCACCTTCACCACCGAGGTGCTCGACCTCATCGAGCGCCGCATGTCCGAGATCTCGCACGGCGTGGCGGCCGCCTTCGGGGCCGAGTGCAGCTTCGAGTTCGTGCGCAACTACCCGCCCACTGTCAACCACCCTGCCGAGGCCGAGTTCGCCCGCAGCGTGATGGTCGACCTGGTCGGCGCCGACAAGGTGCTGCCGCAGGAACCCACCATGGGCGCGGAAGACTTCGCCTACATGCTGCAGGCCAAGCCGGGTGCCTACTTCTTCATCGCCAACGGCGACGGCACCCACCGCGAGATGGGCCATGGCGGCGGCCCGTGCATGCTGCACAACCCCAGCTACGACTTCAATGACGACCTGATCCCGCTGGGGGGCTCGCTGTGGGTGCGCCTGGTGCAGAAGTGGTTCGCCCAGCAGCCTGACAAGGCCTGACCATGCTGCCCGTGCCCCAGGCCTTTGCCAGCCGCTACGCCGAGGCGCGTCGGCTGTTTCTGGAGGGGGCGGCCCAGGCCGGCCTGCCCATCGAGTCGCACCCCCACCCCTTGCCGGGGCGCGACGGCGAGGCCCTGGCCATGGACGTGGTGCGCGACGGCCCGCCCGATGCCCAGGCCCTGCTGATCGTCAGCAGCGGCTGCCATGGGCTGGAGGGCTTTTGCGGCTCGGGTGTGCAGGTGTTCGCCCTGCATGACGCCGAATGGCGCGAGCGCGCCCAGGCCGCCGGGGTGGCCGTGCTGTATGTGCACGCGCTCAACCCCTACGGGTTTTCGCACTTGCGCCGGGTCACGCACGAGAACGTCGACCTGAACCGCAACTTCCACGATTTCAGCCAGCCCCTGCCGCTCAACGAGGCCTACCGCGAACTGGCCCCGCTGCTGCTGCCCGAGGTGTGGCCGCCCGATGCGGCCAACCAGGCCGCCATCGCCGACTTCCTGGCCCGGCGCGGCGAGGCCGCCTTCCAGGCCGCGGTGGCGCGTGGCCAGCATGAGTTCCCCCAGGGCCTGTTCTTCGGCGGCCAGACCCCCACCTGGAGCAACCTCACCCTGCGCGCCGTGCTGCGCCAGCATGGCCGTCAGGCCCGCCGCCTGGGCTGGATCGACCTGCACACCGGCCTGGGGCCCAGTGGCCTGGGCGAGCGCATCTTTGCCGGCCGCCATGAACCGGCGGCCGTGGCCCGGGCTCGGGCCTGGTGGGGCGGTGGCGGCGCCACGCCGGTCACCTCGATCTACGACGGCTCCTCCACCTCGCCCTTGCTCACCGGCCTGATGTGGGAGAGTGCCTACCAGGAATGCCCGCAGGCCGAGGTCACCGGCATCGCCCTGGAGTACGGCACCCAGCCGGTGCTGCAGGTGCTGCACGCCCTGCGGGCCGAACACTGGTTGAACGGGCACCCCGAGGCGCCGCCCGCGCTGGCCGAGGCCATCCGCCAGCAGGTGCTGGCGGCCTTCTACACCGACACCGATGCCTGGAAAGGCCAGATCATCAGCCAGGCGAGGCAGGCCCTGTTCCAGGCGGTCGACGGCCTGGCCTGAGCCGAGGGCCGGCCTTTCTCACTCCCACTGCCTCGAAACGCTATGAACCTGATGAACCCTTGCAGCCGCAGCGCCACCCGCCGGGCGGCCCTGCTGGGCTTGAGCCTGCTGGCCGCCAGTTGGCTGAGCCCAGCGGCGCGGGCCGATACCGTGGCCCCGCCGGCCGCCCAGGCCCCGCTGTGGGCGGCGGCTGGGCAGGAGCAGCCGGCCCTGCTGGAGACCTTGCGCGCCCTGGTCAACATCGAAAGCGGCAGCAGCGACCGCGAAGGCCTGGACCAGATCTCCGAGCTCATTGCCGCCCGCCTGCGCGAGTTGGGGGGCGAGGTGAACTTCATCGAGGCGGCACCGACCGACCTGTACCGCATGGAAGACACGCCGCCCCGGCCCGGTCGCATGGTGCACGCGGTGTTCAAGGGCAGCGGGCAGCGCCGCATCCTGCTGATCGCCCACATGGACACCGTCTACCCCCGGGGCATGCTGGCCCAGCAACCCTACCGCGTGGAAGGCAACCGCGCCTATGGCCTGGGCATTGCCGACGACAAGCAGGGCGTGGCCACCGTGCTGCACACCGTGGCCCTGCTCAAGCGCCTGGGGGTCCAGAGCTACGGCCAGTTGACGGTGCTCATCAACGGCGATGAAGAGATCAGCTCGCCCGCCTCGCGCAAGACCCTGGCCCGACTGGGGCGCGAGCACGATCTGGTGCTGTCCTACGAGGCCACCCGCGTCGGGGGCGACAAGCTGTCGCTGGCCACCAGCGGTATCGCCATGGCCTCGCTCAAGGTGGTGGGTCGGGCCTCGCACGCCGGCGGCGCCCCCGAGGCCGGCATCAACGCGCTGTACGAGTTGTCGCACCAGCTGCTGCAATTGCGGGATCTGTCGGTGCCCGAGCGCGGCCTGAAGGTCAACTGGACCCTCGCCAAGGCCGGTGTGGTGCGCAACATGATCCCGCCCGAAGCCAGCGCCCAGGCCGATGTGCGCCTGCTGCGCGTGAGCGACCTGCAGGCCCTGGACAGCCAGTTGCAGTCGCGCATCCAGCGCCACCTGCTGCCCGGCTCGGAGGTCAGCGTGACGCTGGAGAACCGCCGCCCGCCCCTGGAGCCCAGTGATGCCGCGCGCCGCGTGGGGGCCCACGCCCAGCAGATCTACCGCGAGATCGGTCACACGCTGCAGATCGACGACCGCCCGGAAGGCGGCGGCACCGATGCCGCCTTTGCCGCCCTCGAAACCCGCGCCCCGGTGCTCGAACGCCTGGGCCTGCAAGGCTTTGGCGCGCACTCCGACAAGGCCGAGTACGTGCTGCTCGACTCCATCCAGCCCAGGTTGTACCTGGGCCTGCGCCTGATCGGCGACTTTGCCGCGGGCCGCGTGGCGGGCGCAGATTGAACAGTTGGCGACACTGTGGACGCGGATGGCCCGGCCGAGCCGGGGATGGGGGCGCGCGCCGCTTAAGATGAATGTCTGCCGGGCCGACCGGTGGGTCTGCCGGCCCGCCAGACCCGCCCCATGACGACAACCCCAACCAGGAAATCCGAGACATGTCCGATCTGAACGCCCTGTTCGAAGCCGCCGTGGCCAACTCCAAGAACCTCAGCGAGCGCCCCGACAACCCCACCCTGCTGAAGATCTACGCTCTGTACAAACAGGCCACCCAGGGTGACAACACCGAGAAGAAGCCCGGCTTCACCGACCAGGTGGGCCGCTTCAAGTGGGACGCCTGGGAAAAGCTCAAGGGCAAGACCCAGGATGAGGCCAAGCAGCTCTACATCGACCTGATCCAGTCGCTGAGCTGAGCGCTGTCCAGCCCCTCGGGTTGCTTCACAAAGTGGTGACCTTTCTGCGGTAGTCCGGTGGCATGTGCCCGGACAGAATGCCCCTGTTGTCCTATGCAGAGGTGCTCATGTCCCAACATCCGTCCCGTTCCAAGCCCTTGGGCCGCCGCCATGCCTTCGCCGTGGTGGGCTCACTCGGCGCCCTGGCCCTGAGCGCCTGTGGTGGCGGCAGCAGCAGCACGACGGCCACCACCTCCTCGGTGGCCACGCTGGCCGGCCTGAGCCTGTCCGCTGGCAGCCTGTCGCCGTCGTTTGCCAGTGGCACCACCGTCTATGCCGCCAGCGTCGGCAATGCGGTCGGCAGCCTCACTGTCAGCCCCACGGCCACCGACAGCGGCGCCACCATCCAGGTCAATGGCAGCACGGTGGCCAGCGGCAGCGCCTCGGCCGCGATCAGTCTCAGTGTGGGCACCAACACCGTGACGGTGGTGGTCACCGCCAGCGATGGCAGCAGCACCAAGACCTACACGGTGGTGGTCACACGGGCGGCCGCCACCTTGTCGTCGGACGCCACGCTCAGCGCACTCACCCTGTCTGTGGGCAGCCTTTCGCCGGCCTTTGCGGCCACCACCACCAGCTACACGGCCACGGTGGCCAACAGTGTGAGCAGCCTCACGGTCAGCGCCACGCTGGCCGGCTCGGGCACCCTCAAGATCAATGGCAGCACGGTCAGCAGTGGCGCCGCCTCGGGCAGCATCGCACTGGCGGTGGGCAGCAACACGGTCAGCGTGGTGGTCACGGCGGCCGATGGCGTCAGCACCCAGACCTACACCTTGACGGTCACCCGGTCGGCTGCCGGCAGTTGCACGCTGACTGCGACCGAGACCGATGGTCCGTACCCGCTCTACGCCATCCTGACCAATTCGGCCATCGTGCGCAGCGACATCCGCGAAAGCAAGACCGGCATCCCGCTGACGCTCACCCTCACGGTGCTGAGCACCGGCAGCAGCTGCGCCCCCATCAGCGGTGCAGGCATCTACATCTGGCATTGCGACAAGGATGGCCTGTACTCAGGCTATAGCACCAGCAACAACGCCGGCCAGAGCGGTCTGACCTACCTGCGCGGCATCCAGGTGACCGACAGCAACGGCCAGGTCACGTTCACCACCATCTACCCTGGCTGGTATGCGGGCCGCATCACCCACATCCATGTCCAGGTGTACCTCAACGACAACCTGGCGGTCTCGGCCACGGCCACCACCCAGCTGGCCTTTCCGCAGACCATCACCACCGCGGTCTACAACAGCGCGCTCTACACCAAGGGGCAGAACACCTCGGTCACCAGCTTTTCGGCCGACAACGTGTTCAGCGATGGCACCAGCACCGAGATGCTGACGCTGAGCGGCGACCTCAGCACGGGCTACAGCGCCAACATGACGATCAGCATCGCCTGAGGCGGTCTGTCAGAGCCTGGGGGGCGGCGCCTCACAGCTGCCGGCTCATGAACAGGCTGTGCGGGTCGGGTCGGTAGTCTGCAAAGGGCTCGCAGGGCAGAAAGCCATTGCGCCGGTACAGCGCATGGGCCGCCGCGAACGAAGGGGCGGTGCCGGTCTCCAGGCTCAGGCGCAGCAGGCCGCGTGCGCGGGCCTGCGCCACGATGTGGTCGAGCACGGCCTGACCCACGCCCTGGCGCAGGAACGCGCCGTGGGTGCGCATGGACTTGAGTTCGCCATGCAGGGGGTCCAGCGTCTTGAGTGCGCCACAGCCGCACAGCCGGTCTCCGCGCCAGGCCGACCACAGCGTGATGCCGGGTTGGCGCAATGCCTCCAGCGGCAGCGCGTGCACGCTCTCGGGCGGGGTGTCGGCCTGCATGCCGGCCAGGTGCTCGCGCAGCAAGGCCTGGATCTCAGGGCCGCTGAGGTCGTCCTCGCGGATCTCGAAACGCATGGAACTGCTCCGGCTGGGGCGGCCCGGGATGGGCCACTGGCCTGGACTTTAAGCCATGCAGGGCAGGGTGCCTGCGAGGTTCATTCGAGCGTGATGTGGGCGGTCTGGATGATCCGCCCCCAGCGCTCCAGCTCTGAGCGCGTGAAGTCCGCCAGTTGCTTCGGGCTCATCTGCTCGACATCCGTGCCCGACTCCTCGGCCTTCTTGCGGGCATCGCCGCTGGCCAGGATGCGGTTCACTTCGCTGTTGAGGGTCTGCACCACCTCCGCCGGCGTGCCGGCCGGGGCGTAGAGCGCAAACCACGAATCCAGCTCATAGCCGGGCAGACCCGCCTCGGTGGTGGTCGGCACCTCGGGCAGCGAGCTCAGACGCTTCTTGCTGGTCACCCCCACGCCCTTCAGGCGGCCGCCCTGGATCTGGCTCACCACGCCGGCCGGGGTGGTGATGAAGAGGTCCACCTGGCCGGCCATCAGGTCCTGCACCGCCGGGCCCGAGCCCCGGTAGGGGATGTGGGTGATGAAGGTGCCGGTCAACTGCTTGAACAACTCGCCGGCGATGTGCTGGATCGAGCCATTGCCCGACGAGGCAAAGTTCAGCTTGCCCGGGTTGGCCTTGGCATAGGCGATCAGCTCTTTGAGGTTGTTCACCGGCAGCTTGGGGTTGATGGCGATCACCTGCGGGGCGCGCGTCATCATGGCCACGGGTGTGAAGTCCTTGATCGGGTCCCAGCCCGCCTGCTTGAACAGGTGCGGGTTGCCCACGTGGTAGCCGCTGTACGACACCAGCAGGGTGTAGCCGTCGGGCCGGGCCCGCGCCACGATCTGGTTGCCGATGTTGCCCGAGGCCCCGGGCTTGTTGTCGACAATCACCGGCTGGCCGAAGGCTCGGCTCAGGGGCTCGGTGATCAGCCGTGCCGTGAAGTCGGTGGTGCCGCCGGGGGCGGTGGGCACCACCAGGGTGATGGGGCGCTGCGGGAAGCGGCTCTGTGCCCAGGCCTCTGTGCCCAGGCCCGAGAGGGCCGACAGTGAAGTGAGTGAGGCGATCCGCCCCAGGACATGGCGTCTTTGCATGGTCTTGTCTCCGTTTTTGTTCTGTGTCGCTGCACTGGCCCCGTCAGGCCAGCTCTGAAATCTCGATCAGGTTCAGATCCGGGTCGCGCACATAGACCGAACGGATCTTCTGGGTGGCGCCGGTGCGCATCACCGGGCCTTCGACGATGGGCCAGGCGGCGGCCTGCAGGCGTTCGATCACCTGGGCCAGCGGCACGGTGGCGATGAAGCACAGGTCCAGCGCCCCGGGCACCGGCAGGTGGGCCTTGGGCTCGAACTCGCGGCCCCGCACATGCAGGTTGATCTTCTGCTGGCCGAACTTGAAGGCCTTGCGTTCCACCGGCGGCGTGCCGCCGATGAAGCTCTCGAGCTGCATGCCCATCACACGGGTGTAGAAGTCGACGCAGGCGGCCTCGTCGTGGGTGGTCAGCACCAGGTGGTCCAGGTGGTCGATCATGATGTCCTCTTCAGTCTCTGGTTTCAGTCAAGATGGCGCGCCTGCCGCCGCCGGGCCGCCCCAAGGCGGCAGGGGCCCCCTCGGGGGGCAGCGACCACACGAAGTGAGGGAGCGTGGGGGCCACTCATATCGGGGCGGGGTGCAGGTCGGAAATGCGGCCGGCCTTGGCCACCTGGCCGGGCACCTCGTGGCCCACGATGGCGGGCATCTGGCGCGCCACGGCCAGCAGACGCGGCAGGTCGATGCCGGTGTCGTAGCCCATGGCGTCCAGCATGTGGATGGCGTCCTCGCTGCTGATGTTGCCGCTGGCGCCGGGGGCGTAGGGGCAGCCCCCCAGGCCGCCCAGCGAGCCGTCAAACCGGGTGATGCCGCTTTGCACGGCGGCCAGCACATTGGCCAGCCCCATGCCGCGGGTGTTGTGGAAGTGCAGGGTCAGTTGCAGGTGGGCAAAGCGTGCCTGCAGGGCCTCGCACACCGCCTGCACCTGGGCCGGGTGGGCCATGCCGGTGGTGTCGCAGATCGTCAGACCCCGCACGCCCAGGTCGGCAAAGCGGTCGGCAAAGCGCAGCACCTCGCTCAGCGGCACCTCGCCCTCCATGGGGCAGCCGAAGCAGGTCGACAGCGACACATTGATCGGCGTGCGGCCGTCCACACGCCGCACCACCTCGGCCAATGCGGCAAAGCTGTGCTCGCGGGGCATGCGCAGGTTGGCCAGGTTGTGCGTCTCGGAGGTGGACATCACCAGGTTCAGCTCGTCCGCCCGCGATTCCAGCGCGCGCTCGGCCCCGCGCAGGTTGGGCACCAGCACGGTGTACTCCACGCCTGGTGCGCGGCGGATGCGGCCCATCACCTCCTCGGCGTCGCGCAGCATGGGGATCGCCTTGGGCGAGGTGAACGAGGTCACCTCGATCTTGGCGTAGCCGCACTCGCTCAGGGCGTCCACCAGGGCCACCTTGGTGTCGGTGGGGATGAACTCGGGCTCGATCTGGAAGCCGTCGCGCGTGGCGACCTCGTTGAAGTGGATGCGTGTCATGGGGCGTGTCATGTGGGTTCTCCGGCGACGATGCCCCGGTCTTTCAGGGCCTGGATCTGCTCGGCGCTCAGGCCGATGTCGCGCAGCACGGCGTCGGTGTCCTGCCCGATGCCCAGCGGCGCATTGCGGCGGTGCCCGCCCGGGGTGCGCGACAGCTTGGGGATGATGCCGGGCACGGCCAGCGTGCTGCCATCGTCCAGCTGCACCTGCTCGATCATGCCGCGCGCCTGGTAATGCGGGTCGGCGGCGATGTCGGCCACGGTGTAGATGCGGCCTGCCGGCACCGAGGCCCGGTCGAGCGCGGCCAGCACCTCGTCCACCGTCAGCTTCTCTGTCCAGGCCCCGATGGCGGCATCGATCTCGGCCACCCGGGCCACGCGCCCGGCGTTGTCGCCCAGGGCCGGGTCCTGGCCCAGGTCGTCACGCCCCATCTCGTGCATCAGGCGCTTGAAGATGCTGTCGCCATTGCCCGCGATCAGGGCGTAACCCCCGTCGGCGCAGCGGTAGGCATTGCTGGGGGCGATGCCGGGCAGGGCGCTGCCGGCCGGGCCGCGCACCGCACCAAAGGCGCTGTACTCGGGCAGCAGGCTTTCCATGCAGTTGAACACCGCCTCGTACAGGGCCACGTCGATCACCTGGCCCTGGCCGCTGCGCTGGCGTTCCTGCAAGGCCATCAGGATGCCGATCACGCCGTGCAGCGAGGCCAGCGTGTCGCCGATCGACACCCCCACCCGCACCGGCACGCGGCCGGGCTCGGCGGTGAGGTGGCGCAGCCCGCTCATGGCCTCGGCCACCACGCCGAAGCCGGGCTTGTCGCGGTAGGGGCCGGTCTGGCCGTAGCCGCTGATGCGCAGCATCACCAGGCGCGGGTTCAAGGCCAGCAGCTCGTCAGGGCCCAGGCCCCAGCCCTCCATGGCGCCGGGGCGGAAGTTCTCGATCAGCACATCGGCCTCGGCGGCCAGCTGGCGCACGATGGCCTGGGCCTCGGCGGCCTTCAGGTCCAGGGCCAGCGAGCGCTTGTTGCGCGACTGCACCTGCCACCAGACCGAGGTGCCGTCCTTGAGCAGGCGCCATTTGCGCAGCGGGTCACCACTGCCCAGGGGTTCGATCTTCACCACGTCGGCGCCGAAGTCGGCCAGTGTCTTGGCCGCGAACGGGCCGGCGATCAACTGGCCCAGCTCCAACACCTTGAGGCCGGCGAGCGGGCCGGTGGCCGGGAGGAATTCAGAAGGGCTTGTCATGGCGCGCAGTGTGCCCCTGCGCGGGTGGCACTGTCCATTTCTGTTGCCGCAAGCCCCGTTCGCGTTTTGCGAAGTCAGACGCGGCGGCGGCCCAGGCGTCGATCGGCCTTGGGGCTGCCCGGCTCCTGGGCCTGGTTCAACGCCAGGGCCTGCTGTTGAAGCCGGGCCAGCGACTGATCCAGCGCATCGACCTCGGCCGTGCTGAGCACTTGCAGCAGTTGCTCATTGAGCTGGCGCACCTGGGGCATCAACTCGCTCACCAGGGCTTCGCCGGCCGGTGTGAGCCAGAGCAGGGCGCGGCGGTGGTCGCCCGGGCGGGGCTCGCGCCGCACCAGCTGCTTGGCCAGCAACTGCCCCAGCGCCTTGGAGGTGCGGGCCCGGTCCAGCTGCACCCGGTCGGCCAGTTCGGACGGCCCCAGGCCCTGTTGCTGCCACAGCAGCGACAACACCGCCCACTCGCGCCGGGTGATGCCGTAGCGCCCCTCGCACAGGCGAACCACGGCCGCGCCGCCCACCGCCAGCAGGCGGCTCAGGCGAAACAGCAGCATGTCGTCGATGGCCTGGGGCTGGCGCAGGCGGGTGGGGGCGGGGGTGGGGGGAGTGGCAGGCATCAGCAGCGATTATTTCGGTCGCCGAAGCGAAAAACAGAAAACATACCGAAAACCTCACAAAATCAAAGACTTGTCGAGTGTTTCAGGGCGTGGCCCAAGGCGGGTTGGCCCGGCTGGCGCTGCAGTCTCAGGGTTTTCCGGGGCATGGATTGATTTCAACAACTGATGGGCGCCCTCCTACAGTACACGCACCCCGCTCCGCGGCCCCGTGACCCCTGATGCCGAGTCTGCCCATGCCGAATTCTCAAGCCACCCCGCCCCACCTGGCGCTCAGCCGCCGACATCTGCTGGGGATGCTCCCGGCCTTGCCTTTTGCGGCGAGGGCTCAGGGCAGCGACTTCGCGTCTCGCCCCACCCGGGTGTTGGTCGGCATTCCGGCCGGCGGCACCCAGGACGTGCTGACACGGGCGCTGGCCCAGGCGGTGCGAGGCACCCTGGGCCCCTGGGTGCTGGAGAACAAGGCCGGGGCGGCCGGGCGCATTGCGGTCGAGACCGTGAAGAACGCCGAGCCCGATGGCCACACCCTGCTGCTGGGCACCGCAGGCCTCATGACCATGTTTCCCCATGCCTACCCCAAGCTGGCCTACGACCCCTTCAAGGATTTCGCGCCGCTGGTGAATGCCGCCAGCTTTGATCTGGCCATGGTGGTTCACCAATCCGTGCCGGCGAACACCGTGGCCGAGTTTGTGGCCTGGGCCAAGACCCAGGGCTCGCAGGGTGAGCAGCTGAGCTTTGCCTCATACGGGTCGGGCACACCCTCGCACTTCCTGGGCGAGATGCTGAACCGGGCGGCGGGCTTGCGCATGCTGCACGTGCCCTACAAAGGCTCGACGCCGGCCCGGCAAGACGTCATGGGGGGCACGGTGCCGGTCTATTTCGACACGGTGGGCGGTGCGCTGTCGATGCTGCCCTCTGGGCGTGTCAAGCTGCTGGCCACCAGCGGCAGTCGCCGCTCACCGGCCTTGCCCAGCGCACCGACCTTTGTCGAACTGGGCTACCCCGATGTGATTGCTTCGGCCTGGTTTGCCTATTACGCGCCGGCACGCACCCCCCAACCCGTGCTCGAGCTGCTGCGCCGAGAGCTGCTGAAGGCCGTCAACAGCCGCGAAGTGCGCCAGCAACTGCTGCCCAACGGCATGTATCCGGTGGGCGAAGGCCCCGAGGCCTTGCTGCAGACCATGCGCGACGACAGCGCCCGCTGGGGCCGTATCATGAAGTCGGTTGGCTTCGTGGCGGCCGATTGAGCGCCACCTGATCCACCCCAACCGAATGACCCCCTCCATGTCTGCACCGTCCCAACGCCCCAACATCATCTTCATCGTCGCCGACGACCTCGGCTATGCCGACCTCGGCTGCTACGGCGGCCGCGAGCCCGTCTCGCCCGTGCTCGACGGCCTGGCGGCCCAAGGCCTGCGCTTCACCCAGGGCTACTCGAACTCGCCGGTGTGCTCGCCCACGCGCTTTGCCATGATCACGGCGCGCTACCAGTACCGCCTGCGCGGCGCCGCTGAAGAACCCATCAACAGCAAGAGCCGCGGCAGCACCACCCTGGGCCTGCCCACCGAGCACCCCACGCTGCCCTCGCTGCTCAAGGCCAGCGGCTACAACACCGCGCTGATCGGCAAGTGGCACCTGGGCTACCCGCCGGTGTTCGGCCCGCTGCGCTCGGGCTATGACGAGTTCTTCGGGCCCATGTCGGGCGGGGTCGACTACTTCACCCACTGCGATTCGCGCGGCACGCACGACCTGTGGTTTGGCGAGGAGGAACACCAGCAGGAGGGCTACCTCACCGACCTGCTGTCCGACCGGGCGGTGGACTGGGTGAACCGCATGGCCCCGGCGGCCCAGACCGGCCAGCCCTTCTTCCTGAGCCTGCACTACACGGCGCCGCACTGGCCCTGGGAGACACGCGACGACGAGGCCCTGGCGCAAGAGGTCAAGGACAACCTGTTCCACCTGCATGGCGGCAACATCCACACCTACCGCCGCATGATCCACCACATGGACGAAGGCATCGGCCGCGTGATGGCCGCGCTGCGCGCGCAGGGGCTGGCAGACAACACCCTGGTGGTCTTCACCAGCGACAACGGCGGCGAGCGCTTCTCCGACAACTGGCCTTTGGTGGGCGGCAAGATGGACCTCACCGAGGGCGGCATCCGCGTGCCCTGGATCGCCCACTGGCCCGCCGCCATCGCCCCGGGCCGCGTCAGCGAGCAGCATTGCCTGACCATGGACTGGTCGGCCACCATGCTGGCCGCGGCCGGCGTGGCGGCCCACCCGAGTTACCCGCTCGATGGCGTCTCCCTGCTGCCCGTGCTGCAGGGCGACGGGGGCGAGTTCGAGCGCCCCATGTTCTGGCGCATGAACCACCGCGGCCAACGCGCCGCGCGCCTGGGCGACTGGAAATACCTGCGGGTGGATGGGCACGACTACCTGTTCAACATCCCGGCCGACGAGCGCGAACGCGCCAACCACGCCAGCCGGCAGCCCGAGCGTCTGGCCGAGCTGCGCGCCGCCTGGGAGGCCTGGGAGGCCACCATGCCCCCCATCCCCGAAGACGCCACCGTCAGCCTGGGTTACGGCGCCAAGGACATGCCGCAGCGCTGAGCGGCCGGCCTGCGCTTCAGGCGAGTGTGGTGGCCGGGGTGAGGGCCGCCAGCACCCGCTCCAGCCCCGCCAGCGCCTGCTCCACGGCGGCGCCACCGGTCTGGGCCCGCACGATGGCCCCGTCCACCGCCAGCCCGGCCGCCTCGGCCAGGGCGTGGGCCTCGGGCTGGCCCGGCAGCAGGGTTTCGATGGCGCCCACCATGTCCTGCTTGTGGGCCGCTGAAATCGCCAGGGCATCGCCCAGGCCCCCTCCCAGTTCCGCCACCGCATTGATGAAGGCGCAACCCCGGAAACCCGGCTCACGCAGCCACTCGCCCAGCGCGCCGGCCAGCGGCTGCAGGGGCTGGCGCTGGCGTTCGGCTGGGCTCTGGGCGGCCTGGTGCCGGGCCAGGGCGACCTGGAACCAGTCCATCCAGCGTTCGTGGCGGTAGGCCAGAAAGGCGCGGATCAGCTCGTCCTTGGCCGGAAAGTGCCGGTAGAACGTGACCTTGGTGACCCCGGCCGCCGCAATCACCCGGTCCACCCCGGTGGCCCGCAGACCGTCGCGGTAGAACAGCTCGTGGGCGGCCAGCAGGATGCGTTCGCGCGCCGGCAGGCTGGGGTCGAGAGAAAAAGCGGTGGCGGCATCAGTCATGCCAGTGATTGTAGACAGATCTGTCTACGTCGATTAAAGTGTGGGTGTAGACAGATCTGTCTACGTGCAGGATTGTCTGCTCAACCTTTCATTCGACGGAGCCCTTTCATGGAAACCAAGCCCCCACTGCCCCCCTTCACGGCCGAGACCGCGGCCCAGAAAGTCCGCCTGGCCGAAGACGCCTGGAACTCCCGCGACCCGGCCCGTGTGGCCCAGGTCTACACCGAAGACACGGTGTGGCGCAACCGCGCCGAGTTCCCGGTGGGGCGCGAACAGGCCCGCCAGTTCCTGGAGCGCAAATGGGCCCGCGAACTGGACTACCGCCTGATCAAGGAGCTGTGGGCCTTCACCGGCGAGCGCCTGGCCGTGCGCTTTGCCTACGAGTGGCGCGACGATTCGGGCCAGTGGTATCGCAGCTATGGCAATGAGAACTGGGAGTTCAACCCCCAGGGCCTGATGCAACGGCGCTTTGCCAGCATCAACGACCTGCCGATCCGGGCGGATCAACGCCTGTTCCACTGGCCGCTGGGCCGCCGGCCTGACGATCACCCCGGCCTGAGCGAACTGGGGCTCTGATCGGGCCCGCCGGATGGCGGCCATGCACCAGATTGGCACAGGCGTTGCTTGATGCTGTGGCATGGTCGCCCGCTTCAACATCCCCCCCGGTACCGATGCCTTGTGGCAGCAGCGCCTGAGCCTGCTGCTGGATTCGACCGACGAAGGCATGTTCGGCATCGATCTGCAGGGCGACTGCGTCTTCATCAACCGCCCCGGGGCCAGCCTGATCGGCTACGAGCCGGCCGAGCTGCTGGGGCGCAACATGCACGCGCTGACCCACCACAGCCACCCCGACGGCCGCCCCTACCTCGACAGCGACTGCCCCATCTTCAAGGCCTTCCGCCAGGGCCTGCCCTGCCGCATCGACTCCGAGGTGTTCTGGCGCCGCGACGGCAGCAGCTTCCCGGTGGAGTACTCCAGCCAGCCCATCCTCGACGGGACCGAGGTACGTGGCGCCGTCATCACCTTTGTCGACATCACCGAGCGGCGCCGGGCCGCCCAGGCGCTGCAGCGCGCCCACGACGCCCTGCAGCGCAGCAACGATGTGCTGGAGCAGCGCGTGCAAGAGCGCACCCTGGCGCTGAGCGAGGCCCTGGGCCGCCTGCGTGAACTCTCGGCCTACTCCGAACGCGTGCGGGAGGACGAGCGCACCCGCATCGCCCGCGAGGTGCACGACGAGCTCGGCAGCCTGCTGGTGGCCCTGAAGATGGACGTCAACTGGCTGCACAAGCGCCTGGGCGAACAGGCCGCCCGCGAGCCCGAGGCGGCGCAGGACATGCGCGGCCAGATGCGCTGCAAGTGCCAGAACATGAGCCGCCTGATCGAGAACGCGGTCGACAACGTGGGCCGCATCATCACCGACCTGCGCCCCAGCATCCTGGACCACCAGGGCCTGTGGGCGGCCCTGGAGTGGCAGGCCCATGAGTTTGCCCAGTCGGCCGAGCTGGCGCTGGAGTGGTGCATGAGCGTGCCCGAAACGCTGAGCCTGCCTGAGCCGGCCGCGATGGCGGTGTTCCGCATCTTCCAGGAGATGCTGAGCAACGTGGGCCGCCACGCCCAGGCCAGCGCCATCGACGTGCTGATCGAGCTGCGCGACGCCCAGCTGCACCTGCGCGTGCAGGACAACGGCGTGGGCGCCAGCCCGCAGGCCCTGGAGGCGCCCACCGCCTATGGGGTCATGGGCATGCGCGAGCGGGCGCGCCACCTGGGCGGCGTGCTGCTGATCCAGAGCACCCCGGGCGAGGGCTCGTGCTTTCACCTGCAGATCCCACTGGAGGCCCCATGAGTGAAGTGCCGACGGCCTCGGCGCCGATCCGCGTGCTGCTGGCCGATGACCACCTGATCGTGCGCCAGGGCCTCAAGCAGGTGCTGGGTGACCCGGCCAATGGCCAGCCCGAGATCACCGTGCTGGCCGAGGCCGCCAGCGGGCCCGAGGCCCTGGCCCAGGTCGAGTCGCTGCAGGGCCCGGCCGGGCTCGATCTGGTGCTGCTGGACATCGCCATGCCCGGGCTGGACGGGCTGGAGGTGCTGCAGCAATTGCGCCGCCTGTGGCCCGCCTTGCCGGTGCTGATGCTCAGCACCTACCCCGAGAAGCAGTACGCCGTGCGCTGCATCAAGCTGGGCGCGGCCGGCTACCTCAACAAGAGTGCCGACCCCGACGACATGGTGGCGGCCGTGCGCAAGGTGGCCGCCGGCGGGCGCTACCTCAGCGAGGCCACGGCCGAGGCCCTGGCCGGCGCCCTGTCGCGCACCACCTTGGCGCCCAGCACGCCGGCGGCGGTGATGGCGGCCATCGACGCCCTGTCGCACCGCGAGCACCAGGTGTTCCGCCTGCTCACCAGCGGCCACTCGGTGAGCGAAATTGGTGCACAGCTCAAGCTCGCGCCCAATACCGTGAGCACCTATCGGGCCCGCATCCTCGAAAAGACCGGGGCACGCAACGATGTCGAGCTGGCCTTGCTGGCGCGCAACGCCTCGGGCAGCTGAAAAACAGGGCCGGCATCACCTCCTGTGTAGGGCTGCCCCTACACGGTGTCGACATGCCGGGCACGAAATGCGGCCTGACGCTGTACTGGGCGCTTCCAGGCGCCAAGCTGGCCCGCGCTTTGCGTGGTGGCTGGCGTCCTGATCAACGAGGTGTGCCATGTCCGAATTCTTTTCGCCCTACGATGCCGACCGCCCCCTGATGCTCAAGTGCAGCTGCGGGCGCGAGCACAGCGCGGCCGACCACCAGGCCGAGCTCAGCGCCGAGGCCGCAGCCGCCACGCTGCGCCAGCGCAGCCTGAGCAGCGAGTTCGAGGCCTACAGCAACGAGTTCATCGAAGCCACCCTGGTCAAGGCCTTGTTTCCGCAAGACGCGCTGCGCCGGCGCTTTCTGCGTGCGGTGGGCAAGGGCACGGCCATGGCGGCCATCAGCAGCGTGCTGCCGGTGGCCAGCCTGCAGGCCATGGCCCAGGAGGCCGGCAAGGGCGGCACCAACCTTGAGAAGAAAGACCTGAAGATCGGCTTCATCCCGATCACCTGCGCCACCCCGCTGATCATGGCCCACCCCCTGGGCTTCTACAAACAGCAGGGCCTGAATGTGGAGGTCACCAAGACCGCGGGCTGGGCGCTGATCCGCGACAAGATCATCAACAAGGAATACGACGCCACCCACTTCCTCAGCCCCATGCCCCTGGCCATGTCGCTGGGCCTGGGCTCGAACGCCACGCCGATGAACGTGGCCACCATCCAGAACATCAATGGCCAGGCCATCACCCTGGCCCTGAAGCACAAGGACAACCGCGACCCCAAGAACTGGAAGGGCTTCAAGTTCGCCATTCCCTTCGAGTTCAGCATGCACAACTTCCTGCTGCGCTACTACCTGGCCGAGGCCGGCCTCAACCCTGACACCGATGTGCAGCTGCGCGTGGTGCCGCCGGCCGAGATGGTGGCCAATCTGCGCGCCGGCAACATCGACGGCTTTCTGGGCCCCGACCCCTTCAACCAGCGCGCCGTGTACGAAGAGGCCGGCTTCATCCACCTGCTGACCAAGGAGCTGTGGAACGGCCACCCCTGCTGCGCCTTCGGCACCAGCACCGAGTTCATCCAGAAGAACCCGAACACCTTCGCCGCCCTGTACCGCGCCGTGCTCACCTCGGCGGCCATGGCCCGCGACCCCAAGAACCGCGAGCTGATCGCCAAGGTGATCGCCCCGCAGGCCTACCTGAACCAGCCCGAGGTGGTGCTGCAGCAGGTGCTGACCGGCAAGTTCGCTGACGGCCTGGGCAACATCCGCAACGTGCCTGACCGGGCCGACTTCGACCCCATGCCCTGGCAGAGCATGGCCGTCTGGATGCTGACCCAGATGCAGCGCTGGGGCTACATCAAGGGAGCGGTCAACTACAAGCAGATCGCCGAGAAGGTGTTCCTGCTGACCGACGCCAAGAAGCAGATGAAGGCCCTGGACCAGAAGGTGCCCGAAGGCAGCGCCTACCCCAAGTTCAACATCATGGGCCGCGAGTTCGACGCCGCCAAGGCCGAGGCCTATGCCAAGAGCTTTGCCATCAGCAAGGGGGCCTGAGCCATGAGCCCTTTCAAATCCCTGGGCTTTCGGGCTGGTGTGCTGTCGGTGCTGATGCTGGTGGTGTTGCTGGCGGTCTGGCGCACGGCCACCCTGCCCGATGCGCCGGCGCCCGCCCCCGCCAAGACCCTCAGCGCCGAGCAGATCGAGTACCTCAAGATGATGGGCAAGGACCCCGGCGCGGCTGCCCCGGCCGAGGCCGGGGGCAGCACCAGGTCGGGTGGCTTTCCGACCCCGATGCAGACCGCCACCGCGGCCTGGCAGCAACTGCGCGACCCGTTCTACGACAAGGGCCCCAATGACAAGGGCATCGGCATCCAGCTGGCCTATTCGCTGGCGCGGGTCGGCCTGGGGTTCGGCCTGGCCTGTCTGGTGGCCATCCCGCTGGGCTTTGTGATCGGCATGTCGCCCCTGCTGCGCCGGGCCTTCGACCCCTTCATCCAGGTGCTCAAGCCCATCAGCCCCCTGGCCTGGATGCCGCTGGCGCTCTACACCATCAAGGACTCGTCGATCTCGGGCATCTTCGTGATCTTCATCTGCTCGATCTGGCCCATGCTGGTCAACACCGCCTTCGGCGTGGCCTCGGTCAAGCGCGAGTGGCTCAATGTGTCGGCCACGCTCGAGGTCAACCCGCTGCGCCGCGCCCTGCTGGTGATCCTGCCGGCCGCGGCGCCCACCATCCTCACCGGAATGCGCATCAGCATGGGCATCGCCTGGCTGGTGATCGTGGCGGCCGAGATGCTGGTGGGCGGCACCGGCATCGGTTACTTCGTCTGGAACGAGTGGAACAACCTGTCGCTCACCAGCGTGATCTTTGCGGTGCTGGTCATCGGTGTGGTCGGCATGCTGCTGGACCTGGCCTTTGGCCGCTTGCAGAAGGCGGTGACCTATGTGGAGTGATGTGGGCAAGCGCGCGGCGCAGGCCGCCCTGGGCACGGCCAGCGCGGCCACCCGACAACCTGAAAGGAACCCCAAGGTGGACGGATTTCTAAAAGTCGAAGCGCTGAGCAAGGCCTACGACCCGGCGCGCCCGGTGTTCTCGGATGTGTCCTTCTCGCTGGCGCGGGGTGAGTTCGTCTGCATCATCGGCCATTCGGGCTGTGGCAAGACCACCATCCTGAACGTGTTGGCCGGGCTGGACCAGGCCAGCTCAGGCTATGCCTACATGGATGGGCGCGAGATCGCCGGGCCCAGCCTGGAGCGGGGCGTGGTGTTCCAGAGCCACGCCCTGATGCCCTGGCTCACCGTGCGCCAGAACATCGCCTTTGCGGTCAAGTCGCGCTGGCCCGAATGGAATGCCGCCAAGGTCAATGTGCACCTGGAGAAGTTCGTCGAGATGGTGGGCCTGAGCGCGGCCATCGACAAGAAGCCCTCGGCCCTGTCGGGCGGCATGAAGCAGCGCGTGGGCATTGCCCGGGCCTTCAGCATCAGCCCCAAGATGCTGTTGCTGGACGAGCCCTTCGGCGCGCTGGATGCACTCACCCGCGGCACCATCCAGGACGAGCTGATGGGCATCGTGCGCCAGACCCAGCAGACCGTGTTCATGATCACCCACGATGTGGACGAAGCCATCCTGCTGGCCGACCGCATCCTGCTCATGAGCAATGGCAACGACACCCCGCAGGGTTATCGCCCGGGCGGCCTGGCCGAGGTGGTGGTCAACCCTTTGCCGCGCGCGCGCAACCGGGCCAGCCTGCACCACCTCGACGGCTACTACGAGCTGCGCAACCACGTGGTCGACTTTCTGGTCAGCCGCGCCAAGGCGCACTGATTTCCCTCGCCGAGCTGCCTTCAGACCGCAGCCCTTCAGACCGCCGCCCTTCAGGCAGCGGCCGGGGCGGGGCTCGGCCCCGATTTTTCAACCTGCTCACCCTGTTCTTTTCAAAGGAGCCAACATGAACCGCAATGACGTCACCGAGAAAATCATCGGCACCAAGGTGCAAAAAGGCATCAAGTGGGAGGCCGTGGCCAAGAAGCTGGGCCAGTCCAAGGAGTGGACCACCGCCCTGTGCCTGGGCCAGATGACCGCCACGCCCGAACAGGCCAAGGTGCTGGGCAAGATCTTCGGCCTCACCGCCGACGAACAGAAATGGCTGTGCGTGGTGCCCTACAAGGGCTCGCTGCCCACCCCCGTGCCCACCGACCCGCTGATCTACCGCTGGTACGAGATCGTGAGCGTCTACGGCAGCACCATCAAGGAGCTGATCCATGAAGAGTTCGGCGACGGCATCATGAGCGCCATCGACTTCAGCATGGACATCCAGCGCCAGGCCGACCCCAAGGGCGACCGTGTGAACGTGGTGCTGTCGGGCAAGTTCCTGCCCTACAAGACCTACTGAGCCCGCCCGCGGGGCGGGCGCAGGCGTTAAGCTCGGGGCCGTTTTCTTCTGAGGCCCCGGTTTTCTCCATGCGCATCGAATCCATCCGCCAGCAACTGCGCGCCCACGGCGCCGGCCCCGCCCACGAGCAGCGGGTGCTGCGCCTGTGGGCCCAGGCCAAGCCGCAGGACAGCGGCCGCCGGCGGCTGGAAGACTTCATGCCCGCCACGGTGCGCGATAGGCTGCCCGCCCTGAGCGCCGAGCTGGCCGGCCTGGCCACGCTGCGCTCGCAGCACCCGGGCGAAGACGGCTCGGCCCGCCTGCTGGTGGCGCTGGCCGACGGCCAGACCGTGGAGAGCGTGCTGCTGCCGCGCGATGGCCTGTGCGTGTCCACCCAGGTGGGCTGTGCCGTGGGCTGCGTGTTCTGCATGACCGGGCGCGAAGGCCTGTTGCGCCAGGTGGGCAGCGCCGAGATCGTGGCCCAGGTGGCCCTGGCCCGCACGCTGCGGCCGGTCAAGAAAGTGGTGTTCATGGGCATGGGCGAGCCGGCCCACAACCTGGACAACGTGCTCGAAGCCATCGAGCTGCTGGGCACGGTGGGCAACATCGGCCACAAGAACCTGGTGTTCTCGACCGTGGGCGACCCGCGGGTGTTCGAGCGCCTGCCGCAGGGGCGGGTCAAGCCTGCGCTGGCCCTGTCGCTGCACACCACGCGGGCCGAGCTGCGCGAGCAACTGCTGCCGCGCGCGCCCCGCATCAGCCCCGACGAGCTGGTGGCGCAGGGCGAGCACTATGCCCGCACCACCGGCTACCCGATCCAGTACCAGTGGACGCTGATCGAGGGCCTCAACGACAGCGATGAGGAACTGGATGGCATCGTGCGCCTGCTGCAGGGCAAGTACGGCGTGCTCAACATGATCCCCTACAACAGCGTGCCCGATCTGGCCTTCAAACGCCCCAGCTGGGAGCGCGCCGCCGAGATCGCCCGCCAGCTGCACCGGCGCGGCGTGCTGACCAAGCTGCGCCAGTCGGCCGGGCAGGACGTGGACGGCGGCTGCGGCCAGCTGCGGGCGCGCAGCCAGGACACCGCAGCCGCGGAAGCCCCTGTGCATTGGGTGCCCCGTTCCACACCCCGGCCGGCCCTCAGCGATTGAGCTTGTGCTCGCGGATGTGGCGGGCCAGCCCGCAGTAGCCGGCCTTGAACAGGATCTCGTTCTCCAGCTGGGCAGGCAGCAGCTTCTCCTTGAGGTCTGCCGCTGCAGCATTGCCCTGGGTGCGGCGGATGTAGCCGATGGCCTGCTCGAACTTCGACACCTCGGCGCGGCAGGCGGCTTCGGTGCCGGGGCGGCTGCTGTCGGCACCGCTTTGCGCGGCGGCCAGGCCTGCCGAGCAGCAGGCCAGGGTCAGCAAGGCATGGGCATGGAAGCGGTGGTGAGGTGAACGTTTCAGGCGCATGGTCGGTGGGCTTGGGTGCGCCGATCATGCAAGAAACATGCAATCGCGAAGCCCGCCGGGGCTCTCAGGGGTGGGGCGCCTGCATCGGGTCCAGCCGCTCGCCGCGCAGCAGGGCCAGCGGCGAGCGCCAGTAGATCTGCACGTTGTGGATCGGGTCGGTGATGATCTTGAAGGCCCAGGCCAGGCCCCAGGCCGGGCTGCGCAGCACGAACAGGTGCAGGGTGCGCAGCAGCAGCCCGGTGACCCCCAGGGCCAGCCACAGCAGGCCCACATCGTGGGCGTAGCCGGCCAGGCCGGTGTCGGGGTGGATCAGCCCGAACAGGTCACGGCGCCAGGCCAGCACGGCCGGCAGCGCCAGCCAGACCCCGATCAGGATGGCCTTGCGGCGCATGTTGTAGCCCACCTTGATGGCCTCCTTGTGGGCGTCGGTGGCCTGGTTGACGCTGTCGTAGCCGCGCGGCTCGAAGAAGATATGGCCCGACTGGCGCGTCACCATGCCCACCAGCCAGCCCACCATCGCGGCGGCCGCCGGGTCGACGAACAGCAAGGCGTAGGCGCACAGGAAGCTGATGGCGCTGATCAGGTGCAGCGTCTGGTTGATGCGGCACTGGTGGTAGTAACGGTGGTCGTCCCAGCGCAGGGTGTCGACTTTCTGCAGGAAATCACGCACGGCAAACTCCTAGGTCATGAAAAAGGAATGACCGCAGCGTGACCGGCCCGCATGAAAGTGATTTGACAGCGGCGTGGCCGGGCCGTGTCACGGCGCTGTTCCTTGATCTGGATCGAATCCGGGGCGTGTTGGCCTTCAGTGCAGCGTCAGCGGGTGCGAGCTGGTCTTGACCCGCACCAGCGCCGGCCTGGCCTCGTAAGGCACGGCCGCCAGGCCCAGCAAGGCCGCTGCCAGGGTGCTGACCTGGCGGGCAATCGGTTCGATGTAGCGGCTGGCCACCCCCTCGACGGTGATGCAGTCGCCCAGGGCGTGGATGCCGGGTCGGCTGGTGGCCAGTGTGGCCGGGTCCACCGCGATCCCATCGCGCCATTGCAGTCCGGCGCTGCGTGCCAGGCGGCCGGGGGTGTGCAGGCCGGCGGCCACCACCACCTGGTCCACCTCGTGGTGCTGGCCGCCCGCGGTGTGCACGTGGTAGCGCCCGCTGTCGGCCGAGCGTGTCACGCTGGCCACGGTCTGCCCCCCCTCGAAGGTGATGGGCAGGCCCTGCCAGGCGGCCAGCAGCTGGGCCCCGGCTGCCTGGGCCTGCCAGCGGGCCAGGGGTTCGCTGGCGGTGTCCAGCAGGCGCACGCGGTGGCCGCCCAGGGCCAGATCGTTGGCCAGTTCGCAACCGATCAGGCCGGCGCCCAGCACCAGCACCTCGCGCGGGCTGTCGCCCAGGGCCTGGCGCAGGCGCTGGTAGGCCGCCAGGTGGTTGATGCGCCAGCACAGACCGGGCGCCAGCCCCGCCGGCAGCGCGGCCTCGGCCCCATGGGCCAGCACCAGTTGGCGGTAGCCCAGGTTGCCCCGGGTGGTGCGCAGTTGCCGCGTTTCGGCACAGATGCGCACCGCCTGCGTGTGGGGCAGCAGGCGCAGGTTCAGGCGCCGGGCCGCATCGGGCCCGCTTTCCTTGACCAGGCCTTCGGGGGGCAGTTGGCGCGCCAGGGCGACCGAGAGCAGGGGCTTGTCGTAACGGTCGCCGGCGCAGGCGCTGACCAGGGTGATGGGCAGGTCGGCATCGTGCTGGCGCAGGGCTTCGGCCAGTTGCCAGCCCGCTTTGCCGGCGCCCACGATGACGATGCCCGCATCGCCCCGAAGGGCATGGCCCTGGGGGGCTGGCGGCTGCGGCAGGGGCTGACGCAGGCGCTCCGGGCTGGGCGCGGTGTAGGGCGAAAAGTCGCTCTTGCTCACCCCGCACAGCGGGCAGGCCCAATCGTCCGGGATGTCGGCGAAGCGGGTGCCTGGGGGCAGGCCGCTGTCCGGGTCGCCCAGCGCTTCGTCATACAGGTAACCGCAGGCGTGGCAGATGTAGGTCTGCCAGGCCGGGGCCAGGGCCTCGATGGCCAGGCCCACGGGGCTGGGGTGGGCGTCGGGCCGGGGGGCGGTGGGGCCGGTGGGGCCGGTGGGGATCATGCCGGCAGCTCCTCGGCGCTCAGCCTTGCGATTTCCTTGCGCAGGTGCTTGATGGCGGGCGTGACGATGGCCACGAAGTGCGATTCACGCACCCGGCGTTGCACCTCCGAGCTCATCAGGTAGCCGCGCGCGCCCTGGTGCATCAGGGCCGACTGGGCCGCGCGCAGGCACAGTTCGGCCCCATGGGCGCGGGCATCCAGCACGTCGATGAAAAAGTCCTTGTCGGTGTTGTAGGGGGTGCGGGCCAACTGCATGACACGCTGGCTCAGGCCATCGAGCTCGGCCTGCAGCGCGTCGGGCCGGTCTTCCAGGTACTGGTTGACGTGGCCCAACTGGGGCTCGACCTCCCACATGGAGTCGATGGCGCCCTGGGTGATGCCCACGGCCATGCCGCATTGCAGCATCACAAAGGCGGCCCGGATGCGGGCGATGAAAGGGCGTGCCGGGTCGGCCATGAGTTCGCCCTCGCCCACGAACAGGTCTTTCACGCGCAGCGCATAGGTGGCCGTGCCCTCCATGCCCGAGAACGAGGGGCACTCGCGCAGCGTCACCCCGGGCGCATCGCAGCGCAGCAGGAACATGATCTCGTGCGGCGCGGCGGCGCCCTCCCCGGTCTGTACCGCAGCGATGGCGCCGCAGTAGTGGTCTGGGCCCAGGTTGCTGACCCAGGGCAGGGTGCCGCTGACCCGGTAGCCGCCGGGCACCGGGGTGGCCTTGAGCAGCAGGCTTTCGATCTGCGCAAAGCTCTTCATGGGGTTGGACAGGGCGGTGCCGCCCAGGCGCTTGCCGCTCACATGGGCTGCCAGCACCTCGCCGCGCAATGCCGGCTGGCCCGACTGCTGCAGGTACAGGCCCGCCACAGCCTGGCACCACATCATGAAGCCGGTGGCGCCGCACACCCGCGACACCTCGGCCATGGCCTGGATGGCCAGCGCGTAGTCGCCCGGGCCCTGGTCGCTGTCCAGGTGGGCGCTCATGGCCCCGGCGGCGGCCAGCTCTTGCAGCAGTGCCCGTGGATACAGGCCTTCGCGGTCGATGGCCTGGACCTGCTCGCGCAGCGGGCCCTGGGCCAGGGCGCGGGTGGCTGCCAGCAGGTCGCCGGCTCGAACGTCGGGGGGCAGGTCAGCGGGGTTCATGCTCAAGTCCTTGGGGTGGCTGGAGGGGCAGGGGCTGCGGGTCGGCGCCGGCGGCGGTTCCATCGCTCAATCAGCCAGGCTGATCGTGAACGGGATCGGGTTGCGCAAGGTGTTGGCCACCGGCGAGTAGAAGTTGGCGTGCTGCACGATCTCGTCCAGCACTTCGCGCGGGGCGTCGCCTTCCACCACCACCTTCACGCGGATGGCCTGGAAGCCCATTTCCGGGGGGGTCTTTTCGAGCGCGCCGCCGGCTCCCCAGGCGGCCGGGTTGCCGATGTCGCCCTCCAGGAACACCTCCAGCCTGCTCAGCTTGACCTGCTTCCAGGTGGCCACGGCGGTGATGCCCACGGCCAGACAGCCGCCCAGACCAGACAGCACGATCTCGCCCGGGGCGGGCGCGGTGTCCTGGCCGAACAGGTGCAGGGGCTCGTCCACCACCACCGGGCTGTGCTGGCCCACGGTGCTGAGCGAGCGGTACTGCCCCTCCATCACGGTGTGGACCTTGTTGGTGCCGCGGCTGGCGGGGTTGGCCCGGCCCTTGGCGGCAAAGGCGGCCAGGCCTTCGCTGTCGATGGGGCGCAGGTAGGCCTTGACGGTGGTGGGGGTGTCGAGTGCGGAGGCTTCGGTCATGGTGCAGGTCCTTGGTGGGGGGAAAGCGCAGGGCTGACAGCCCAGGCATGCCTGCTTCTTTGCAACCGGTGTGCCAGGCTTGGCCTGGCAGGGGTAGATCCGTCTCGGGGGATTGATCAGATTGGAATGCCTGCTATCAATAGAGAAGCAATTGCGGGTGCTGAACCTTGTTTTCCATCTCTGCCGTGTCGACCTAATGTCGACAATTTGTCGACCCTGGTTCAGCGCAAGCCGGCCTTGCGCAGGCGGTAGGCAAACTGGCGCAGGGTCAGGCCCAGGCTTTGGGCCGCGCGCGACTGGTTGCCGTGGTGCCGCTGCAAGGCCTCCTGCAACTGGGCCACCGGGTGGGCGTGGGTGCTCTGGTAGTCGCGCACCAGCGGAGCGGGCGCGGCATCGTCTGCCGGCCTGCCGGGCCAGGCCCGTGCCGGGGCGAGGGCGGGGGCGGGGGTGTTGTCGGCCTGGGCCCCGCTCTGGCTTTGGCGCAGCAGGCGCAGCAACTGGGCCTGGGTCACCGAGCTGTGTCCGCTCAACAGCACCAGGCGTTCGATGAAATTGCCCAGCTCGCGGATGTTGCCGGGCCAGTCTTGTTGCGCCAGGGCTTGCAGCGCCTCGGGCGTGAGGTTCACGTTGCGCTGGTGGGCCTGGTTGGCGCGGCTCACGAAATGCAGGGCCAGGGCCTGGATGTCTTCGCGCCGCTCGCGCAACGAGGGCAAGCGGATCGGGATCACATTGAGCCGGTAATACAGATCCTGGCGGAAGCGGCCCGCCTGCACGTCCGCCGACAGGTCGCGGTGGGTGGCGGCCACCAGGCGCACGTCCACCCGCTGTTCGCGCCGTCCCCCCAGGCGCACCAGGGTGCCCTCCTGCAGCGTGCGCAGCAGTTTGGATTGCAGGCCCAGGGGCAGCTCGCCCACCTCGTCCAGGAACAGGGTGCCGCCATCGGCCTGCTCGAACCAGCCCGGGCGCGCCGCCACGGCGCCGGTGAAGGCGCCTTTCTCGTGTCCGAACAGCTCGGATTCGAACAGCGTCTCGGGAATGGCGGCGCAGTTCACCTTGATGAAGGGCTGGTCGCGCCGCCCGCTGGCCAGGTGCACGGCGCGGGCGAACAGTTCCTTGCCGGTGCCCGATTCACCCAGCAGCAGCACGCTCACGCTGGCCTGCGAGACCTGCTCAAGCTCACCCAGCGCCTGCAGCAAGGCGGGTGAGCTGCCGATCAGGCCGTAGCGTGCCGCCTGGGTTTGCAGGGCACGCGCCAGCTGGGTGTTGCGGGCTTCGAGCTGGCGCGTCTGTTCGCTCACCAGTTGCTGCAACTGCAGCAACTGCCCGGCCAGGGTGGCCAGCACGCGCAACAGCGCCAGGTCGTCGTTCAGGTGGCGCTGGCGGCTGCGGAGTCGGTGGCAGGCCAGCACGCCCAGGGTCTGGCCGTTGGCCGTGATCGGCAAGGCGATGAAGGCCACGGTTTCGGGGGGCAGGTCGGCGCGTTGCACCGAGCGGAACAGGAACAAGGGCTCATGGTCGATGTCCTGCACGATGGCCGCTTGCCCGCTGGCCAGCACCCGCCCGGTGATGCCTTCGCCCAGCGCATACTGGCCGCGCTGACATTCGGCGGCTGTCAGGCCGTAGGCATGCTGGATGCTGGCCTGAGTCGATTCAGGCTCGCGCAGCACGATGCGGCCCCGGTTCAGGCCCAGCAGCTCGCTCATCAGGTGCAGCATCTCGCGCAGCACGGTCTCGGGGCTGAGGCTGCGGCCCACCAGGCGCATCACCTCGTGCATCAGCAGCAGTTCCTGGGCGTGCCAGTCGGTGGCCGTTGCCCGGCTGGAAGGAGGGATCGGTTTCGGGGGCTGGGCCATGCCCGTCGCCATGCAGTTGCCGTGCCAGCCCGCAGAGGTTCAAGGCCGGCGGGTGGGCTCAGAGCGTGATGTCGCTGCTGCCCGGGCACAGCAGGCGCGGAAACTCGCGCATGGGTTGCCAGTGGGCGGTGTGCTCCGGGCTGTGCCAGGGGCGCTGCTCGCTGAGTTTGAGCGGCAATTCAAACTCACGGTAATGCCCCTGCCCCAGGTAGATGGCCCAGCGCCCGCCCATGGGCCGGTCCGTGTCCGTTGCCCTCGGGTCGGGCGGCGGGCGCAGCCAGACCCGGTCACCGGGCACCGCAAAGCCGCTGGGCAAGGGGGCGTGCGGGCTGCCGATCTGGCGCATCAGCGCCTGGTGGAATTCGCAGTCACGCACCGGGCGGTGCTGGAAGCGGGTCTGCAGGCGGCCGTACAGCGCCGGGTGGTGGCGCCGGGTCTCTTCGGCCAGGCCCAGCAGCAGCACGTACTCCGAGGCGCGGTAGGGTGACAGCGCAAACCCCGGGCCCTGGGCGGGCTGCAGCAGGGCCTGCAGGGCGGCCGTCAAGGGGCGCTCGGGGCGCAGCAGAGGGGGGCGACCCGGCTGCAGCAGCCAATCCTCGGCGGGATGGCGCGGCCCGGCTGGGTCGGGGTGGAGTCGGGTGTCGCGTGCCGCCTGCACGATGGCCTGGCGCACCCGCACGGCGGCCGCCCATTCGGCATGGCTGGGAAACACGAAGGCCACCGGGCTGGCCAGCAAGGCCACGATGATCTCGCGCGCCAAGTCGTCGGCGTGCCGGGTGTCCAGCGCCAGGGTTCTGGACAGGGCCCGGGTGTCATGGCCCGGGGCCCAGTGCTCGATCAGGGTGGGTTGCAGCGCCACCTGGAGTGCGGGCGCCGTGGTGGCGTCGCCAGGCAGCAATTGAACATCGACCAGGCTGGCCAGGCCCAGTTGCTGCAGCTGTTCCATCAACTGCCAGTGGCCCTGCTGCAAGGCGGTCTTGCTGCCCCCTTGAAGCACCACGCCGCAGGCCCCGGGCAGCAAAGCACCGGACGGCTCAGGGGCCAGTGGGGTGAGGGGGGCAGGTGCGCTCAACATGCTTTCAGTATCGACAGGCCGGTTGCCGCCGTACAACCGTAAAAACCCGCCGCCGAGCGCGGACAAACCCGGGGGGCGTGTTCAGCGTTCGAACACGCGCTCAGGCGTGGGTGATCCAGCTGGCGTGGTCGGGGTGGTCCAGGTGGGGCAGGGTGTTGTAGGTGACCAACGAATGCCGCTTGGGGGTGAAGTGGAATTCGGTCACCGAACTGTTGCGGATGCGCAGGTTGAGCTCGATAGTGGCTTCAGGTGTGGTGCCCAGGATGTGGCCCACCGCGGTCGAGATGGGCCCGCCGCTGGAGACCAGCAGCACGTTGCCCTCGCAGTTCTGGCGCACGTGGTCCAGGGCACTGCTCACGCCGTGCACGAAGTCGTTGTAGCTGGGCATGCCACGCGGGCTGACCACCCCGGCCATCCATTGCGTCAGGCCGTCGCGCAGCAGGCGGAAGTGGTGCCGGTAGAGCTCGGGCGTGTCCGGCTTGGGCAGGGGCATGGGGTGGATCGCGTGGATCACCGCCTCGCTGTCGTACTCGTTGAGGCCGGGCCAGAGCACGGGCTGGGCCTGCCAGTCCAGGCCGCGGGCGATGCCGGCAAAGGTTTCCTGGTGGCGGCGCAAGGTGCCGGTGATGACGGCCTGGAATTCCAGGCCCTTGCCTTTGAAGTACTCGCCCAGGCGTTCGCTCTGGCGGTGACCGAGCTCGCTGAGGCGGTCGTAATCGTCGGCACCAAACGAGGCCTGGCCATGGCGCACAAGGTAGAGGGTTCCCATGGGCGGATTCTGTCAAGCGCCCTCAGACCGCACAGTCGCCGCGGCGACCGATTCGTCGGAAAACCGTCACCTGGGTGACGGCACTGGGGTGGGACTACGCGTGGGCCGGGTGCACCCCAGGTGGGAACGCCGTGGCCTTCAACTGTTGTGCAGACAGGGTTTCAACGCCCAGGGTGCGTTCGCTGGCGTCGAAGAACTCCACCTCGTAGGCCACGCCCTGGCCATGCACATGGATCACTACCCCCAAAGCGCCTGCAGGCAGGCCCAGGTGGGGCAGTGGGCTGGACAGGGCAACCTGACTGTGTTCCTTGAACATGGATGGCTCCTGTTGGGCTTAGCTGGGGTAAGCCGTGATGAGTTTGGCCCAGTGCTGGCTGTGTTCACGCATCCAGACGGCGGTCAGCAAGGGGGGCGGCACACGTCCGATGGGCGTCAGCAGTGGACCGCTGAGAATGTAGCGTTCCCATAGGGCCTGTTAACCCTGATTTCACCGGATGCGTTGGAGGTCCAAAAGGCCTAGCGCAAGGCGCCAACCGCAGCTGGGTCGGTGACCCAGCGAGGATTGGCAACGCCGCGATCGGCCTTTTGGGCTCCAACCCGAAGGTTCGCACCGGTGAAATCAGGGTTAGCAGGCCCTTGTGCCCGGCAAGCACGCCGATCAGGGTGGCTGATTCGGCATGCATCAACAAGGCCTGCTGCAGTGCAGGCCAGTTTTCCAGACTGAAGCCCATCCGCTGGAAGAAGGCCGCTTTGCCCTGGCTGTTGCTGGGGTGGAGCAGGTACCCGGTCAGTTTGGAGGGGGCGATCCTGCGTTCCTGTGGCAAATGGATGGGCCGTTGTGACATGCCCAGCACTGCAACATGGCCAAAGCCCCTATTCGGGAGGTGGCCCTTGGCGGGCCGATCTCCGGCTGACTCGGCGTGACTGGCGCTGGTCTCAAGCGCTGCCCAACACCCCAGCCATCACACCGGCATCGACATTGCCTCCCGACAGGGCCAGGCCCACGGTCTGGCCGCGCAGGGTGCTGCGTTCTTGCAGGGCAGCGGCCAGGGCGGCGGCGCCGGCGCCTTCGGCCACGTTGTGGGTGTCGGTGAACAGGGCCCGCATGGCCTGGGCCACTTCGGCATCCGTGACCTGCACCAGGTGGTCCAGGCCGGGGCCCAGCACGGCCAGGGCGGCGGCATCGGCCACGCGGCAGGCCATGCCGTCGGCCAGCACGGTGCTGACCGGGGCTTCGACCACCCGGCCGGCCGCCAGCGAGTCGGCATAGGTGGTGGCGTGGGCGCTCACCACACCGACGATGCGCACGCGGTGGCCCAGCGCCTGTTTGGCGGCGATGGCCGAGCAGGCGCCCGAGCCCTGGCCGATGGGCACATAGACCACGTCCAGCGCGGGCACGGCGCGCAAGAACTCCCACCAGTAGGTGCTGACGCCGCGCAGCAGATCGGGGTGGAAGCTGGGCACCATGTGGGCCCCGCGGGTTTGCGCCAGGGCGATGGCGTGTTCGCGCGCTGCCTGGAAGTCGTCACCGTGCTCGATCAGGTTCACCCCCAGGCAGCGCATGGCGGCGTTCTTTTCGGTCGAGTTGCCATGCGGCACGACGATGGTGCAGGGCACGCCATGGGCGCGGGCGGCCCAGCCGATGCTCTGCCCGTGGTTGCCCCGGGTGGCGCTGATCACCTCGTGCGGCAGTTCGCCGCGCCGGGCGAGCTGGTCGAAATAGGTCAGGCCGCCACGGATCTTGAAGGCGCCCACCGGCGTGTGGTTCTCGTGCTTGAGCCAGCAAGAGGTGCCCAGGCGCTCGCTCAGCAGGCCCCACTGGTATTGGGGCGTGGCGGGGAAGGCGCGGTACACGACCTCGGCGGCCGCTTCGATGTCGGCCAGGCTGGGCAACCCGGTGGGGTGCAGGGCGGTGCTCACAGGTCCACCGTGCCTTCGATGCAGCTCACGCTGGCACCACCGACCCAGACCTGTTGCTGGTCGTCGCAGTCGATGTGCACCCGCCCGGCGCGGTCCAGGCAGGTGCCCTGGGCGGCCACGTAGTGGCGCGGGGCATGGCCGTCGGCGATCAGCCACTGGGCCAGGCTGGCGTTCAGGCTGCCGGTGACGGGGTCTTCCAGGATGCCGATGGGGGCGGCAAAGGCACGCACTTCCAGCGTGGGCGCGGTGGCGTCACCGGCGGGGGCCGGGCTGCTGCGCGGGGTGGCGCCGAAGGCCCGGGCTTCGCGGTTGGAGCGGGCGATCAGGCCGGTGCGCACCTCGGGGTGGTCGATGGCCACCACCCCCACCTTCTGGCCCAGGGCCTTGAGTTCGAGGTGGTCGGGTTGCAGGCCCAGCACGGTCTGCGGGTGGTCCAGCAACAGGCCCATCCAGACCGGGCCGTTGTCCAGCACCTGGGCCGCCAGCACCTGCTGGGGCTTCAGGCCCAGGGCCTTGGCCACTTGCGACAGCACGGTGGGGCTGGGGTCGCTGCGGCGCAGCGTGGGGGCGGCAAAGGCCAGGCGCTGCTCGGCGCCGCTGCCTTCGCGCCGGATGCGCACCAGGCCGACGCGGCATTCCTGCACCACGTGGGCCGCCGAGCGCGGCTGGCCGCCCGCGCGCAGCCAGGCGTGGCAGCTGCCCAGCGTGGGGTGGCCGGCAAAGGGCAGTTCACCGCCGGGGGTGAAGATGCGCACCTGGTAGTCGGCCCCCTGGGCGCGGCCCGCCTCGGTGGGGGGCAGCAGAAAGGTGGTCTCGGACAGATTGGTCCAGCGCGCAAAACGCTGCATGGCTTCGTCGTCCAGGCCGCTGGCATCCAGCACCACGGCCAGCGGGTTGCCGTAACCGGCGGTTTGGGTGAAGACGTCGACTTGTTGGAAAGGGCGTTGACTCATGGGGCACTCGGGGATTCTTGGGGTGAGAAGGTGCCTGCCTCGGGGCAGGGGCTTCATCCCCGAGGCCAGGTGGTCGCGTCAGCCCAGCGCCTGGCGCAGGGTCTTGGCGAGGGCAGCGACGCCGATGTTGATCTGCTCGACGCTGGCGGTCACGAAGGACAGTCGCATCGTGCGCGGGTCGCCGTGGTCGGCATAGAAAGGGGCGCCGGGCACGAAGGCCACGTTGTTCTCCACCGCCAGGGGCAGCAGCTTCACGCTGTCCAGCCCTTCGGGCAGGCGCAACCACAGGAACATGCCACCCACCGGGCGGTTCCACTGCACGCCCAGGCCGGCGAACTCGCGGTCCAGGGCGGCCAGCATGGCTTCGCACTGGGCCTTGTAGAGGGCGCGGATCTTGGGCACGTGGGTGTCCAGGAAGCCGTCCTTGATCACCTCGGCCACCATGCGCTGGTTGAAGGTGGGCGTGTGCAGGTCGGCCGCCTGCTTGGCCTGCAGCAGCTTGGGGTAGATGGCCTTGGGCGCCACGATGTAGCCCAGGCGCAGGCCCGGGGCCAGCACCTTGGAGAACGAGCCCAGGTAGATGGTGTTCTCGGGGTTGCGGGCCGCCAGGGGCAGGGCCGGCGGGGCGTCGAACCACAGGTCGCCGTAGGGGTTGTCCTCGACGATGGGCAGGCCGATCTCGGCGGCCTTGGCGGCCAGGGCGGCGCGGCGCTCTTCGGTCATGGTGCGGCCAGTGGGGTTCTGGAAGTTGGGCAGCAGGTAGACGAAGCGGGCGCGGTCGGCTGCGCTGCCGTCACCGAGGGCCTGGCGGGCCAGGTCTTCCGGGTCGGGGCCTTGCTCGTCACAGGCCACGTTGGCCACCCGGGGCTCCATGGGCGTGAAGGCCTGCAATGCCCCCAGGTAGGTGGGGGTTTCGACCAGGATGCGGCTGCCGGTGTCGATCAGGATCTTGGCCACCAGGTCCAGGCCCTGCTGGCTGCCGGTGGTGATCAGCACCTGGTCGGGGTCGACGTTCCAGGGCAGGTGGTCGGCGATGAACTGGCGCAGCACGGGCAGGCCTTCGCTGGAGGCGTATTGCAGCGCGGCGGCGCCATCTTCGCGCAAGACCTTGGCGCTGGCGGCGGCAAAGGCTTCGATCGGGAAGGTCTTGGGCGACGGCAGCCCACCCGCAAAGCTGATGATGCCGGGCTTTTCCGTGACCTTCAGGATTTCACGGATGGCCGAGGGATTCATCTTTTGGGCGCGTGTGGACAGCGTCCAGCTGGGGGTGCTCATGAGGCGTTTCCTTTCGTTGGCAGGGAGCTCAAAACGTGATTGTCGGTGTTTGTGGGCGCGTTCACCGGCGACTTGCGTCCCAGGAACACGGTCAGCACCACGGCGGCGGCGAACAGCGCGGTGCCCAGGTCCAGCCGCTCGCCCAGCAAAGGCACGGCAAACAGCATGGACAAAAAGGGTTGCAGCAGCTGCACCTGGCTCACGCGCACCGTGCCGCCCAGGGCCAGGCCGCGGTACCAGGCGAAAAAGCCCAGCCACATCGAAAACAGGGCCACGTAGCCGAAGGCCAGCCAGGCCGAGGTGGGCAGGGCCTGCTCGGGCCGGCTGCCCCAGGCCAGTGGCAGCGTCAGCGGCAGGCCCAGCAGCAGGGCCCAGCAGATCACATGCTCGGCCGGCATCTGGCGTGACAGCCGCCCGCCATAGGCATAGCCCACGGCGGCGCTGGCCATGGCCAGCAGCAGCAGGCCGTCGGCCGGGCTCAGGCCCAGGCCGGCCCCGCCGGCATGGGTGAGCGCGAACACCACCACCAGGGCGCTGCCCAGGCCGGCCCAGGCCCAGAACTGCCACGAAGGGCGCTGCCGGTGCAGCACGGCGCCCACGGCGGCCGTGGCCAGGGGCAGCAGGCCCACGATCACGCTGGCGTGCACGGCCTGCACATGGCGCATGGCCAGCGAGGTGAACAGCGGAAAACCGAACACCACGCCCAGCGCTGTCAGCAGCAGGGGCAGCCGTTGCTCGGCGCTGGGCCAGCGCGCCCGGGTGGCCAGCAGGTACAGGGCCGACAGCGCGGCCGCCACCACGGCGCGGCCCATGGCCACGAACAGGCCGGACATCAGGGGCGCCTCGGGGCTGCCCACGGCCAGCCGGGTCATGGGCAGGGTGAGGGCGAAGATGGCCACGCCCAGGGCGCCCAGCCAGAGGCCACGGCGCAATTGGGTGTCGGGTTGCCGATCAGGTTGCCGATCGGCTTGGGCAGAAGAGGGGCTGCTCACAGGGCGCTCCAGAGCAGCCAGGCCGCCGTGCCCGCCAGGGCGGTGGCCATGACGCGGTTGAACACCAGCAGGCGCTGGCCCTGGGCCAGCCAGTGGCGCAGCATCGAGCCCACCAGGGCGTAGGCCAGGTTGCTGAAGAAGGCAAAGCACAGCATCACCGGCAGGATCAGCAGAAAACGCTGCATCGGCTGCGCCTGGCCGGCCACAAAACCCGCCACGATGGACAGGGCCAGCATCCAGGCCTTGATGTTGAGGAACTGCAGCATCACGCCCTGGCCGAAGGTGACCTGCAGGCGCGAGGCCTCGGCCTGGGCCAGCTGGCGGCTGTTCATCAGGCGCGAGGCCAGCCACAGCAGGTAGGCCACACCGGTGGCGAGGATGGCCCAGCGCAAGGCCGGCAGGGCCAGGATCACGGCGCCCACCCCGGCCGAACACAGCGCCAGCAGCAGCGACCAGCCCACCGGCACCGCCAGCACGAAGCGCATCGCCCGGCGCAGGCCGAAGTTGGCCGCCAGCGCGGTCGACAGCGTGGTGTTGGGCCCGGGGGTGAAGCTGCTGGCGGTGGCCAGCAGCAGCAATGCGGAAAATTCTTGCCAGCTCATGCCGGTCACTTTATAGTTTTTGACCAACACAGACCCAATACAGTTTTGCTGACATTTTCACAATCTGTATTGGTCAAACCTTCAATACAGTTTTGCCCATGCTGACGCGCCACTCCCAACAATCCCTGACCGAACAACTGGTCGAGCGTTTTGCCGAGCGCATCCGCGCCCGCCTGCTGGCGCCCGGGGCACGCCTGCCTTCGGTGCGCGAATGCGCCCGCCAGCAGGGTGTCAGTGCCTACACCGTGGTGGCGGCCTACGACCAGCTGCTGGCCCAGGGCCTGGTGGAGGCGCGGCGCCAGCGCGGCTTCTTTGTGCGTGATCTGGTCAGCCCCGAGCCTCCGGGCCCGGTGCCACAGCGCAGCGCGGCCGCCGGGGTGCTGGGTGAGGGGGTGCAGGCCCTGCCGTCGGGCTCGCATGTGAATGCGGCGGCGCTGATCCGCGGCATGTTCCACCAGGCCTCGAACAAGCCCCAGCCGGGTTCGGGCGTGTTGCCGCCGGACTGGCTGGAGACCACCTTCATGCCGGCCGCCGTGCGCAAGGTGACCAGCACGCGCGCGCTGCAGGAGAGTTCGCTGCGCTATGGCGACCCGATGGGCGACGCCGAGTTGCGCCGCGTGCTGGCGCAGCGTCTGGCCGGGCTCAACATCCGGGCCCAGCCGCAGCAGATCATCACCACGGTGGGGGCCACGCACGCGCTGGACATCGTGAGCCGCACCCTGCTCAAGGCGGGCGACCCGGTGATGGTGGAGGAGCCGGGCTGGTCGGTCGAGTTTGCCCGGCTCGATGCCCTGGGCATGCGCATCCTGCCTGTGCCGCGCCTGGCCGATGGCCCCGACCTGGCGGTGATGCAGCGCTATTGCGAGGTGCATGCGCCCAAGCTGTTCGTGAGTGTGAGCGTGTTCCACAACCCCACCGGCCACTGCCTGACCCCGGGCAGCGCGCACCGGGTGCTGCAACTGGCCACCCGGCACGATTTCCACATCGTCGAAGACGACACCTATGGCCACATCGCGCCCGACCACGCCACGCGGCTCACGGTGCTCGATGGCTTGCAGCGCAGCATCTACGTGAGCGGCTTTGCCAAGATCCTGGCGCCCAACTGGCGGGTGGGCTTTCTGGCCGCGCCGCCCGATCTGGTGGAGCGCCTGCTGGACACCAAGCTGCTGGCCACGCTGACCACGCCCTCGTTGCTGGAAAAAGCACTGGCCCTGTGCATCGAGCAAGGGCAGTTGCGCCGCCATGCCGAACGCATCCGCACCCGGCTGGACGCGGCCCGGGCCCGCACGGTGAAGCTGGCGCTGCAGGCCGGCTGCCGCTTCGTGGCCGAGCCGGCCGGCATGTTCGGCTGGGTGGACACGGGGGTGGACACCGATGTGCTGGCGCAGCGCATGCTGGACGAGGGCTACCTGCTGGCGCCGGGGGCGCTGTTCCACGCCAGCCGCAAGTCGGGCACGCTGATGCGCATCAACTTTGCCACGGCGCAGGACGCGGCGTTCTGGAAGGTGTTTGCCCGCGTGGTGGGTGAGAGCCGCTGACGCGCTGACGCGCTGAGGCCTCAGGTGCGGGTGGCGGCGTTGGCCGGCACGTGCTGGCTCAGCAAGGTGTGCAGCAGGGCTCGGTTCAGGTCTTCGGTGTCGAGTTCATGGGCGTGGCGCAGCGCGCGCACGGTGGCCGTGTCGGCGCTGTCCATGGCGCGGGCCAGGTCGAGCGCCGGAAGATAGGGGCCCGACTGGGTGACGTTGGCCGAGTAGATGCGGTCTGACAGCGGCAGCCGGTGCAGGATGCTGCCCAGGGGCTCGTTCATCAGCACATCGAGTTGCGAGAACAGGCCGCACAGGTAGACCTCGCGGCGCAGGTCTTCTTCGATGCCCGCGTCCAGGATGTGTTCCATCAGGCGGGCCCGCAGCACCATGCCCAGGCGCACGGGTTGCAGGTTGAGATCGGTGCCGGCGTGGGGCAACTGGCCGACCAGCCATTTTTCCAGCTGGGTGTAGCCCATCATCATCAGCCCCCGGCGCAGCGAGTCGATGCCGGTGCGCAGGCCCAAAGCAGCCGAATTGGTCAGGGTCAGGAATCGGTAGCTCAGGATGGGCTCTTCGCTCAGGATGTCTTCGATGACGTCCATGGACTGGTCTTGCCCGATGGCGCGCAGCAGGCGCTCGATGATGCTGCGCGCCGGGGCCAGTTCCCGCCCGCGGTGGCCGTACAGCACATCGTCGTCGGGCCAGCCCAGCAGGGCCAGACCGTGTTTCTGGTCCAGGCAGTGGTCGATCAGGGCGGCGCTGGCGATGTTCTCGTAGTAATGCCCGGGCTGCACCGGGCTGCGCAAAAAGGCCGTGGACGGCGCGTTGGGCTGGCGCTTTTGTTGCAACGCAGCCTGCAGGGCGGCGGCGGCGTCTTCGGGTTGCAGGCTCAGCAGGCAGCGGTGCACGGGGCGGTCGGGTGCGGGGGGCGGCATGTGGCGCACATCGCCGCGCCAGATCACCCGCAACCCGCGGCGGTGCGCCTGCACCACCCGGGCCTGCAGGCCGGCATCGGCCTCCAGCCAGTCGCCCGGCACCTCGACCTGGGGCGACTGGGCGTCGCCGTGTTCCAGCAGGCCCGCCAGCAGGGCCGGGGTTTCGGCGCTCAGCAGCAGGGGCGGGGCGTCGGCGCTCCAGAGTTCGTCGAGGGTGCGCAGCAGGTGGGGCGCATCGACCGGCATGGCCGGCTCGGGCGCCACGCGCAGCTGCACGCCCGCCAATTCGCGGTTGCGGCCCCACAGGGGGCGGTAGCCGAGGGTGATGCTGCCGAGGACGGATTGGACCATTCGGTGTGCTACTTCAGAAAATCAAACAAGGACATGCTCTGGATTTGCGCATAGGACTTCAGAGCCGCCTGGTAGCCGGTGGTCTGGTTCTGGAAATCCGAGATGCCCTGAAGCATATCCAGATCTTCGGCCCTTGAGCGGTCCCCTTCCAACTGCACCGCCTTGGTCTGCTGGTTCGAGTCGATCACATCGGCCTGGTTCAGGTAGTCGCCGGCCAGACCACGCGCGGCCTGCACGGCCACATAGGCATTGTCGAGCGAGGCCAGCGAGCCGCTGACCGAGGCCTGGGCGCTGGTGCCGCTGCTGGCGTTCTTGATGCCGGCGATGGCGCTGTCCATGACGTCGAAGATCGAGGCCTTGGGCTTGACCGTGAAGCTGTCGCCGGCCGCCGGCGTCCCGGTCAGGGTCATCTGCTGATCGGCATTGCCCGCCCCGCCAAATGTCACGGTGCTGCCCGACATGGTCAGGCTGCCGGAGGTGGTGGGCGGACTGGCCGACAGGTTGGTGACCGTGTAGGTGGTGCCGGAGGTGAAATTGATCTGGTAGCTGTTGCCCGCCAGCACATTGGGCGAGGTGGGGACCAGGATGGTGCCGGCGCTGGCCGTGGCCGTGCCGGTGTTGCCGGACTGTGCGCTGATGGCAAAGGCGCCGGTGGTGGGCGTGACGTTGGCGAACGCGGCCTGACCGTCGATGGTGTTGGGGATGGTCAGGGCGGTGCCATTGGTCTGCCCGCCCAGGCCCGCGAACACCACACCGGCCGTGGCATTGGGCTCGATGAAGGGGGTGTTGGTGCTGCCCAGACCGCCGAACAAGGCCTGACCGTTGGCATCGGTGGTGTTGGCGTAGGTGAGCAGCTGGTTGCGCAGCGTGGTCAGCTGCGAGGTGATGGTGCCCAGGTCGCTGGCGGTGTTGGCCCCGTTGCCGGCCTGCACCAGCAGTTCGCGGAAGGACTGGATCGCATCACTGGCCTGGCCGAGCACGGTTTCGGCGTGCGACATATTGTCTTTTTGCAGCGACAGGGCCCGCTGCTGGATCGTGACCTGGGCCGAGCGGGTGATGGCGCGCTCGGCCTGTGCGGCGGCCGTCGGGTCGTCGCTGGGCTTGAGTACGCGCTTGCCGGCCGTCAGATTGCTTTGCAATTGCGTCAGGCGCGACTGGCGGCCACCAATGTTGTTGATGGCGGAAGCGTAGGCATCGGCAGAACCGACGCGGGCGAAGAAGTTGGACATGGTGTCTGCCTTTCAGCCACTCAGTGGGGTGGGTCAGCGCATGACCTGCAACAAGGTGTCGAAAATGCTTTGAGCGGTCGACACGATCTTGGCCGACGCCTGGTAGGCCTGCTGGTACTGAAGCAGGTGAGCCGCTTCTTCGTCCAGATTGACCCCGGAGACCGAGGTGCGCGCTGCTTCGGCGTTGGCCGCAATCGAGCCCGACACATCGGCGGCGTACTGGGCGCTCTGCGCCCGCACACCGATCTGGGCCATCAGACCGGCGTAGATGTCCGACATCGGGGTCTGGTCGGCCGTGACGCTGCGTGAGGCCAGGCCCAGCATGGACTTGGCGTTGCCGCCATCGTTTTTCTGGATGCCTGCGGAGGGTTGCTTCACCGTGACGCTGTCGCCGGTCTGCGGTGTGCCGGTGAGGGTCAGGTTCCAGCCGTTCCAGGTGATGGGCTGGCCCGGTGTGTAGTTGGCGCCTGTGGCCAGGGTGGTACTGGTGGTGGTGTCCACCACGTTGTACTGGTTGGCACTGGTGAAGGTGATCTGCACCGTGTCGTTCAGGTTGGCGTTGTTGGCGTAGTAGGTGGCCGGGCTGCCGGTCTGCAAGGCCCAGCTGGCGGGCGAAGCGGGGGCGGCCGCGATGTTCTTCACGGACAGCGTGCCCTGGTTGGCCGCGGCCGGCGTGGCCACGACCGGGTTCGAGACGGCCAGCGATGCGGGTGAGGACAGGGCCACGCTCATGGAGCTGGCAGCCGTGTCATAGGGGCGCAGCAGGAAGGTGTCGCCGGCGGCGCCGCCGGCGCTGCTGGGCATGGCGTTGATGGACAGGCCGCCCACGGTGTAGGAGGGCGGCGGCCCGGCCGTGGTGACCATGCTGCTGGTCACGTCGATGGGGCCGTTGGCCGTGTTGGCAATCACCTTGGCGATGGTCGGGCTGCCGCCGGAGGGCGCCCCCAGGGTGATGGTGTAGGTGGCCACGTCCAGCCCCTGGTCGTTGGCCACATAGGCGCCCAGCGCCGCAGCGGGCGCGCTGTTGCTGGCGCCAGCAATGGCGGTCATGGTGATCGGGGCAAACAAGGCCTTGCCGGTGTTGCCGTTCAGGTCCACACCGGCAAAGTGCTGCTCGTTCATGTCGGTGGTCACCGCCACGGCCATGCGACCCAGCAGGTTGCGCGCCTCCGCCAGATCGGTGTTGTGGAAGCGCAGCAGGCCCACGGCCTCGCCACCGCCCAGGGTGTTCTCGTCGACTTCCGTGGTCTGACCGTTGCCAGCCTGGGTGATCTTGAGCTTGAGGGTGTTGCCGTCGCCCGGGAATTCGTTGGGCTGGGTGAAGCTCACTGAGGCGGCCTGGGCGCCCAGCACCAGGGGCTGGTTGGCCAGGAAGATGCTGATGGTGCCGTCGTTCACCTTGACGGTGGTGGTCTGCACCTTCTGGTTGAGCTGGGTGAGCAGGTTGTCGCGCTTGTCCAGCAGGTCGTTGGGCGGCTGGCCCGAGCTTTGGGCGAAGGAGATCTGTGCGTTCAGGCTGGCCAGCTGCTGGGCCAGCGAGTTGATCACGGTCTGATCGTCCTTGAGCTGCAGCTGGGTGTTCTGCTGCAGGTCGCTGAGCTGGGTGCTGGCGCTCTGGAAGCGAGAGGCCATTTCCTGGGCCTGGGTGATGGCCACGGTGCGGGCGGTCAGGTCGGTGGGCGCATTGGCCACGTCCGAGAAGGCGTTGATCGTGTTGTTGATGGCCTGGCCCAGCCCGTTGGTGCCGCCCAGGAAGATGTTCTCCATCTGGGCCACCTTGTCGGCCCGAGCGGCGTCGAGCGACTTGATGGAGGCGGTGGCCGTGGCCTGCTTGGTCAGGAACTCGTCGTACACGCGCTGCACGGTCGAGACCTCGACGCCCTTGCCGACGTAGCCGCTGCCGGTGAAGTCGCCTTGCACCGCACTCATCACCGCGGTCTGGCGAGAATAGCCGGCCGTGTTGACGTTGGAGATGTTGTTGCCGGTGACCTGCAGGGCCACCTGGTTGGACATCAGGGCGCGCGCGCCCAGGTTGAGCAGACCGCCACTCATGCCACACCTCGCCAGGGTTGGTTGCGCTGCAGTTGCTGCGTGGTGTTGATGGCCTTGCTGAGCTTGCTGGCATAGGCCGGGTCGGTGGCGTAGCCGGCGCGTTGCAGCTCGTTGGCAAAGGCGACCACCGAGCCGGTCTGCTGGCGCGCATTGGCGTAGCGCGGGCTCTGGTTGATCAGCTTGGCGTAGTCCTGGAACGACTGTTCGTAATTGTCGTAGGCGCGGAACTTGGCCGTGGTCTTGCGGGCTTCGCCGTTCACGTACTCGGTGGTGGTCACGGTGGCCACCTTGCCGGTCCAGCCCGGCCCGGCCTTGATGCCGAACAGGTTGTACGAGGGGCTTCCGTTGGCGTTCTTGATCTCGTGCTTGCCCCAGCCGGTCTCATGGCCGGCCTGGCCCAGCATGTAGCTGGCCGGAATGCCGCTTTGCTGCTCCACCTTGGCGGCGGCGCCTTGCAGGCGCTGCACGAAGGCGGCCTGGCTGGCCGTGGTCTTGACCGGTGTGTCGGACGCTGCCGGGGGGGTGGCCTGGGTCTTGCCGGGCAGCACCGTGCTGAGGCGGTTGCCCAGCGACAGGGTGCTGGGGGTCTCGAAGGCCGGTGCCTCGGGCACGCCCATCTGGCGTGACAACTGCTTGGCGATCAGGTCGGACAGGCCGCCGGGCTTGCCCGACATCTGCACCGAGAACTGCTGGTCGAGCATGTCGGTGCCCATGTTCTCCTGGGCGCTGTCGAGCATGCCCGACTTCATGGTGGCCTCGCGCATGCTCTTGAGCATCTCGCGCATGAACAGCGATTCGAACTGCTTGGCCGCCTCCTGGATCGCGGCGGGATCTTTCTGCCCGGCCTGGAGCTTGAGGTTGTCGAGCGACCTCGAGTCGGTGGCGAGCTGGTTGTTGACCAGCGGCGAGAGTGCCATGTCAGATCACCTCCAGCTCCGCGTTCAGGGCCCCTGCGGCCTTGATGGCCTGCAAAATGGCCAGCAGGTCCTGCGGGGTGGCGCCCAGCGCGTTGAGGGCGCGCACCACATCGGCCAATTGCGGCGAGGCCGGCAGGTTCATGATGATGCCCGGATCTTGCTTGATCTGGATATCGGCTTTCTGGGCGACCACGGTCTGGCCGCCTGACAAGGCATTGGGCTGGCTGATCACCGGGGTCGAGCTGATGGTGACCGACAGGTTGCCGTGCGCGATGGCGCAAGGGCCCAGGGTGACGGCCTGGTTGAGCACGATGGAGCCGGTGCGGGTGTTCATCACCACCTTGGCGGCGGGCACCATGGATTCGATCGACAGCTCTTCCAGGTCGGCGATGAAGTTCACCCGGGCATTGGGGTCGTTGGGGGCCTTGACCTGCACGGTGCGGCCGTCCAGGGCGCGGGCGATGCCATTGCCCAGTTTGTTGTTGATGGCCGCGGCCACGTGGCGGGCGGTCTGGAAGTCGGAGGCGTTCAGGCCCAGGCTGATGGTGTCGCCGTCCTGCAGCGGGGTGGGCACCGAGCGTTCGACCTGGGCGCCGCCGGGGATGCGGCCCGCGCTCAGGTGGTTGATCTGCACCTTGCTGCCGCCGGCCGAGGCCCCTGCGCCGCCCACCACCAGGTTGCCCTGGGCCAGCGCGTAGATCTCGCCGTCCACGCCGCGCAGCGGGGTGGTGACCAGGGTGCCACCCTTGAGCGACTTGGCGTTGCCGATGGAGGAGACGTTGATGTCGATGGTCTGGCCGGGCTGGGCAAAGGCCGGCAGCTGGGCGGTGACGATCACCGCGGCCACGTTCTTGAGCTGCAACTGGGCCGAGCCGGCGGGCAGGGTGATGCCCAGTTGCTGCATGTAGTTGGACAGGCTCTGGGTGGTGTAGGGCATCTGGGTGGTCTGGTCACCCGTGCCATCGAGCCCCACCACCAGGCCGTAGCCGGTCAGCGAGTTGCTGCGCACGCCTTGGATGGCCGCCACTTCCTTGATGCGCACCGCCTGGGCGGGCAGGCCGGTCAGAGCGAAGGCGATCAGAACCAGGGTCGCCAAGCCGCGAACCCAGGGGCGGGCGTCTGGCCTGGCGCTTGTGAATGCGAGCATGGAGTTCATGCTTCACATTCTGGGAGCTTTCAGAACGGGCTAAGCGTCGAAAAGAATCGGGACAACCAGCCAATTGTCTGGGCTTCGTCGGCGCCGCCGCGGCCGCGCGAGTGGATGCGCACGTTGGCCACCTGGGTGGAGGCCACGATGGAGCCCGGCTGCAGCGAGCGCGGATCGACCGTGCCCGAGAACTTCATCACGTCGACCGTCTGGTTCAGGCCGATCTGCTTTTCGCCACTGACCACCAGGTGGCCGTTGGGCAGCACGTCGATGACGGTGGTGGTGATGGTGCCGGTGAAGGTGTTGGCGGCTTCGACGTCGCCTTTGCCGGAGAAGCTGCTGTCGGTGGTGGCGCCCAGGTTGAGTTTGCTGGCCGTGGAACTGGACAGGAACGGGAAGGCCGAGATCCCCGACGATGTGTTGGACTTGCGCGCCGTGTCGGTGGACACCTTGGTGGTGGCCGTCACGCTTTCCACGATCTGGACGGTGACCACATCGCCCACCAGACGGGCGCGCCGGTCTTCGAAGGCGGGGCGGTAGGCGGACGTGCGGAACAGGCTGCCTGCCGAGGCGGGCGCGGCGTGGGTCATGGGCGCCAGGTCGGGCGGGGTGGTGGGCAGCACATCGACCTTGGGCACGGGTGCCAGGGTCTCGCAGGCGGTGCACAGGGCCGCCACGCAGGCCAGCAAGGTCAGGCGCAGGGCGGGGCGGCAGGCCGGGGCGCAAAGGGGGGTGTTCATGGCAATCCTTCAGGCTGGGCAGAGGGCTTGGAGCAGGTTCAGCCTCAGATCTGGCTGAGCTTTTGCAGCATCTGGTCGGTGGTCTGCACCGCCTTGGAGTTCATTTCATAGGCGCGCTGGGTCTGGATCATGTTGACCAGCTCCTGCACGATGTTCACGTTCGAGGTTTCCACAAAGCCCTGCATCACGGTGCCCAGGCCGTTGGCGCCCGGGGTGCCGGTGGCGGGCTGGCCCGAGGCGGCGGTCTCGGCATACAGGTTGCCGCCCTTGGGCTCCAGGCCGGCGGGGTTGACGAAGTTGGCCAGGGCAATGGTGCCCATGGGCTGGGGTGCGGTGTTGCCCGGGATGGTGGCGGTGACCACCCCGTCGGCACTGATGGACACGCTCTGGGCCGTGGCCGGGATGGTGATGCCGTTGGCAATCGGCAGGCCGGCCGAGGTGACCAGGCGGCCTTGCGAGTCCAGTTGGAACGAGCCGTCGCGGGTGTAGCCGATGGTGCCGTCGGGCATGGTGACCTGGAAGAAGCCGTTGCCCTTGACGGCCACATCGAGCGAATTGCCCGACTGCTGCATGCTGCCCTGGGCAAAAGAACGGGCGGTGGCCACCGTGCGCACCCCCAGGCCGACCTGCAGACCGGTGGGCAGCTGCGATTGTTCGGTGCTGTTGGAGCCGACCTGGCGCAGGTTCTGGTACATCAGGTCTTCGAACACGGCGTTGGCGCGCTTGAAGCCGTTGGTGGAGACGTTGGCCAGGTTGTTGGAAATCACGTCCAGCTGGGTTTGCTGGGCTTCCATGCCGGTCTTTGAAATCCAGAGCGAGTTGATCATGAGGGTTCTCCTGGGGCGCTGTCGGCTCAACCTTGCACGTTGAGCAACTGGCTGGCGGCCTTGTCGTTGCTCTCTGCGCTGGTCAGCAATTTCATGTTGTTTTCGAACTGGCGGGCGGCCTGGATCAGGCCGACCATGGCTTCCACCGAGTTCACGTTGGAGCCTTCGAGTGCGCCGGTCTGCAGTTTGGCGGTGGCGTCGGTGTTCAGCGGGTTGCCCGAGGCGGCGCGGAACAGGCCGTCGGCTCCGCGGCGCAGCGGGTCCTCCGCGGTCGGGGTGACCAGCTTGAGTCGGCCCAGCGTGTTGGGTGGCTGGCCGGCAGTCTTGGAGGTGATGGTGCCATCGGTGCCGATCGAGAGTTCGGCATTCGGGGGCACGTCGATGGGGGCGCCACCGTCAGACAGGATGGGCAGGCCGGCGGTATTGACCAGCGTGCCGGTGGACGAGATCTGCATGGCGCCGTTGCGCGTGTAGGCCTCGGTGCCGTCGAGCCCCTGCACCGCGAACCACGAATTGCCCTGGGTCATGGCATCCATGGTGTTGTTGGTGCGCTGGGCCGGGCCGGCACTGTTCTTGTAGCCGGTGGTGGCCTCCAGTGCGAACACGCGGGTGCTGGCCCCCGAACCTTCCAGAGGCACCGAGCGGTACGCCGTCATCTCGGCGCGAAAGCCGTTGGTGGAGGCGTTGGCCAGGTTGTTGGACAGCACGCTGGTCAACTGCGTGGCCGCGTTGGCGCCAGTCATCGCGGTGTAGATCAAACGGTCCATGGTGGGCTCTCAGAGGTTCGGGTTGGCTGCGCTGAAATCAGGATCAGCGCAGGTTGACCAGGGTGTTCATGATCTGGTCTTCGGTCTTGATGGTCTGGGCGTTGGCCTGGTAGGAGCGCTGGGCGGTCATCATGTTGACCAGCTCCTGGGTCAGGTCGACGTTGGACTCTTCCAGTGCGCCGGCCTGCAGGGCGCCGAAGTTGCCGCTGCCGGGGGTGCCCTGGGTGGGGGGGCCGGAGGCGAAGGTCTCTTTCCAGTCGCCACCGTTGATTTGCATCAGGCCCTGGTTGTTGCGGAAGCTGGCCAGGGCGAGTTGACCGGCCGACTGGGTGGTGCCGTTGGAGTAGCTGGCCGTGAGGGTACCGTCGGCACCGATCTTCACGCCCGTGAGCTTGCCGTCGGCATAGCCGGTCTGGGCCACGTTGTTGGTGGCGAAGGCCGAGGCAAACTGGGTGGTGCCTGTCAGGTCCAGGGTGAACTGCACCTGGTTGGCACCGTCGGTCGGGGTGGCCGGGCCGCTGATGGCGATCTGGCCGTTGCCGGCCACCGTGGTGTCCAGGACGCCGCTGCTCGTGAATTTCAAGGTGGGCGGGGTGGCAGCGGTGATCGCGCCGGTGTCGGTCTTGGTGTAGACGTTCCAGGTGCCGGCCGTGGCGGTCTTCTGGAAGTAGACGGAGACAGGCACCGTGTTGCCCAGCGAGTCGTAGGCATTGAAGGTGGTGCTGTACTGGCCCAGCAGGGGGTCGGCGGCGGTCAGCGTGGTGTCCACGGTGGCGTTGGCCGGCAGGTTGAACTTGGCGGTGGCGCCATAGGTGGTCGGCGAGGTGCTGGTGTCGTCAGCCGTGGCCTTGGCGGCGATCGAGCCCGAGGTGGGCAGGGTCAGCGGGGTGGGGCTGGTGCTCAGCGGCTTGCCGGTGGTGGGGTTGGTCTGGTAGCCCAGCACCTTGGCGCCGTTGTTGGTGACGATGTACCCGTTCTTGTCGAGCTTGAAGTTGCCGGCGCGGGTGTAGGCGGCCGATCCATCGGCCTCCTGCAGCTGGAAGAAACCGTTGCCGTTGATGGCGGCATCCAGGTTGTTGCCGGTGATGTTCAGCGTGCCTTGCGAAAACTGTTGCGACACCGCCCCCACAGTCACACCGATGCCCGAGTTGTCGCCACCGGCCACCCCGATGGCCGAAGACACCAGCTCCGAGAATTCGGCGCGCGAGGCCTTCATGCCGTAGGTGTTGGCGTTGGCGATGTTGTTGCCGATGACGTCAAGGCCCTTGGAAGAGGCGTTGAGTCCCGAGAGTCCTGCTTGAAAGCCCATGTTGTGCTCCTTGGATGCGAGAGGGGGGGACGTGGATCAATAGACCGAAACGATCTTGTCGTAGCTCACCGTGCCGCCGTTTTGCAGCGTGATGGCCAGGGCGCCGTTGCTGGTGCCCACCGAGCTGACCACGTCGTGCGAGTAGGTGGTGGGGGTGACGCTGGCGCTGCCGTTCTTGGCCGTGACCGTGAACTTCAGGGGGCCCGTGCCCTTGTAGGACGAGGCGTCCCAGGTCACGTCATGGCGACCGGCGCTCTGGGTGCCCATGGGCACCGTGGCCACCAGCGAGCCACTCGCGTCGGTGATCTGCACCTTCACATCGGCGGCATTGCTGGGCAGGTCGAAGGTGCCCGTGGCGGTGGCCTTGCCTGCGCTGGTGCCTGTGCCGGTGGTGATCGTCATGGTGTCGCCCGCCGTGAGCACCTCGTGGCCGATCAGGCCGCCCCCCTGCATCAGCTGCATGGACGAGAACTGGCTGGCCATGGTCTGCATGGTGGTGTTGAGCTGCTGGATGCCCGTGACGGTGTTGATCTGCGCGATCTGCGAGGTCATCTGCGCGTTGTCCACCGGGTTCATCGGGTCCTGGTGGGTCATCTGGGCCACCAGCAGCTTGAGGAAGCGGTCTTGCTGGTCGGCGGCGCTGGTGGTGTTGATGCCATTGGCACTGGTGCTGCTCGATGTTCCGCTGGTGGCGTTGGCTCCGGTGCTGGTGGAGTACGAGTAGCCGTTGGTGGCGTCAAAGGAGATGGTCATGGTGAAAGTCCTGTTGGCCGGTGTTTAGGAACCCATCTGCAGGGTCTTGAGCAGCAATGACTTGGCGGTGTTCATCACTTCCACGTTGTTCTGGTAGGCGCGCGAGGCGGAAATCATGTTGACCATCTCTTCCACCGGGTTGACGTTGGAGTGCGCGACAAAGCCCTCGGCGTCGGCCATCGGGTGGTAGGGGTCGAAATCCTTGCGGCCCGGGGTGTTGTTTTCGGTGATGGAGGTGACCTTGACCCCGGCGGTGGTGCCGTTGTCGGCCATGGGCACGGTCTGGAACACCACCTGCCTGGCCTTATAGGTCTGGCCGTCGGGGCCGGCCACGGCATCGGCGTTGGCCAGGTTGCTGGCCACCACGTTGAGGCGCTGCGACTGCGCACTGATGGCGCTGCCGGAGACGTTGAAGATCGAGAACATCGACATGGTGGGCCTTCCTGTTCAGTTCAGCCGTTCACTGGCCCTGGATCGCGCTCAGAATGGTCTTGGTGTAACCATTGATGAAACGCAGCGTGGCCTCGTAGCGGACCGAGTTGTCGACAAAGTTGGCGCGTTCGCGGTCCAGGTCCACCGTGTTGTTGTCCATGGCGGGTTGAGAAGCCACGGCATAGCCCTGCTGCAGCGAGGTGGTCGACAGCACGGGCAGCGGAATGTGGCCGGGCTGGCTCATGCCGGCCGCTGCAGCGGCGCTGCCGGCGCTGGCCGCGGCGTCGCCCGAAGGGCTCATCTTCAGTGTCAGGTCCGACATGGCGTTGACGTCGCGCATGGCGTCGGCGAACTTGAAGTCACGTGCCACGTAGCCAGGGGTGTCCGCGTTGGCGATGTTGCTCGCGATCGTCCGTTGACGTTCGGCGCGCAGGGACAACGCCTTGGCCTGAAAGTCGATGGGTTGGGTGATCTTGTTGAGCATGTCGGGTCTCGCGGGGTGGGCGGTCTGGGTGGCGGTGGGTTCTCCGGGTTGCTGTCGATTATGGAAATCCGGCCCGTTGCCGATCAGCCGATGAAGCCGCGGAAAGACCGGTTGTTTGATCGATCCGTGTCAGGCGTGCGCCCTACAGTTGCCGATGTCAAAAGGCCGTCAGGCCGTGTCCGGAGAACGCCATGAACCCATCCCCAGCCCCCAGCCGCCGAGTCACCCGCAGCCATCTGCACCGGTTGGCTGCCCGTGTGCTGCCCCTGGCCGGCCTGTTGCTGGCGGCCTGGAGTGCCCCGGCCGGGGCTCAGGCCAATCTGGACAGCGAGGCGACCCGCCTGACCCAGCAGTGGATCGACCAGGAGCTGTCGCGCAGCCAGTCCACCCAGGCCATGCCTTTGCGCATGGAGGTGGTGGTGGGTGCGCTCGACGAGCGCCTGCGCCTGGCGCCTTGCGCCAAGGTGGAGCCCTATCTGCCGGCCGGGCAGCGGCTTTGGGGGCGCACCCGCCTGGGTTTGCGCTGCACCGATGGGGCCGTGCGCTGGAATGTGTTCCTGCCGGTGCAGGTCAAGGCCTTTGGGCCGGGCTGGGTGCTCAAGGGGAATGTGGCCTCGGGTGCCGTGCTCAATCAGGGCGACGCCATGGAGGCCGAGGTCGACTGGGCGGCCGAGAATGCCGCCGTCGTGGCCGATCCCGCGCAGTGGGTGGGCCAGGTGGCCGCCCGCATGCTGCTGCCAGGGCAGGCACTGCGTCAATCCATGATCAAACCGCCGCAGGCCTTTGCGGCGGGCACCCAGGTGCGCGTGGTGGCCCAGGGTCCGGGGTTTCAGGTCACGGCCGATGGTCAGGCCCTGGGCGCGGGCGTCGTGGGGCAGCTGGTTCGCGTTCGCATGGAGAACGGCCGTATCATGAATGGCACGGTGTTGGATCGAAACACCGTTCAGGTCGAGATCTGAGGCCTTTGCGCACTCTTTTTTCAGGCGATTTTTACAATTGGGCTAAAGTTTCTCTGCCGCGGGTCGAAGAAAAGGCCACGGTACTCCATCAATAGGGGTCTTGGAGAGAACGATGAAAATTGGTCAAACGCCAGACATCCCTGTTGCACTCACATCAACAGGGACGCAAGTCACAGGTCAGGGGTCGGCGGCCCCACCGGTCAAGAAGACCAGCAACTCGAACACGGGAACCTCGGTTTCGGTGTCCAGCCTGGCTCAAACACTGGGTTCGGATTCGACCGACGGTGACATCGACATGGACAAGGTCAACGCAGTGCGCTCGGCCATCGACAACGGCACCTACAAGGTGAACGCCGGTGCGATCGCAGACAAACTGCTGTCCAATGCGCAGGAAGTGCTGCAGCGTGGAGCTTCCCAGTAAGCGCGCGCTTACTTAACTTGAATTGGAATCGCGGTGACGAATCGGCTTGCGTTTGAAGCTTTGCTCTCGGGTGTGGAGGCACAGCTGGACGCGATCGCCCAGGCTTTGGGTGGGCAAGACCCCGATCAACTCGAGGCCAGCTCACAGGCCTTGCGCGATGTCACCCTGCAGTTGACCCGGATTTCCCTGCCCACGGCGCAGGAGATGAGCCCCGAACTGAGCCAGCGCATGCAGGCCATCAGTGCCCGTCTGGCCGTGCTGCGGGAGAGTCTGCAGCGCCTGGCCGTCCATGCGGAGCGGGCCGTGACCACGCTGCTGCCCCGTGCGGGCGACGGGACCACCTACGGCAAATCACTGGGCCGGGGCCCGGCGGGCCTGGCCAAAGCCTATAAATCCTGAGAATTCAATGACGCGCGGGCTGTTGCGGGCCTGCTCAGGCTGGACCTGATGCGCCGCTGCGCCACGCGTGTGGACTGAAAACGGGCCCGATGGCTGCCTCAGTGGTGACCGCCTCAGTGGCTGCGCATCTTGGCGCGCAGCCGGGCGATCGACTGGCTGTGCAACTGGCACACGCGCGATTCGGTGATGCCCAGCACGGCGGCGATTTCCTTGAGGTTCATGTCCTGCTCGTAGTACATGCTCATGATGTACTGCTCGCGCTCGGGCAGGCCTTCGATGGCGCTGACCAGGGACTGGCGCAGGCGCTGGTTGCGCAGCAATTCGAGCGGGTTGGCATCTTCATCGGCCACATGGCGGTCGAGAAAGCTGTCGTCGTCGTCGTGCCCGCCGGTCATGTCTTCGATGTAGACCAGCTGCGTGCCACGCACTTTGCCGAGCAGGCTCTGGTAGTCGCCCAGGCTCATGTCGAGCTCGGCGGCGATTTCGGATTCGATCGGGCTGCGGCCCAGCTTCTGCTCGAGCCGGTGCACGGCGTGCTCGATGTCCTTCTGGCTTTTGCGCGAACCGCGCGACATCCAGTCGCCTTCGCGCAGCTCATCGAGCATGGCGCCGCGGATGCGCTGGGTGGCAAAGGTCTCGAACTGCACGCCCTGGCTGGCCTGGTAGCGTGTCAGAGCCTCGGTCAGACCGATCATGCCAACCTGGATCAGGTCGTCCACCTCAACATTGGGGGGCAGCTTGGCAATCATGTGGTGCGCCAGCCGGCGCACCAGGGGCACATACTGCTTGAGCAGTGCGTCCCGGTTGAGCTGACCTTTTGCCGTGTACATCAGTGGCTCCGAACCAATTGAACCTCTTCGTCTGCGGGGCGGTGAAGCAGGGAGGCCGGGGCTGCGCCAAGGGGAATCGCGTTCTCCATCAGTCGCAGGGCCAGCATCTGGATATCGCGCCCTGCCACCTCATCGTCAGTGAAGGACTTTACTGTCATTGAATCGAGGTAGCAACCCATGTGACGGGTGAAGCAATTCTGCAGTGTTTTGCGGGCCTGCAAGGCGCGCATCACCATGTTTTGTGTCGGCTCCGTCACCATGACGGCCACAGAAGGCATCAACAGTGCCTGCTCCATGAGCACCTTCATGGCCTGGTAGGCACTGAGCAGGTGGCGCGGCTCGGGGGTCACGGGCACCAGGGGGCGCACGCCCGTGTTGGCCAGTGCCGGGCCCAGCCGGGCAGCGCTGCCATACACCAGCAGCATGCCGAAGGGGCTGAAATGCTCGCCCAGGGTCGCACGACCGTGGGCATCGAGCTGGCCGCTGCGGGTCAGCTCACGCCAGCCCAGGGCCGCAGGGACGATGGTCCAGGGCAGGTCCAGGTCGGCCACCTCAGAGGGGCTGCACTGGTCGACGAGGATCTGTTGCAGGCCCGGTGCCTCTTCGGTTTCGAGGCTGTCCGTGTCCAGCACCGCCACCGACAGGCCTTGTTCGACGAAACCCTGGCAGAGCTGCCACAGCAGCCGCAGTTCGGCCTCGCCGCTGCTGTGCCGGATCACGGGGACCAGACGCAGCACTGGCTTGGGCATCTGCCGGCGCAGGCCGGCGCTTTGGTCAAGACCCGCTTCAAACATGGGCACTCTCCGAAACGGCCATGTTGCTGTTCGAGAAGAAATAGTTCAGGTCGACGGCCTTGGGGTCGAAGGCCGACTTGCCGGGGGTGCGCATGGAGGCGCGCACCAGCTTGCCGGCGTCGGCGGCTTCCCAGTCTTCAGGCACGCGCTGGCCATTGGTGACCCCGCGCAGCACCACCTGGTGGCGGATCAGGGCGTCGAGCGCCGGGCCCAGTTTCACGGCCTCGTCCACCTTCGAGAGAATGGTCTGCTGCACGCCCGTGGTCTTGAAGCACGACAGGGTGTCGTCGATGGTGTCGCCGTGGCTGCCGGCGTTGACCACCAGCAGCTTCTGGATGCCGGGCAGGTCGAGCACATCGAGCATCTCGCGCTTGCGCGGATCGCGCGGGGCCAGGCCGGTGGTGTCGATCAGCACCATCTTCTTGTTGCCCAGCAGGCCCAGCAGGTCTTGCAAGGCGGCGCGGTCGTGGGCCAGATGGGCCACCACGCCGAGCATGCGGCCGTAGGTGCGCAGCTGTTCGTGTGCGGCGATGCGGTAGGTGTCGAGCGTGATCAGGCCCACGCTGCCAGGGCCATGCACACGGGCGCACAGGGCGGCCAGCTTGGCGGTGGTGGTGGTCTTGCCCACACCGGTGGCACCCACCAGGGCGAAGATGCCGCCTTCTTCGTACAGCGGGTAGCTGTCGGCGTCGGTCTTGAGGTTGCGCTCCAGCACCTCCATCAGCCAGCGCACGGCTTCGGCCGGGCCGGTCTCGGCGGGCAGGCGCTCCAGGATGGCGCGGGCCAGGGCAGGCGAGTAGCCGGCGCGGATCATCTTGAGCATCAGGTTGGACTGGATCGGGTCCTGCTTGGCCTGACCCAGCCAGGCCAGGGTGTTGAAGCGCTCTTCGATCAGCTCCTTCATGGCCTGCAGTTCGTTGACGATGCCTTGTTGGTTCACGGCCGGGGCCGCGGCCTGGGCCACCGGGGCCTTGGCGCGGGACGGCGTGACGTCTTCGAACACCGGGCGGGTGACGGCCGGGCGCGGGGCCGGGGCCTTCTTGAAGGCGATCGGCTGGATCTCCTTGGGGGCCGGGGCGGGCATCTCGCGTTGGCTGCGCGGGGCCATGGGGGCGTTGTCTTCGGCGCCCATGGCCTCCTGGCGGCGGCGCAGCATGCGCTCGCGCACATAGTCCTGGAAGGACAGGGTGCTCATGGCCAGTTCGGCGGTGTCTTCGCGCACGCCACGCGGGCCCAGTTCGGGTGGGTTCATGGTGGCCAGCTTGCGGCTCAGGCTGGAGCCGGGCACCTGGGTCAGGCCGTGGCCTTGTGAGGGGCCGCCTTCGGTGTGCTGCTCCAGGGCCGACAGCGCGTCTTCGCCGGTGGCCATCACTTCGACGCCATTGGCGGTGGGGCGGTTGGACAGGATCAGCGTGCCCTCACCAAAAGCCATTCGTGCCTTGGCCAGTGCTTCGCGGGACGTTGCGGCGTGAAAGCGCTTGATGTTCATGATGCGGCACCTCTCAGGATGGGACCAATGCGGATCGTGTGTGTTTCAGGGATTTCGCTGTGCGCCAGGACTTGCATGCGGGGCGCCAGTCGGCGCACCAGGCGAGCCATGGCGCCACGGATCTGGTCCGGGACCAGCAGGCAGGCGGGCAGGCCCATCTCTTCTTGCTTGTTGGCGATTTCGGCGGCGCTGCGGGTCAGCGCGTCGGCCACGCCCGGGTCAAGGGCCGTGCCGTTGTTGTTGCCCAGGGCCTGCACCAGCAGGCGCTCCAGGCCGGGCTCGATGGCGATGACGTTGAGTTCACGCGCCGGGCCGTAGATCTGTTGCACGATGGCCGGCGAGAGGGCGATGCGCACGCGGCGGGCCAGCTCGACCGGGTCGGTGATGGTGCCGGCGTACTCGGCCAGGGTTTCGATGATGGTGCGGATGTCGCGGATGTGCACAGCCTCTTCCAGCAGCAGCTGCAGCACTTTCTGGAAGTTGGCGATGGTGACCATTTTGGGGACGACTTCTTCAATCAGTTTCGGGGCCAGTTTGCTCACATGCTCGACCAGTTGCTGGGTCTCTGTGCGGCTCAACAACCTAGCGGCCTGTGTTTGCATCAAGTGTGACAAATGAGTGGCCACCACGGTTTCTGAATCAACCACGGTAAAACCAGCCATTTGCGCCGCTTCCTTCTGGCGATCGTCGATCCAGTGTGCTGGGAGGCCAAAGGCGGGGTCGGTGGTGGCGGTACCGATCAGGGGGGTGGTGATGCCGCCCGGGTTGATGGCCAGGAACATGCCGGGGAAGGCTTCGCCCTCGCCCACCATCACGCCGCGCAGGGTGATGCGGTAGGCGCTGGGCTTGAGTTCGAGGTTGTCGCGCACATGCACGGCCGGGGGCAGAAAGCCCACTTCCTGGGCGAACTTGCGGCGCACGCCCTTGATGCGGGTCAGCAGGTCACCCTGGCGCTTCTTGTCCACCAGGGAGATCAGGCGGTAGCCCAGCTCCAGCCCCAGCAGGTCGATGGGCTGCAGGTCGTCCCAGCTGGCCTCGCCATCGTTGGTGGCGGGGGGCGGGGGCGGGGGCACGTTCTTTTCGCGCTCCAGCCGGCGCGACAGGCGCCAGGCGCCATAGCCGATGGCCGAGCCCATGCTGAGAAACACCACATGGGGCATGCCCGGCACGATGCCCAGCAGCGTCAGGATGGCGGCCGTGATGCCCAGCACGCGGGGCGAGCCCAGCATCTGGCTCATGATCTGATTGCTGACGTCGTGTTCCTTGCCCACGCGCGAGACCACCATGGCCGCAGCCACCGAGATCAGCAGGCCCGGGATCTGGGCCACCAGGGCATCACCGACAGCCAGCAGGATGTACGAATTGGCAGCCTGGCCCGCGCTCAGGTCGTGCTGCACCATGCCGACCGTGAAGCCGCCGACGATGTTGATCAGCAGGATCAGGATGCCCGCCATGGCGTCGCCCCGCACAAACTTGGAGGCACCGTCCATGGCACCGAAGAAGTTGGCTTCCTCACCGATTTCGAGACGGCGGCGGCGCGCTTCGGCTTCGTCGATCAGGCCGGCGTTGAGGTCGGCGTCCACCGCCATCTGCTTGCCGGGCATGGCGTCCAGGGTGAAGCGGGCCGACACTTCGGCAATCCGCTCGGCGCCCTTGGTCACCACCACGAAGTTGATCACCACCAGGATCGCGAACACGATCAGACCGACCGCAAAGTTGCCACCGATCAGGAAGTGGCCAAAGGCCTCGATCACCGCACCGGCCGCGCCTGCACCGGTGTGGCCCTCGAGCAGCACCACCCGGGTGGAGGCCACGTTGAGCGACAGGCGCATCAGCGTGGTCAGCAGCAGCACCGAAGGGAAGGCCATGAAGTCGAGCGGGCGCACCATGTAGGCCGCCACCATCATCACCATCAGCGCCACCGCGATGTTCAGCGTGAAGAAGGTGTCCAGCAGCCAGGCCGGCATGGGCAGCACCATCATCGACAGGATCATCACCACCAGCAGCGGGGCCGACAGGCCCTGGATCAGGTGGGCGTGCGGGCCCAGGCGTTGTTGCAGGTTTTTGAGCAGTTCGTTCATGCGTCAGCTCCGGCCCGGGTGGGCTTGTTGAGCGGATCGAGTTCAGGCGGCACGTGCGGATCGGGCTGCTGAGGCATCGGGCCCTGACCGCGCATGGCGGCCTTGAGGCGGTAGACATAGGCCAGCACCTGGGCCACGGCGGCATACAGGCTGGAGGGGATGGTCTGGTCCAGCTCGGCATGGGCGTACAGGGCGCGCGCCAGCATGGGCGACTGCAGCACCGGCACCGAGTGGCTGTTGGCCACTTCGCGGATCTTGAAGGCCAGCAGGTCGGCGCCCTTGGCGATCACCTGCGGCGCGGCCATGGTGGCTTCGTCGTACTTCAGGGCCACGGCAAAGTGGGTCGGGTTCATCACCACGAAGTCGGCCTTGGGCACGTTGGAAATGCTGCGGCGGTGGGCCAACTCACGCTGCTTGGCGCGCAGCTTGCTTTTCACCTGGGGGTTGCCTTCGGCGTCCTTGTTTTCGCGCTTCACTTCGTCGTGCGACATCTTCAGCTTGTCCATGAAGAAGCGCTTTTGCAGCGGCACATCGATCACTGCCGCGGCGAACACGATCAGCAGCAGCAGCGACAGACCCTTGACGATCCAGTTGACCAGGTGCATCACGGCGGCGGCCGAGGGCTGCATCATCAAAGAGGCGATTTCCTGGAAGCTGTTGGACAGGTAGTGCCAGCCGGTCCAGCCCATGATGGTCGACAGCAGCATCAGCTTCAGCACGTTGACGGCCTGCTGTTTGGAGAACAGGTTGCCCATGCCCGAGATCGGGTTGAGGCGGCTCAGGTCGGGCATCATGGGCTTGAAGCTCATGACCCAGCCGCCCGATGCCACCTCGCTGGCAATGGCGGCGCAGGCGATGACGGCTGCGAACAGCAGCGAGGCGGCCACCGCGATGGCCGCCATGTGTTGCAGTTGGTTGATCATGTTGGCCGGCCGCAGCAGGGTCTCGGCATTGAAGCTCAGTTGCTGGATCAGGGCCTGCTTGAGGTGCTGCACCAGTGAGGGGGTCATGACCCACAGGGCGGCGGCACCGGCACCCAGCACCACCATGTGGGACAGGTCCTTGGAGCGCGAGACCTGGCCGTCACCGCGCGCTTGGCTGAGCTTGCGCTGGGAGGCTGGTAGGGGGCGGTCTTGATTGTCCATGGTGACGGTACGAGGCTGTAACCGTCATTCTGAAAGCCCGCAGGAAAATCTAAAGTCTGAAAAGCGGGGGCATTCTGGCTTGTTCCCTGGGCGTCGGTGCGGTGTTCGTGCCAGCGGCTGTGTCCGGCAAAAATGACAATCCCACGCGCCGGGCGCGGCACAGCACCCGAACCGCCCGCCACGCCTGACGGGCCTCGGAAAACTCAGAAGCCCAGGCTGGCCAGCAGGTCGTCCACCTGCGATTGGTCGGTGACGACATCGGGCGTGTGCTCGGGGTCCACCACCGGACCGGCCAGGTGCTCGCGCGGTGCAGGCACCGGCGTCTGCAGGGCCACGGGATTGGGTGCGGTCTGGATCACCAACTGCACCAACTGCTCTTCAATGGTGGCCGCCAGGCTGACCACGCGGGCAATCACCTGACCGGTCAGATCGTGGAAGTCCTGGGCCATCATGATTTCGGTCAAGTGGCTGTCCGCTTCCCGGGTGCGCTTTTCCACATCCGTCAGGTAGTTGAGCAGGCGCCCGCTGGCCACGGCCCGAACCGGGTCCTTGATCAGGGCGGCCTTCACGGCCTGGGTATCGCTGGCCAGCTCGTCCTGTTCGCTCTTGGCCAGCTCCACCCGGTTGAGCACCTTTTCGGCGGCCTCGCCGGTGAGACGGGCAATGTAGGACAGGCGGCTTTTGGCGTCCGGCAGTTCACCCATGGTGCCCCGCAGACGTTCGGTGTAGCCCAACTCGTTGAGTGCGTTGTGCAGCTGCCGGGTCAGGTGGCCGATTTTCTGATGGACATCGGTGACGTCGCCATGGCTCGCAGACTGGGTGGAGTCGCTGGTATCCATGGTGATCTCACAGGCCCATTTTCTTGAGGATGTTGGCCACCTTCTCTTCGAGAGTGGCTTTCGTGAAGGGCTTCACGATGTAACCGGCCGCCCCGCCTTGGGCCGCTGCCACGATGTCTTCCTTGCGGGCTTCTGCCGTCACCATCAGCACCGGCAGGTGCTTGAGTTTCTCGTCCGACTTGATTTCGGCCAACAACTGGAAACCGTTCATGTTCGGCATGTTGATGTCCGTCACCACAAAGTCGAAGCGACTGTTGCGCAATTTGTTCAGTGCTGCGACGCCGTCTTCGGCCTCGTCAGCTTCGGTGTACCCGCTTTCTTTGAGCAGGTTCCGCACGATTCTTCGCATCGTCGAGAAGTCGTCGACGATGAGAAAGCGAAGGGTGTTTGCCACAGGTGACCCTTTCGATCTTGAAATTCTGTGTAAAAAGTCTTTGGGAGCGCTACCGGGATGTTAAGGTTTTTTTCCGCTCAAAACCTCAGTTTCTTTCCCGTTCTCGGTTTCTGTTGCGTTGGGAGGCACTTTTATTGAACTCAACAGTCGTTCTTCAGCCTCTCGCGTCATCACCGTGATGCTGATGCGCCGATTGACCGGCGCTCGAGGGTTGTTCTTGTCCATCAGGTCGACGGCGGCGAGGCCGACCACCCGGGCCAGTTTGTCGTCCGGCATGCCTGCTGCGACCAATTCACGGCGCGAGGCGTTGGCTCGGTCGGCCGAGAGTTCCCAATTGCTGTAGCCCCGTTCGCCATTGCCATAGGGGGCGGCATCGGTGTGGCCGGCCAGGCTGATGCGGTTCTCCACCCCATTGAGGGCATTGCCGATCTCGCGCAGGATGTCGCGCATATAAGGTTTGACCAGCGCGCTGCCGCTGTCGAACATGGGGCGGCTCTGGTCATCGACGATCTGGATCTGCAGCCCGTCCGGCGTGATCTCCAGCTTGATCTGCGACTTGTATTCGTTGAGCTTGGCGCTGTCCGTGATCAGGGCCTCGATCTTGTTCTTGAGGTTGGCCATGCGCTTGGCATCTTGCTTGGCCAGTTCGGCGCGCACGGCTTCGGGGTGGTTCTTGGCCGCCGATTTGGCGTCTGCTGCCTGATCGGCCTTCATCACCTGGCCCACGGATTTGCTCAGGTCGGTGCCCCCGCCCGGGATGATGCTGGAGCTGTTGCCCGCCCCGGATCCGCCCGACATCGCCACCTTCATGGGGGAGGCAAAGTAGGAGGCGATGCCCTGCAACTCGCCCTTGGCCGTGGAGCCCAGCAGCCACATCAGCAGGAAGAACGCCATCATGGCCGTCACGAAGTCGGCATAAGCGATCTTCCAGGCGCCCCCGTGCGCAGCGTGGCCGCCCTTCTTGACCCGCTTGATGATGATCGGCTGTAGCTTTTTGGCGTCTGCCATGGGAGAACGGTTGCCTGCCTGTTATTTATTTCTTGCCGCGCACGTGGGATTCCAGCTCGGAGAAGCTGGGCCGGTCGGTCGAGAACAGCACCTTGCGCCCGAACTCGATCGCGGTGGTCGGGTTGTAGCCTTGCATGCTGGCCAGCAAGGTGGTCTTGATGCACTGCAACTCCTTGGCGGCATCTTCCATCTTCTGCTCCAGCAGACCGCCCAAAGGCTCCATCACGCCATAGGCCAGCAAAATGCCCAGGAAGGTGCCCACCAGCGCCGAGCCGATCATCCCCCCCAGCACCGCCGGCGGCTGGCCCACCGAGCCCATGGTGTTCACCACCCCCAGCACGGCCGCCACGATCCCGAAAGCCGGCAGGGCGCCTGCCAGTCGGGCCAGCGCCGCCACCGGGGCATGGGCTTCAGCGTGGTGGGTGTCGATCTCGGAGTCCATCAGTGCTTCGATCTCGTGGGCATTCAGGTTGCCCGACACCATCATGCGCAGGTAGTCGGTGGTGAATTCAATCACATGGTGGTCATGGCCCACCACCGGGAATTTGCTGAAGATGGGCGAGTCGTGCGGTGATTCGACGTCTTTTTCAATCGCCATCAACCCCTCTTTTCGCGCCTTCTGAAGAATTTCATAGAGCATGGTCAGCAGCTCCATGTAGCGCGCCTTAGTGTACTTCGAGCCCTTGAGCGCGTCGGGCAGCGCCTTCATGGTGGCCTTGAGCACCTTGGGTTGGTTGTTCACCACGAAGGCGCCCAGGGCGCCGCCGAAGATGGTGATCATCTCAAAGGGCAGGGCGTGCAAGATCACGCCGATATTGCCGCCGTGGGCAATGTAGACGCCGAAGATGCAGCCTAGGCAGACGACGTAGCCGATGATGACGAACATGCGGGGTCAGGTGTTTGGGGCTGTAAAGGCCAGAGTTGATCGGTGATACGCCCAACGTCATGGGCTAAGGTTGGACTTGCGGATGTAAATGTATCGGATTGCAGCCGTCGCAGAGGGAGCAACAGAGGGGGGAAGGGGGGCTTTCTTGATCGCTTACGTGTCAAGTGTGCGTTGCGAGCGCCGCTCCCTCTCGGGTCCACCGCGTCCTCGCACCGAGGCATAGCTCGGATGTGATTACGCTTGAAGATCTTTTTCGTTGAAAGCGCGAGGCTGGGCTGTGGGGGCGGCGTTAATCGGTCACGGTGATTTTGATGAAGATGGCGTGTCCATTGAGGTTGTGGATGAACTTGAATTCCGGGCGCTGCCTTAACTCTTCGCAATAGCGTGTGACGCCTTCGCAGCCGAAGAACCCGTAGTCGTCGAAGATGATGATCGCCCCGACAGACAGTCTTGGCAGACACCATTCGACGATATCTTTGGATGATCGGTAGACGTCCACATCACAATGCAGTAGTGCAATCTTGCCGGTGATCCTGTCCTGGGTATCTTCAGGAAAAATACCTTGAAGAATCTGTACATTTTCCAGTGACAGTTCGTCGACCAACTGCTGAACGATCGTCGCTGAGGTGTCCGCGTGCTCACCTCCGACGTAACGGGTATCGTCGACGCCCGCCTTGACAACCCCTGAAAAAGTGTCCGCCAGATAGACCTTTTTTCCTCGTTGATACCGAATTGCTGAAGCTAGGATGCATCCGGTGCCGCCTCGCCACACACCGACTTCAAGCAGGTCTCCTTCTACATTCGCGCATTGTTTTGCGAGACTCCACAACTCATAGCAACGATAAATATCAACTAGCGTGTGGCTTCGAATCTTTTCGTACAAATGTACGAACTCTATGTCATCCAGCCAAGGGGCAAGTGTCGCGAAAGGAAGAATCCGATGATGCCAGTAATCCGACTTTTCATGTTTCCATGGCGCTTGGCTTCGTATTTTTTGATAAGCCGTACGAATTTCTTCGAGCAAGCTAGGCATTGGTTTGTTGAGCATATTTTTAGTTCGAGATGTAAATAAATAATTAGTCGCAAGGAATGCAGGATTCGAGTTTTTGAACGCTCTAATAGATTATGCCGATATGGCTGTTATGAGCAATGGATGCGCCGCAGATGCAGTCTAGGTAGGGGAAGCGAGAGGCAGTCTTTAAAATCCACCCGTCCCGAACTGAAAATCGCTCAAGAACACGAATCTGAATCAGATCACGTTCGGCGTTGATTCACTGCCGAAGAAGACCCCAAAGAAGTCTCTCTCGATGCTTTGGCTTGACGCATAGTGCGATTCGAAACCTTCCATTCTTGAAAAGATCATATGAGTAGCCTTGTCATGTAATGACGTTTGTGTTTAACGTTTTATTTTTCCGCCTGGGTGCCCGTGGCGCATGGGGCTCAGCCAAGCCAATCATCCGTCTTGAATCTTCCTCGGTGCAGCGGTTGGGACTGAAGCATTTGCAAACAGGGGTGCACTCCCTCCAAGCTGTGGGCGTCGCTGGCGCTGCTCAACAGCACCGTATGGGCCGGCGCAAGCAGGGGGCGCAGGCGGCTGCGCAGCAGGGCCGGTTGGGCCGGGCACAGGAAGTTGTCCGGCTGGTTGAGCTTCTCGGGCTCGTCCAGCAGCACCAGGCAGGGCAGATTCGGCTGGTGCTGGGCCAGTGCAGCCAGCAGGGCCTGGGCCAGCGGCAGGTGGATGCCGTGGATCAGCACCCGGTCGGGGGCGGCTCGCAACACGTCCATCAGCCACTCGGCCAGCGGCCCGGGCTGGGCGCCGATCTCGAAGCGGCTGAGCTGGGCGTCGTCGGCGCTGCGCAGGCTCTCCTGTACCCGGTGCACGACCGACAGTGGGCCGGCGGCCGGGCCGATCAGCAGCCAGCGCAGGCGCCGGGCGTGCGTGCGCACCCAGTGGGCCTGGCGCGCGGTCTCGGGCAGGCCGGGCTGGCTCAGGCTCAGCTGGCGGTGGTAGTTCGGGTCTTGGGCCAGGGCGCGCAAGGGCAAGGCCGGCCACACGGGCGGCACCTGATCCAAGGGGGGCGATTCGGCCGCAGCACGCGGATGCTGCAGCACCACCGAGTGCGGGGTCCAGACCACAAGCCTGTTCTGGGCCCGCAGGCGCAGACCTAGCTCGATCCAGGCCGCACGCTCGGGCAGCGCTTCGTTCAGCCAGGGCTGGCCGGCCAGGGCCGAACGCTTGATCAGCAGCACCGAGCCGTTCACGGCCAGAGCGCTTTGCTCGCACAGGGCCCGCTCGTGCAGGCCCGGCGCGTCCAACGCCAGGTCGCGGAAAGCGGGGCCGGCCAGGCCTTGCAGGCCTCCCACCCAGTAGCTCTCGATGAGCAGTGAGTTGGCCGGGTTGACCAGACGCGGGGCCACCGCACCGACCTCGGGGCGTTGGGCGATGCCCAGCAGGCGCTCCAGCCAGTCGGCCTGGATCAGGTGGCTGCGCACATCCAGGCACAGCAGGTGTTCGGCGCTGCTGTGGCGCAGGCCCAGGTTCAGCGCCTGGGCGGGGTTCAGGCCGCGCGCGTCCAGCCGGTGTACGCGGCCTTGCCAGTACGCGTCTTGCGCTAGGCTGTCCAGGTAGGCCTTTTCATCGGGGTCTTCGCAGCCCAGGTCCAGCAGCAGGATCGTCGTGCGGTCGTCAGGCCGCAGTTGTTGCCAGCTGGCCAGCAAAGGCTGCAGGTATTGGCGGTCGTGGCGCACCGCGATCAGGGCGGTGAGGTCGCTGCCCTCGGGGGCGGCATACCTCACCTGGTGGGTGTGCGGGCTGAGGCCGGGCAGCACCTCGGCGGCCAGGCGCTGGCGGACCAGATGTTCGGCCAGGGCGGTGCGCTCGGCTGGGGCGTCGCCATGGCGGCTCCCGGCGCTGGGCCACAGCCACAACAACGCGCTCAAATGACCGATGGCAGCAGCGCCCGCCTGATCGTGCAGGCGCAAGGCCAGGTCATAGGCGGTGGCGCCGGCCTGTGCACCCAGGCCGCCACAGGCGAGCAAGGCCTGCTTTTCGATGAAAACGGCGCGCCCGATGTAGGCGCTGGAGCGCAGCAGGTCCAGATTGAAGTCGGGCTTGAAGTGCGGCTCGGGCGAGTGGCCCGCCTGCTGTACCGCGTCGTCGCCATAGACCAGACGCCAGGCGGGCTGCGCATTGAGTTGGTCGGCCAGCACCTGCAGGGATTGCGGCTCGGCCAGGGTCACCCCCGCGGGCAACAGGCCCAGCCAGTCGGCTGGCGAGGCCTCGGCCAGGGCCTGCAGCACGATGGGGGCCGAGCTGGCCTCGCGCAGGCACAGCCATTGCAGGCGCGGGTTGGCCGCGATGGCACTGGGCGCATCGGCGGTGCTCAGGACGGTCAGGATCCATTCGGGGTAGAGCTGGGCGTCCAGGCTGGCCAGCAAGGCCAGCAAGGCCTGCACGGCCTCCTGTTCTTCGGGGGTGCAGCTCAGCAGCAGGTGAAAGCGTGGCTTGTGTTGCCAGTCCACCATCATGCGTTCGGCCAGGGCCTGGGCCGTGAACTCATCGAGGGATTGCCCCCGGCGCCACTGGGCAAAGGCCAGATCGGCCGCGCTGGGCTGGTAGACCGCCGCTTGAGGCGCAGGCTCGATCAGCGGCAGGGCCTGGCTGTCGCGGATGAACTGCTGGAGTTTGACCCAGAACTGCTCCTCCAGACGCTGGTAGGTGGCCTGCATCTGGCCTACCGTGCGGCGTGCATAGTCGATCTCTTCGGGGGCATCGCTGAAGGCCATGCCTTCACGGCCCAACTCCGCCGAGCTGATGGCATTGCCGTCAAACAGTGGCGAGCGCAGCACCACGGCGGGGCAGCCGCACAACACGGCCTCCAGCGCGATGGCGGTGGATTCGAAGCAGTACAGCATCTCGCTGCGCCGCATCAGCGCCGCCAGTTCGCTGCGGCTGGCGGGCCAAGTTGATGTGATCACCGTGCCGTGGGCCAGCTCGGGGTGCTCCTTCAGCGCGTTCAGATGCCGGCCGGGGTAGACCAGAATGCCCTGGCGCTGTGCGTCCAGCGGGTTGTCGCGGTTGTTGAACAGGCTGGAGTCCACCGAGGGGAAGAACAGCACATTGCCCGGCGGTGCGTTGGCGGGCAGCAGGTTCTGGCCATAGGCGTAGACCAGCTCGGTGTCGGCAAAGGTCTTGTCGCCCCCGATCAGCCCGGGCACATTGAGCACGTAGCGCACCACCGATTTGGCGCGGCGTGGGTTGCCGCTGACGATTTCGGGGTAGACCACGATGGGTTCGCGCCCGGCCTGCAGGTGGCGCCGCACCACGTCCTCGGTGACGGTGGGGGTGTTCAGATCGGGGTTCACCTCCGAGGTGAAGACATAGGCCTCCTCGCCCAGGCGGTTGAGCACGTGGCAGAGCATGTGCATGACGCGGATGCCGGCCGAGGAGCGGCGGTACGGCGGCGTCTCGATGTAATAGGGGCGGCGCAGCGATTCGTACAGTTGGGGCATGGTCAGTCCTGGGCGAGAGGCTTGCTGGGGTCGGCCGTGCCCGCAATGGCCTGGGCCAGCGGGGTCCAGACGTCCAGCCGGAGCTCCTGACGGGCACGTTCGATGGAGGGCACGTAGCAAGAGCGAAGGGGGTTGTCGACGGGCTGGCGCGCCAGCATGACGGCCTGGGCCGGGCTGAGCTGGCGGTTGACCTGGCGGGCCAGTTGTTCGATGGTGATGGCCTGGTCCGAGCCGACGTTGTAGGCCCGGCCGTGCTCGCCGCGCAGCAGCAGTTGCAGCAGCCACACGGCCAAATCGGCGCCATACAGGTAGCTGCGCACCGGCGTGCCGTCGCCCTGCACCCGCACGCCTTGGCTGGCCAGGCCGTCGCGGATGAAGTTGCCGATCGCGAAGTGCCCGTCCAGATCCAGGCCCGCGCCCACAAAGGCAAAGCAGCGCGCCACCGGGATGCACAGGCCATGGGCCGCACCGAAATGCTGGCTCCACAGCTCGGTCGTGGCCTTGGCTTCACCATAGGGGTCGGGCTGCTCCAGGCTGCGCTGTAGGGGTGTGGTTTCGGGTGTGTGGCTGGCGGCGCGGGCGGCCGGGCCGTAGACCGCGCCAGAGCTGACAAACAAGGCCCGCTTGACGCCCTGGGCCAAGGCCTGCTCCAAGGTGTTGCGGGTGCCCAGCAGCACATCGTCCATGATGGCCAGCGGCCGGGTGTGGGCCTGGGCGTGGGTGTCCGTGGCGGCGTGGATCAGCAAGTCGGCCGGGCGTTCGTCCGTGAAGTGACGCGCGTCACCGGTGACGAAGTCGATCCAGGGCTGGGCGGCAAAGAAGGGCGCCACGGCCTGGAAGCGCCTCGGGTTGCGCGACAGCAGGCGCACATGAAAGCGATGACCACCTTGCTGCAGCAGGTCCAGCAGGCAGAGCAGCCAGTAGCCAAAAAAGCCGGTGCCGCCCGTGATGAACAGGGTCTTGCCCTCCAGCGCCGAGGCATCCAGGTGCGGCAGCAACTGGGCTAGCCGCCCCTGGATGGCGGGCAGGCCGGGGGCGGGGTAGTGCTTGCTCACAGGGAGGTCGGGATCAGGGGGCAGGAGGGGGTCAGAGGCCTCGGTCGTAAATGGCCTGGCGCAGCGATTCGTGCTGGGCGTAGGGGCTGTCCACGTCGTCGATGGTCAGGGCCGAGTCGCGGGAGACCGGGCGGGTCAGTTTCAGGCCGTTCATGGTTTCGCGGCAGGACAGCTGGCCTTTTTGCAGCGGGATGGCGAGGTAGAAATCTTCGTCATTGCCCGGGTGCTTGAACTCGTAGCCTGCCGGCAGGTCGCGCTTGACGTAGACGCCGCGCACTAAGCCGTCCAGGTACTCGGTTTCCTTCTTCTTGGGCAGGCGTTTGGACTGGCCCGAGCCCCCGCACATGACCACGGCCTTGTGGTAGGCCTTGAACCAGGCGTCGATCTGGTGCGGCAGCGAGCAATAGGGCGAGACCGGGATGCCGCCTTCCTCGATGTCGATGTGGCGTTCCCAGGTGCGCGCGCCCTTGGCATAGGACAGCAGCATGGACGAGGTCCAGTCGGTGTACTCGTGGGTGGAGAAGCCGATCACGTTCTTGGGGTAGAGCTTCTTGAGGTAGTCGATCTGGTTGATCTCCAGTTCGTCGTCCTCGCTGGGGTAGAGCGACACACAATGGTTCACCGCCAGAGGGATGTTGCGGTTGGCGAAGAAGGTCACCATGTCGTCGATGTCCTTCTGGCTGGAGCCACCGGTGGAGACGATGACGGGCTTCTTGGTCTCGGCGATGCGCTCGATCAGGAACCAGTCGTTGATGTCCGAACTGGCGATCTTGATCAGGGGCAGGTCCAGCTCTTCGCAAAGATCGACCGAGCGCTCGTCAAAGGCGGTGGCCATGGGGATGCAGCCACGTTCCTTGATGGTGCGGGTCAGGGTCCGGTACTCGGCCTTGCTGAGCTTGGTGACTTCGGTCTTCTTGATGTAGCGGATGTCTTCGCGGCCGCGGAAATCCTTGTGGATGAAGTGGTCGACTTCGCGAAACTGCAGCTTGATGGCGGCGCGCACATTGTTGAAGCGCACCACCTGAGAAAAGTCATTCACGATGCGCAGGCCCCGGTCCAGCCGTCCCCAGTGGTTGTTGGCAAGCTCCAGAATGAAGAGGTTTTCGAAAATGCTGTTGGGATTGGTGTTAATAGGCATAAAAAACCCCGTCAAATGAGTTTCTGGAATGGCTGCGGTACGCGAGCTGGTAGTCCAAGGCCAGTGCTGCAACAAAAGCCGGTATACGCCACATATCATCCCAGCGATGGTAGGCGGCGATGGCCAAAATAGGCCGGCTTTTCAGGATCAAATCCTGGCCCCCCTGAAGGGTGGGGATTTCTTGACCTTCAACATCGAGCTTCAGATAGTCGATGGTCACGTTTTGCAGGCAGTCGTCGAGGCGAACCACCTGGATGATGCTGTCACCGTCTTCCTTGACGGCACAGGCTTCACCTTGTCCGGTGGAAAAGCGCAGTTGTTCGTTTCGTCCTGAAAGACCGCAGGGGTAGTTGGCGGCGCGGAGCCCCAGTTGTCTGGTTCGCTGGGTCAGCAGCTCATAGTTGCTCAAGTCGGGCTCAAAAGCATAGGTCTGCTGGAAGGGCAACTGGCTCAGCGCGGCGTCCAGTGTGTCGCCGTTGTAGGCGCCACCGTCCAGAAAGGCCTGCGCACCGCGCTCGCGCGCCAGGCAGGCCGCCACGGCAAAATCCGGAAAGTAATGCGCTACCCCGGCGTCGGGCAAGGGCGCAGCCAAGGTCTGCCCCAGCCGAAATGCCAAGGTTTGTGCCATGGCTTGCCGGCTTGGCTCATCAGCCAATTGATCAAATGCCGCGCGCAATTCGCTTGCGCGGGCTGCGTAATCGGCTCTGGGCGTGAGCCAATAGCGCCATCCCAGCGCGTCAGCGACCACCTCAAAATAGTGCTGAGGAAATTGCGCTGCAAATCCTGCCGTGCGACAGGTCTGATCAATCAACTGGTAGTCCGAGTGGGCGAGGTGGTTGTAGACACCGACCCACAGCGGCTTGTCCTTGTAGGCTGCGGGCAATTGGCTGAGCTGCCAGACCGGCAGTGCGCTGCGGGCAGCGGGAGGAACGCCCGAAACGACAAAGCCCAGGACAGGGATGCCGTTTTTCTGGGCTGCTGCAGCCAGATCATGGGCGAACGAGCCATATCCGAAAATGAGGAGTCCCTGTCTTTGCACCGTCTCCAGGTCCACCTGACCCACGGCATCCAGGGATGGGAATGAGGTCGTTTTCACGGGTCAGTGCCCTCCATGAGAAACGAGGCGGGCGGCCTCGGCGCGGACCGCCGCGACTTCCTCTGCCGGCAGGAAGGGGAACATGTCGTCCAGCTCGGGGGTGGCAAACCCCCCCTCGGGCAGGGCGCGCGACTTGATGCGGGGCTCGAAGCCGGGCTCCGGGTCCACCGTCACGGCCAGCAATTGCGGGCCGTCCTGCTGCAAGGCCGCGTCCAGGGCCGGCAGGTCGGCACTGCTGCGCACGTCGACCGTGCGCAGGCCGAAGGCCGTGGCCAGGCGGGCGAAGTCGGGGAAGGCCACGCCCGAGGCCGGCGTGGCGCCCACGATGCGACCGAAGAAGTTGTCGTGCGTGAGCCGGATCGACAGGTAGCCACCGTTGTCGATCACCACCACCAGCACATTCAGGCCCAGGCTCTTGAGGCTTTGCAGTTCTTGCAGGTTCATCTGCAGGCTGCCGTCGCCAGCAAAGCAGATCACGCGGCGCTGGGGGGCTGCGGTGGCGGCCCCCAGGGCTGCCGGCAGGTCGTAGCCCATGGAGGCCGAGCCCGAGTTGCTGAACAGGCGCTGGCCTTTTTTGAGCGGGGCGAGCTGGAAGGGCAGGATGCAGGCCGAGGCATTGCCGCAGACCAGGATGTCGTCCTCGCGCAATTGGCCGCAAACCCGCTCGACCAGCGCATACGGGTGGATGGCGGGGCCCTTGGGCTCAGGTGCTTGGAGACCGTAACGCCGACGAATGTCCTGGCACCAGGCGACCCAGGCCGCATAGCTGGGCAAGCCGCCTTGGCATCGCTCGCGCAGGGTTTGCAGAAAGACGCGCGCGTCGGCCGTGATCTTCAGATCGGCCTGCACCAGCGGCTTGCTCAGTTCGGCGGGATCCACGTCGACCTGCACCACATAGGCGTTCTTGGCGAAGGTGTCCCAGTTGTAGCTGACCTGGCGGATGTTCAGGCGCGAGCCGATCACGATCACCAGGTCGGCCGCCTGCAGGCAGAAGTTGCCGGGTCGGGTGCCGATGGTGCCGGGGCGGCCGGCAAACAGGGGGTGGTCGCTGGCGATCAGGTCGTGCGTCCAGGCGGTGGCCACGGGAATGCCGTGGGCTTCGGCAAAGGCCAGCAGGTCTTGTTCGGCCCGGGCCAGGCGCACGCCCGTGCCGGCCAGGATCAGCGGGCGCTGGGCGGCGGCCAGGCGTTGGGCGATCTGATCGCCATCGGCCTGCAGGGTGGCCGGTGTCAGCGGTGGGGTGAAGACGGGGGCTGGAATGGGGCCGCATTCGGCCGACTGCACATCCAGGGGAATGTCCAGCCAGACCGGGCCGGGGCGCCCCCCCACCGCGGTGGCCAGGGCCTGCGGCAGCAGGGTCATCAAGGCCTCGGGGCTGCCCACGCCTTCAGCCAGTTTGGTCACCGGGCGGGCCATCTGCAGCACCGGGCCTTCCTGGTCACCGAGTTGGCGCAGGCCGGGCACCGGGGTGTAGTCCAGGCAGGTGGCGCGCTTGACCTGGCCGCTGATGACCAGCATGGGAATCGAGTCGGTGTAGGCCCCGAACACGCCGTTGAGCGCATTGATGCCGCCAGGCCCGGTGGTCACCATCACCACGGCCGGCTTGCCGGCGATGCGGGCATAGCCCTCGGCGGCCATGGCACAGGCCTGTTCGTGGTGCAGGTAGGTGCATTGCAGGCCCGGGTGGGAGCCCAGGGCCTGGTTCAGGTACATGGCGCCGCCGCCGGTGACGGCAAAGACCTGGGTGATGCCTTGCTGGACCAGCCAGTCGGCGATGCGTTCGGAGAGGTTCATAGCGGGTCGCTCAGAAAGTGGAGTCGTTGCCGGGCCCCGGGATCCAAGGCGTCCAGGGCAGTGGCAATTTGCTGCGGGTCGATGGCCACGCAGACCAGGATGGCTGCCTGCGGGTGCTGTTGCAGGCCCAGCGCGGGTGGAATGATGGGCAGGCCGTCGAGTTGCAGACCTTGTTTGTTGGGGTCGTTGTCGAGAAACGCCACCAGGCGATCGCGCGGCAACTGGCCCTGGCCCAGCAGGCGCTGGGCCCAGGAGCCCGCGCCCCAGGCCAGCACCGGGCCTTGGGCCGGCAGGGGCGGTTCGGGCACGAGGGTGGCGCCCCGGGCGCAGTCGGCCAGGTAGCGCTGAACCGCTTGCACGGTCGAGGGCTGGGGGGGCAGCGTCGGCACGGCCCCCCGGCCGGCCACCACGGCCAGCGCCGGATAGTGACCGCCGTCGGACAGGGTCAGGCTCACGGCCTCGGCGCTGTGCAACTGCAGCCCCGCCGGGGCCAGCAGCCGGTCCAGGGCCTGGGCGCTGAAGTGGTTGATGTGTTCGCTGTCGAAGTAGTAGTAGGGCGGGCGCTCGCCACAGGCGTAGCCCACCGGGTGGGGCACTTCGATGTAGAGCTTGCCCTCCGGCGTCAGCAGCCCCGCCAGGTCCGGCAGGCCCTGGAGGTCGCGCAGGTGTTCGGCCACATGCGAGAGCACGATCAGGTCGTAGCGCTCGCCGGCGCAGCGCGTGGCGGCTTCGTGGATCAGGCCTTCGCGCAGGCGCAGGCCGCGGGCCTGGGCCGCTTGCACGGCACTGGGGTCGGGGTCCAGGCCTTCGACCTGAAACAGGCCTCGCGCCTGCAGAACCGCCAACAGACCGCCCGCACCGCAGCCCAGGTCCAGCACGCGGGCTTGGGGCCGAGGCAGGCAGCTCAGCAGCCGATCGGCCAATTGCTCCAGCCGGGCCTGGTCGGCAGGGTGCAGGCCGGCGCCGGTGCCGGTGGGGCCGCCGTACTTGGCGCAGCGCTGGTAGTAGAGGTCGTAGGCCGATTGCGGCGCCGGCGTCTCGGCAAACACCAGATCGCAAGCGTGGCAGGCCATCAGCCGGTAGCCGCCGGGCAGTGGCGAGCCCGAAGGCTGGGGCAGGGAGAGCGTTTTGAGGGCTTGCGCCTCGGTGCTGCCACAGACCGGACAGGGTCGCAGGCAGGCCCGGTCCTCACCAGGAAGGCCTGGCCCTGTTGCGGTCGGGGCGCTGTCGAGGGTGGACATGGCCTGGTGCTCAGAAGTTGAGGCCCAGCACCTGCCGGAGCTGGCTCACCATGTAGTCGAGCTGGGCCCGGCTCAGTCCGGGCCAGACACCGATCCAGAAGGTGTCGTTCATGATCTGGTCGGCGGCCTTCAGCGAGCCCACGACGCGGAAGTTCCGGTCTTGCATGTAGGGCTGGTGGATCAGGTTGCCGGCAAACAGCAAACGCGTGCCGATGCGGTGCTCGTCCAGGTACTGCAGCAGGTATTGGCGGTTGAGCCCGGCCTCGGGGCGCAGGGTGATCGGGAAGCCGAACCACGACGGGTCGCTGCCCGGGGTGGCCTCGGGCAGCACCAGCAGGTCGGCGCAGTCTTTCAGTTGCTCGCTCAGGTAGGCGAAATTGTCCTTGCGCGCCTGCACAAAGCCCTCCAGGCGATCCAGCTGGGCCAGGCCGCAGGCGGCCTGCATGTCGGTGATCTTGAGGTTGTAGCCCAGGTGGCTGTAGGTGTACTTATGATCGTAACCGGCCGGCAGGCTGCCCAGTTGCCAATTGAAGCGCTTGCCGCAGGTGTTGTCGCAGCCGGGCTTGCACCAGCAGTCGCGGCCCCAGTCGCGGAACGATTCTGCAATCTGGCGCAGCTCCGGGTCGCTGGTCAGCACCGCGCCGCCTTCGCCCATGGTGATGTGGTGGGCGGGGTAGAACGACAGGGTGGCCAGGTGTCCGAAAGTACCCACCTTGCGGCCCTTCCAGGTCGAGCCCAGGGCGTCGCAGCAGTCTTCCACCAGCCACAGGCCATGCGCCTGGGCAAAGGCGCACACGGCGTCCAGATCGAAGGGGTTGCCCAGGGTGTGGGCAATCATGATGGCCTTGGTGCGGGGCGACAGGGCCGCCTCCAGCTGGGACACATCGATGTTGTAGGTGGGCAGCACGGCATCGACAAACACCGGCACGGCACCGTTCTGGATGATGGGGTTGACGGTGGTCGGAAAGCCGGCGGCCACGGTGATCACCTCGTCACCGGGGCGGATGGCGCGTATCCCTAAGCGTGGCGAGGTCAGGGTGGAGAAGGCGACCAGATTGGCCGAGGAGCCCGAGTTGACGGTCAGCGCGTGCTTGACGCCGACAAAATCGGCCAGGCGTTTCTCGAAGGCGTCGTTGAATCTGCCCGTGGTCAGCCAGGCGTCGAGCGCGGCATCGATCATGGCGTTCTTTTCGGGGTCGCCCACCACCTTGCCCGAGGGCGGGATGGCGTCGATGCCGGCGCGCCAGGGCTGGGCCGTGGCGGCGGCGCGGGCCGGGCGCACGATGATTTCGAGCTCCTGGCCGGCCAGTTCCGGCAGGTTGAGGTGGACCTGGCCATCGGCGGCGGCGGTCAGCTGGTGTCGGGTCAGGCTCATGCGGCGCTTTCGAATTCGGTGATTTGGTCCAGGGTCTGCTGGCGCATGTCGGCGCCGGCCTGCCAGGCGCGGTGCCAGTCCAGAGTGTGTTGCAAGGCGGTGTCGGCGCGCCAGCGGGGTTGCCAGCCCAGGCGGCTGTGCGCCTTGCTGCAGTCCAGTTTCAGGGTGTGGGCTTCATGGGGCTGGGCCTGGGTCTCGGTTTGCCAGCGCGCATCCGGGCCCCAGCGGCGTGCCAGCTCCTGCACCACCCAGCCCACGGTGCGGGCGTCGGATTCGTGCGGGCCGAAGTTCCAGCCTTCGGCCCAGGCCATGCCTTGCTCGTGCAGGCGTTGGGCCAGGGCCAGGTAGCCGCTCAGGGGCTCCAGCACATGCTGCCAGGGCCGGATCGCACCGGGCTGGCGCAGGGTGACGGCCTGTTGCGCCGAGAAGGCGGCGAGCACGTCGGGCACCAGGCGGGTGGGGGTCCAGTCACCGCCGCCAATCACATTGCCGGCGCGGGCACTGGCCACCGGCACGTTGGCCGCGTTCAGGAAGGAGCGCCGGTACGAGGCCACCACCAGTTCGGTGCAGCCTTTGCTGGCCGAGTAAGGGTCGTACCCGCCCATGGGGTCGGTTTCACGGTAGCCCCACACCCACTCCTGGTTTTCGTAGCACTTGTCGCTGCTGATGGCCACCACCGCGCGCACGCCGGGGGTGCGGCGCACGGCTTCCAGCACGTTGGCGGTGCCCATCACATTGGTGGCGAAGGTGTCCAGGGGCTGCTCGTACGACAGAGGCACCAGGGCCTGGGCGGCCAGGTGCAGCACCACGTCCGGTCGGGCCTGGTTCATGGCCTGGCTCAGGGCCTCGAGGTCGCGGATGTCGCCCAAGCGGGAGTGCATGCCCTGGGCCACCGAGCCCACTTCGAACAGGTTGATGGGGGTGCCGGGCGGCAGGGCAAAGCCCCAGACTTCGGCCCCCATGGCCTGCAGCCACAGGCTCAGCCAGCTGCCCTTGAAGCCCGTGTGACCGGTCAGAAAGACGCGCTTGCCGGCCCAGAAGCGGCGGTTCACCAGTTCTTCCACGGCGCGGCTCCGCTGGCCCAGAGTTCTTCGAGGTAGGTCTTGTCGCGCAAGGTGTCCATGGGGCGCCAGAAGCCGGTGTGCTGGTAGGCGGCGAGCTGCTGCTGGCGCACCAGGGCGTGCACCGGCTTGTCTTCCCAGATGCTGTCATCGCCCTCGATCAGGTCCAGCACCTGGGGGGACAGCACAAAAAAGCCGCCGTTGATCAGGTTGCCGTCGCCCAGGGGCTTTTCGGTGAAGGCCTGCACCTGACCCTCGGCGATTTCCAGCGTGCCGAAGCGACCCGGAGGCGCCACGGCGGCCACCGTGGCCAGCTTGCCGTGGCTGCGGTGGAAGGCGATCTCGGCAGTGATATCGATGTCGGACACACCGTCGCCGTAGGTCATGCAAAAGAAGGGTTCGTTCTCGACATAACGGCGGATGCGCCGGATGCGCCCCCCGGTCTGGGTGCTGTCGCCGGTGTCCACCAGCGTCACACGCCACGGTTCGGCGTGGTGTTCGTGGATCTCCATCTGGTTGGTCGTCATGTCGAAGGTGACGTCCGAGGTGTGCAGGAAGTAGTTGGCGAAGTACTCCTTGATCACATAACCCATGTAGCCGCAGCAGATCACGAAGTCGTTGATGCCATGGCTGGAGTACATCTTCATGATGTGCCAGAGGATGGGTTTGCCGCCAATGCTGATCATCGGCTTGGGGCGGGTCAGGGTTTCCTCGCTGATGCGGGTGCCCAACCCGCCGGCCAGGATGACTGCTTTCATGTCGGATGCTCCAGGCAGATGGAAATTGATGTGCGCCGTCACCGCAGCGCCTTGATCAATTCTAGGGGCCCCGTCCTGACTTCGCTCCGAATGGAAGGGCTGATTCCCGGTGCAAATGGGTCAATCAAAAATGGCTGAAAACCATTTGTCCGTGTTCTTGGACAAGTAGAAGTTGTCGCTGACCCACTGATTCAATTGCCGGCCCATCTGGTGACGCAGCGCGCTGTCATCGATCAGGCGCCGCAGCGATTCGATCCAGGCCTCTTTTTCGTTGGGCACGCGAAGCACGGGCGGGTTCTCGGTGCGGAAGGGGTAGACATCCGAGCACACCACCGGCCAGCCCATGGCGCCGTACTCCAGCAGGCGCAGATTGCTCTTGCAGCGGTTGAAGGGGTTGTCCTCCAGCGGGGCGATGGCGATGTCGAGGTCCAGCGAGGCCAGCTTGGCCGGGTAGTCCACATACGACACGAAGGGGTGGAACTCCTTGATATGGGGGCGCAGGCTGTCGGGGCACATGCCCATGAAGATCCAGTCGACCTCGTCCTTGAACCGGGCCACCACCTCGCCGATCATTTCCAGATCGCCCAGGTGCTGGGCCGCGCCGGCCCAGCCCACGCGCAGGCGTGATCGTGGAGCCGGAACTTTGTAGAATTGGCCCCAGACCTGATCGTCCAGGCAGTTCGGCATCACGCGAATGTCTTTGCAGTAGCCCCGGTATTCCTCCAGCAGGGGCTGGGTGGAGACGATCACGCGATCGCACAAGCTCATGGCCTCGCGCATGCGCACATAGCCTTCGCGCTGGTGGATGTTGTGCAGGTGGTGCTTCTCCGGTAGATCATGGAACAGGTCGTCCACGGTCTGGATGGTGAACAACGCTGGATTGGTCCGCCGGTAATCCCGCAGCAGTTGCAAGTGGGCGTCACCGATTGAGTGCTGCACGATGATCCGATCCGGGTTGGCGCGGGTCACCTCCAGCGGGTTGGGGGTGCGGAACTGGGAGCTGCTGATCGGAAAGACGTTGCAGGTCTGGGCCAGGCCGGCATGTTGCAAGGCGTTCAGGGGTTCAACAACCCGGTACTGACCTGATCCGCTGGAGATCGGGAAGGCAAGCACGGTCGGGCGGTCTTTTCGTGTGCTCATCCAGTCGATCACCAGATTCGCTTCCACGTCGTAAGGTGTTTGAAGCGACAGGTGTCGGTTGTAGCGCCCGTCGCTTGCAATGAACTGGATCCATCGCTGCATGAAGGATTGTTTTTCCTTGAGCGCCGAAGCCTGGATTTCATACATCCGGCCAGGCTCGCGCGCCAGCGCTTCCAGGGTTTTCCCGCCTTGGTGCAGAACGGAGCTGACCGGCGTCCACACATGGCGCTGACCTTGTTGACTGGCACGGATGCAGAAATCATGCACTGTCGTGAAGGTGTGGCGGCTTTCGGTGTCAAAGCCGCCCAATTGTTGCCAGCAGTCCCGACGCAGCAGGAAAAAGTGTCCTGCCACCGTGGCGACATCCTGCGAGGTTTGCAGACGAGAGAAGACACCCTGTTCTTCCAACAGCCGACGCTCTCCGTTGTAACTGCCAGCCCAGTCTGTGATGCCCAGGCTCATGGGGCCACTCTGAAGCGTCGGCTTGTCACCGATCTGCAGCACTAGGCGCGGGGCCACGCAAGCCACATCAGGCTGATCGTAGTAGGCGGTGAGTTGGCTCAGCCAGTGTCGTTGAATGGCTTCTGTGTCGTCGTCGGCGAACAGCAAGACATCGCCCTTGGCCGTGGCGGCTCCGGCATTCAGGGCCAGTCCGTGGTTGTAAGGCCCTGCAGGCGTCGTTATCAGGTGCAGCGGCACGGGCAGACCGATGTCTGCTGTTGCGTTGCGAGTAGCGACTTCGTGATCAGCTTGGGTTACCAGGATGACCTCTAGCAACTCATCTTCCTGGTAGGTTTTGAGAGATTGCAGCAGGCAGCGCAGATAGCCCAGTTGATAACCTGTGGGGATGATCATTGAGACCCCACGCGGCGTCTCGCTGCGATATTGCAGCAGACGGCAGCCAGCAATCGCTTGGGCGGTGACGGTGGCGTGCAGACCTCGCTGAGTCAGATGCTGCTCAAGTTGCTGCAATTCAATCAGCTCACGCGATGCGGATACATGGCCGTCGCTGCTGAACAGCACGGTGTCTATGTGCTGGATCGCCCGGGGCTTTTCGCTCAGGTGAAGGGCCAGCGCGTAGACCGACTCAAACGTTTTGGGCGCCGGGCTGTTCAGCCAGTGTTCGGCGCGAATCGCTACAACAGCCCCAAGGTAATTGGTGCTGTGCAGCCATTCGGTGTTGAGTTGGGGTTTGAAGTGGGGGGTTTCGGTGCCGTCTTTGGCGATGAGGGACTCGTCTGAGTACAGCAGTGCCGTTGTCGGGTTGCGTGCTGCCAAAGCAAATTCCACCAGGGCTTGGGGGGCCAGTTGAGCCCCGGACTCCACCAGAAGCAGCCATTCAGGCAGGGGGACTGCGAAAGCTTCAGAGGCATCCACTCCGCTGTGCCATACACAGTTCGGTCCAAGTTCCGACAGAGGAATCGGGCATTCAAAATCCGCCAGCACATGCAATTCGGCTGCCTGATAGAAGTTTTGCTCAAGGCTGTCCAGAGTCTGAGCCAGGCCGTCCAGATCGCCATTGCGAACAAACACGCACACTGCGAAAGCGGGGAGCGCGCCGCTGGCCACGTGTTCTGCGTAGATTTCTCCGTCGATCTCGCGCAGTGTTGTCCGTTTGCGCCAAGTTTTGAATTGCTGCTGGATGCGTTGGTACTTGCTCTGGTCGGCGTGCTGCGCCATGTCTTTGGTGTCGATGACCAATTCGCCGAGCAGGGATACCGACTCATTGGACCAGGCAGCGTCAAAGGGCTGTTTCTGCAAGGCCTGCTGTGTTTGTTCGATAAATTCACTCAGCTCTGCACCAGCGTTTTGCAGATTGTTCCGATATGCCTCTTGAAAGCTCGCCATTTCTCCTTGGGCCCGGATCAAGGTTTCAGGATCTTCTCCCCAGGCGGTTCCCCATTTTTGCCAACTGGAGGTAGGGGGAACGATCAATGTCCGGTCGTTTTGCACATAGACCACCGGACAACCGCTCAACAAGGCTTCCGTGGTGATCGCTCCCGGCTCGTAGCAATAGATGAGTGAGGCCTGGCGCAGTGCCTGGGCTCGTTCTTGAGGTGTGTTGAGGTGCTGGGCGAGATTGACCAGTGTCTCGTGTCTGGTGGGCAGTTTGCCACCCAGTTTGAGGTAGCGATCCGCGTAAACCAGGGCCTCGCCGCGTCTTGCTTCCGGGTCCGGGTGATACAGCCCTTCCTCGATCCATGGCAAAGCCAAGGGGAGTGTCAGGGTGGCAGGGTTTGTTCCGCTGGCAAATGTGATGCGACCCTTGGCGAAAGTGGGCATGTGGCTTGTCAGTGATTCCGGCGTGTAGGCCAGCGTCCAGTGGGACTGTTCACGCCAGGTTCCGCTGGTTGAAAGATGGATCCAGACGGGCTTTTTGCCCGCCTTGTAATGGGCCGCTCTTTGTTCCAGGGAGAGGATGGGTGTCCACCAATGACCATTGAGATGACGTGCACCGAACACATAGGCTTCAGCGCCACGACTGTTCAGTTCGTGGCACAACAGATGCATTTGATGGACATGGACCGCATTGCCGTCATAGTCTGACGTCGCGATGTAGTACGGGTGCTTTTCTGGCCTGGGGCTCACGGTCTCTTGCGTTGGCATGGTTGGCGAATACTTTCTGCAGGTATTTCTGGGCAACGCGGGTGGCGTACATCAAGGCGTCGGAGGCACGGCTGCCGTGGTGGATTCACGCTTAAACCTCTTGTACAGGTGGCCAAGGCCAACTCTGAACAAGAGTGTAAAGGTGTTGCCATTCGTGTTGATCCTTTGTCGACATCTGCGAAAAGCCTTGCTCGCTTCACCCTGTGGGTGAAGCGTCTTCAGCCCTTCAGCAGCGACAGAACCTGCTGTGGCAACTGATTGGCCTGAGCGATCATGGCAGTCCCAGCTTGCTGAAGGATTTGGGCTCGGCTGAGGTTGGAGGTTTCTGTTGCGAAGTCTGCATCCATGATGCGTCCCTTGGCCGCCGTCTGATTTTCCACGGCACTTTGAAGGAACGTGATGGTGTTTTGGAAGCGACTTTGCGCCGCACCCAATTGCGCACGTGCATCGTTGATGCTTTGCAGCGCCTTGTCAATGGCGTCGATGTTGCCTGCGTTCGCACTGTTTGCGGAGGTGGTCAGTGCGCTGGCTGCGCTGCCCGCAAAGACGGCAGAGACACTGCTGGCTTGGTTCAGGTTCAGCGTTCCAGAATTGACCGTGATGGTTTGGCCGGAATTCGCGCCGACCTGGAAGTCGTAGTTGCCGGTAGTGGTCAGGATGGAGGTGCCATTGAACTGCACCGCGCTGATAGTGCGGCCGATTTCCGAGGCCAGTTGGGTGTATTCCTGGTTCAGCGAGGCGACGTCGGACGAGGTGTTGGTCGAGTTGGTCGCTTGCACAGCCAGTTCACGCATGCGCTGCAGCATGTCAGACACGGTCTGCATGCCGCTTTCAGCCGTCTGCAGCATCGAGATGCCGTCGTTGGCGTTGCGGATCGCGACAGTCATGCCGCGGGCTTGGGAATCCATGCGGGTGGCGATGGCCAGGCCGGCCGCGTCGTCCTTGGCGCTGTTGACGCGCAGGCCCGAGGACAGGCGCTGGATCGAGGTGGACAGGCTCATCTGGGTAGCCTGCGCATTGCGCTGGGCGTTCAGTGAGTTGATGTTGGTGTTGATGGTCATTGCCATGGGACGGCTCCTTCAATGAATGCAAGATGAACGATCCACACGGTGCGATGTCTGTACGGAATACAGCGACCGATCCCAGCCGAGTGTTGTGAAAATTATTCGGCTTGGGAGAAAAACAGAAGGCTGGATAAGCGGGCTTCTGGCCGCTCAGTTCGGGACTTTTACCGGGTGTCGGTGTCCTCTGAGCGTCTGGCCCAGGTTTGCCCCGCAGTGATGGGGGCGCCGGGCTGGAGAGGTGAGGGAGGGGTGAGGCGGGTATCGTCGCCTTGGCCGGGTGGTGGCGGGTGAGCGCGTCAGCCTGACGATTTGTTCCAGGTGGTGATCTGCTGGTTGACTAGGCTACTGAGGCTGTTGAGGCTGGTCAGGTTGGTGTCCAGCGAGTTGTATTGTTTGTAAAGACGGGCTTGGATCACGGCAATCCGATCCTGCATCTTGGTCACGTCGGTGCTGTTGCGGGTCAGGGCTGTCTGCAGGGCCGAGGTTCGGTTGGAGACGCTGCCGCCTGTGTTGTTGGCCGCCATGGCAAAGTCTCGGATGCGCCGGGCAATCCCGTTCGTCGTGGTGCTTCCGCCATTGGCGTCAAACAGGGACTCCAGGTTGCTGGGGTTGCTGGTGATGGCTGCATTCAATTTGGTGCTGTTGACCGCCAGGGTGCCGTCTTGCTGCATGGAGATGCCCACGGCGCTGAGGCTGCTGTAGCTGCTGCTGGCAGGACCGTTGCCCACCACCATCTGGCGCAGCGCATTTTGCAGGCCGATGGCCGTGCTGTCGCCCTGCAGTGGCGAGGATGCTTTTGTGCTGGGGTCGTATTTTGTGAGGTTACGCATGGCCGAAATGGCCTGGTTGTAGGCCGTCACGAAGGCGCTCACCTTGTCGCTGGTCGTCGTGGTGTCTGCGGCCACGCTCACGGTTACGGGCGAGGTGGTAACCTGCTGCAGATTGAGGGTGAGGCCTGAGACAGCTCCGGTGATTTGGTTGTTGGTGGAACTCACTGCGACGCCGTCGACCGTAGCCGCCGAATTCTTGGCAGCCTGCGACAGACCCATGCCGACGATGCTCGTGCCGTTGCTGGCATAGGCGAGCTTGCCTGCGCCCGTGGTGCCATCGGTGATGGCCGTGCCGCCGCTGTCAAAGGCCTGTATCTGAAAGCCGTTGCTGTCGCCGGTGTTGGCACCTCGCACCACCAGTTTGTCCTGCCCCCCTGATGTCACGACTGATGCGCTAACCCCCGCATTGGAGCCGTTGATGCGTGTGGCGATGTCACTCAAGGTGTCTGTGGCATTGACCGTGACGCTCACGGTCGAGCCACTGCCCTGAGTAAATGTGCTGCCACTCCACTGGCCGACCTGTATGTCCAGGCGCCCTGCTGAGCCGATGGCGCTGCCGGAGGTGATGCCGCTCGACAAGGTGGTTTGGGACTGAGCCAGCTGGGTCACTGACACGCTGTAGTTGCCTGCCAGCGCGCCTGTGGTGACGGCCCCACTCACGGCGCTGCTGTTGCTTGAACTGACGGTGCGTGATGCCCAGGCCGATTTGTCGAGCAGCGCAGAGGCCGCGTCCTGGATCGCGGACAACTGGGATTTCACGGTGCCCCAGGAGGAGATGGTGCTCTGGATCTGAGAGCCCTTTTTCTGCAGCAGGGTAACGGGCTGGCTCTCGACGGCGACGAGCTTGGTGACGATCGCATTGACGTCAAGGCCATTGCTGCCAATGCCGGGTGAAGAAATGGTCATGTTGGTATCCCCTGGTGCAGATAGAGAGCCTGCGCTCTTCTACTCTAGCAAGCGAACCTCCAAATGAAAAGCCGCAACTCCAGTAGAAAACCCCGGCTTATGCCGGGGTTCGAAGGTTCAACTTGAAGCGGGCGCTGGCTTAACGCAGCAGAGACAGCACACCCTGGGGCAGCTGGTTGGCTTGGGCGATCATCGCTGTGCCGGCCTGTTGCAGGATTTGTGCGCGGCTCAGGTTGGCGGTTTCCGAGGCGAAGTCGGCGTCCATGATGCGGCCCTTGGCAGCAGTCTGATTTTCCACTGCGCTTTGCAGGAAGTTGACCGTGTTCTGGAAGCGGCTTTGCGCAGCACCCAGTGAAGCGCGGCTGTCGTTGATGGCTTGCAGGGCCTTGTCGATCGCATCAATGTTGCTGGCGTTTGCACTGTTTGCGGATGTGGTCAAAGCGCTGGCGGCGCTGCCTGCGTAAACGGCAGACACAGAACTGGCCTGATTCAGGTTCAATGTGCCCGAGCCAATGGTGATGGTTTGACCCGAATTGGCGCCGACCTGGAAATCAAAGCCGCCGGTGGTGGTCAGGATCGAAGTGCCGTTGAATTGAACGGCACTCACAGTACGGCCGATTTCACCTGCCAGCTGGGTGTATTCCTGGTTCAGCGAGGCGACGTCGGACGAGGTGTTGGTCGAGTTGGTCGCTTGCACAGCCAGTTCACGCATGCGCTGCAGCATGTCAGACACGGTCTGCATGCCGCTTTCAGCCGTCTGCAGCATCGAGATGCCGTCGTTGGCGTTACGGATGGCCACCGTCATGCCTCGAGCCTGGGCGTCCATGCGGGTGGCGATGGCCAGGCCGGCGGCGTCGTCCTTGGCGCTGTTGACGCGCAGACCCGAAGACAGGCGTGCGATCGAGGTGGACAGGCTCATCTGGTTGGCGCTTGCGTTACGTTGCGCCGTCAGCGAGTTGACGTTGGTGTTGATGGTCATTGCCATTTTGAAGCTCCTTCAAGTTAAAAATCAGCCTATCGCTGATGTCAAACCTGCGGTGTCGCAGGCTTGGCAACGAACCCTTCTTGAAGCCCGTTGCATTGTTTTTCGGGTCGTGCGCAGAAAACTTTAGGTCTACTTGTGAGCGAGAGTGCAAACAAGTTGGCAATCGGGGTGCCGGCGGGTCTCGCTCACGGGTGTCGGGTGGGATCTGGGGCGTTCTCGATCCTTCTATATAGAGTGTGAATCCGGCTTGTTCAGGGGGTTTGTGAAGCCCTCTGGGAATAGCCTGCCAAATGTCTTGCTATTGAGCCCTTCAGAACCGGGCCGGGCTGCCGATACACCAGTTGTACCGTGCGACAATTTGCGAGGCCAAAAGAATGTTTACACCCGTGAGTACCCGAGCTGCATCTGCCTATCAACGTGTTGGCGTCGAAACCAGTATCACTGGTGCGGATCCGCATCAGTTGGTGGTTCTGTTGTTCGACGGCTTGCTGGACAGCCTCTCGAAGGTGTCGGGTGCCATGAGCCGCGGCGATATCCAGGAGAAGTCCCGGTATCTCAACAAGGCCATCCAGATTCTTCAGGATGGTCTGCGCAGTGTTCTCAACGAAAAGGAAGGGGGCGATGTGGCCAAGAACCTCGATTCGCTCTACAGCTACGCGGTGTTTGAACTGACCAAGGCCAATTTGAGCAACAGTCCCGAGGCTGTCCAATCCGTGATCGAACTGATCCGACCCGTCGCTGAGGCCTGGAAGGCCATCAGACCTCAAACACGTTGAATAGCAAGGGGGCATAACGTGCAGCAACAATCTCTGCTTGATTACTACAAGGCCATCGAGGGCGCCAGCCAGCGCATGTTGATGGCCGCACAACGTGAAGACTGGGAGCAGGTCATGCAACTCGAAGGTGCCTGTGCGGTGCTGATCGAGCAATTGCACCACCAGTCCCAGGTGGAGCCTCTGGCCAGCGAGGACCGCAGCGAGAAGGGCAAGATCATGCTGCGCATCCTGCGCAACGACGCCCTGATCCGCAACCTGGCCGAGCCTCGGCTTTCTGACATCCAGCGTCTGCTGGACGGCGGCTCGCGACTGCTCCACTGATGGGATGGGCCTGCTTCGGCGGGCTCCCTTGATGCTTCTGGGGCCTGAAACAGGGCCCTCGATGACAAAAAGCCCGCTTCGTTGACCGAAGCGGGCTTTTTGTTTGGGGTCGTGCTTGGCGGGGCGAGGGGTTCAGACCTGCATGTTCATGATGTCGGTGTAGGCCTGAACCATGCGGTTGCGCACGTGCATGGTGGCCTGAAAGCCGATCTGGGCCTTCTGGATGGCGATCATGGTGTCTTCCAGGCTGACATTGGGGTTCTCCATCTGCACTTCCTGCTGCATCTGGGTGGCCTTGTTCTGGGCGGCGCTCACGGATTTGAGGGCGTTGCTCAACTCACCCGAGAAGCCGGCGCTGCCGGTGGATGAGGTCTGCCCGGCCGCGCCGGTGCCGGCCTTGCCGATTTGCGGTGTGCGGGTGCTGAGTGGGCTGAGGGTGGCGGTCGAGGGGAATCGCAGATCCATGGCGCTTCTCCGGTGAGATCATTGACGCCGATGTTAGGGACTTGGCGGGGTGGCAGACCTTTGAATTGAGGTCCAAAGAGCTGGTTTATCCCGGCGATGGCGCGGCGGTCAGGCTGAATAATCGGCTCCAACCTGAGGTGTATTGCCACCCCTTTGACCTGGAAACAAGATGTCTGCCGTCGCTGAAATTACCGCTACCCCAGTGGCCCCATCGTGGACACAAAAGCTCGCCGAGCTGGATCGGTCGCAGAAGATCAAGCTTGCGCTGGGCATCGCCTTGCTGGTGGTGGTCGCCCTGGCCGGCACCTTCATGACGCGCCAGGCCGACTGGAAGGTGCTCTACGCCAACCTCAGCGACAAGGACGGTGGCGCGGTGGTGGCGCAACTGGCCCAGATGAATGTGCCCTACAAGTACTCCGAGGGCGGTGGCGCCATCATGGTGCCCTCAGATCGCGTGCATGACCTGCGCCTGCGCCTGGCCTCCCAAGGGCTGCCCAAGGGGTCGGTGACCGGCTTTGAGTTGATGGAGGGCAACCGCTTTGGCGTGACCCAGTTCCAGGAGCGGCTGAACTTCCAGCGGGGTCTGGAGGGCGAGCTGACCCGTTCCATCCAGGCGGTGGCGGCCATCCAGAGTGCCCGCGTGCACCTGGCGCTGCCCAATCAGAACGGGTTCTTCCGCGAGCAGCTCAAGCCCTCGGCTTCGGTGCTGGTCACCCTGTACCCGGGACGCATCCTGGACCGGGCCCAACTGGCCGGCATTGTGCATCTCGTGGCATCCAGCGTGCCGGACATGAACCCGGCCGCCGTGAGTGTGATCGACGACAACGGCAAGCTGCTGTCGGCCACCCCTGACGCGGCCGGCGCCGGCGGCGATGTGCAGCAGCTTCAATATGTGCAGCAGATCGAGCAGCTCTACAGCAAGCGCATCATCGACATCCTGGAGCCGGTGGTGGGGCGGCAGAACGTCAAGGCGCAGGTGACGGCTGAAATTGATTTTTCTCAGACTGAATCGACTTCGGAGTTGCACAAGCCCAACCAGACCCCTGACAGCGCGGCCGTGCGCAGCCAGCAGGTGGTGGAAAGCGGTGGCGGCACTGCGGCCACCCCGCCCACCGGCGTGCCTGGTGCCACCAGCAATCAACCCGCAGCAGCGGCGAATGCCCCTATCAACGGCGCTGCACCGACGCTGACCGCGGGTGCGCCGGCGGGCGGCACCAATACCCCCACCAAGAAGGAGTCGGTCACCAACTACGAGGTGGACAAGACGGTCAAGGTGGTCAAGGGCGGCACAGGCGCGGTCAAGCGCCTGAGCGCGGCCGTGGTGGTCAATTACCAGAGCGGCCCTGAAGAAAAGGGCAAGCCTGTGAACAAGCCTCTGACAGCTGAGCAACTGGAGCAGATGACAGCGCTGGTTCGCGACACCATCGGCTACAGCAAGGAGCGCGGTGACTCGGTCAACCTGATGAACACCCCGTTCATGGCCTTGGCCACGGACAACACGCCGGTGCCGCTGTGGAAGCAGCCGGAGATGCTGGAGTTGGCGAAGAGCTTTGCCTGGCCGGTCGGCATGGTCTTGTTTGGGCTGATTGTGCTGATGGGCATGGTGCGCCCGGCCGTGAAGGCGATGAATGCGCCCAAGGTTGAGCCCGTGGTGCCAGCCGTGGCGGGCACCCAGCTCGATGCCATCGAGTCCGAGACCCCCAGCCGGCCTGACTTGTTGCCCGCCCCGGCGGCCGACAATACGCCGGTGCCCCCGACCAAGGAGCAGCTGCGCCTTGAGGACGCACGCCAATTGGCCAAGCAGAATCCGATTGCGGTGGCTAATATCATCAAGACCTGGGTCAACGGCGAAGCGCCGGCATGATCAGGCACTCTCCGGAGAGATGATATGGACGAACAAGGTCTGAACGACGCGGCGATTTTTCTGATGTCGCTGGGTGAGGAAGAGGCGGCCGAGGTGTTCAAGCACCTGTCGCCCAAAGAGGTGCAGAAGCTCGGCGAGACCATCGCCCGCACCCGCTCCGTCTCGCGCGACCGGGTGGACGACGTGGTCAACAAGTTCACCGAGGCGGCTGCGCAGCAGAGCCTGCTGGTGTCAGACACCGGTGACTACGTCAAGGCGGTGCTGCGGCGCGCCCTGGGCGACGACAAGGCCTCGCTGCTGATCGATCGCATCTTGCAGGGCGGCGATGTCTCCGGCATCGAAAGCCTGAAGTGGATGGACCCCTTGTCGGTGGCCGAGTTGCTGCGCAACGAACACCCGCAGATCGTGGCCGCCATCCTGGTCCACCTGGATTACGAACAGGCCGCCGCAGTGCTGTCCCAACTGACCGAGCGCCAGCGTGGCGAGGTGCTGTTGCGCATCGCCACCCTCGAGGGCATCCAGCCGACGGCGCTGAAAGACCTCAACGAGGTGCTGTTCAAGGTGCTGGCCGGCGGCGACAAGATCCGCAAGACCTCGCTGGGCGGCATCAAGACGGCGGCCGAGATCATCAACCTGATGGGCAGCAACATCGAGGGCACGGTGCTCGAATCGATCCGGGGCTATGACCCCGACCTGGCGCAGAAGATCATGGACAAGATGTTCGTGTTCGACGACGTCATGAAGCTCGACGACAAGGCCATCCAGATGGTGCTCAAGGAGGTGGCCTCGGAGACCCTCATCGTGGCCCTCAAGGGCGCGGCGCCCGAGCTCAAGGAGCGCTTCCTGTCGAACATGTCTTCTCGGGCTGCCGAAACGCTGCGCGAAGACCTCGAATCCCGTGGCCCGATGCGGCTGTCCGAGGTCGAGGCCCAGCAGAAGGAAATCCTCAAGACGGTGCGGCGTCTGGCCGACGAAGGCCAGATCGTGATCGGAGGCGGCGGTGACGACCAACTCATCTAATCGCGCCCGTCAGTACGCCCGTTTCATCCCGAGTGAGGAGATCGACGACGTTGCCCAATGGCAGTTCACCGAAGTGGACGAGAACCGGCGTGTCGCCGCCATGCTGGCCGCCCAGGCGCCCGCCGAGCCCGTGATCAGCCCGGCCATGCTGGAGGCCTCGCACCAGGAGGGCTTTCAGCAGGGGTTGGAGCAGGGCCGGCTGGAGGCCTCGCTGGAAGGGCAGCGCCGGCTCGATGAATACATCGCCCAGCAGGGCGCCGAGGCGCGTCAGCGTTTCGACGCTTTGCTGGCCTCGCTGGAGCAGCGCTTTGCCGATGCCGAGCAGGTGGTGGCCCAGGGCGTGCTGGATGTGGCCTGTGAGTTGGCGCGCCAGGTCGTGCGGCGTGAGCTGGCCCAGGACACGGCGGCGCTGCGCCCGGTGATCCGGGAGGCCCTGGGGTTGTTGTCGGTGGACGCCCGCACCGCGGTGGTCCGGCTGAACCCGGTCGACCACGAGGTTCTGGCCAATGCCCCGGCAGGCGAATTCGGCAGCGTCGAGATCAAATGGGTGGCCGACCCCGCGGTCGAGCCCGGCGGCTGTCTGCTCGAGGCCGCGGGGGCCCAGGTGGATGGCAGCCTGTCGCGCCGCTGGGCCCGTGCGGTGGCGAATCTGGGCCTGGATCGTCCCTGGACCGACGATGCGGAGGTGGCCGATGTCGACTGAGCACGACAGCCCGCTGCGCTGGGACGTTTACATGCAGGACCTGCGCCAGCGGGTGTCGCGGGGCATGGCGCTGGAAAGCCGCGGTACGCTGACCCGCTTGACCGGCCTGGTGCTGGAGGCCACGGGCATTCGCGTGCCGGTGGGCTCGCAGTGCTGGATCACCCAGAAGGATTCGGCGCCGGTGCTGGCCGAGGTGGTGGGTTTCTCGGGCGAGCGGGCATTTCTGATGCCGGCCGGCGATATCCACGGCTTGTCCAGCGGGGCGGTGGTCACGCCCGCCTTGCCCTTTGTACCCGTTCCTCGCCTGGGCGACGAACCCTTGCCCGCCTCGGCCTTGTCGCTGGGGGTGTTGCGCCTGCCGCTGGGCGATGGGCTGCTGGGGCGGGTGGTGGATGCCTCGGGTCAACCCCTGGATCACCAAGGCCCGGTGCTCGACGTGGTGGCCGAACCCCCGGGCCGGCGCCAGATCAATGCCATGGACCGCGATCCTGTGCGGGAGCCGCTGGACACTGGTGTGCGCGCCATCAATGCCTTGCTGACCGTGGGCCGTGGCCAGCGGCTGGGCCTGTTTGCAGGCTCTGGCGTGGGCAAGAGTGTGCTGTTGGGCATGATGGCCCGCTACACCCAGGCCGATGTCATCGTGGTGGGCCTGATCGGTGAGCGCGGACGCGAAGTGAAGGAGTTCATCGAGGACATCCTGGGTGACGATGGCCGCGCCCGCTCGGTGGTGGTGGCGGCGCCCGCCGACGCGCCGCCTTTGTTGCGCATGCAGGGCGCGGCCTATGCCACGGCGGTGGCCGAGCACTTCCGCGACAAGGGCAAGCATGTGCTGTTGTTGATGGATTCGCTCACCCGCTATGCGATGGCCCAGCGCGAGATCGCGCTCGCCATTGGCGAGCCGCCGGCCACCAAGGGCTACCCGCCCTCCTGTTTTGCCAAGCTGCCCCAGTTGGTGGAGCGCAGTGGCAACGGCCTCAATGGGGTGGGGTCGATCACGGCTTTCTACACTGTGCTGTCCGAGGGGGACGACCAGCAGGACCCGATCGCCGATGCGGCCCGGGCCATTCTGGACGGGCACATCGTCTTGTCGCGCACCTTGGCCGAGGCCGGGCATTACCCGGCCATCGACATCGAACAGTCGGCCTCCCGCGTGATGCACAACGTGGTCAGCCCGATCCACATCGAGGTGGCTCGGCGCTTCAAGGCCATGTATTCGCGCTATCAGAAGAGCCGCGATCTGATCCAGGTCGGCGCCTATGTACAGGGCAGCGACCCCGATCTGGACGAGGCCATTCAGCTGCAGCGGGGCATGGCCGGCTTTTTGCAGCAGGACATGCACGAGGCCGTCAATCTGCAACAGGCGCTGGACCAGATGGCCGCCAGCCTGGGCCTGCAGATCAACCCCTGACCCAGGAGCACGACGATGGCAGCGTCTCACGGATTGCAGGTGGCCATGGAGCATGCGACGCGGCTGCGCGATGCCGCGGTCCAGCGCCTGGCCCAGGCCAGGCTGGCGCGCCAGCGGGCGCAGCAGCAAATGGACCAGTTGACCGGCTACTCCGGCGAGACCGAGCAGCGCTGGCTGATCCGCGGCCAACTCGGCATGGCCCCGGAGGTGATGTTCCATCACCGCCAGTTCATGGCCCGACTGGACCAGACCATCGAATTGCAGAAGACCCAGATGGCGCGCCACGACCAGCTGGTGCAGGACGCCGAGCGCGAGCTGACCCAGGCCGAACTGCGCCTGGTGAGCCTGCGCCAGGTGGTGCAGCGGCGCCAGCACGATGCCGCGCTGGCCCTGCAGCGCCGCGAACAGAAAGAGGTGGACGAGCTGGCAGCCTCGCGCCACCGCCTGAAGATTCAGCCCACAGCCTGACGAGGTAGACCATGGTAGAACAAGTCAAATCCAGCAGCACATCGGCCACTGCGTCGGCCAACTCGGCGCACACCCGGGGGCACGGCAAGGCGGCAGCAGGCGCTGGCGCGGAGTTCACCGGTTTGCTCGAAGATTTTTCGACGGCCTTGACCGACGGCACTGATGCGTCCACGGCCCTGCGCGGCGATGGGACTGGCGACCTGGGCGCTCTGTTGCAGGGCGCACAAGGCCAGGCTCGGCGCAAGCCGGGGGTGCAGTTGACAGGAGATGGGGCCGATGGCTTGAACCCGGCGGACGGCACTTTGCCCACCGACCTGGTCTCTCAAATGGCCCTGCTGGCCGAAGCGGCGCGCCAGGCTGCGGCTGGGGCTGGTACGACGGCGGACGCCAAGGAATCGGCTGCTGGCGCAGCCGTGGGGACGGCTCTGCCTGCGGTCACGGCGGGGGTGGTGGACATCACCAAGGCCACCACCGACCCGGCCGTGTTGGCGCAAATGGCAGCTGCGGCCCAGAAAGATGCCGGCACGGGGGCGGTTGCGGGGGCGGTCCCTGGCGCGGGTGGGGGCGGGGATGCAGGGCGTATTTCGCTCGAGTCCGGCGCCTTGGCGCGCAAGGGCCACCGGGACCTGCTGGCCCAGTTGCAGGCGCAGATCGGCGGCGGTGCAGAGGTCGGCAAGGCTGGCTTGACCACGGATGCTGGCGCCTCCGGCAATCTGGTGCCCTTGGCCAAGTCCGACATCGATTTCAAGGACATGGCCACCCGTGTGCTGGACAACACCCCCTTGGCGGCGGCCGCGGAGGAGACCGGAAAGCTGCTGGGGCGCCTGGCGGGGACGGACCCCAGCTCGGCCAGCGAGCACAAGTCGGCCCAGGCGCAGGAAGATCGGCAAAGCGTCAGCCTGCAGCCCTTTTCGGATGGGCAGGACCGAAGCCAGAACCTGGGCGTGAGCGCCACCACGGCCGGGGCTGCGGGTGGCGGCTTGAGCGACACCAATGCGCGCAGCTCGGAGGAGGTGGTGGCGGAACAGGTCAGTTACTGGATCCACCAGAAACGCCAGGCCGCGGAGTTGACCCTGGACGGGGGCAATGGGCAGCCGGTGGCCGTGAGCATTTCAATGAACGGCAACGAGGCGAGTGTGGCCTTCCGTTCGGATCAGGCGGCGACGCGCGACATGCTCAACGGGGCCCTGCCCGAGTTGAAAACCTTGTTGCAGGGCGAGGGGCTGGTCTTGGCCGGTGTGTCGGTCGGCGCTGGTGGTGGGCAGTCGGACACGTCTTCGTCTTCCTCCCGTCAGGGCGAAGAGGCCAGCTCAGGCATCCGGCGCCTGGGCTCGCGCACCGTGTCGGCGCAGGCCTCTGACGGCCCTGCCACCGTGGTGCGGCGCTCGGTCAGCACCAACCGCACCCTCGATCTGTTTGTCTGACGCGGGCGTTCTGTTGACCTCATCCTGGGGGGCGCCTGCTGAGCAGCCCCGCGGGCTTGAGCCCCTTTAACCCCGTTTTAGGGCTTCTATTCTGGCTATTATTGGGCTCGATTGACCCAATAATCCCCAACATGCATCTACTGCCAGCCGTCCCGGTGTGCAGTGGGGTGATCGCCGGAAGGAAACAACGTGTCTGATGCTCCCGCAGCCGATGCCAAGGAAAAACCCAAAAGCAAAAAGATGCTCATCATCATCATCGCGGCCGTGTTGTTGCTGGGTGGTGGTGGTGCTGGCTACTTTTTGCTCATGAAGAAGAATGCCGACGAGGACGGTGACGAGAAGCCCGCCGCTTCGGCCTCGCACGACGCCAAGAAAGTGGCGCCCACCTACCTGCCGCTGGAGAACATGGTGGTCAACCTGGCTGATCAGGGGGGCGACCGATTCGCCCAGATCGGTGTGACCTTCGAGATCGAGGATGCGCATGCGGCCGATCAGGTCAAGGCCTATCTGCCCAAGATCCGCGACATGATTCTTCGCCAGTCCTCCCAGCGCACCTCGGAAGAATTGTTGACCGCTGACGGCAAGGAAAAACTGGCCGGCGAGATCCTCAAGGAGTCTTCGCGCATTCTGGGCTACGAAGTCGAAGAAGAGGAAGAGGCGCCCAAGGCCAAGAAAAAGAAGAAGGTCAAACGAGCTGAGAGCCCGCTCACAGCGGTGCTGTTTTCCAACTTCATCGTCCAGTAAGGAGCCCTCATGAGCGAATCCTTTCTCTCCCAGGAAGAAGTCGATGCGCTTCTGGAGGGGGTCACGGGCGAGAGTCAGAAGATCGTCGAGGACATCCCCGAGGCGGGGGCGGTCCGCAGCTACGACATTTCCAGCCAGGAGCGGATTGTTCGCGGGCGCATGCCGACGATGGAAATCGTCAACGAGCGCTTTGCCCGCAACTTCCGCATCGGCCTGTTCAACTTCATCCGCCGCAGCCCCGAGATTTCGGTGGGCACCGTGGCCGTGCAGCGCTACAGCGCCTTTCTGCGCGAGCTGGCCGTGCCGACCAATTTCAACATCGTGGCCATCCGCCCCTTGCGCGGCAGTGGTCTGATCGTGTGTGAGCCGGCGCTGGTGTTCGGCATCATCGACACCTTGTATGGTGGCGTTGGCAAGTTCCAGACCCGCATCGAAGGCAGAGACTTCTCGCCGACCGAGCAGCGCGTGATCAACCGCCTGGTGGACGTGATCTGCACCGAGTACAAGAAGGCCTGGCAGGGCATCTACCCGCTGGAGCTGGAATACCAGCGCTCGGAGATGCAGCCTCAGTTTGCCAACATCGCCACGCCCAGTGAGATCGTGGTGTCCACCGCGTTCCAGCTGGAAATCGGCGAGTTGTCGGGCGCCATCCACCTGTGCATGCCCTATGCCACCCTGGAGCCGATCCGCGATGTGTTGTATTCCTCCACGCAGGGGGACTCGATCGAGGTCGATCGCCGTTGGGTGAAGGTGCTGACGCGTGAGATCCAGGCGGCCGAAGTGACCCTGGTGGCCGAGCTGGCCCGTGCCGATGCCACCGTGGAGCAATTGCTGGCCATGAAGCCCGGTGACTTCATCGAGCTGGACCGCCAGCCCCGCATCCGTGCCTCGATCGGCGGCGTGCCGATTTTCGAGTGCCAATACGGTACTCACAACTCAAAGTATGCGATCCGGATCGAGGAGTGCCTGCGCAGCCACGATCTGAACTGGATTGGAGATAAGAATGTCGTCTGAAGAAAACCAGGATCCAGCTGACGATCCCATGGCGGGTTGGGCCGAGGCGCTGGAAGAGCAGAAGCGCGCCGATGATGGCCCGGTGCATGAGCCCGGTGGCCCCTTGTCGGGGGGCGAGCCGTCACGCTCGTCCTATGGGGGATCGCCCAACGGGGACGGTTCGCTCAATGACATCAACATGGTGCTGGACATTCCGGTGCAGCTGTCGGTGGAGCTGGGCCGCACCAAGGTGCCGATCAAGTACATCCTGCAATTGGCCCAGGGCTCGGTCGTGGAGCTGGATGCCCTGGCAGGCGAGCCCATGGACGTGCTGGTCAACGGCTACCTGATCGCCCAAGGCGAGGTGGTGGTGGTGAACGACAAGTTCGGTATCCGCCTGACTGACGTGGTCACGCCCTCTGAGCGCCTGCGCCGCGTGAGCAAGGGGTAGACGCATGTGGCAATCCATCGGGCCTTTGGCCCTGCTGGTGGGCTTGCTGGCCTTGTTGCCTTGGGGCCTGCGCTGGCTGCAACGCCTGCAGCGTGGCAAGGCGGGCGGGGTCTGGCTGTCTTCGGACCTGATCTCCAGTGTGGCCGTGGGCCCGCAGCAGCGGGTGGTGACGGTCGAGGTCGGGCCACCCCATGCGCGGACCTGGCTGGTGCTGGGGGTGACCGCTCAACAAGTCACCTGTCTGCAGAGTTTTCCGGTGGTCGCCGCAGGGGCAGCATCGCCGGATGCGGCGCCTGTCAGTTTTGCTGCGGCGTTGGCCGCCTCTCCTGCTGGGGCGGTGAACGATGGGCGTTGATCTGAGGGGCTTTGCCCGTGCGCTTTGGCAGCGTGGTTCACTCTCCCGCCGGGCCGGGGTGTTGGCGAGCGTTGCGCTGGCACTGGTCGGTTTGTTGCCCTGGTGCGCACAGGCGCAACCGGCCGGGCAGCTGCCGCTGCTGGTGGGGTCGGGCAGCGGAGGCACCAGTTTTTCGGTGCCCATCCAGACGCTGCTGTTTTTCACGGCACTGTCGTTTCTGCCGGCCATTCTGTTGATGATGACGGGTTTCACGCGCATCGTGATCGTGTTGTCGCTGCTGCGTCAGGCCCTGGGCACCCAATCAGCCCCTCCGAACCAGGTGGTGGTCGGCTTGTCGCTGTTCCTGACCTTTTTCGTGATGGGGCCGACGTTTGACCGCATCTACGAAGAGGCCTATCTGCCTTACAGCACCAATGCGATCAGCTTTGAGCAGGCCATGGCCAAGGCCGATCCACCGATCCGGCAGTTCATGCTGAAGCAGACCCGTCAGTCCGACTTTGCGCTGTTCGCCCGCTTGGCCAAGCTGGATCCGAGCGTGACGGCCGAGACGGCACCCTTGCGCATCCTGGTGCCTGCCTTTGCCACCAGCGAGCTCAAGACTGCGTTCCAGATCGGCTTCATGATCTTCATCCCGTTTCTGGTGATCGACATGGTGGTCTCCAGCATCCTGATGTCGTTGGGGATGATGATGCTGTCTCCCGTGCTGGTGGCCTTGCCGTTCAAATTGATGCTCTTCGTGCTGGCCGACGGCTGGAACCTCATGATTGGCTCGCTGGCGGCCAGCTTTGCAAACTGAGAAAAGGGCGGTCATGAATCCACAAATGGTGTTGACCATCGGGCGCGAAGCGATGGAGTTGATGTTGCTGGTGTCACTGCCCATCTTGCTGGTGGTGATGGTGGTGGGGCTGGTCGTCAGTGTGTTCCAGGCCATCACGCAGATCCATGAGACCACCCTGACCTTTGTGCCCAAGCTGTTGGCTGCGGTGGCGGTGTTCCTGGTGGGCGGGCCATGGATGTTGACCACGCTGGTGGACTATCTGCGGCGCATGATCGAGTCGATCCCGACCATGGCGGGCTAGGCGTGGTCTCGTTTTCCGAGGCGCAGATCGTCGCCTGGATATCGCCGATCCTGTGGCCTTTTCTGCGCGTGCTGGCCATGTTCTCGGTCGCGCCGGTGTATTCGGTGCGTTCGATCCCGACGCGCGCCAAGATCGGGTTGGCATTCCTGGTGGCGCTGTCGGCCCAGGCCGTGCTGGTCGATCAGCCCATGATCTCGGTCAACAGCACCCAGGCCCTGGGCGCGGTGCTGCAACAGGTGGGGGTGGGCTTGGCGATCGGCTTTGCGGCCCGGCTGGTGTTCGGCTGCGTCGAGTTGGCGGGGGAGCTGATCGGTCTGCAGATGGGCCTGAGCTTCGCTTCGTTCTTTGACCCCATGACCAATCGGCAATCCAGTGCGGTGTCCTCTTTCATGGGCAACATCGCCACCTTGCTGTTCGTGGTGATCAACGGCCACCTGATGCTGCTGATGGCCGTGATCAAGAGCTTTGAGGCGTTTCCGGCCGATGGCAATTTTCTGGAGGCCCTGGCGCAGCTGAAGTTGTATCAGCTGGGAGCCGATCTGTTCTCCAGTGCCTTGTGGATTGCCTTGCCGGTGATCGGCCTGCTGTTGTTCGTGAACCTGATGCTGGGGGTGATCTCGCGCGTGGCGCCCCAGATGAACATCTTCTCGGTGGGGTTTCCGGTCACACTCAGCATCGGTTTGCTGGGGGTGTCGCTCATCACCCCGATGCTGGATCAACCGGTCTTGGCCTTGTTGGAGCGCGCCATGGACCTGTTCGGCGTGCACTAGGGGGGGCTTTGATCCGGCGCGTTCAGACCAGGTTGTTGCGTATCGCGTAGACCGTGAGTTCGGCGTTGTTGCTGAGGCTCAGCTTTTCCAGCACCCGGGTCCGGTAGACGCTGACGGTCTTGGGGCTGAGCATCAGCTCCTCGGCAATGTCCGACAGGCGCTTGCCCGAGGCGATTTTCAGCAGGGTTTGCAGTTCACGCTCGGACAGCGTGGCGTGCGGCGCCTCGTGGGCTGGGCGCGACAGGCTGTCGGCCAGCAACTGCGCCACTTCGGGCGTGAGGTGTTTGCGGCCCTCCATCACGGTCCGCACGGCCTTGATCAGGTCTTCGGGGTCGCCGGCCTTGTTCAGGTAGCCCTGGGCGCCCGCCTTGAGGCATCGCAAGGCGTATTGGTCCTCGGGGTACATCGAGACGATCAACACCTTGATGTCAGGGTGGGTCTCTTTCAGGCTGGCGAGCACTTCGAGGCCACCACGGCCCGGCATGTTCAGGTCCAGCAGCAGCACGTCGCAGGGGGAGTTGCGCAGCGCCTCGCGCAACTCGGGGTAGCTGCCCGCTTCGGCCGTGACCTGGATGTCCACCGCCTCAGCCAGCGTGTCGCGGATGCCGCGGCGCAGCATGGCATGGTCGTCGCAAAGCATCACGCGGATCATGGGGTGTCCTCTTCGTTGGGGGTCAGGTCGGGTGCGTCATCCATGGGCACGGTGAGCGTGATCGCTGTGCCACGTCCGGGCTGGCTGCTGATGTCCAGCCATCCACCGGCCATCCTGGCGCGCTCCTGCAGGCCCTTGAGTCCGAAGGACTTGGGCTTTTCGAGTTCGTCGCCATGGATGCCCCGCCCATTGTCCGAGACTTCCAGGGTCAAGGCGGCCCGGTCTTCTGCAATATCGATGTCGACCCGGCTGCACTGCGCGTATTTCGTGATGTTGGTCAAGGATTCCTGGGCGGTGCGGTAGGCCACCAACTGAACATCGCGCGATGCCCTGCTGCTGCCTCCCTCCAGTCTGGCTTGCAGACGTGCGGGAATGCCGGTGCGGCGGGTGAAACTGTCGGCCAGCCATTGCAAGGCAGGCACCAGCCCCTGATCCAGGATGGGCGGGCGCAGGTTCAACATGATGCGTTGGCTGGCGCCCAGTGCGTGCTGCAGCATGTCCGAAGCCGCCTTGATATGGCCGTCCATGGGCTCGCCAGTGCTGTGTCGGCTCAGCCAGGCCAGGTCGAACTTCACCGCGGTGAGTGCACCGCCAATGTCGTCATGGATTTCGCGGGCAATCGCGCTGCGCTCTTGTTCAATCGAGCTCTGCAGGTGTTCGGCCAGTTCGGCCAGCCGTTGCTGTGAGGCCGCCAGCTCTCGCGCCGCGTGTTCGCGTTCGCGGTGGGCCTGGTGGATTTCAAGTGCGCGGGTGATGGTGTGGGCCAGTTTGCCGATGCTGTCCTTGAGCAGGTAGTCGCTGATGCCGTGTTGAATGGCCTGGACCGCCGCTGTCTCACCGATGGCACCGGACAGCAGGATCACCGGCATCTGACTGGCCAGGCCTGCTTCTTGCACGTGTCGCCAGGCGTCCAATGCATTGAAGCCGGGCAATTGATAGTCGGCCAGCACGATGTCAGGGCGCGATGCCAGGGCGCGGTCAAAGTCTTCCAGGGTGTCCACCCTCTCGATGGAAAACTGCAGCCCTGCGCGCTGCAGCGCCAGGCGGGCCAATTCGTGGTCGACCGGTGAGTCTTCCAGATGGAGGATGTGCAGGGCTTGGCCGGTCGATTCTTGAGACATGGGTCAATATGATAGAGCACGCATGAACGCCTTCATGCGGGGATGTCCGGGGGGCAGTTTGCGCAGCTTTTTTGCAAAATCAGGGCTGTTACCTGGCTTTTTTGTGGCCTCGATCAGGCGCAGGCCAATCGCCTATTGCAAAATGCTTTGGCAGTAACGGTGAATTGCAAACGCTAAAGAGTGTGTTCGTGGCGACGGAGAAAAAATGCAACCAGCGCTAGAAAATTCCAATGAACCGGCTGTTCACCTCCCCGTCATGGCGGTGGCCGAGATACAGGATTCATTGTTGGTCGTGATGCACGACCTGCATCGCCTTGAAGGCTTGCTCAACCACGCGGCGGACAACCTGTTGGACCGCTTCGGTGTGGCCAATCAAGGCCTGTCGGGGCTGGATGTGGAAAGCTCAGAATCAATACGCCAGGTGCGGGACGCGCTCAAGAGCGCGGTCACTGAGCTGCAGTTTCATGACATGGCAACCCAGTTGATCACGCACACCACCAAGATCTTGCAAGGCTGTGCATTCCGACTGGCCTCTGAATCCATGGGCAATGACGAGGGTGAAGAAGCTGCCCCGTATGCCGATCAGATGCCGGAGCGGCCCAATCCCGTCACTCAGAGCGAAATGGACGCAGGGTCGATCGACCTTTTCTGACGCCCGCGCCTGTTCCCCCTAACCAAGCTGATAAATATTGTTGCTGGAGCTCTAAATGCAATCGATTCTCGCCGTTGATGACTCTCCGTCCATGCGCAAGATGGTGTCGTTCACTTTGACTGGCGCCGGGTACAACGTGGTGGAGGCCGTGGATGGCCAAGATGCTTTCGAGAAGGCTCAAACCCACCACATCGACCTGGTTCTGGCCGACCAGAACATGCCCCGTCTGGACGGCATCGGTCTGACGCGCAAATTGCGTGAGCATCCCAAGTTCAAGACCATCCCGATCTTGATTCTCACCACCGAGTCCAGCGACCAGATGAAGCAGGCCGGACGCAGTGCGGGGGCGACCGGCTGGTTGGTCAAACCCTTCGACCCCAACCGCTTGATCGAAGTCATCCAGAAAGTCATTCGATGAGCCGACACTTTCTTCAGTTGACGTTTTCAGGAGCAAGGCATGGCTGAAGTGCATGACGGTGGAAGTTCTGGTGCAGACTTCGATCTGAGTCAGTTTTATCAAATTTTCTTTGAAGAAGCTGGTGAGAATCTGGACTTGATGGAGCAGATGCTTCTGGAGTTGGATCTGGCCAGCGCCGACGACGAAGAGCTCAACGGCATCTTCCGATGCGCTCACTCCATCAAGGGCGGTGCGGCGACCTTCGGTTTCTCCGATGTGGCCGAGTTGACCCACCACATGGAGTCCCTGCTCGACAAGCTACGGCGTCGAGAACTCAAGCCCATTCCCCAGATGGTGGATGTGTTGCTGGAGTCGGCGGATGCCTCTCGCGGGCTGTTGGCCGTGCATCAGGCCGGTGGCGAAGGAACCCCTCCGTCGACCGAAGATCTGGTGCGGCGCATCAGTGAATTGGCTTCGGGTGGTGTGCCCGCGGCACCAGCGCCTGCCCCCGCGGTTGCTGTGGCCCCCGCGCCCGCTCCCGTGGCTGCGCCAGCGCCCGCTGCGGCACCTGCAGCCGCGGCTGCAGGAGGTGTCCGTTCGCTTGAAATCGTGATCGGTCCGCTGGGCCGGCCAGAGCAGGCCGATGCCATTCCTGAGTTGTTCCGCGACATCCCTGGGCTGGGAACCATCGAGGCTCGGCCCAGCGCTCAGGCTGATCTGCGCGTGTTCGCCGTGGAAACCGCCTCGTCGGACGACGAACTGCTGGATCTGTTTGTCTTCCACGTGGCCAAGGACCAGGTCAAGATCCGCGATCTGGCGGCTGCCCCAGCGGCTGCACCAGCGCCTGAAATCCCTGGTTTTGGTTTGTTTGATCCGGTGGAGCCGCCGGCTGTGGCGCCTTCCGCTTCAGCCGCGCCCGCGTCCGGCTTCGGCTTTTTTGCCGGCGCCCCCGGGGTGCCTGATGCGCCTGCAGCCCCGGCAGCCAAGGCCGTCGAGGCAGAAGCGACCAAGGCGGTCGTGCCGGCCAAGGCTGCAGAGCCCAAGGCGCACACGCAAGCCCAATTGGAAGCTGCGACGATCCGTGTGGCGGTGAACAAGGTGGATCAGCTGATCAACCTGGTTGGCGAGTTGGTGATCACCCAGGCGATGCTGGCGCAGAACAGCCGCAGTCTGGATCCGGCGCTGAACCAGCAACTGCTGGCCGGGTTGGCCGATCTGGACCGCAACACCCGCGACCTGCAGGAATCGGTGATGTCGATCCGCATGATCCCGATGTCCATCGTCTTCAGTCGCTTCCCGCGCATGTTGCGTGACCTGGCCAACAAGCTGGGCAAGAAGGTGGATCTCATCACCCAGGGTGAAGCGACCGAACTGGACAAGGGCCTGGTTGAAAAGATCACCGACCCGCTGACCCACCTGGTGCGCAACAGCTGCGATCACGGCATCGAACTGCCCGAGGACCGCCTGGCCAAGGGCAAATCGGCTCAGGGCACCATCACGCTGTCGGCGGCCCACCAGGGGGGCTCGATCGTGATCGAAGTGCGCGACGACGGGCGTGGACTTTCCCGCGAGAAGATTTTGGGCAAGGCGCGCGAGCGTGGCCTGGATGTGTCGGATCAGATGAGCGATGCCGAGGTCTGGCAGCTGATTTTCGCCCCAGGCTTCTCGACAGCCGAGGTCGTGACCGATGTGTCTGGCCGCGGTGTGGGCATGGATGTGGTGAAGAAGAACATCCTGGCCTTGAACGGCACGGTGGAGATCGATTCTGCCGAGGGTTATGGCATGAAGGTGTCGGTGCGACTGCCGCTGACGCTGGCCATCATGGATGGCATGTCGGTGGGGGTGGGCGACGAGGTCTACATCCTGCCCCTGTCGTCGGTGGTGGAGTCCTTCCAGGTCAATGACGACTCCGTCAGCACCGTGGCGCAGGGCTCGCAGCTGGTCAAGGTGCGCGACGAGTACATGCCTGTGATCGAGTTGGAAAAGGTGTTCCAGGTGCCGCGCTTCGATTTCGAGAAGAGCAGCAGCATCATGGTGGTGGTCGAGGCCGAGGGCAGCCGTGTGGCGCTTTTGGTGGACGAGTTGCTGGGCCAGCATCAGGTGGTGGTGAAGAACCTGGAAACCAATTACCGCAAGGTTCCGAATGTGTCGGGCGCCACCATCCTGGGCGACGGCAAGGTGGCCTTGATCCTGGATACGGCGGGCCTGGTGCGGCGCGCGCGTCATTGAGTCTGTGAGTCTTTGAAGGAGAACATCATGAGTGTGATCGGTAAAACTTCTGAAGGTGCCCCGGCCGGTGCTCGTGAGTACCTGACCTTTCGCCTGGATCAGGAGGAGTACGGGATCGACATCCTGAAGGTGCAGGAAATCCGTGGCTATGAGCCCCCGACACGCATCGCCAATGCGCCTGAGTTCATCAAAGGCGTTGTGAATCTGCGGGGCACGATCGTGCCCATCGTGGACATGCGGCTGAAGTTCAACTGCGCCAATGCTGAGTACAACAATTTCACCGTCGTCATCATCCTGAATCTGCGCACCCGTGTCGTGGGCATCGTGGTGGACTCGGTGAGCGATGTGATGGAGCTGTCCCCTGACAACATCAAGGCCGCACCCGACATCGAAAGCGTGATCGACAACGGCTGCATTTTGGGGCTGGGTTCGGTGGGCGAGCGCATGTTGATCCTGCTGGACATCGAAAAGCTGATGTCGGGTGTGGACATGGGCCTGGTGGCTGCCATTTGAACTTTTTTTCGTTCTCGATTGAGACTGCCGCGCAGAGCCATGGTCCCGTCCGGGCTGTGCTCACAGAGAAGGATCGCCCATGATGTCCAGCATGCACCGAGCTGATGCCGGCAGTTCACCTGTCAAAGACAGGGCGCCTGCTGTGCCCGTTTCCAATGGCCCGGTCATGCAGGGGCGTGAGTTCGTCTGGACCGATGCCGACTTTTCCCGGGTGCAGTCGTTGATCTACCAGCGTGCTGGTATCAACCTGCATGACGGCAAGCACGCGATGGTCTATAGCCGTCTGTCGCGGCGCCTGCGTGAGACGGGGCACACCAGCTTTCGTGACTACCTGAGCTGGCTGGAAACACATGATGGCCCCGAGTGGCAGGAGTTCGTCAATGCCTTGACGACCAACTTGACGGCCTTCTTCCGTGAGCAGCACCATTTTGAGATCTTTGCTGCGCACCTCAAGTCGCGTCCGGCAGGTTCACCTTGGAAAGTCTGGTGCAACGCGGCGTCAACCGGGGAAGAGCCTTACTCGATTGTCATGACGGCTTTCGAGACCTTGGGCAACAACGCGCCCTTCAAGCTGACTGCGAGCGACATTGATTCCAAGGTTTTGGCCTCTGCGGCTCAGGGTGTGTACCGACTGGACAACCTCAAGGGACTCACACAGGATCGGTTGCAACGCTTTTTCATGCGAGGCAAGGACTCCAACGCGGGGCTGATCCGGGTGAAACCCGAACTGCGCAAGGCCATCGAGTTCCTGAGCGTCAATCTGATCCGCGATGACTGGCCTTTCAAGGAGCCCTTCGACGTGGTTTTTTGCCGCAACGTGATGATCTACTTCGATGCGCCGACCCAGCGCAAGGTGCTGGAACGGATCCACCGGGTGCTCAAACCGGGTGGGATGTTGTTTGTCGGTCATGCCGAGAACTTCAGTGAGTCGCGTGACCTGTTCACCCTGCGTGGCAAGACGGTCTATGAGCGTCGTTGACGCCAACCTATTGATGATTTGTCGACCATGACACTTACGCCAAACAACCCGTTCTCATCGCCTCGCGGCACGCCTTTGCCGGCCGGCGTGGAGCGGCGGCAGGCGCCACGCATCCAGCCTGTGTCGCCCAATGCTTACAACACGGCGGGTGCCATGGGGGCTCGGACGTCGACGTTGGATGAGCTCAAGCAGAAGTCACGCAAAGCCGGCGAGGCCAGTTTTTTCTACTTCGACCATCATTTTCAGTACAACGCCGTGAAGGTCCTGCCGGGTGAGTATTTCGTGGCAGATGAGAACCTGGTGATCATGACGGTTCTGGGCTCGTGCATTGCCGCCTGCATCTGGGACAGCCGATCCTTGGTTGGGGGGATGAACCACTTCATGCTGCCTGAGGGCGAGGGCGGGGATTCGTCGGGTCGTTATGGTTCGTATGCGATGGAATTGTTGATCAACGAGTTGATGAAGCAAGGTGCCCGTCGTGAAACCATGCAGGCCAAGATCTTTGGCGGTGGCGCGGTGATGGCCAACTTCACGACCATGAATGTCGGTGAACGCAACACCAAGTTCGTGCGTGACTATTTGCAGACCGAGCGCATTCCGGTGGTGTCTGAGGATGTTCTGGATATCTATCCACGCAAGGTCTGCTTCTTCCCCGTGACGGGCAAGGCCATGGTCAAGAGGCTGGCCCATGCCCATCCCGAAACCATGGCCCAGGAAAAGCGTGGCAGCGTGGCGACGGTGGTGCAGACCACAGCTGGTGGTTCTGTGGACCTGTTCTGATTTCGATGGGATAGAAGAGAAAAATGGGGATGTCAAAAAAAATACGGGTGGTGGTGGTCGATGACTCCGCATTGGTTCGCAGCCTGCTGTCGGAGATCATCAACCGGCAGCGCGACATGGAGTGTGTCGGCACTGCCAATGACCCGCTGATCGCACGCGAGATGATCCGGGAGTTGAATCCGGATGTGATCACCCTGGACGTCGAAATGCCCCGCATGGATGGCATCGATTTCCTGGGGCGTTTGATGCGTCTGCGACCCATGCCGGTGGTGATGATTTCGACCTTGACTGAAAAAGGCGCAGAGGTGACTTTGCGTGCGCTTGAATTGGGCGCTGTGGATTTCGTGGCCAAGCCCCGTGTCGGTCTCGCCAATGGCATCAACGAACTGGCCAACCAGATTGTCGACAAGATTCGCGTAGCGTCGGTGGCCCACGTCCACCGGGGGCACCAGGACCTGCATGTGGCCGGTGCTGCGCATGCACCGACTGGGGGTGCGAGCCCGGTCGCGCCTGCGCGCCCGGCACCGACCCTGCTTGGCCGGCTGTCTACCGAGAAAATCATCTTCATTGGCGCCTCCACAGGGGGTACCGAGGCCATCAAGGAGATTCTGGTGCGCATGCCGGCAGACTCTCCGGCCATCGTGATCACGCAGCACATGCCGCCAGGCTTTACCACCAGTTTCGCCGCGCGACTCAACGGGCTGTGCCAGATCACTGTCAAGGAAGCTTCCAACGGAGAGCGCATCTTGCCCGGCCATGCGTACATCGCCCCAGGGGGGCGCCAGTTCCGCATCGATCGCAGCGGCGCCAACTATGTTGCGGTGGTTGAGGATACGGAACCGGTGAATCGGCACAAGCCTTCGGTTGAAGTCTTGTTCAAGTCGGCCGCCTCGGTGGTGGGGCGCAATGCCTTCGGCATCATGCTGACTGGTATGGGCAACGATGGCGCCAAGGCCATGCGGGAGATGAAAGACGCCGGCAGCTACAACTACGTGCAGGACGAAGCCAGCTGCATCGTGTTCGGCATGCCCCGTGAAGCCATTGCCCATGGTGCTGCCGATGAGGTTTTGCCCCTGGACAAGATTGCGGGGGCATTGCTGGCCCGATTGGGTGGGACCACCGACCGCCTGCATCACCGCATCTGAGGTAAGAGGGGGGCGGGTGCCCCCGGCGTGAGAGGCAGTCCAGTCACTCCGCGGGGCTCCTCCCCTGGTTCAATTCGACAGCATTTCCCAGCGTTCCAAGGCATTCATCAGCGCTTCTTCGATCTCAGTGTTGCGCAGGGTGAGTTGCATGGCCTTGGCCGGATCGTTGGCATAGAGCTGCCCATCCGCCAAGGCTGCGAGCACTGTGGACTGTTCCGTCTCCAATTGCTCGATCAGCGCAGGCAGAGCGTCCAGTTCTCTTTGTTCCTTGTAGCTGAGCTTTCGGCGCGCTGTGGCCTGTGGAGCGGCCACAATGGCCGCCGGAGGTTCTGCGGCCGCCGGTTCATTCCTGGCGGCGGCACCTTTGCCCGCCTCCTTGGTTGCGTTGGCGAGGATCTGGCGTGACCTTTGGGACTGGATCAGCCAGTCTTGCACGCTGCCTTCGTACTCTCGCCACTGGCCTTCGCCTTCCCAGGCAATGGTGCTGGTAACCACGTTGTCGAGGAAGGTGCGGTCGTGGCTGACGAGAAACACGGTGCCATCGAAGTTTTGGAGCAGGTCTTCCAACAATTCCAGCGTGTCGATGTCCAAGTCGTTGGTGGGTTCGTCAAGAACCAACACATTGGTCGGCCGGGCAAACAAGCGTGCCAGCAGCAAGCGGTTGCGTTCGCCGCCGGAGAGGGTGCGAACCGGGGAATTGGCCCGTGCCGGCGAAAACAGGAAGTCGCCCAGGTAGCTCTTGACGTGCTTTCGCTGTTGGCCAATTTCGATCCACTCGCTGCCGGGACTGATGAAGTCGGCCAAGGTGGCGTCCAGGTCAATGGCCTGGCGCATTTGATCGTAGTACGCGACCTGAAGATTGGCGCCTTGGCGAACCCCGCCTGAGTCAGGCTGTAGTTCACCCAGAATCATCTTCAACAAGGTGGATTTGCCTGCACCATTGGGACCAATGAGCCCGACCTTGTCGCCCCGCAGAATGGTGCCGGTGAAATCACGCACGACGGTGCGATCACCGAAGGATTTGCTCACATGGGTCAGCTCGGCAACGATCTTGCCGGATGGAAGGCCAGAGGCCACGTCCATTCGAACGCTGCCCAGTGCTTCGCGGCGGGCGCTGCGCTGAGCGCGCAGCTTTTCAAGGCGCCCGATGCGACTTTGGCTTCGTGTGCGTCGGGCTTCGACGCCTTTGCGAATCCAGACCTCCTCCTGAGCCAGAAGCTTGTCAGCCTTTGCCGCGATGACAGCTTCCTGGGCAAGTTGCTCTTCCTTTTGAATAAGGTACTGGCCAAAATTGCCAGGGTAGGAGCGCAGGTGGCCTCGATCCAGTTCAACAATACGAGTTGCCACTTGGTCGAGGAACGCTCGATCGTGCGTAATGGTGACGACGCTACCCTTGAACTCCTTCAGAAGTCCTTCCAGCCACTCGATCGAATCCAGGTCCAGGTGGTTGGTGGGCTCGTCAAGCAGTAACACATCGGGCTTGGCGACCAGTGCTTGTGCCAGGGCAACACGCTTTTTGGTGCCCCCCGACAGGGTGCCGACCTTGGCATCGGGTGCCAGGTGCAAGCGGTCCAGAGTCTCTGAGACCCGTTGCTCCCAATTCCAGGCGTCATACGCTTCAATCTGGGATTGCAGTGCGTCAAGGTCAACGCCCTCTGCCCCAGACAAATACTGGTCTCGAAGTGCGATGACGGGCGATAGCCCCACGCTGGCTGCTTCAAAAACAGTGTGATCGGGCTCGAGAAGGGGCTCTTGCGCCACATAGGCGATCCGCAAACCTTGCTGCACCTGCAGCAAGCCGTCGTCGGGCTTTTCAAGCCCTCCCAGTATCTTCAGCAATGAAGACTTTCCCGCGCCATTGCGACCGATCAAACCGACACGTTCAGTCGACTCAAGTGAAAAGGTGGCGCCATCGAGCAAAGCGACGTGCCCAAACGCCAGATGGGCGTCAAGTAAGGTTAGGAGTGCCATTGGGCAGGATTATCGGCGCCCTTGCTGTTGTGTGCCTCTCCACCATGGGGGCCGTCTGCCACGAGGCACCAAAGATGATCCGGGAAGCCTCTCTTGTTTGGCGGCTGATTTTTTGTGTATACTAGCGGGCTCGGCTGCACAGAACAGTGCTCTACGGGTGTTGGGGGTGAGAAGCCTCTGGTGCTTGGTTGGGGTGGTGGTTGTGAGTGGTTTGAGAAGTTTTCTGGTTTTGAGTTTGCTGCTGTAAAAAGCGATGTATAATTCGAGGCTCTGCAGAAAGCGGTGCTGCCA
>NZ_JADZ01000016.1 GCF_000518645.1 Curvibacter gracilis ATCC BAA-807 | reverse complement strand
CAACAGCGCCTTCAGGGAGGATCGTCACCGTGCCCCGCACCGTCACCTACTGGTCTGCCGTGGCCCTTGAACTCAAGGGCAGCCCGGCCTTCGAAGTGCATAACCTGAGCGGGCGCGAAGCGCTGGGCGAGCTGTTCGAGTACAGCGTCGTGCTGCAAAGCCCCGACAGCCCCGACCTGAGCGAGCACGTCACGGCCAACCTGCCCTACAAGCAGATGGTGGGCCGCGAGGCGGGCGTGCGCATTGAGCTGGACGGGGGCGGCCAGCGCGAGATCAACGGCCTGGTCACCCGCGCCCGCTACCTGCGCTCGGAGAACCGGCGCAGCCTCTACGAGGTGACCCTGCAGCCCTGGCTGGCCCTGGCCGCGCGCACCAGCGACCACCGCATCTTTCAGGACCTGGACGTCATCGGCATCACCCAGCAGGTGCTGGCCGACTACCCCTACCCGATGGAGCTGCGCGTGTCCCACAGCTACCCGAGGCGGGTGTTTCAGGTGCAGTACGGCGAGACCGACCTGGGCTTTCTGAGCCGGTTGTGGCAAGAGTGGGGGCTGTACTACCACTGGCAGCACGAGGGCGGCAAACACCGTCTCATTCTGGTCGACGATGCGGGCGCCCACCCGCCCTGCCAAGGCGCGTACGCCACCGTGGCCTACTATGGGCACGGCGCCAAGCTCACCGAAGAGTACTGCCATCAGTTCAGCACCCAGGAAGGCCTGCAAAGCGGGCGCTGGGTGAGCGACGACTTCGACTTCACCCGCCCGCGGGCGCGGCTGCAGCAAAGCAGCGCCCTGCCGCGCAACACCGGCCACCCCGGGCAAGAGCTGTACCGCTGGCCGGGCGACTACGCCGACCCCGACGAAGGGCGCAACCTCAGCCTCACCCGCATGCAAGAGGCCGGCGCACCCGGCAACCGGGCCCAGGGCTCGGGCAAGCTGCGCGGCATCGAGTGCGGGCGCACCTTCACCCTTCAGAAACACCCCCAGGACAAGGCCAACCAGCGCTGGCTGGTGCTCAGCACCACGCTGCAGATCCAGGAAAGCGCCCACGCCTCAGGGCAAGAGGGCTACAGCTGCCACTGCAGCTTTGAACTGCAGCCGGCCAAGCACGTGTTCCGCAGCCCTCAAACCCAGCCCAAACCCCTCACCACCGGCCCCCAGACCGCCATCGTCACCGGCCCGCCCGGGCAAGAGATCCACACCAACGAGTATGGCCAGGTCAAGGTGCAGTTCCACTGGGACCGCTACGGCCAGCGCGACGAACACAGCAGCTGCTGGATCCGCGTCTCGCAGCCCTGGGCAGGCAGCAACTTTGGGGGTATCGCCACGCCGCGCATCGGGCAAGAGGTGATCGTCGACTTCGAAAACGGCGACCCCGACCGCCCCATCATCACCGGGCGGGTCTACAACGCGCTGAACATGCCGCCCTGGGCGCTGCCGGGCAACGCCAGCATGAGCGGGCTGCTGAGCCGCTCCACGCCCGGGGGCACGCCGGGGGCGGGCCTCAAGAACGGGGTGGGGGACGCCAACGCGCTGCGCTTTGAAGACAAGAAGGGTCAAGAGCAGCTGTGGCTGCACGCCCAGAAAGACCAGTTGAGCGAGGTGGAGCACGACGAAGACAAATGGGTGGGCCACGACCGGCGCAAGACCATAGACCACGACGAAACCAGCCACATCCGCAACGACCGCACCGAGACGGTGGGGCACGACGAGCGCATCACGGTGCACAACAACCGCAGCGAGCGGGTGGACCATGACGAGCACATCAGCATCGGAGACAACCGCAGCGAAGACGTGGGCCGCAACGAGACCATCCACATCGGAGGCAACCGCAGCGTGACGGTGGGCGGCGTGAAGACCGAGACGGTGACCTTGGCCAAGGCCGAGACCATCGGGTTGGGCAAGGCGCTGAGCATTGGCGGCGCCTACCAGACCACGGTGGGCGGCTTGATGAACACCACCGTGGGTTTGCAGAAATCCGAGCAGGTGGGCATGAGCAAGAGCACCCAGGTCGGCAAAAGCTACACGCTGGAGGCGGGCGAAGTCATTGAACTGCGGTGTGGTAAGAGCGTGCTGAGGATGGACCAGGCCGGGCGGGTGACCCTCCAAGGGACCGAGTTCCTTTTTGATGCCAGCGGCCCGGTGCAGATCAATGGCAAGGACATCGATCTGAACTGAGGGCGCTGCCATGGAGTTCCGCAACCTCACGCCGTTCGATGCCAGAGCCTTCCCGGGCGTTGACACCCAGGACCGCGAATACCATGTGGTAGCCCTGTGTGTGGGCTATCAACTGCGGCCGAGCCACCCGAGAGCCCCCTCCGATCACCCCCTCAGCCAGCACTTTGATGCCCAGGTGATCGACGATCACCCCCTGGCGCTGTGCCTCGCGGACGAACACTGGGGCGCCCCCCGCAGCACCAGCCTTCGTCGCGAGAGCGACCTGGTGCCGTACAAACCGCGTTGCGACGTGACCGTGATCGGCAAGATCTACGCAGATCGGGCCCGGACCTTGCTGCCCACGCGGCTGCGGCTGGAGCAGGGCCAAGCCGTGCTGATCGATAAGCCGCTGCATGTGACGGGCCCACGCCAATTGGTGCGCCAGGGCGGCTTCGGGGGGTGGATGCGAGAGGCGCTCAACCCCACCCGGGCCTACAGCCTGAGCAGCCCGAGCGCGGTGAGCGAGGTGCCCCTGCGCTACGAACTGGCTTTTGGTGGCGCCAGCGTGGTGGCGCATCCCCAGGCCGGGCAGCCAGGGCAGCCCGACCATGTCATGAACGAGGTCTGTTACCGCAACCCTCTGGGCGCTGGCTGGATGGCGCAAGGCTACTTTGACGCCCTGGGCCGCGCAGGCCAAGACCTGCCACCCACCCTGCGCGCCCCGCAGATCCTGGACGATCGGCAAGACTTTCGTTACTTGGTGCACAGCAAACAGTCCGGTGCCCTGGATGCCGCCCAGATGGCCCAGTTGCGCTACCCCCTGGCTGTTGCGGGTTATAGCCCGCGCGGCAAGGCCTGGGCACCGCGCCTGGCCTTGGCCGGCACCTACGACGACACCTGGCTCGCGCAGCGCCACCCCTGGCTGCCCGTGGATTTTGACTTTGCCTACTGGAACGGCGCCCCTGAAGACCAGCAAATCCCCTTTCCGGACCTCTCACGGGGCCTGACCCTGGTCACTGAGGGCCTGCGCCCTGGATGCGGAAGAATGCGCGTCACCCTGCCCGCACACCGCGGCCTCACCCTCATGCGGCTGGACAACGGCCTGGTGCTGCCCAGCCCCATGCAGATCGACCTCATCGAGCTCGACAACCAGGAAGGGCTGCGTCTGCGCCTGGTCTGGCGCACCGCCGTGCTGCAAAGCGTGGGCGTGCGTGTGCTTGAGGCCCGGTTCGAAACCGACCCTCGCAAGCCCCTCATCAGCCTGCAGCCTTCGCCCCAGTACACATCACCCCAGGCTGGTCTCCCGCGCGGCAGGGCCGGGGCCGGAGGCCGCCATGGCTGAGAACCTGATGGCCCGCCAGCAACGTGGCTGGCTGGTGGTGTGCTCCACCCCTGACGTCTGCAAAACCCCCATGGGCTCCAGCACCCCGCCGGTGCCCTACATGGTCACCGCCCAGTTGAGCACCAGCGTCGATGTGGCCCACAGTGTGCGCAGCAACGGCCACCCGTTGCTGGTGCTTGACCACAGCGAAGTGCCCAGGACACTGGGCGATCAGGCCGGCGTGGCCAAAGGCGGCAAAAGCGGTACGGTGGGTGGCAAATGCTACCCGGCCCAGGCCAGCAGCACAGTGCGCGCCGAAAAGCGCTACCTGGTGCGCCATGGTGATCTGTTCGAGATGAACGCGAGCTGAGCGGCCATGGGCATCAGAAAACCCGGCAACACCCAAGGCCCGGCCCAAGGGCCCGTGAGCCCCGGTGCGTCGCGCGCGCAAGAGGCCAACCCGCCTGCCAAGGCCGAGACCGCGCAAGAGCTGGATCCTATCGACGCGCTGCAACTGGTGCTGGACCTGGCGGGCATGGTGCCCGGCATGGGGGTGGTGCCCGACCTGATCAATTCGGCCGTCAGCCTGATGCGGGGCGACTTCGTCGGGGCCTTGGCCAGCGCTGCATCTGCTGTGCCTGGGGTGGGCGACGTGGCTGGGGCGGCCAAGATCGCCAAGAACGCCGAGAAGTACCTGGAGGCAATCAAGGCAGTGGAGCAAAAGGTGCTGCCCAGGCTGCCTGCAGCCATACGCACGCAACTGCAAGAGCAACTGGGCAAGCTACGTGCCAAGGTCGACGAGTTGCTGAAGAAAGAGAAGGCTCAGGCCAAGCCCAAGGAAAAGCCCAAGGAAAAACCCAAGGAAAAGGCAGAGTCAAAGAGCTCGGATGGCAAGGGCAAGGATGGTGGCCGCAGTGAAGGCAGTGATCGTGGGCGATGTACTTTGCAGCCCAAACGCAAGAAATGCCCTGATGGCAAGACCGGGCACCATGTGGTGCCCGACCACTGCTTTGTCATCCCGCGCAAGCCAGGGGGAGGTCGCTACCCTGGGACCGAGGGCATCACCTACGAAAACGGCTTGGTCATTTGCGTGGGCGGGGCCAACAAGAGTTCGGGTAAACAAGGCGGCTCGATCAAACGGAGCAGCTACAAGGGCAAGGGGCGACTGAGCCGCTGGTTTTCTGATCTGGCCGAGCACGGGCAGATCCATGCGCTGATGGACGTTCGTGAAGCCAAGCTCGGTGCGAGCAAGGCCACACCTAAGGGCACAGCCAGTCTGGGCGAACTGGAAAAAGCAGGCGCCTTCTCAGCAGGGGTGGTCACAGGCTGTGATCCCGAGGACTTGCGGCGTCAGCTGCGGGAGTATCACCGAAGCCATGGCCTGAAGAAAAGCACCCGGCTGCGCGCCGACCCCTACGGCAAAAGCCCGCCAGCGAAGGGGACGCCGATGGGCAAGATCGGCGGGTTGAGTGACTAATTTTCCGAGTAGGAGATTGACTTTGAACGCATTGACTGATTTGAGCGCTCACTTCCTGGATGGTGTTGCGATTGAGGGTGATTTCATATTCATAGCAACTCAGTTGGATGGCTACGACCCACGGCAAATCCTGCACACGCGCATGGTGGCGTATCGACCCGCTGTCCAAGAACTGCCATTTGGAGGCTTTGACCTCATTGACAACATTGTCTCCGTTCATGGTTATCGCGTTTTGCCAAAGGACAAAATGCGATATGCCTGCCTAAGCTGCCATGGCGTGGTCTACTTCTTTCGGGGTAGCACAGGTGAAGTTCGGCCAGAGCAAATTCCCGGCGCTGGCATGCTGGATGGCAATCTGGGCGGGTTGATGACGCATCTGCGAGAGATAGGCGGGCAGTTGTGGGCCTGTGGCCACATGGGGCAGGTTTACCGACGCTTTGGGCGAGATGACTGGCGGCACCAGGACCGGGGTCTGTACGTACACATCGACCCGGATCGTTTCGCAAATGCCGATGCCATGCTGGAGGCGATCAATGCCGCTCCGGTGCTCAACTGCCTGGACGGCAGCAGCGAGCACGATGTGTATGTGGTGGGGTTGCAGGGTTTTGTGGCGCACTTTGATGGCAAGCGTTGGCAGCGTGTGACGCTGAACACCGATGAGCACCTGACCTGGGTGCGCTGCTACGGGCCCGATGAGGTGTGGATCTGCGGCTACAACGGCACGGTGCTCAAGGGCAATGCACGCCAGGGCTTCACCGACGTCAGCACGGTGGACGAGCACCAGACCTGGGTGTGCCTGAGCAAGTACCAAGATCGGGTGTACCTGAGCAACGAAGACGGCTTGTATGTCTACGACGGCCAGCGCATCGAAGAAGTGCAGACCGGGCTGACCCCGGAGCTGCAAGACGGCTGGCGGGTAGACCATGCCGATGGCGTGCTCTGGAGCATCGGCATCAAAGACCTGGCCCGCTTTGACGGCCAACGCTGGGAGCGCATCCACCACCCCGACAACGAGCGCATCGACGAGTGATGGTCCCTTTGGACCTGAGCAACCCCTATGCTCCCTTGGCCCCCAAGTTGAGCGAACAAGATGTGAGCCAAGCCCTGCAAGGTACGCTGCAGGTGGTGGACACGCTGCGCGTGATCGACAAGCGCAACACTGCGCATCCTTGCCCCATATCGGTCCTTGGGTCACCGTTTACAGCGGCTGCCCCCAACGGGTTGCCGCACAGCAAGTTCAGGGGCGATCCAAGCTGGGCAGGCCAATAAGATGCCGTCACGCGTCATCGAAATGGTCACGCAGGGCCAGTGCCAGAGGGCAGGAATGCCGGCGGGCGCAGATCCAGCGCTTGTCCTATGTGCCTGTGGGGTCGGTGTCTTCGGTCCAGCGAGCCACCAGGTCGGGTGGCAAGGCGTGCGTGAGTTCGAGATAGCGTTTGCCCAGCATGCGCTCGGCCTGCGCCAGCAACAGGGCGACCGGGCTGCTGGGCTCGTGTTCTTCCAGCCAGTGGCGGGCCTGACGAAGCTGCTGCCGGAGGGTCTCCCGAGGGTGGCTAGGGGGAGCGGCGTCCGTCTCGGTGGCCCTGGTGCTTGCACTTGGTGGGGCGGGCTCACTGGCGACTCTGAATGGAGGCATGGCGGGCGCTTCATTGGCCAGGGGGAGGGCATCCGGGCCCGGGTCCGCTCCGACCGTTGAGCTTGCGCTCGCATCGGCGCCCTGGCTGGGTGCAGCCAGTTCGGCAAATGGAGCCAGCAGCCGCAGGAGTGGCCCCAGGTCGGGGGCATGCTCTCCCAGGTCTTGCTGCGCCCATTGCTCGATCTGGCGCGCATGGATCGCGATGGCCTGCAGGGCCAGCACGGGCTGGTGGTGGCGGTGCAGCAGGTCTTGCAACTGCTGCCGCACCTGTTCTGTCGGCAGGGACTCGGGGTGGCGCGGTAGTTCGAATGCCCGTTCGACGTCACGCACGCTCAGGCGCTGGGCATGGTGGGTGCTGATGGTGACCAGGCGCAGGTCGGCCAGCAGCCCCTCCGGGTCGGCCAGGCTGGCGAGGGCGTTGGCACGCACGGCGGGGTCGAGTTCGCCTTCGATCCGGTGCTGTGGGTGCAAGGTGTCCGGGTAGGTTCTAAGCAGGGTCTGCAGCATGTCGAGGATCTCGAGCAGCCCTGGTGCTCCGCCCAGCCGGGTGCGGCAACGGGCCAACCAGATGAGCAGGTTCAAGTCTTTGCTGCGTTGGAGCAGTTGGCGGCACTGGCGCTCCACGTCACTCCAGTCGGGGGGCGCGGGTCGGTCGACGAAGTCGCCGTATTGGGCTTCGCTTTGCGGCTCCAGTCGGGCCGCCAGGGCCGCGTATTCGGGCTCGTATTCGAGGTTGGGGCCACAAGGTTCGCGCTCGCTGATGGGGCGACTCCATTCGGGGGGCGGGGGCTGCCGGGCTGTGCTCGGTGATGGCTTCTTGCGGCTGGAGGCGGTGCTGGCGTCGGGTTTCATGATGCTTGGGGCTTGTGAGTTCTGGCTGTCCCGGTGGGGTGCTGGGGGGGGGTGTTGGCTGAGCCCATCAAGCTGCGTTCGGGTTCAAACACCATGCCCAGGATCGCCTCGTCAGCCGCAGGGGCGGTGGGGGCTTGATCGACCATCCAGCTTGACCAGCCCAGGCGGGCGGATCCACCCAGTCGGGTGGGGTGGGCGTCTTCACGGCGCAACCGCAGCGCGATCTCCCAGAGGTACTCGAAGCCGACAAAGGCGCGCACCCATTCAATCAGCGCGGGCAGGTCGCTGCCGTCATCGGCGCCCTGGGGGGTGAAGCGCAGGTATTGACGCAGGTCCAGCGGTCCGAGGATGAGGCGAAAGCCGTGCTGGCGGTCAGGCACGACTTCTCCGGCCAGGGCGCCCTTGCCAAGCAGCGAGGAGTGCCGGGCCAGGCCGATGAGGCAGGTGTCCTTGGCTTCGATGGGGATCCAGTGCAGTTGGAACTCTTGCAGGGTCACGCCGATGCCGAAGTAGTGGGCCAAGGTGGCCACCAAGCCGTCGGGGTTGCGGGCCTCGCGAATCCTATGGGCCACGGACGACCAGCGTGCGTGGGGCGGGAGCGGGCTCTCAGGTACTTCATCGACTTCGTCTCCACACAGGCGGGCGATGTAGGGCGTGAAGGTCTCGGCCTGGGGGCGGTCCAGGCCGGCACAGGCTTGGGCCTGGGCCCAGGCCCGGTAGAACAGGGTCAGGTAGCGGTGATGGAAGAGATCGAGAAAGTGACTCAGCGTGGCGTCGCGGCGCGCCTCGGTGCGTTCGCGCACGATTTCCGTGACATGCAGCGGCAAGGGGCCATGGGGGCCCAGCATGCCCAGGCCAAACAGGCGAATCACCGCTTGGCCGTCGCGGACGCTGATGTCGGCGATCTCCCGGGGGGCGAAAGCCAGCGAGGCTTGCTGACCGAGTCTGAAGGGTTCCTGCTGCGGCCGCTGGCTTCGACCGATGGGGGGCTGCTCAGGGTGCTCGGCGGCGAGCAGGCGCATCAATGGAAGAAAGCCGTGTCGCCAAGGGGCTTGTGCCGCTCGGGCCAGACGGTCTGGCAGGCCCTGGCGAGGCCGGGAGGTGGCTGTGGGGGCTTCTGAGGGCGCGGTGGCGGGCGGCTGCAGGGGCCCACGATGGCCGTTGTTCATGCCACACCTCGGGTGCCCATGCGCACGGGCCAGCGGGCGATCTCGCCCCGCTGCATGGAGTGGAGCACTGTTTCTGTGAAGGTGTTGATGGCCACATGACGGGCTAGGTAGTGTTCCAGCAGCAGGCCGAACAGGTAGGGGCTGGTGCCCGAGAAGCCTTGCTCGTCCAGGGTCAGGGTGCATTCGATGCCGCGGCCATAGACCAGGGGGCCGCTGCCAGGCAGGCGCCGGGTCACGGCTTGGATGCGGGAGCCAATCAGGCTGTCGATCTGTCGGTTGGCAACATCGTCATCGGCCCGGACGTACAGGCGCAGCATGTCGCGCAGGGCTTGTGCCCCTTCTCGATGAGGCATGTCGGACAAAGGAAGGTGGTTGAAGTTGAGTTGTCTGATCAAGCGCCAGGCGAGTCCGTCGCTGGCAAAGGCCGGTTGAGGGGCGGAAGGCGGCCGGATGAGGCCGACGCCGGCCAGGGGGATCGAGTCGGTTGGGCGAAGGTCTGTGCGGCCGTTGCGCGGAATCAGGCGCGGCAGGTCGCGGTTGGTGAGCAGGGCTTGTACGCTGAGGTAATGCAGGTGTTCGGGATAGGGCGCTTCGCGCTGGTCAACGAGTGAGACGAAGACCTCAGACCCGATGTAGGGCGTGCGGGTACCGTACCGCCGCGTGGAATCTGAAGGCAGGCGGGGCTCGCGCCGCAGCGAGAAATAGCGGCCGTGGTTGCCTTCATCTTGATGCAGCGTCTGGTACAGCGCCCGGAACTCGATGGACTGGGCGGTGGCGTTCTGCTGGCCCTGAATGGCGCTGACGGAATGGACTTCGAAATCCAGCGGGCGAGACCGATCCGGAACCAGGTGGTGCTCGATGTCGTGCGCATTGATTTCAAGGCGATCGGTGCGACGGGGGAAGAGGTTGATCACCGGGGTGCAGAACAGCGCGAACTGCCGGGCGTCCACCAGGCCGCTCAGGCTGCCGGGGGAGCGGTTGAGCGCAATCACGATTTCAGCTTCCGGGCCCTCTACCCGCGCCAGGCCTGGCGCAAGCTGCTGCAGGGTGAGGAAGTAGAACCGGCTTGGGCAGGCGAAGCCTTCGTGCAGCAGATTGTGGCCGTGCAGGCTGTTCCAGGGCTGCGGCAGCAGCGATTCGTCTGGCCCCAGGCCCTGGTGTACCAGCGCCTGCTCGGTGACTGCGTGCGGGTGTTCACCGAACTGACCCGGCGCGGCCGTGAAGCTGGCGACCGAAGCGGTATGAAGAAGCTCGAAGAGGTGGCTGGCGATCTGTTCATCGCCCGAGAGATACAGGCACAGGCTGTCCAGGCCCTTGAGATCGGCAAAGGACACGCCGCCCACGGTGCGCAGGCGCAGCCGCAGCGCCCCGGCCACATGGACATGGGCCGGCAGGTGGCGTTCCATCGCCGGGATGTCAGGGGGGGCACCAGTGAGCCGGGCTTCCTGAAGGCTCAGAGGCCAGAGTTGCACGTCTTGACCGGTGCGGAACTCGCAGGCGGTGACTTCACCGTCCGGCACATGGCTGAAAAGCGCGGTGCCGCGCGGAACCCGATAACCTTTTGTGAAGTCGCCCTCGGTGCTGCTGGGGTGCATCTGTGCCACCGCCATCGAAGGGGTGGGGCAGACATAGTTGGGGTACAGCACCTCGAGCAGCCGCTCGGTGAAGCGGGGAAACTCTGCATCAAGCTTCAGCCTCATGCGTGCGGACAGGAAGCAGAACGACTCAATCAGCCGCTCGACATAGGGGTCTGCGATCTCGATGCCTTGCATCCCCAGCCGTCGTGCGACTTTGGGGTGCATGCGGGCGAATTCGCCTGCCATCTCCCTCATGTACACAAGCTCTTCGTTGTAGTAGTCCAGCAGATGAGGGTTCATGGGGTGGCTTTGAGGCTGAGTTGGATGTGGCTGGTTTCAAGGTCGATCGAGCTCTGGACGCAAAACTCGACCGGGTAAGGTTGGGCATGCAGGCTGGCGCTGATCTCGAATGACAGCACGTTGTAGTGGTTTTGGGCCAAGGCTTGGCCCAGGGGCCGTATGACCAGGGTATCGGGAAGCAGTCGGGGTTCGAAGGCCAGCACGGCGTGACGGATTCGGCGCTCAATGTCGTTCCAGGATTGGCCGCTGACATAGCTGCCGGCCATGGGGGGCAGGCCGTAGTTGAGAACGGAGTCGGCCACTTGGGCGTGTCGCAGGGGATGCAGCAGGTCTTCCCGGTGGGTGGTGTTGAGCAGGTGACTCAGGTCCCGTTGAACGATGTGCCGCAACTGGGCCCGGGTGACGGTGTAGTGCTGTGGGGTTTCGTTCGGCTGGTGGGGGGCATCGTCGCAAAGGCGATCCAGCAGGGTGGGAAGGTACTGCCGATGCCAAGGGCGTCGGGCGCCATCCCCCCCCCCTTGTGAGGGCAGGGTACGGGACGCTGGATGCAACAGCCCAGGATCTTCGGTCGATGGGGCCGGCGAGCCGGCGGCTTGGGGGCAGGCAGGGGTCATCGCTGGGTCCGAACGATGGCTTGTTGAGGTGAGCATGCAGCCTGCAGACCGACAAGGCAATCAAGTGTTGGCGACTGGCGCCCATGTTCAGCCCGAGGCCGGGGTGCGGACGGGCTTCGGGTGGCATGGGATGGGCGACCATGGCATGGAGGCCACACCTGTTTGAGATGCACAAGGCCTGCGTGGCCGGTGCGTGTGGACGTTCGCGCATGGAGGAGGTCGTGCATGGAGTACCTGGTGCTGTGGCGCATGAAGTGGACGGGGTGATGGTTGTGATCACGTCAGGGGCAGGTTAGGGGCGCCGATCGAGTGGCCCGGTGGCGTGGGCCTGGCCTCGGGTTGGCGAGGTGGGTAAGCGGGGGGAGGCAATGCACTGTCGGCCGTGACAACATGGTGTTCGCGCAAGGTCAATGTCGGCAGGGTGGCTTCATCGGGCGCCGTCATGGGGGGTGCAAACAAATGAAGAACCGATACCGGCGGATCGGGTTGGAGCAAGTCTTGTGCACCCAAGGGGTCCAGCCCAGCCATCACGTCGTCAATGGCCACTCTGTCACCCAGAAGGGTGTACAGGCTCTCATAGTTCGCTGCGCGGTGGGTCAGGTCTTCCATCGCGCCTTTGTCGGATGGTGCCGCTGCCAACAACTTGCTCCAGTCTTGAGCATCGGGTGGCGCATGGGGCTGGCGGATGTATTGCCAGTAGGCTTGGTGCAAACGGCCCAGAAGAAGGTGGGCGGGGGTGTGCGGGTTGTTTTCAAGGTCTGAGAGGCCTTGCTGCGTGGCAACATCCGTGGCTGGCGCTGGGCTGTTGTGATCAGGCCAGGCGAGTGGGGCACTCAGGTTGTCATGAATTGTGGGCCCGTCGTTCTGTGTGGAGGGCGACGGAGGCGCCCACAGATCCGTCAGTTCGAATGTGTCCAGGGATGGCGCGGCCGAGGGGGGCTGGTGAGGCATGGTGCGGTGGTTTCAATGGGGCCACAAATCGTTCAGGCCTGTCCCCGTGGCGAGACGGGTCCCTTGCAGGTCGTGCTGCCAGAAGGCGGATCGGGAAGGGGTGCTCCAAAGGCATTGAGGCCAATCCTCCCAAGGCAGTCCAACCGAGAGCGCCTGGAGTTGCAGCTCAGGGGTGGCATCCCCCAAACCGGTGCAGACCTCGAGCGTCGTCTGCATTGCCGTGAGTGACGGGGTGGTTTGGGGCTGTCCCAACCACTGCGCCCATCCCGGTGCAAACAGTCGCCAGAGATGCCGGACTGCTTGCGGCAGGGGACTTCGGGGCGGCTTGGCCTGAGGCTGGTAGCAACTCAGAAGGGCGCACAGCGCGTACAGCCATGCTTGTACCGGGTTGGAGGTCGGCGATCCGAAGGGCTGCAGGTGCTTTTCGAGCCAACGACGGTTGCTGAGTTGGTAGATGATCAAGGGCTGACGCTGCCCATGCGGGCCTTCCCAGCAGATCACGGCACCCGTCAGGAAATGTTCTGTGGCCATGGGCAAGGTACCTGGCGGCAGGATGAAGGCCACAGGTTCCCAGGCCTGCTCGCGAGCCTGGGTTGGGGGCTCCAGATGAAACCAAAGTTGGCTTGCGTTGCGTGAGGGCTTGCGCGCTCTTTGCTGGCCCCTGGGCCACTGGCGTGCTTGGGTTTGATCGATCCACCAGTGTTGCCAGGCACGGGCTTCACCGGCGAACGTTTCAAGGGCGACGGGGTCGGCTTCTCCGGGCAGGTGACCCCAGATGGACGGCTCGGACGCATGAGCTACCCAGTGCCATCCAGGGATGTTCATCTTGGCTGGAAGTCTCATGCGCGGCCCGGGCATTCAAATCCATGCAGCAGGTCGGAGCCCAGCGGGTTGGGCAGGCGTCCTGTTTTGATGTCTAGCACCACCCGGCGCCCGTCGAACAAGTACTCAACGCTGGATCTCCCGCTGCTGGCGCTGCCAACCAGTCGACCGCGCTCCAGCAGTTTGAGCAAGGCCCAGGGGCCACGGGTGATCAAGGTCGAGGTTTCCGGCCGGATGCGGGGGCTGGCTGCCAGTTCGGCCGCACTGCCTCCCTGGGGCCCAGGCCACGTGAAGGGCATGGTCTGGATAGGACCATGGACATAGCGATGCGCTTGTCCATCGACATGGATGGCCAGTTCGAGGATGCTGGGATCGATCTCCTGTATTTTCAGATCAAGCTTCCAGGCCATCTTCTTGGCACCGGCGTCTCGAAAGAAGACATCACGTATCTGGCTGACCCGGGCAAAGAATTCCGGGTTCGGCCCTTGGGTCGCCAGAAGCTTGAGCAGTTCTCCATTCAAGGTCGGCGCATTGCCGGCCGGCCCGCCAGGGGCGGAGGCCGTTGAAGAGACGCCGCTGTCTCCTGTCGGCCATTGCAGCGTGGCCACCGTCTTGTAGCGCCAGGGGCGCAGGCTGGTGTCAACATAGGGCGCCAGGTGCTTTTTGAAGTAGTCGTCGACCAATCCGTCAGCGGCAAACAGGGCATTGAAGTCATCGATTGGGACTTCCTGGGCAGGCTCATCGTTGAGCTGGGGCAGTGCAAACGGATAGCGACCCTCAATGGTCTTCTTGCAAGGTTCGACCACCTGTTGATTCAGCTGGTTCAGCAGTCGTTCCAGGTGGTTTTGCGCCTGGGCTCGCAGCAGTCCTTCGGCCCCTTTCCCAATCTTGTCGGAGCTGCCGGTCGCCAGGTCTTTCAGAATCTCTTTGAAGGGCGCTGGCAGGCGGGCCGCTTCGGTTCGCATGCGCGCGCCAGGGTCCATCAGTCCGGGCGGCAGGGTATTGGCCGCCAGCGCCGTTTCGGCCACGGCCAGGCTGGTGTACAGCTCATTGATTAGCCCGGCGATGGAGTCCAATGCCGGCTTGCCGGTCGGGTTGCCGGCCATGGCACCGGAAGCCGGCCAGACCGCTTCTCGTGTTGGGGAGGCGGTGTCTGCCTGTCCGGTGACGACTTCACGCAATGCAGCGAACTGACCATCGACCAACTGCCTTTCCAGCTTGGCTTGGGGTCGCAGCCCGAAGTTCTTCTTCAACTGTTCCGCCTGCTTGTCCAGTTGCTCTGCGGCTCTGTCGAGGTAGCTTTTCTCTGTGTCGGATGAGAGATCGAGGGGGCGCGTGAGCGTGGTCTCCTGAACGGCGGCCCGGGCCAGTCGAGCCAGCGGCGAGTAGGGCGCCGCCAGTTGACGCAGGACTTCGAGGTCAAAGGAAAGTGTTCCGCCCGTGACGGGCGCAATGTCTTCGAGAAAGTCGCGCCAGTGCTGCGCATAGTCACTGAGGTACTGTCGGCGAACGTCTTCGACCAGAGGGGAAACGACTTGTGCAGCGTGGAGCGCGGAAACCTGTCCCACCAGGCCTGCGGCGGCTTGAGGGCGCACCGGACCGGGGCTTCCCATGACCCATGCGTCCTCCTGGGCCAGCTTTCCGACCAGCGCTGGCAGCTTGCGGGCAAGGACTTCGTGGTAGCCCTTGTAGGTGTACAGCCCTGGGACGCCACGCTCCAATGGCACACCAGAGCGACGCACGAAGATCATGCCGGCCTGAGGGCCCACCACCCTGGGCAGGGTGAAATCGGGCGGCGCTTCTGCTGCGAGATCGCTTTTGATCCGCTCGTAAAGACGCGCGCTGGTGTTGCTGCCGTCCAGTTGATCGCGCGCACGTTGGATGAGGGCTTCGTTCTTTCGCAGCGGTGAGTGCACCACGCGCTGCCCATCGAACAAGCTTGTCAGATGGTGGTTCAGAGCCGTTCTGGCTTCCATCGTGTTGATGCCATCATGGTCTTGCCAGTCAGCCAGAACCCAGGCCCTCACCTCGTCGGCTCGGAAGTGGTTGCTGTCGTACAGCATCAGATAGACCCTCAGGGCAGAGAAGATGCGCGCTTCGTCCCGATCGACCACCGCCTGGGAGAGCGCATTTTCGATGCGTCGGACGATCTGTGGCAGCAGCATCTGGTCTTGAAGGTGTTCATAGGTCTGACGGGCTGCCACGACGACAGGTGGAGCGGCATACAGACCGTACTGGTAGCTCAGCGGCGGGGCTTGCAGATCCAACTGCCGGTGGTTGGCCAGACTCTCGGCCTGATTCAGGAGTCCTGGCACGTCATCCAGCCGGAACTTCTGGAACAGGCGATGGACCTGTTCCGCCAATACCTCGGTCTTGTTGTCCACGTCTGCCAGATAGGCCTGGTTGTTCCGGTAACTCAGCAGCAACCCGACTCCCAACCACAGCCCGGTCACGAGCAGCAAGGCATGGCCCAGCAGTCTGATGATGCGGTGGCGGAACTCCCATGTCAGGTTGGGTCTGACCAGATGCCCTTCTCGGAACACGACTTGTTCCAGGACATCCTGGATAAAGTAACTGCGGTGGGTGGTGATGTGCTGTGCGCTGGAATCGGGCCGCGTGTCTGCCTGCCTAACGCCGCTTTGCGTCGGCAGAGCTTCGTCGGTGCCGCCCGCTGAGCCTTCGGGCAGATGCAGTTGCCGGATCAGCGTGCTGGGGTCTGCCGCCACCTGCTTGCCATCCTGGCGGGCGCTGCTGAAGTACAAGCCACGCAGGCCCGCCCGGTCCTCGGTTGCATCAAAGCGTGATGTCTGGAAGAGGTCCTCCACGAACTGAACCAACATCGGAACGAGGGCCTTGAACTCTTGAGGCAGCGCATACAGGCGTTGTCGACGCTGCAGATCGAATTCCTCTTGCAGGCGTGTCGGGAGTCCGTTCTCAAGGCGTTCGCGCAGGGCTTCCAGTTCAAGCTTGACGTTCTGGCCCAAGGGGCTGGGGCCACCTGCGTTGTCTGAGTCGTCCATGGCACGTCCGGTCTGCAGCGGGCGCCATGGGCGAGTTTCCTCACGCCACGGCAGTGTCGTACCCCAGATCTGTCGCCTTCCTTCAGAGGTCAGTGCACCGAAGTACTCTGCAAAGCCTGTCAATTGGTCCGCCTTGGTGAAGAGCAGGTACACCGGAAATCGGATGCCAAGGTCTTGTCGTGCCTCTGCCAATCTGGCGCGCAACGAAGCCGCCAGCTCGGTGCGCTGCGATGCCGAGGCAAGCAGCAGCGATTCCAGAGACACCGTGACGATCATTCCATTGATCGGCATCCTGGGGCGGTGCTTGCGCAGAATGCCCAGGTAGCCTTGCCAGAGCGCCGGGTCCTGGGTCGGTGCAGGGCTGGCCGAAGTCTGTGGCGTGGCGTCGGCGTCAGTGCCTGCCGATGGCAGGGGCGGGATGGGAGTATTGGGGGGCGTCGATGGCGTCGGGCAAAGCCGGGCCGCAGTGTCGATCAGCACGGCTTCGTTGCTGAACCACCATTGACTGGATGCGGTCGGGCTGATATGTCTCAAGGTCCGGACCGCGTCGCTCATCTGCTCGGCCAGGGGAAAGCGGCAACCAGAGTTGAGGACAGCAGAGGTCTTGCCGGAGGCCGACGGACCGACCACCAGGAACCAGGGAAGATCGTAGAGGTGGCGCTGGCGTTCAAACAGGCGCCGGTAGAGCCGTGAGATCCCTGTGCCTGATGGATGACGCATGCGGCGCAGTTGTTCGATGCCCTGTTGCACGCAGAGATCCAACGCGAGGACTTCTTGCTGGGTGGGGGTCGACGTCTTCGACTCTTTGCGTTGAAGCCAGCGCAGCAACGAGCCGTCGCCCGCTACCAAGGCCTGGTAGAGCCGGGACAGGCCGTGAAGAAGATAGACCAGAAGCAGCGAGCCGATCAGGCCTGCTCGTACCCAGGCAGAGGACAAGGGCATTTGAGCCCCGAATGAGAGCAATGGGCCCGCATGCCAGATGAGGACCGCCAGGCTGATCACCCCCAGCAGCAAAAAGGGTCCATGGGCCAAAAGGCAGAGCAACCAGCACAACAACAGCAGCGTGAACGTCACCCTCAGTTCAAGGCTTTGCAGGGGATGAAGGCCGCCGAAGGCCAGCAAGGGGCCGAGAAGCCAGATGCCGAGACAGCCGATGACCAGTGCCAGCACGGCCAATGTGTAGCGTGAAAACAGGGCGCGAAACGCACCGGCGAAGAATGATTTCATTGGGGGTCCACCACAATCTCGACGCGTCGGTTGCGAGCACGGCCCGCGGCTGTTGCGTTGTCGGCGACGGGCTGCCGGTCTCCTGCACCAAGGACCCGTATACGTTCTGGATCGACCTGTTGTCGCTGAAGGATCCCGGCGACTGCCTTGGCGCGTTCCTCGGCCAGGCGCTGGTTGTCCGGGAAGGTCGGTGTGGCAATGGGTTGGTTGTCGGTGTGGCCGATGACGGTGACGCGGCCGGCCACTTCGTTGATGCCCGCAGCGACCTTTGAAATCATCGCCAGGCTTTGCGAACTCACGTCGGCCTGCCCTGGCGCAAACATGTCGTCTCCTCGGAAGGTCACCAGGCTGCGCAGGTCGGTTTCGTCGACACCCACCTTGCCCGCGGCGATGTCGGAGGCCAGCAGTTCGCGCAGACGCAGTTGGGCGGGGGGGCGCATGGCCTTTCCGATGCCTCGGATGTGTCTTTCGACCCCTTCCATTTCGCCAAGGAGTTGGTATTTTTCCCAGCCGAACAGGCCCGCGAGCATCAGCAGCAGGGCAGATGCGGTCATCCAGATCGGCACGCCGCGCAAAGGGCGTAGCGTTCGGCCATCGGGGGCTTGCCAATGGGGTGAAAGCGCACGAGGCAGTGTCTCTCGGGCCTCCGTGATCAAGGCATGCAAGCGGTTGCGTATGGTTTCCACCATTCGGTGGCCATCGGACTGGGTGCGGTAGTGGCCTTCGAAGCCCAGGCCCAGGACATGAAGCATCACCTCCAGAACTCGAAGATGCTCTTGGGGGTTGGCAGCCAAGCGGCCGATGAGCAAGAAGACCTTCTGTCCCCCTTGACCTTCCTGGTGGAAGGTCTGCAACAGGGCTTGGCGTGACCAGGGGCCTGTGCTGGTATCGGTGCCACCCCCCCAGGGCTGCAGGCTGGCTGCTTCGTCAAGTGCCGTGCACAACGCGTATCGAGCCGCCAGCATGTGGTCGCGTCGCAGGTTGGCTTGCTCGCACAGACGTGAGAAGGTGCGGATTTCGATCTCAAGCAACTGGCGAAGCTGCGTCAGCCCGCCATCAGGGAGCCGCGCCGGCATCTCTGACAAAGCCCTGAGCAGCGGGGCTGCAGCTGCCAGCAGCGGATTCCGGGCGGTCAGAACGGCACCCAGTCGTTGAGTGGTGTCTGTGGGGGCGGGCTGGCTCCTGGCCGGATCCGGAACATCGCTCAGCGAGGTGTCGGCGGCCCCCCAGCCTGTGAAGGTGTGACCTCCGCTGGTGTTTTGTGTGTGGGTGATTTCAGGTTCGAGTGTGGACTGGCCCTGCCTGTGTGCTGTTGAGTCAGTCATGTCGCCGTTGTGTTCTGTTTATTGGGTTTGCCATTCTTTCCGTCCGGAAAAATACGACGTCTGGCGGCTTATCGCCCATTTAATGCCGCTGGTCATAATTGATATTTCGGGCATTGAACATATTAGAGGCGATAGCGGGTGGGTGATGATTTTTATTGCAAGATAGGAAATCAATGGTAATTTGCTGTCGTTTCATGGGGCGCTTGTTCTATATTTGTCGCAGATTCAATATTTCATGAGGGTGCCGTGGTAGTGCTCAGTTCTTCCCCATTGGTGGCAATGCCTCATTTGATGATTTTTTAAGGTGCAATATGTATTTTTTGTTTTCTCGAATCCCATTGTTCGAAAAATGCCCAGGTATCAGGGTGTCGTGATGAAGGTCTGAGGGACCTACCTATAGGTGCCAGCTCCCCGCCCAATGTCTGAAATCAGCGTTGCCTGTCATTTGTGAACAGCATGTTTTGATGAAGGCCTTGGCTTTGATTGGATTGGCTATTCCAACCCGGGTTGCAATCGGACGCAGGCCCCGTGCACTTCAGCAATTGTTTGACCCAGATATGGGCCTGACAGCTTGGCCTTTGGAATGCAAAGCGCTGGCATTGGCCTGAGGTATTCAAATGTGATATTTGAATGGACCGCGTTGGCGTTGACGACTTATGTCAGGGTGATCCAATCCGGCTCGCTGGCATTGAAAGGGTGGCGGCGCTATGGGGCGCTTGGGGCTGTGAATTTCGAGATGAAAGCAATTTTTCTGCGCCTACCCCTTTAAACCTGATCGCGGGCAGTTCGGGAGGCTCGTTAGGGTTGGTTGAGTGTTGCTTGTTTTGTTTGGTAAATCGATTAATTCATTTGAATAAGGAGGACTTTATGGCTGGCAGCAATATGTTCAGCAAGAGTGGTCAGAAATTCATCGCCCGTAATCGACCCCCTCGTGTGCAGATCGAATACGACGTCGAGATCTACGGTTCCGAGAAGAAGGTCGAATTGCCCTTTGTCATGGGCGTTCTGGCCGATCTTTCCGGCAAGCCGCAGGAAGACCTTCCGAAGGTGTCGGATCGCAAGTTCCTGGAGATCGACATTGACAATTTCGATGAGCGAATGAAGGCGATCCGCCCGCGCGTGGCGTTTCCCGTTCCCAATACCCTCACAGGAGAGGGCTACCTGATGGTAGATATCAGTTTTGAAAGCATGGACGACTTTTCGCCAGCAGCGATTGCCCGACAAGTGAGTGCCTTGTCCGTGTTGCTGGATGCTCGGACCCAATTGGCCAATCTGCAGACCTATATGGACGGCAAATCAGGTGCCGAAGAGTTGTTGCGGCGTCTGCTTCAGGATGCGCCCCTGATGAAATCGCTGGCCGCCAGTCCCAAGCCGAGCTCGGACGAGTCGCTGGTCGAAGACGCCCCGCTCGCCTGAGCTTACGTCAACCAAGGAGAATTCATGCACACACACTCCCAAGTGATCGAAGCGGCGCCCCTGCAGGCTTTTGAGATCCCTATCGACGACTTCAGCAACCTGCTGGATCGTGAATTCAAACCGAAGGGGGAAAAACAACGTGAGGCGGTCGTGTCCGCCGTACGCACCCTTGCAGATCAGGCCCTCATCAACACCGTCACCCTGAGCGACGATGCCTACACCAGCATCGAAGCCATCATCGCTGAGATTGACCGCAAGCTGTCTGAGCAGATCAACCTGATCCTGCACCATGCCGAATTCCAGCAAGTCGAATCCGCGTGGCGTGGCCTCCAACATCTGGTCTTCAATACCGAGACCGATGAGATGCTCAAGATCCGATTCATGGACATCTCCAAAGATGAGTTGCGTCGTACCCTGCGGCGCTACAAGGGCATTGCCTGGGATCAGAGTCCTTTATTCAAGCGCCTCTACGAGGAGGAATACGGGCAGTTGGGTGGCGAGCCCTACGGTGCCCTGGTTGCTGACTACTACTTCGATCACACACCTCCGGATGTCGAATTGCTGTCGGCACTGGCCAAGATTGCGGCTGCAGCTCATGCTCCATTCATCTCGGGGGCAGCCCCATCGGTGTTGCAGATGGAGTCCTGGCAGGAACTCGCCAATCCGCGAGACCTGACCAAGATCACCTCCAACTTGGACCATGCCGCCTGGAACAGTCTGCGAGCCACTGAGGACTCGCGTTATGTGGGGCTGGCCATGCCCAGATTCCTCGCACGCCTGCCCTATGGGGCCAAGACCAATCCTGTTGATGAGTTCGACTTTGAAGAGCAGACCGATGGTGCGGACCACAGGAAGTATGTGTGGAACAACGCTGCGTATGCCATGGCCGTCAACGTGAATCGCAGCTTCAAGTACTTTGGTTGGTGCACCATGATCCGAGGGGTGGAATCCGGTGGAACACTGGAGGATCTTCCCGCGCACACCTTCCCTACCGACGATGGCGGCTTCGACATGAAGTGCCCCACTGAGATCGCAATCTCGGATCGTCGGGAAGCGGAGTTGGCCAAATCGGGCTTCATTCCGCTGGTCCATCGCAAGAACACGGATCATGCGACCTTCATCGGCGCACAGTCTTTGCAGAAGCCGCAGGAATACATGGATCCAGATGCGACGGCCAACGCCAACCTGTCGGCCCGCTTGCCCTATTTGTTCGCCAGCAGTCGCTTTGCGCATTACCTCAAGTGCATCGTGCGCGACAAGATCGGCTCGTTCAAAGAGCGCGAGGACATGCAGCGATGGCTCAACGAATGGATCATGCATTACGTTGATGCAGACCCCTCTAATTCATCACAAGAGACCAAGGCACGCCGCCCTCTGGCGGCTGCAGAGGTGGTTGTCGATGATGTGGAGGGCAATCCTGGCTACTACAACGCCAAGTTCTTCTTGCGCCCGCATTTCCAGCTCGAAGGGCTGACAGTCAGTCTGCGCCTCGTGGCTCGCCTGCCCTCGGGCAAGCAGGCCACATGAGCTGTCGGGCTGCCTGACCACTGCCTTGCAGTGGCCGCATAACAGGGGCTGTAACCCATCCGGTTGCAGACCCTGCCCATTGATTCCTTTTCTCTGTTTTTCATTCCATCAGGAGGCGCCATGGCTCAAGACATGTTCATCAAACTTGCCGGTATCGACGGTGAGAGTCAAGACTCGGTCCACAACAATGAGATCGATGTGCTGCAGTGGCAATGGTCGATCGTTCAAGAGTCGACCATGCACACGGGGTCGGGTGGCGGCACGGGTAAAGCCCAAGTGGGCGATCTGATGTTCGAGCACTATGTTGACCGAGCCACGCCCAATCTGTTCAAGTACTGTGTCACTGGAAAGCACATTCCAGAGGCCAAGCTCACGGTTCGCAAGGCCGGTGGCAGCCCTCTGGAATACATGAAGATCACCATGAGCGACGTGGTCGTCACCTTGGTGCAGCCGACTGGCAGTGCGACGGACGAGGTCAAGGTCCGCGAGCGCGTGGGCTTGTCATTTGCGAAGGTCAAGACTGAGTACACCGTGCAGAACCAGCAGGGCGGATCGGGTGGTGCCATCACTGCGGGCTACGACATTCAGAAGAACAAAGAGGCTTGATATCAGGCCGGTTGCGAACGAGCCACCGCGGCTATTCATGGACGGGAAACGACCCTCCGGGCTCTCCTGAGCTTCCCAGCGACGGCGCCGAAGTGAAAGACCCAGACACGGCTACCGCGTTTGGTGGCCCAACCCCTCCAATTGATGTCCGGACTGCGCCCCGTGGGTTGTCACTCCCCATGGGGCGACACAGTCCCCGAACCAAGTTCCATGCCTGAAGCCAGTCAATTCTCCATCGCCGGACGGGTCGTCGGCTCATCCACTGAGTTTTCGCAGTTCGGGGCACGACAACCGTGGACAAAGTTCTTGTCATGGCCCTCGGGGACTCACCTGCGCTCAAGTCTGTGCTGCATCCTCATGGGGGTGACGCTTACTGCATGTGGATCCCTGAGGCCTTCAACGCCGGGGCAGCGCGAGCCCACCGAGCTTGAATTGTTTATCGAGGCTTCGGACCGTCTCAACCCGGATCCGCAAGGTCGTGCTGCCCCGATTCTGTTGCGGATCTACGAGTTGCGTAGCGCTGACGCCTTCCAGGAGGCCGACTTCTTCGCGTTGTATCTCCGTGACCGGGCAACGCTGGGTGGGGAGATTTTGATGGTCGATCAGTTCATTCTCCGTCCCGGACAGGCACAGGTGCTGCAGCGCCATTCCAATCCAGAGACCCGATACATCGGAATTGTGGCGGGCTATCGTGACTTGCCCATATCGACCTGGCGCGCCCTCTACCGCTTGCCGGTGGCGCCCGAGTTGAAGTGGTACAGCGGTTTGACGCCAAGCTCAACGAGCTCTTTGCGCATTGATCTGCAATCGAACACCGTGTTGATCACCGACCTGGCGCGTACCTCGAGCATGGCAACGGCTATCCATCGGTCGGATGTGACTGGCGCCGACGTGCTGAATCTCCCTGCAGAAAAAACGCCGAAGAGCCCGTCGATGGCTCAACCACAGTCCGCGAAACCGGACACCATCCCAGACATCGGACTGTCCTCGGAGTTGAAGCTGCCCGTGCCGGAGACGCCGGGTCCATTTCATCAAGCGCCTTCGTCGCTGCCCCATCCCGACCCGCTTGAGAAACTGGTACCCAAAAAACCTATTTTTGCGCAGTGATGCGTCGAGGAGATTGCTTTCGTGAGTTGGACCAATAAAGTTGTCTGGAGTGAGGGCCTGTTTCTGCGGCCGCAATTGTTTCAGCAACAGGAACGCTACCTTGAAGCCTTTGCCCACCGCAGAAGTGCGCCGCTGTCACCGTTTTTTTGGGGTTTCAGCCATCTGGACATCGATGCCGATTCACTTTCTCTGGGCAAGTTGGTGTTGTCCAGCGCCAGCGGTGTCTTCACCGACGGAACGCCCTTCGATGTCCCGGTCCAGAACCCGCCGCCAGCACCTTTGACCCTGATGCCTCAGCACCTCGAGCAGGTGATCCACCTGGCCGTGCCGATCCGCAGCCCCAACGGCGAAGAGACCCGTTTTGACGACGTGCCTGGTTCACTGGCCCGCTTCTCGGTCTTTGAAACCGAGTTGCGTGATTCGAACTCTGTTGGTCAGGGGCCCAGGCCCGTTCAACTTGCAAGACTGCGCTTGCGACTGGTGCCAGACAAGGAGTTGAACGATGGCTGGATTGGCTTGCCTGTCGCACGCTTGCACAGCCTGAGGTCTGATGGTCGCGCCCTGCTCGATCCTGCCTTCATCCCGCCGGTGAACGCCTACGGGGCCAGCGAAACTCTGATCCAGTGGTTGCAGCAGACCCATGGCACGGCGCGCCTCAGGGCCGATTCGCTCGCCGAGCGCTTGGCGGGAAGTGACGGAAAGGCTGCAGAGGCTGGAGAGGTGACAGACTATCTGCTGTTGCAGATCATCAACCGCTATGAATCCGTGCTTGAGCACCTCCTGCTGGTCAGAGACACGCCGCTGGAGCCGATCTATGTTCTTCTGCGAAGTTTCGCCGCCGAGCTGAGCACCTACCTTCGTCCTCGCCGTCGTCGTCCTGAAGCGCTGCCCCACTACCGTCACGCGGATCCATATGCCAGTTTTCACGGCTTGACCCGCGAGGTGCAAGCGCTGCTCAATGACATATTGATCCGCAGCGCACAGTCCATTCCGCTGGAGGCGCGTCCGCATGGCATGTTCGTGGGGAGTATCGACCCCAGCGCTTTGTCCTCATACAGCAGCGTGGTTCTGGCTGTTTCGGCACAGATACCTGCCGATCTTTTGGCGCACCAGTTTCTGGCTCAGGCGAAGGTGGGACCGACCGATCGTCTGCCTGAACTGGTGCGGCTGCATTTGCCTGGCATTGGTTTGTCGGTGTTGCCTGTGCCGCCGCGGCAAATTCCCTTCAACATGGGCTTTGTCTATTTTCTGGTTGAGCCTCGGGGGGCTTTGTGGGAGCACCTGCTGCGTCACGGCGGATTTGGTCTGCACGTGGCTGGTGATGTGCCAGGCCTTCGAACGGAGCTATGGGGTGTGCGATGAAGTGGGCGCAGAGCCCAGCAAGCGATTTGCTTGGGTGACCTTGTCGGTATGTTCCGGGTTTTGCACGTATCGGACCTGATGCGAAAAAATCATGCTTTTCGGCCTGGACGCATTTGTGAACATGGCCACGGCTGCTGGCTTGCATGTTGAAATGCGTGTGCTTGAAGCTGGCTGAGCGCGGGGGCCTTCATGCCCTGGCCGCCGACCGACTTCTTCGTGATGACGACTTTTTTGTTGCCCCCGCTTCTGACAGGAGATTCCCCATGCCGATCCGTTTTGCCCCCTGCGCCCGCTGGCTGACTGCCCTGTGTCTGGCAGCAGGCTCCATCGGGGTGGCTGCAGCACCCGATGCTGCCCTGAAGGCGGCGGCCGAGAAAGCCCAGCCTGCGGTCATCGACAGCCTGCGCGAGATGGTGCTGATCGAGTCGGGCAGTTCCGATGAGGCCGGCCTGGCGCGCATGGCGGCCTTCACCGAACAGCGGCTGCAGGCCCTGGGCTTCAAGACCGAGCGCCGCAAGGCCACGGCGGGCACCGGGGCCGACATCGTGATCGGCACCTTGCAGGGCACGGGGCGCAAGCACTTCATGCTGCAGGCGCACATGGACACGGTGTACCAGCCGGGCATTCTGAAAACCCAGCCCTACAAGGTGGAAGGCGGCCGCATCTATGGCCCGGGCATTGCCGACGACAAGGGCGGCATCGCCGTCATCCTGCATTCGCTGGCCCTGTTGCGCGAGCGGGGCTGGGCCGACTTTGCCACCCTGACCGTGCTGTTCAACCCCGACGAAGAAGTGGGCTCGATCGGTTCGGGCGAGACCATTGCTGCCCTCGGCGCACAGCAGGATGTGGTGTTGTCCTTTGAGCCCACCGCCGCCAAGGCCGTGGCCCGCCAGGAAGCACTGTTGCTGGGCGCCGCCGGCACCGCCACGGTGACATTGCAGGTCAAGGGCAAGGCCTCGCATGCCGGCGCCGCCCCCGAGCTGGGTCGCAATGCCCTGATCGAGCTGTCGAACCAGTTGGTGCAGACACGCGACATCGCCAAGAGCGTGCCTGGTGCCCAGCTGAACTGGACTACCTCGCAATCGGGCACGGTGCGCAACCAGATCCCCGAGCTGGCCACGGCAGGCGCCGATGTGCGCACCACCCAGAATGGCGCGGCCGAGGCCTTGAATGACAAGCTCAAGGAGGCGGTGCAGCGCAACAAGGTGGTGCCCGACACCGAGACCAGCGTGCAGATGGTGATCGGCCGCCCGCCCTTCGTGGCCTCGGCAGCGGGGCGTGCGCTGGCCCAGCGCGCCCAGGCCATCTATGCCGAACTGGACAACCGTCCGCTCGCGCTGGTGGACATGACCGGCGGCGCCACCGATGCGGGCTTTGCCAGCCGCTCGGGCAAGGCCGCGGTGGTCGAGAGCTTCGGCCTGGCCGGTTTTGGCTACCACGCCCGCGATGAATACATCGAGGTCGACTCCATCGTGCCCCGCCTGTACCTGGCCACCCGGCTGCTGATGGAACTGGGCCAGCCTTGAGGGCCTGAGTCTCGCTTCAGGCGATGAGCTTCATGCCAGCGTGCTGGGCAGCCTTGACGTCGAAAGTCAGGGTCTGCGTGCAGCCCGCTGCGGCGGCCGATCGTTCGATCAGGCAGTCCGCAAAATCGCCCTGGCCGGTGGCGTGAGCGCGCAGCGCATGGATGACCCGATCTGCCTGCTCCACCTGGATCTGTCGGGTGTGCAGCAGGGCGTCGAGGGCTTGCGCCGCCTGCGCCCGGCTGAGCTTGTAGCTGGCGGTCAGAACCCAGTACAGCTCCAGAATGCTGGCCAAGGCCACAAAACCCAGGTTGTTGGCGTCCAATGACTCCAGCAACTGCGTGGCTTTGGCCGACTGCAGGGGGTCATCCTGCATGATGTAACGAACCAGAACGTTCGTGTCCAGGCCGATCATCGCGCCGCGGCGGCTGAGGCTTGGGCCACTGCCGCGTCCATGTCTTCCAGCGTCACCATGGCTTGCGCCGGTCCGAACATGCCCTTGAGTTCGGTGATGTCGCGGGTGGCGGCCACGAACTCATAGCGGCCGGGGGCGATCTGGACAAACTCGACCCGGTCACCCGTGTTCACCTTGAGTTCGGTCCGCACCTCAATGGGAATGGTGATCTGGCCTTTGGAGCTGAGTGTGGCAGTGGTCATGGTCTGAACCTTAGTGGCTGGCTTCGGCGGCGTCAACCGCCACCCCCACCAGCAAAGCCGCAGCCCGGGCCGCCACCCATTCCTCGTTGGCGGGCTCGACGGCCACGCGCACGGTGCTGTCGGGCGCCGAGATGCTGGCCGCGTGGCGCTGGTTGGCGGCCTCGTCCAGACGCAGGCCCAGAAAGCCCAGTTGGCGGCAGATGCGTGAGCGGATCTCGGCATTGTGTTCGCCGATGCCGGCCGTGAAGGCCAGCAGGTCCAGCCCGCCCTGCACGGCCACCAGGGCGCCGATCTCGCGCACGATGCGGCGCACATACAGATCCAGCGCTGCGCGGGCGCGCTCGTCGCTGGCCTCGTGGGCCAGCAGCACGCGCGGGTCGGACGACAGGCACGACACCCCCAGCAGGCCCGACTCGTGGTACAGCACATGCGCCACCTGCTGCAGGCTCAGCTTCTCGATTTCCATCAGGTAGATCACGGCGCCCGGGTCGAGCGCGCCGCAGCGCGTGCCCATCATCAGACCATCGAGGGCCGAGAAGCCCATGGTGGTGGCCACGCTTTTCAGATCGTTCATGGCGCACAGGCTGGCGCCCGAGCCCAGGTGGGCCACCACGGTGCGGCCCCGGGCCACATCGCCGTGGCGCTCGGGCAGCACCAGGGCCTGGTAGGCGTACGACAGGCCATGAAAGCCGTAGCGGCGCAGCCCGCGCTCCCAGGCCGCATAGGGCAGGGGAAGCATCTGCTCGACCTGGGGCAGGGTGTGGTGAAAGGCGGTGTCGAAACAGGCCACCTGCAGCAGCCGGGGCTGGCGCTGCAGCAGCGCCTCGATGGCCTCCAGCGCAAAGGGCTGGTGCAGCGGCGCCAGCGGGATGTACTCGCGCAGGTCGGCCAGCACCTGGGTGTTCACCGCCACCGGCTCGAAGTACTTGGCCCCGCCGTGCACCACCCGGTGCGCCACAGCTGCCAGGTGCCGGGCGTCCGGCTGGGCCAGCACGCGGCGCTCGATGTGTTCGAGGGCCGCGTGGTAGGGGTTGGCCGGGTCCAGGCTCAGGCCCACCGGGGGCTGGCCGGTTTCTGTGTGCGTGGCCTGGGGCCCGCCGATGCCCTCGATCTTGCCGCCCCAGATCGGGCTGCGCGGCAGCGGCTGCCGGCTGGCGTCGAAGAGGGCGAACTTGATGCTCGACGAGCCGCAGTTCAGGACCAGGATGCAGGTGTTCAGGGCGGTGTTCATGGGGGCACTCATGCAGCTTGTTCGGTCAGCCGGTTCAGGGAGGGGTGCTGCGGTAGCGGTGGGCCAGCAGCACCGCGATGGCGCACGAGCTGATGCGGCTCTCGCGCGAGTCGGCGCGGCTGGTCAGCACGATGGGCACGCGCGCGCCCAGCACGATGCCGGCGCTGGCGGCGCCGCCCAGGTATTCGAGCTGCTTGGCCAGCATGTTGCCGCTTTCCAGGTCGGGCACCACCAGCACATCGGCGCGGCCGGCCACCTCCGACTCGATGCCCTTGATGTGGGCGGCCGCGGCCGACACCGCGTTGTCAAAGGCCAGCGGGCCGTCCAGCAGGGCCCCGCTGATCTGGCCGCGGTCGGCCATCTTGCACAGGGCGGCGGCGTCCAGCGTGGCCGGCATGGCGGGGTTGACGGTCTCCACCGCGGCCAGGATGGCCACCCGGGGCTGGGCCACGCCGATGGCGTGCGCCAGCTCGATGGCATTGCGCACGATGTCGGCCTTGGCGTCCAGGCCGGGGGCGATGTTGATGGCGGCGTCGGTGATGATGAAGGGCCGGGGGTAGGCCGGGGTCTGCATCAGAAAGCAGTGGCTGATGCGGCGCTTGGTGCGCAGGCCGTGTTCGGCCGACACCACCGCGGCCATCAGCTCGTCCGTGTGCAGGCTGCCCTTCATCAGGGCCTCGGCCTGGCCTTGCTGCACCAGTTCGACGGCGCGGTCGGCGGCGGCATGGCTGTGCGGCACGTCTTCGATGGCCAGGCCGTCCAGGCTCAGGCCGGCTTCGGCGGCCACCGCCTGCAGCCGCGCGCGCGGCGCCACCAGGATGGGGGTGATCAGGCCGGCGGCCTGCGCATCCAGGGCGGCCGACAGGCTCAGGGCATCGCAGGGGTGCACCACCGCCATGCGGATCGGGCCCAGCGGGCGGGCCTCGGCCAGCAGGCGGCGCGGGCCGTCGTTGCCGGCACTCAGGTGCACCTCGGGCAGGGTGCTGCGCGGACGCGACACCGACTCGGTGGGCGCGATCACCTGGGCCTCGCCGCGGATCACGGTCACGCCGTCCTGGTTGACGCAGGCGCAGGCCAGCTTGAGCCGCTTTTTGGTCTCTTCGCGTTCGGTCACGGTGACGCTGATGTCCAGCGTGTCGCCGATGCGCACCGGGGCCATGAACTGCAGGCTCTGGCTCAGGTAGATGGTGCCGGGCCCGGGCAGGCGGGTGCCCAGCACCGCCGAGATCAGTGCGCCGCCCAGCATGCCGTGGGCGATCACGCCATGAAAGCGCGAGGCGGCGGCGTAGTCGGCGTCCAGGTGCTGCGGGTTCACGTCGCCCGACAGGATGGCGAACAGCTGGATGTCCTCGGCCGTCAGCTGGCGGCGGATGGATTCGGTGTCGCCCAGGGCGATCTGGTCGAAGGTGCGGTTGTGCACGGTCTGCAGCGTGTCGGTGCTCATGGGGGCGGTGGTTTCAGAGGGCATGGGGCGGTCCTTGATCAGGGCGTTTCGACAGAATAGGTCGGCACCGGCGTGGCGTCAGGTCCGGGTATCGGTGTGGAGCATGACCGGGCCATGACAGAGGGGCAGTGGCTTCAGGCCATCTGGCTGATGGTGTTGCGAAAGCGGGCCAGCGCAGCGCTGAACAGCACGCTGCCGATCACCGCAATCGCCAGCAGCGCCGGCCACACCACGTCCAGGCCGGCACCGCGGTACAGAATGGCCTGGGCCACGGTCACGAAGTGGGTGGTGGGGGCCGCCTGCATCAGGTCCTGCACCAGGCGCGGCATGCTTTCGCGCGGCGTCATGCCGCCCGACAGCAGCTCCAGCGGCAGCAGCACCAGCACCAGCAGCATGCCGAACTGCGGCATGGAGCGGGCCACCGTGGCCAGGAAGATGCCCATCGAGGTGGTGGCGAACAGGTGCAGCGCCACCGCCAGCATGAACAGCGCCAGCGAGCCCTGGATGGGCACGTGCAGCGCCCCCTGCACCACGAAGATCAGTGCGATCAGTGCCGCGCTCCACACCACCAGGCCCATGGCCCAGACCTTGGCCAGCATGATCTCCAGCGGGCGCACCGGCATCACCAGCAAGTGCTCGATGGTGCCGTGCTCGCGCTCGCGGATCAGGGCGGCGCCGGTCAGGATGATGGACAGCATGGTGACGTTGTTGATGATCTCCATCAGCGAGCCGAACCACGACTGCTCCAGGTTGGGGTTGAAGCGCGTGTGCACATTCAGCTCCACCGGCAACTGGGTCGGGGCCCGGTAGCGGCGCACGAACTCGTTCACCTCGTCGCTCACCATCTGCTGGATGTAGCTGCTGCCCGTGAAGGCCTGGCTCATGCGCGTGGCGTCCACATTGAGCTGCACGCGCGGCGACTTGCCGGCCAGCACATCGGCCTGGAAGTCGGGCGGGATGTCGAGCACAAAGGTGTAGTCGCCGCTGTCCATGCCGGCGTCCATCTCGGTCAGGGTCAGCAGGCGCGGGGTGTTGAAGTGCGGCGGGTAGAAGGCCTGCGCGATGCGCGCCGACAGGGGCGAGCCGTCTTCGTCGACGATGGCGACGGCTGCGTTGTGCAGCGTCTCGGGCATGGCGGTGGCGGCCACGTAGATCGACAGCGTGAAGGTGTAGGCGATCAGCACCAGCATCATCGGGTCGCGGATCAGGCTCCACAACTCTTTCACGCCCAGGCGGACAATGTTCTTGAGTCGGCTCATGGCTCAGGTCTCCTGCTTCTTCAGCAACGCCACGGCCAGGCCGAGGATCACCGGGATCGAGGCCGCCAGCGGCCAGAACGAACCGGCCAACGCCCCCAGGTCCAGCGCCTTGCTGAACACGCCGCGGCTGATGGTCAGGAAGTGGGTGGCCGGGTACACCGCCCCGATCAAGGCCCCCGTGCCCTCCAGCGAGGACACCGGGTTGAGCAGGCCGGCAAACTGCACGCAGGGGATCAGGGTGCCGATCATGGTCACGAACATGGCCGCGATCTGACTGCGCGTGAAGGTCGAGGCCAGCAGGCCGAAGCCGGTGGCGCTGATGACGAACAGCAGGGCGGCCAGCGTGAGCGTGGCCAGGCTGCCCTTCACCGGCACCCCGAACACGGTCACGGCCAGCACCGTCATGAGCGCGAAGTTGAACATGGCCAGCCCCACATAAGGCAGCTGCTTGCCCAGCAGGAACTCGGTGCGTGTGACCGGAGTGACGTACAGGTTGATGATCGAGCCCAGCTCTTTTTCGCGCACCACCGACAGCGCCGTCAGCATGGCCGGGATCATCATCAGCAGCATGGGGATCACCGCGGGCACCATGGCCGGCAGGCTTTTCACATCGGGGTTGTAGCGGTAGCGGGTCTCGATCTGGCTGGCGGTGCCCAGGTGCACGCCCAGGCGCTGTTCGGCCTGTTCGGCGATCCAGCCCATGTGCAGGGCCTGCACATAGCCGCGCACGGTCTCGGCGCGGGTGGGCATGGCGCCGTCCACCCAGGCGCCCACGCTCACGGTCTTGCCGCGCGCCAGGTCGCGGGCGAAGCCGGGTGGGATCTCGATGGCCACGGCCAGCTCGCCGCTGCGCAGGCGCCGGTCCAGCTCGGCGTCGCTGGTGATCGGGGGGCGTTCGATGAAGTAGCGCGAGCCCGACAGGTTGAGCGCGTAGTTCTGGCTCAGCACGGTCTGGTCGCGGTCCAGCACGGCGTACGAGAGGTCTTCCACGTCCAGACTGATGCCGTAGCCGATGATGAACATCAGGATGGCCGTGCCCAGCAGGGCCAGCGTGGCGCGCACCGGGTCGCGCTGCAACTCCAGGGCCTCGCGCAGCGAATAGCTCAGGGCCCGGGCCAGGCTGAAGCGCTTGCGCCGTGCGGGTGTGCCGGGGTGCTGGGGCACCGCTGCTTCAGGCGCCGCAGCGGTGGGGGCGGGCACGGGTGCGTCGGCGTCTTCACCCGTGGCCTCGCGCAGGTAGCTGATGAAGGCCGCCTCCAGCGTGGGCGCGCCGCGCTGGCGCACGATGGCTGCCGGCGTGTCGCTCACCAGCACCCGGCCCGCGTGCATCAGCGAGATGCGGTCGCAGCGCTCGGCCTCGTTCATGAAGTGGGTCGAGATGAAGATGGTCACGCCGTCCTGCCGGGCCAGGTCGATCATCAGCTGCCAGAACAGGTCGCGCGCCACCGGGTCCACGCCCGAGGTGGGCTCGTCCAGGATCAGCAGCTCGGGCTGGTGCACCATGGCCACGGCCAGCGACAGGCGCTGGCGCATGCCCAGGGGCAGGTTCTCGGGCAGGCTGCCCACCACCTCGCTGAGGCTGAAGCGCTGCACCATGTGCGCCACCCGTGCCGCCACCTCGGCTTCGGGCACGCCGAACAGGCGCGCATGCAGCACCAGGTTCTGCTCCACCGTGAGCTCGCTGTACAGCGAGAAGGCCTGCGACATGTAGCCCACGCGGCGGCGGATCGCCAGGTCATTGGGGTCGACGGTCTGGCCGAACAACAGGGCCTGGCCCTCGGTGGCGCTGAGCAGGCCGGTCAGCATCTTCATGGTGGTCGACTTGCCGCAGCCGTTGGAGCCCAGAAAGCCGAAGATCTCACCGCGCCGGATGCGGAAGTCCACATGGTCCACCGCCACGAAGTCGCCGAAGCGCATGGTCAGGCCCTGGGCCTCGATGGCCATGGCCTGGTCGGCGGCGGCGTCCAGCGGCGGCACCTGCACCGCCTGGTGGCCACGCCGGCGCTCTTCGGGCAGCAGGGCGATGAAGGCGGCCTCCAGGGTGTCGGCACCGGCCTGGTGGCGCAGTTCGGGGGCGCTGCCGGTGGCCAGCACGCGGCCCGCGTCCATGGCCACCAGCCAGTCGAAGCGCTCGGCTTCTTCCATGTAGGCGGTGGCTACGATCACGCTCATGCTCGGGCGCTCGGCGCGGATGCGGTCGATCAGGTCCCAGAACTGGCTGCGCGACAGCGGGTCCACGCCGGTGGTGGGCTCGTCCAGGATCAGCAGGTCGGGGTCGTGGATCAGCGCGCAGCACAGGCCCAGCTTCTGCTTCATGCCGCCCGAGAGCTTGCCGGCCGGCCGGCTCAGAAAGGGCGACAGCCCGGTGCTGGCGGTGAGGCTGTCGATGCGGCGGCGGCGCTCGGCCGGGCTGTGGCCGAACAGGCGGCCGAAGAACTGCAGGTTCTCCTCCACCGACAGCGTGGGGTACAGGTTCTTGCCCAGGCCTTGCGGCATGTAGGCGATGCGCGGGCACACGGCATCGCGGTGGGCGCTGCTGGCCATGTCGCCGCCCAGGGTCTCGACCCGGCCTTGCTGCACCGCGCGGGCCCCGGCCAGCAGCGACAGCAGGCTGGATTTGCCCACGCCGTCGGGGCCGATCAGGCCCACGCGGCAGCCCGCGGGCAGGCTCAGCGTGATGTTGTCCAGGGCCAGGGTGTTGCCATGTCGCAGGCTCACCCCGTCGAGGCGGGCGCAGGGGGCCGGGGCCACCTGCCCGGCGTCGCCGGTCTCACTCACTGGGGCACCTTCACGGCCAGTTCAGCAGGCCATTCGGCCTGCGGGTCGAGCTTGAGCCAGGCCACCCCGGGCAGGCCGGTCTTGACCTGCTGCAGGTGACGGCGCAGCAGATCGCGGTCGATCTGCGCCTTCACCTTGAACATCAGCTTCTGGCGCTCGCTGGCGGTCTCCACCGTCTTGGGCGTGAACTGGGCGGTGGCCGCCACATACGACACCTTGGCCGGGATCACGTACTGCGGGGCGGCGTCCAGCACCAGGTGCACCTCGCTGCCCACGGCCAGGCGGCCGGCCACGGTCTCGGGCACGAAAAAGCCCATGTTCACTTCCGACAGGTCCACCAGGTTGAGCACCTTGCCGCCCGCGCCCAGCACCTCGCCGGGCTGGGCCACGCGGTACTGCACGCGACCGGCGCGTGGGGCGACCAGGGTGCCGTCGTCGATCTCGGTCTGGATGCGGGCCACGGTGGCGTCACCGGCCACGACGGCCGCGTGGGCGCTGCCCACCTGCGAGCGGGCAGCGGCGATCGCGCTCTGGGCTGCGGCCAGTTGGGCGCGGGCGGCGGCCACGGCGGCCGTGGCGCTGCGTGCGCGGGCCCGGTCGTCGTCCAGCTCTTGTTGCGATGCGGCGCCGTCGCGGCTCAGGTCGGTGGAGCGCGCCAGGCGGCGCTGGGCGTTGTCCAGATCGGCCTCGCGGGCGGTCACGGCGGCCTGGGCGGCGGCGGCATCGCTTTCGCGCATGGCCACCTGGGCCTCGGCACTGGCCACGCCGGTCACGGCCTGGCGTTGGCGGGCCCGGGCTTCGTCGCGCTGGGCCTCCAGGCTCTGCATCTGCATGTGGGCCAGGGGCTGGTTGGCGCTGACCAGATCACCTTCGCCAACCAGGATGTCGAGCACCCGGCCCGGGGTCTTGGTGGCGATGTCGATCTCGGTGGCTTCGATGCGGCCATTGCCGCTCACAAAGCCCGGCCCGGGACCGGTGGCGCGCAGGTGGGTCCAGCCATAGGCCCCGGCGGCCAGGGCGAGGGCCAGGACAGCGGCGATGGGGAGAAGGGAAGAAGGCTTTTTCATGGTGTGACTCGGCTCCTGCGTGCGGGGGCTCAGGGTTGTGCGGTGGCGGTCCGGGGGCCGCTGGAGGGGGGGCTCGGGGGGGCGTCCGCCGCCGCCAGCGTGCCGCCGCCCAGGGCCGCGTACAGCAGCACGCGGCTGGCCATGGCGGCCCGCCGCGCCTGCACCAGTTGCTGGCCGGCGGACAGCAGGTCGCGCTGGGCGTCCAGCACCTCGAGAAAGGCGGCCGAGCCCGCGTCGAAGCGGCGCTCGGACAGGCGTGCGCGTTCGGTCTGGGCCTGCAGGGCCGCCTCGGCGATGTGCACCTGTTGCTCCAGCGCGTGGCTGGCCGACAGGGCGTCGTTCACCTCGCGGAAGGCGTTCTGGATGCTTTTTTCGTACTGCGCCACGGCTTCGAGCTGCCGCGCCTGTTGCAGGCTCAGGTTGTTCTCGCGCCGGCCGCCGTCAAACAGCGGCAGGTTCAGGCTGGGCGCAAACAGCCAGGCCTTGCTGGCGCCGCGGAACAGACCATCGAAATCGGTGCTGGTGGTGCCCAGCGCGGTGGTCAGCGTCAGGCTGGGGTAGAAGGCCGCCCGTGCCGCGCCCACCTGGGCGTGGGCCGCGCGCAACTGGTGCTCGGCCGCCACGATGTCGGGCCGCGCCTGCAGCAGTTCGGAGGGCAGGCCCGTGCGAAGCCGGGCCACCGGGCTCTGGCGGCTCAACGCGTCGGCGCGTTCGGGCAGATCCAGCGGGGCGCCGACCAGCGCGATCAGGGTCTGGGCCTGGGCGGCGCGGGCCTGCTCCAGCTGCACCACCAGGGCCTGGGCCTGGGTCAGCAGGGTCTGCACCTGGGTCAGTTGCAGGCGCGAGCTGGCGCCCATGGCCACGCGGCGGGTGAAGATGCGCAGGCTCTCGGCGCGGCTGGCCTCGGCCTGGCGGGCCAGGGCCAGGCGTTCGTCCAGCTCGCCCAGGGCCAGGTGGGCCTGGGCCACCTGGGCCACCAGGCTGAGCTCGGCGCCGCGGCGGGCCTGCTCGGCGGCTTCAGCGCTTTGGGCCGCGGCGTCCTGCAACTGGCCCAGGCGGTTCCACAGGTCCACCTCCCAGCTCACAAAGCCCAGCCCGAGGCTGGCGCCGCTGGCCTGGATGGTGCTGCCCAGCGGGTTGATGCCGGCCGGCAGGTGCACCCGGCTGTTGCCGGCCATGCCCACCACCGAAGGCAGGCTGGCCGCGTGCTGCAGACCCCAGGCGGCCTGGGCTTGCTGCACCCGGGCGGCGGCGATGCGCAGATCGCGGTTGTTGGCCAGGGCCTGGCTGATCAGCGCCTGCAGTGCCGGGTCGGTGAAGTAGCTGCGCCAGGCCAGCGTGGGGGCGGCCGGGTCGGTGGGTGAACTGGCCTCGGCGTACACGCCGGCCACGGGGGCGGCGGGCAGGGCCAGGGGCTCGGGCGTGTGGGCACAGGCGCCCAGCAGCAAGGCACCGGTCAGGGCCAAAGACAAAGTGCTCGACAAAGCGCTCGACAAAGCGCTCAGCCGTGGCCAGGTATCGCTAGGGGAATTGGAAAACAGTCGCATCGCAAGCTCAGCCCATGATGTGGACGCCAGCGTCGACGTACAGCGTGTCGCCGGTGATGGCGCGGCCGCCGTCGCTGGCCAGGAAGGTGCACAGGGCGCCGACTTCATCGAGCCCCACCAGCCGGCGCAGTGGGGAGCGGGCCGTGGCCTGGCTCATCAACTGGTCGAAATGGGCGATGCCCGAGGCCGCGCGGGTGGCCAGGGGCCCGGGCGAGACCGCGTTCACGCGGATGCCCTGCGGCCCCAGTTCGGTGGCCAGGTAGCGCACGCTGGATTCGAGGGCGGCCTTGACGGGGCCCATCAGGCCGTAGTTGGCCACCACCTCGTCGGCGCCCAGGTAGCTCATGGTCAGCAGGGCGCCGCCCTGGGTCATCAGGGGCTCGGCCAGGCGTGCCATGCGGATGAAGGAATGGCACGAGATGTCCATGGCCCGGGCAAAGCCCTCGCGCGAGCAATCGACCACCCGGCCGTGCAGGTCGGTCATCGGGGCAAAGGCGATCGAGTGCAGCACGAAGTCGAGCTGACCCCATTCACGCCCCAGGGTGTCGAACAGGGCTTCGAGCTGGCCCGGCTGCTCCACGTCGAGCGGCGCGCGGATCGGCGCCTGCAGCTGTTCGGCCAGCGGCTCGACATGGGGCCGGGCCTTGTCGTTGAGCCAGGTCACCGCGACCTCGGCCCCGGCGTCGCGGAAGGCCCGGGCGCAGCCCCAGGCGATGCTGTGTTCATTGGCGATGCCGACCACCAGGCCGCGCTTACCTTGCAGGGGGGGTGTCATTCACTTCTCCATCACGTAGTGGCCGGGGGCGGGGTACAGCACCGGGTGTTCGGGGGCGCCGAGGGCGGGCGGGGCGACGGGAGCGCCGGAATGGGCTCCCAGCCAGTCGCGCCAGGCCGGCCACCACGAGCCCTCGACCTGGGGCGCCTGGGCCTGCCAGGTGTCGGCACTGAGGGCTGCGCCGTCGGCGCTGCGGGTCAGGCACTGGTAGTGGCGGTGAGCGTGGCCCGGCGGGCTGACGATGCCGGCGTTGTGGCCGCCATTGGTCAGCACGAAGCTGATCTCGGCCGGGCTCAGGTGGTGCAGCTTGTAGACCGAGCGCCAGGGGGCCACGTGGTCGGTCACCGTGCCCACCATGAACACTGGCAGGCGCAGGCTGGTCAGCGACACCGTGTGCCCTTTGACCCGGTAGCGCCCGGCCGCCAGGTCGTTGTTCAGGAACAACTGGCGCAGGTACTGCGAATGCATGCGCGCGGGCATGCGGGTGGCATCGGCGTTCCAGGCCATCAGGTCGTTCATGGCGGGGCGCTCGCCCAGCATGTACTCGTTGATCAGGCGCGACCACAGCAGGTCGTTGGAGCGCAGCATCTGGAAGGCGCCGGCCATCTGGCCCGCGCTCAGGGTGCCGGTCTGCGCCATCTGCGCCTCCAGCAGGCTGAGCTGGCTCTCGTCGATGAACAGGCCCAGCTCGCCGGGTTCGCTGAAGTCGGTTTGGGCCGCGAACAGCGTCATCGAGGCCAGCTCGTCGCGGCCGTCGCGCGCCAGGGCCGCCGCCGCGATGGCCAGCAGGGTGCCGCCCAGGCAGTAGCCGGACGCATGCACCTTCTGCGCCGGGCAGATGGTCTGCACCGCCTGCAAGGCGGCTTCAAAGCCCAGCTCGATGTAGTCGTCCATGGCCAGGTCGCGTTCGGCCTCGGTGGGGTTCTTCCAGGAGATGCAGAACACGGTGTGGCCCTGGTCCAGCAGGTAGCGGATCAGCGAGTTCCCGGGCGACAGGTCCAGGATGTAGTACTTCATGATCCAGGCCGGCACGATGAGCACCGGCTCGGGGTGCACCTGGGCCGTGGTGGGGCGGTACTGGATCAGCTCGATCAGGCGGTTTTGCAGCACCACCTCGCCCGGGGTGCAGGCCAGGTCGCGCCCCACCTCGAAGGCCTCGGTGCCCGCCGCCGGCGCATGCGTGCTGGCGCGCTGCAGGTCGTCCTGGGCGAAGGAGGCGCCGCGCAGCAGGTTCAGCCCATGCTCCTGCAGGGTGCGGTGCAGCACCACCGGGTTGGCCGGCAGCAGGTTGCCGGGCGAGAACATGTCCAGCCACTGCCGGGTGCCGAAGGCCACCAGATCGGCGTGGTGCTTTTCCACCCCCCAGACCTCGCTGGTGGCCTGTTGCCACCATTGCTCGTTCAGCAGAAAGCCCTGGTGCAGCAGGTTGAAGGGAAAGCGCAGCCATTCAGGGTCGGCAAAGCGGCGGTCGCGTGCGGGCGGCTCGACGCACTGGCGTGCCGGGCCGGGGCCGGCCATCAGGCATTCGGTGGCGTAGCGGGCAAACTGCTCACCCTGCTGCCAGGCCAGTTGGGCCAGCGCCAGGCGCTTGCCGGGCGACAGCGCCAGGTGCATGGCCCAGTCCATTCCGGCCAGCCAGGGCGAGGCCAGCGACATCGAGCCGCTGTGGCGGGCCAGCGCGGCGTGGAAGGCCGCATCCAGCGCAGTGGCGGCTTGCGCCGTGGCGGAGGCGGTCTGATCGGCGGAATCGGGTGTGCTCATGGTGAACGGTCTCTTCCGTTGGTTGGATGAGCTTGACTCTAGGCAAGTCGCATACCGCCGGTGATGATCTGGATCAAACTAACGACCGACTGGTCGGTATCTAATAAATGATCAACAAGTCACTGCCATGACCACGACGGAGACATCGCCATGACCGTTCTCGCCCCCGAGCGATCGCCCGCCACGCCGCGTCAGCGCCTGCCCCCCGAGGTGCGCATGCGCCAGATCCTGGATGCGGCCCAGCAAGAGTTCGCCGAGCGGGGCTTTGCCGCCACGCGCATGGACGACATTGCCCGCCGCTGTGGTCTCTCCAAAGGGGGGCTCTACGCGCATTTCGCGAGCAAGGACGAGGTGTTCGAAGCCCTTCTGACGCGCTCGCTGACCCTGCCCGACCTGCAGGATCTGCCCACACTCGGCGGCGCCAGCACCGCACGTGGGGTGGCCGAGTGGCTGGTGGGGCAGGTTGAGGCCTGCCTGCGTCAGCCAGGCACGGTGGCGACCTTCCGGCTGCTGGTGGCCGAGAGTGAGCGGGTGCCCCACCTGGTGCAGCAGTGGCAGCAACAGGTGGTGGAGCCCCATCAACGCCTGCTGGCCGAATCGTTGGCCCGCGCGGCTGCCCACCTGGGCTGTGCCGACAGCCTGCTGGTGCGCCACCCCTGGCTGGCCATGGCGCCGGCCTTGCACACCATGGTCACGCAGTTGTTGTTCGGCAAAGACGCCCAATGCGTGCCCGGCACAGCCGACGATCCGTCGCGAGATGGCTATGTGGAAATGCTTGCCGTGCTGCTGGAAACTCCGGCCAATACTGAACGCATGTGACCGAGTTCACTGCTGGTGTGTCATTTTGAGGAGACAAGCGGATAAAAGATGAGGCGGCGGTGCTATCGTTGAGCGGCCATTTCAAGCATTCGCCCCTTCTTTTTTCTGGAGCTTCTTCATGTCCAAACTCATCGTTGTTCTGATTTCCGGTTTGCTGGCAGCCACGTGCGGCCTGGCCCAGGCCTCTGATTGCGAAGCCAAGGCCGTGGGCAAGAACGGCAAGCCGCTGGCTGGCGCCGCCAAGACCTCGTTCCTGAAGAAGTGCGAGGCCGATGCCGGCGGTGCGGCTGCCGCACCGAGCTGCGAGAGCAAGGCCGTGAGCAAGGACGGCAAGCCGCTGTCGGGTGCCGCCAAGGCCTCGTCGATCAAGAAGTGCGAAGCCGACGCGAAGAAGTAAGCCCTTGGCGAGCCCGCCTTCAGCGACCCAGTGAGGAGGCGCTGAAGGCCTGCCACTGGGCCTGGGTCACGCTCACCATCTGAAGCGCCGCCTCCAGCACCGCCTCGGGCCAGTGGGGCTGCTGGGCAAAGGCGATCAAGGCATCGGCAGCCGCTGAGCCACTGCGCCCGCTGGCGCGCAGCTGGTCCCAGGCCAGCACGCGGCCCAGGGTCTGGGCCGTGGCCAGCAGGCCCTCGGGGTTGGCCTTGCCTTGTGCCATGTCCACCCGGTCTTCACTGGGCTGCAGGCCCTTGAGCACCCAGGGCCGGCCCTCGAACTCCACCGGCGCGAGAAAGGCGTGGTCCACCGCCTGCATGCGCCTTTGCACGCCCACGATGCGCTGGGCCTCGTCCGCCCAATCGGGCTGCTTCACGCCCAGGGCGTTCAAGGCCGGGATCAGCGACGAGGGCTGGGCCATCTTGAGGTCCAGCAGCACATTGGCATCCGGCGAGCCCTTGCCTTCGACCAGCACCGCATAGCGGGGCAGGCCCAGGCTGCCGGTGCCGGCGATGCGGCGCGCCACATCCAGCACCTCATAAAAGCCCGGCTTGGGCTGCTGTGCCGCATAGCGCTGCACAAAGGCCGATACCCGCTGGCGCTCGTCGTCCGTGACGGGCAGGGCCTTCTGGCCGTCGACCTTGAGCTGGCGCCGACCGTTCTTGTGCAGCACCGTGCGCTGGTTCAGAAAGTCGACGCGGCGCCGATCCTTGAGGCGCTCGAACAGCTCGGCCACCACGCCGCTGGCGGTTTCGCCCTCCACCCACAAGGCCTTGCCGCGCTGCAGCGCCTGCTGGTAGGCGCTCACGCAGGCCTGGCTCAGCGCCTGGGCCTGGGCCGCGCTGGCCTTGAGGTCGGCCGCGCCGCACTGCAGGCTGGTCAGCAGGCGCAACAGGTCCCAGGTGCAGGGTGCCAGGGCGGCTTCGTCGAAGTCATTGATGTCGAAATACACCAGCCGGTTGTCGCCCTTGTAGCTGCCGAAGTTCTCGAAGTGCAGGTCGCCGCAGGCCCAGGCCAGCGGCGCCCGGGTGAGGGCCTCGACCTGGGGGATGGCGTTGTAGAACAGGTGGCAGGCGCCGCGCAGGAAGATGAACGGGCTTTGCCGCATCTTGGCGTACTTGAGGGCCAGGCGTTCCGGGTCACGGCCCTGGTTGTAGGCGGCCAGGGTTGACACGGTGTCCTGGACGGGGGGCGGGGCGACGGGCTTCATGGTGTTCGGGTGGGGCGGGGGCGGAGATCGGGTCAGTTTAAGCCGGGCTTCGGGTGCTTGGCTGCCATACTGCGAGCCAGGTTTTTTTGGGGATCAGGAGTCGTTCCATGTTTGTTGTGCCAGTTCAGCGTGCCCGTGCCCTGTATCGCGCAGGGCTGGTCGGGGCCCTGTGCGCCAGCTTGATGGCCTGTACCGCCGTGCCAAGGGCGCCGTTGGCGCACCTGCCGCTGCAGCAAGCCTGGTTCGAGGAGCAGGCGGTGCTGTATGTGACCACCGATGTGTCGGACCGGCGGGTGGCCCAGGCCAAGGACGCCAACTTCGCGCCGCTGCTGGAACAGGCCTTGCAGGACGCCTCAGGCCGGGCGGCAGGGCGCGCCGGCGCCACGGCGCGGGTCTATGGCTTTGTCAACTTCAAGCAGGCCAGCGTGTTCGCGTCCGCACCCGAGCCCGTGGGGGCCGGCAACCTCAGCCGCTCTTACAGCCCGCTGTGGCAACTGGCCGAGGTGCGCTGGCTGCAGCCCGAACAGGCCCGCGAATTGCGCTCGGAAGAGGCGGTGCTGGCCGCCGCAGAGCAGGGCCTGCTGACGGTGACGCCGACCCGCGTGGTGCTGAACTGCCCGATCGTGTCCATCCCGGGCCACGGCGCTCTGCCGGGGGTGTCGGTCGACCCGCGCTAAGGCCCGGCCCCGTGGCGCGCCTCAGCTCAGGTTGGCCCAGCCGCTGTGTTCGGTGGCGGCCACGACCCGGGGCAGCCACAGGGTGATCACGCTGCCCACACCGTACTCGCTGTCGATCTGCAGGCGCCCGCCCTGCAGCTCCATGATCTCCTTGACCACGCTCATGCCCAGGCCGGTGCCGGGGATGGTGCCCGAGCTGTCGGCGCGGTAGAAGCGCTCGCAGACCCGCTTCAGTTGCTCGGGGGTCATGCCGATGCCGTGGTCGCGCACCTCCAGGCCCACCACCGGGGCGCCCTCGTGCTCGGCACTGACCAGGCGCACGCTCACCTCGCCGCCTTGGGGCGAGTATTTGTAGGCGTTGGACAGCACGTTGCCGATGGCCTGGGCCATCTTCTTGCGGTCCACCTGTACCAGAACGGGCTCGGGGCCGGCATCGAACTGGGGCGCGGGGCGCTGCTGCGGCGGGTTGAAGTCGTGCATCAGCTGGCGGGTCAGCTGGGCCAGGTCCAGGCTTTCGATCTCGAAGTCCTTGCCGCGGCGCGCCTCGATGCGGGCCAGGTCCAGCAGCTCGTTGATGATGGCGATCATCAGCTCGGACTGGCGGTGGATGGTCTTGACCAGATCGTCGCGTTGTTCGGGCTTGATCTGCGGGAACTGCAGCAGTTCGGCAAAGCCATAGATGCTGGTCATGGGCGTGCGCAGTTCATGGGCGGCCGTCGACAGGAACTCGCTCTTCATCTGGTCGACTTCGGTCTCGTGGGTCACGTCGCGCAGCAGCAGCACCTGGGAGATCAGGCCCGAGCGGCTTTCGCGCAGGCCCAGTTGCAGCACGCGCTTGGCGGGGCGCAGCAGCTCGATCACGCTGCGCGAGTCGCTGCCAGCTTCGTCGGGCTGGCGCAACTGGCGGCGCAGCGATTCAAAGCTGTGCCAGCGTGCCTGCGGGTTGGCCTGGCGCTGCAGCAGCAGCTCCACCACGGTTTCGGGTTGCCCCACCAGTTGTTCGATCGTCAGGCCGGTCAGGCGGCAGAAGGCCGGGCTGACATAGCTGGCGCGCCGTTCGGCATCGAAGGACATGAAGCCGTCGGGGCTGAGCTCGAAGATCGCGCGCAACTGCTCGCCGCGCACCTGCAGGCGCTGCACCAGGGTGGAGATCATGGCCGAGATGGCTTCGAGGTCGTCGCTGCTGGCGCTGCGCGCCAGGGCCTGTTCCTCCTGGGTCAGCTCTTCCAGCACCTGGCGCAGCGACACCAGGGCGCTGGCGCGCGACTTGAGTTCGCTGCGCAGGCGCAGGTCCAGCGCGTGCTGCTCGCTCATGTCGCGGCAGGCCAGCACATAGCCCTGGGTGCTGCCGTCGGGCGCCACGATGGTCGACAAGGTGGTGTCGATCACCAGTTCCTGCTCCTGTCGGTTGCGCAGGCTGCGGCGGCGGCCGCGCCAGGGCTCGAGTCGGTCGGTGCGCGGCACCACCTGGGGCAGCAGGGTCGAGGCGGGCTGGCCCAGCACACGGTCGAGCGGGGCGCCCAGCAACTGGCAGGCCGCCGGGTTGGCCAGGGTGATCAGGCCTTCGGCATCGAGGGTGAACACGGCGTCGGCGATCGAACCCAGGGTGACTTCGGCCTGGTGGCGTTGCGACTGCAGGCTGGCGGCAGCGCGGCCCAGCACCTCGAAGGTCTGGCGGAATTCGCTCGGGGCCTGCTCGCCGCCTTGCAGCATGTCCACCGGCAGGGCGCCGCTGTTCATGGCCCGTTCATAGTCCTGCACCCGGTTGAGCTTGCCCAGCCAGCGCACCAGGGGAAAGCGGATCAGCAGCAGCCCGCCCACCACGGCCAGACCGCCCAGCAGCAGGGCCAGCCGGATCTGGCTCCACATGCGTCCGGCGATGTCGCGCGCATCGAAGCTCAGGCGCAGCACACCGTAGTCGGTGCCGCCCACGTTGATGGGCAGGTTCACGTCATACAGGCGTTCGCCCACGAGGTCGATCAGCCAGGCCGGCGGCTCGATGCTCAAGGGTGCCGGCGAGGGTTCGTCGATGCGACCGCTGCTGCGGTCGATGTAGCTGGCCGAGGCCAGCACTGAATGCGTGACGGTGCGGCGCAGCACCTGGCGGATGGTGTCGTAGTCGCCGATCACGGCGCTGTCGGCGATCACCGGCGCGATGATGGAGCCCAGGGCCTCGCCCCGCAGTTGCTCGTCTTCCAGCACGGCGCTGATCTGGTAGCGGAAGAACAGGCCCAGGCCGGCCAGCACAAAGCCCAGCAGGGTGACGGTGTAGAGGGTGAAGACACGCCCGACCAGCGAGCCGGGCGTCAGGTGTTGGAGCAGGCGGCGCAGCAAGGTCACACTCAGCGCAGCGTGGGCGGGGCGGTGCGGTAGAAGTCGCGGTAGGCACCGTACTCGCTGCCGTCGGAGGGCGTGAAGTAGGCCTCGGCCGACAGGCCCACCTGCTCGGAGGCCTTTTGCAGGATGTCACGCCCGCGCGGGTCCTGGTGCATGCCCAGGAAGGCCTGGGCCACCGCCTTCTGCACCTTGTCGGGCACGTTGGCCGCCGACATCAGGGCCAGGTCGTACAGCGGTGGCGAGGCCCACAGCACGCGCAGCTTCTTGCCTTCGCGGCGCGCATAGCCTTCGGCCAGTTGCGAGTTGGTGCCCACGGCCGCCACCTTGCCGCTGACCAACTGGGCAAAGGCCGCATCCATGTTGCCGCCGAACACCAGCTTGGCGTCGATCTTGCGGCTGGCCAGGTGGGCTGCCGGAAACTTGTAGGCCACCAGGGCCTCGGGGCCCGGAAAGGCCATGTCCTTGCCCTGCAACTGGGCCAGGTCGGTGATGGGGGAATCCTGCAGCACCACGATCTGGGCGTGCAGCGGTGGGGTGAGCCGGCGCCCGAACACCTTCCAGCCCAGCTTTTCGCGCTCCGGGCTGAACATGTGGTTGGAGAAGATGAACTCGACCTCCTGGGCCAGCACGTAGGCGGTGGTGTCGGCCGAGGTGCGTCCGATCTTGAGCTGCAGCTTGACGCCGCTTTTCTCGGACACGTAGGCAATGATGGGGTTCCAGTAGGCCGCCGTCAGGTTGATGCCGTACTGGTTGACCGGTGAGAAGCGGTAGGTGCCCGCTTCGGGTGCCGGGGCCTGGGCGCTGGCGCCGGTCCCGGCGGCCAGCAATGCCAGTCCGGTCGCGAGGCCGAGTCGGCGGCGGGAAATTCGAGGGTAGGCCATCAGGGTGCTCCAGGAAGTCGCGGCCGCAGCCGCGGACTGATCATGTATCCCGATGTTACTGGCATATCTGCCAGTGCCGCGATCCCTGCCGAGCCGCCCTGGGGGATTCCCTGGGGGCTTACTTCTGGCCGCGCAGCTTGGCCAGCTCGGCCTGGGTGTCGCGCCACAGGTCCATGCCGACCTGGGTGGCGATGCCGGCGTTGACCTTGGTCAGCTTGTCGCGCATGCGGGCCGATTCCGCAGGCGGCAGCTCGTTGATCTGCATGCCCTTGGCCTTCAGATCAGCCAGGGCGCGGGTGGCCTCTTCGCGGGTGTCCTTGCGCTCGAAGTCGCGGCTGGCACGGGCGGCATCCTGCAGCACCTTCTTCTCGGCCGCCGACAGGCCTTCCCACCACTTCTTGCTCACCAGCAGCACCCAGGGGCTGTAGACGTGGTTGGTCACGCTGAGGAACTTCTGCACCTCATAGAACTTGCTCGACAGGATGGTGTTGTAGGGGTTCTCCTGACCATCGACGGTGTTGGTCTCCATGGCACTGAACAGTTCCGAGAACGGCAGCGGCACCGCATTGGCGCCCAGCATCTTGAAGCTGTCGAGGTAGACGTTGTTCTGCATCACGCGCAGCTTGATGCCGTTCAGATCCTCCAGCCGCGCCACGGGGCGCTTGCTGTTGGTCAGGTTGCGGAAGCCGTTCTCCCAGTAGGCCAGGCCGACCAGGCCCTTGTCCTGCAGCTTGTCCAGCACCTTCTGGCCGATGGGGCCGTCGAGCACGGCGTCGGCTTCGCGCACATTGTTGAACAGGAAGGGGGTGTCCCACAGGGCCATCTCGGCGGTGATGCCCACCAGGGTGGCGGTTGAACCCACCATCATCTCCTGTGCGCCGCCGATCAAGGCCTGCTGCATCTGGGTGTCGGGGCCCAGGGCGGCGGCCCCGATGGCGCGGACCTTCATCTTGCCGCCCGAGGCCTTCTCCACGGCTTCGGCAAACACCTTGGCCGCACGGCCCTGGTTGCTTTGCTCGTTGAGGCCATAGCCGAATCGGATCATGCGGGGCTTGAAGTCCTGCGCCAGTGCGCTGAAGGTGGTGCTGGCCAGGCTGGCGGCGGCCAGGGCGGTGAGCAGGGTGCGACGGACGGTTTTCATGCTTGTCTCCTGAGAAAAACGGGGAACGAGAGGGCTGTAGAAGGACTGAAGTGGGGCCGAGGGCCGATCGGGTCAGCGCAACCAGGCCACGGGGGCCGTCACGATCTGCGGGAAGACCACCATCAGGGTGAGCAAGGCCACGTAGGTCAGCAAGAAGGGGTTCACCCCCTTGATCACGCTGTGCATCGAGATGCGCCCCACACCGGCCACCACGTTGAGCACCGTGCCCACGGGCGGGGTGATCAGGCCGATGGCGCCGTTGAGCACGAACATCAGGCCGAAGTACACCGGGTCGATGCCGGCCTTGACGGCGATCGGCAGCATCACCGGGGCGAAGATCAGGATGGTGGGCGTCAAGTCGAGCGCGGTGCCGATCAGCACCAGCACGATCATCATCACAGCCATCAACAGGCGCGGGCTCTGCACCAGCGGACCCAGCCATTGGGTGAGCACGCTGGGCAGGTCGGCCAGGGTGATCATGTAGCTGGCCACCTGGGCGCCGGCGCACAGGAACATCACGATGGCGGTGGTCTTGGCGGCGCGCAGCAGCACGCCATGGATCTCGCGCAGCTTCATTTCGCGGTGGATGAATAGTGCCACCACCAGCGCATAGAAGGCCGCCACCACCGCAGCCTCGGTTGGCGTGAACACGCCCGACTTCATGCCGCCGATGATGATGATGGGCATCAGCAGGGCCCAGAAGGCGCGCGCGGTGATGCGCAGGCGCTGTGCCATCGGCAGGGGCTGGCCTTGGGGCAACTCGATGCCGCGCAGCACATGGCGCCAGGCGAAGATCAGGCCCACACCCATCAACAGGCCGGGCACGATGCCGGACACGAACAGGGCCGAGATCGAGGTGTTGGTGGTCACGCCGTAGATCACGAAAGGCATGGAGGGCGGAATGATGGGGGCGATGATGCCCCCCGACGCGATCAGCCCGGCCGAGGTGTTCATGGGGTAGCCCTGCTGGCGCATCATGGGCAGCAGGATGGTGGCGAGCGCGGCCGTGTCGGCCAGGGCTGAGCCGCTCATGCTGGCCATCAGCACGGCGGCGCCAATGGCCACATAGCCCAGGCCGCCCCGGATGTGGCCCACCCAGGCCTGGGCCATGTCGATGATGCGGCGGCTGATGCCACCCGAGTTCATCAATTCGCCGGCCAGGATGAAGAAGGGCACGGCCAGCAGCGGAAAGCTGTCCACGCCGGCCACCAGGTTCTGGGCCAGCAACTGGGTATCCCAGAAATCGAGCACCCAGGCCATGCCGGCGCCGGTCAGCACCAGGGCCAGGGCCATGTTCATGCCGCTGCCCATGAGCACCAGCATGCCGACCGAGAAAAACACGAAAGCGAGCGCTTCAGGGCTCATGGCAATCACTCCACTTCAGCGCCGTGACCGAGGTCCAGCGGGGTACGACGGATCAGCTCGACCAGGGCCATCACACCGATGGCCAGCGAGCACAGAAAAGCGGGCAGCGGCAGCAGCGAGGACGAGTAGCCCAGCACCACCGAGTGGCTGTCCAGCCCCACCACCACCTGCTGCCAGGCACCCCAGGCCAGCATGGCGCTGGCGCACACGGTGAGCAGCCGGATCACGGCGGTGAGTGCGGCAAAGGCGCGCGGCCTGGCCTTCAGCAGGCCGGCCAGGCTGGTGAAGGCCATGTGCTCGCCACCGGGGTAGGCCGCAGCCGCCCCGATGAAGACCATCCACACGAACAGCAGGCGCGACAGTTCTTCGCTGGCGGCCACGCCGCTGCCGAAGCCATAGCGCAACACGACGTTGATGAACACGGCGATGGCCATCACGCCCAGGCAGGCCGCCATCAGGTGGTGCGACAGGCGCTGGAAGCGGCTGAGGCCGGGGTGGTCCGAGGTCTGGGTCATGCGCAATCCTTGGGGTTGGGGGGGGCGATGGGGGCATCGGCCTCATTCAGCCACGCCGAGGCCTGGGCCTGCAATGAGGACAAAGCCTGCAGCGCGTCCAGGCGCAGCACGCCGGCTTCGCCCACCGGGCTTTCGAGGGTGGCGAACTGGCTGTCCACCAGCGAGCTGGAAAAGAAGTGGCTGGCCCGCGCCGACACGCGCTGCTGGGCCTGTTCGCGCCCGATGTCTAGAAAGGCGAAGCGCAGGCCCGGGCAGGCCTGGCGCAGCTGGTCGCGGTAGGCCTTCTTCAAGGCCGAGCAGGTCAGCACCACGCCTTCGGGGTGATCGCCCAGCAGGCGGCCCAGGGTCTGCAGCCAGCCCTGGCGGTCGGCATCGGTCAGGGCAATGCCCTGGCTCATCTTGTCGCGGCTGGCGGGGCTGTGGTGGTCGTCACCTTCGATCAAGGGCAGGTGCTCGGCCGCCGCCAGGGCCGCGCCCAGGCTGGACTTGCCGCAGCCCGCCACGCCCATGACAACAACAGATGGTTTCATTTGGATAGCGCTATCCCAAAAGGTTGCAAAAAAGGGCCTGCACTGAGCACCGGCCCGTCCCGCAAAGTTTATGTATGATGGCCCGCACACCCTCGAAGAGTGCATGGGTTGGATAGCGCTATCCTACTCAGGCCGCCTTGTTTTCAATTAAGTACAAACCCTAGGATCATGCCCCGATCGCCTGCCCGCCAACGTGCCACCGGCCGCGTCACCCTGGCCGATGTGGCCCTGGCCGCCGGGGTCAGTCCCATCACCGTGTCGCGGGCCTTGCGCGGCGAGCGGGCGGTGGACCCGGTGCTGGTCGAGCGCGTGCAGGCCGCGGCCCAGAAGCTGGGCTATGTGCCCGACCCGGCGGCCCGGGCGCTGGCCTCCAAGCGCAGCACCCATGTGGCGGTGCTGATCCCCATGCTGTCCAACGAGCTGTTCGTGAGCCTGCTCGAAGCCGCGCAGGCCCGGCTGCGCGCGGCGGGCTACCAGACCCTGATCGGCATCACCCACTACGACCCGAGCGAAGAAGAGCAACTGCTGCGCGAGCAGCTGATGCACCGCCCGGCCGGCCTGCTGGTGACGGGTTTTGACCGCACCGAAGCCACGCGCCGCCTGATCACGCAAAGCGGCGTGCCGGTGGTGCACATGATGGAGAACAGCCGGGTCGAGGGCATCCACAGCGTGGGCTTCTCGCAGACCGAGGCGGCCATCAGCATGACCCGGCATTTGCTGGAGCGCGGCTACCGGCGCATCGCCTTCGCTGCGGCCCAGCTCGACCCCCGCACGCTGCAGCGCCAGCAGGGCTGGCGCCAGGCGCTGGAAGCCGCGGGCCTGTACGACCCGGCGCTGGAGTGGATGAACCCGGCGCCCTCGTCGATGGCGCTGGGTGGGCGGCTGTTCCAGCAGATCATGGGCCAGTCACCGGCGGTGGACGCGGTGTTCTTCTGCAACGACGACCTGGCCCAGGGCGCCTTGCTGGCGGCCAACCGGCTGCAGTTGCCGGTGCCGGCACGGGTGGCGATTGCGGGCTTCAACGACCTCACAGGCAGCGATCTGATGCTGCCCACGCTGACCACCGTGCACACGCCCCTTGCCACCATCGGTGACGAGGCCGCGGGCATGCTGCTCAAGCTGATGCGCGGCGAGCCGGTGGAGCAGCCCTGCGTGGTGCTCGACTACCGGCTGGTGGTGCGCATGAGCACCTGAGGCGCGCTGCAGGTCGGCGGTTCAGGCGGTTCAGGCGGATTGCGGCGTGCGCAGCTGCACCGGGCCGGCCTCGGCCTCGATGGCCTGGCGCAGCGGCCGGCACAGGCCCAGCGCAAACAGCACTTCGGTGCTCACGAACAAGGGCCCCACCAGCAGGCCCACCAGATCGTCCACAAAAGCGGGCTTGCGGCCTTCGTAGTAATGGCCCACGAACTGGATCACCCAGCCCACGCCAAACAGCCCCAGACCCCAGGCCAGCCAGCTGCCAGTGGAGCCGGCGGCCAGCGGATGGGCCAGCACCATCAGGCCGGCGATGGCCGCACTCACCGTCAGGCCCGCGCCCAGGTGCCCGCGGCTCAGGTACCACACGGTGCTGGCGGCCCAGGCCAGCCAGGCGGCCGAGACGGTCCAGCCGCCCAGTTCGATCGAGGCCCGCGCCAGCAGCACCCCCACGGCCAGCACGATCATGGGCACGCCCACGAAATGGGTGGCGATGTTGCGTGGGTCGCGGTGGTAGCGGGCGTATTGCGTCAGCAGGGCTTGGGTGTTTCTCATGGGCTTGTCTCCGGGTTCTGGGGCCCGCGCTGCTCAGGGTGCGCACGGGTCTGCGCTGCATGCTAGGCAGGTGGCGGGCGAAGGACTGTCAAAATCAATACATTCCAGACCGCCGAGCCGCCGCATCCCGCGGCCCTGTTTTCCGATGAAGCCGTCCACCACCTCTGCCCAGACCCTGGCCGCCGCCTTGTGCAGCGAGCTCTGGTATGCCCAGTGTGAACCCGAGTTCCAGGCCGCCTTGTTGACCCTGGGCCGGCTCTGGGTGTTGAGCGATGGCGAGCGCCTGTTCCACCGCGGCGCCGTGGAAGGGGCGCTGTGCTGCGTCACCGCCGGGGCCCTGCGCGTGGGCGGGTTGCAGGACAGCGGCCAGGAAACCCTGCTGGCTTTCATCGAGCCCTACCAGTGGCTGGGCGAGATCTCGCTGATCGACGGCCAGCCGCGCAGCCACGATGTGGTCGCCGATGGCGACACCACCGTGCTGCTGGTGCCCCGTGACGAGCTGCTGGACTGGCTGGCACAGCACCCCGCGCACTGGCGCAGCGTGGCCCGTCTGGCCAGCAGCAAGCTGCGCCTGATGTTCTCGGCCCTGGAGGACATCGCCCAGTTGCCGCTGGACCTGCGCCTGGCCAAACGCCTGTGGCTGGTGGCCCAGGGTTATGGCGGTCGCACCGGCGCGCCGCGCCGCCTGATCCGCCTGCCGCAGGAGCAACTGGCCCTGATGCTGGGCGTGAGCCGCCAGACCATCAACAAGGCCTTGCATGGTCTGGAGCAGCGCGGCTGGCTGCACCTGCGTTACGGCACCATCGAACTGCTGGATCTGGAGGCCTTGCGAGCCGTGTCCGAGGGCTGGGATGGCTCGGAGCCGGTGGACGCATCGTCCAGGTAAGGCCTCAGCACTTCGGCCAACCAATCCATGAACACCTGCACCCGGCGCGCCAATTGACGCCGGTGCGGGTACAGCAGCGACACCGGCAGCGGCGGCGCGCGGAACTCGGGCAAGACCTCGACCAGCAGCCCTTGTTCGAGCAGGCCGCGCAGCCCGGCGGTGGGCGCCTGGATCAGGCCCAGCCCCGCCAGGCAGGCGCCCTGGTAGGCCTCGGTGCTGTTCACGCTCAGCGCGCCGGGCATGGCCAGGGTGCGGGTCTGGCCGCTTTCGTCCACCCATTCCCAGCCGGTCTGGCGGCCCCCCAGCTGGGGCTGGTAGTGCACCAATTGGTGCTGGCTCAGGTCGTCCAGGTGGCGCGGCGTGCCGGCCGCGGCCAGGTAGGCCGGGCTGGCGCAATTGCTCTGTGACAGCTGGCCCAGCGGGCGGGCGATCAGGCCCGAGTCTTCCAACGCGCCCACCCGCAGCACACAGTCAAAGCCCTCGCGCACCAGGTCCACCCGGCGGTCGGTGCAACTCAGTTCCAGGTGCACGCCCGGGTGGGCGCGCAGAAAGGCGGGCAGGCTGGGCAGCACCAGCTGGCGCGCTGTGCCCACCGGCATGTCCACCCGCAGCCGCCCACTCAATTGGGCGGGCTGCTGCCGGAACAGCCCCTGCAGCTCGTCCAGATCGGCCAGCACATCCTTGCAGCGTTCGTAGAAGACCTGGCCGTCGGGTGTCAGCTGCACGCGGCGCGTGGTGCGCAGCAGCAGCCGGGTGCCCAACTGGGCTTCGAGTTGCTGCACCGCCAGCGACACGCTGGCCTTGGGCAGGCCGAGCTGGGCCGCGGCCTGGGTGAAGCTGGTCAGTTCGGCCACCCGGGTGAAGGTGTGCAGGGCATCGACGGGATTCATGCGCTTTATTGTTATTCAAAATTGAACAGTGAAGTCGAAATTATGGTGTTTATCGGCATCTATTCGATCAATAGACTGCCTGACATCCACCACCCGCGCCACCGGCGCTTCAAGCAGGACCCGCCATGACATCACTGGATTCGAACACGTTGCCCACCCCCTCCGACGGCGCTACGGCCCCCGTCGTCCTCATCACCGGCGGCAGCCGCGGCCTGGGCCGCAGCATGGCACTGGCCCTGGCCGCCCAGGGCAGTGACGTGGTGTTCACCTACCGCAGCCAGCAGGCCCAGGCGCAGGAGGTGGTGCAGCAGATCGAGGCCTTGGGCCGCCGCGCCCTGGCCATCGAACTGGAGTTGGGCCAAGGGCAGGGCATGACGGCCCGCTTTGCCGCCTTCGCCGACACCGTGCGCGAGGCCTTGGCCCAGCGCTGGCAGGTGGCGCAGATCGACGCCCTGGTGAACAACGCCGGCATCGGCGTGCACGCCAGCGTGGCCGACACCACCGAAGAGCAGTTCGACCTGTTGTTCAACCTGCATCTGAAGGGGGTGTTCTTCCTCACGCAGGCGCTGTTGCCGCTGCTGCGCGACGGCGGGCGGATCCTCAACCTGTCCAGCGGGCTGACCCGCTTCGCCTTGCCGGGCTATGCCGCCTACGCCAGCATGAAGGGTGGCATCGAGGTGCTGACCCGCTACCTGGCCAAGGAACTCGGGCCCCGGGGGATTGCCGTCAACACCCTGGCGCCGGGCGCCATCGAAACCGACTTTGGCGGTGGCGCCGTGCGCGACAACCCTGAGCTGAACCGCTTTGTGGCCAGCCAGACCGCGCTGGGCCGCGTCGGCCTGCCCGAGGACATCGGTCAGGTGGTGGCGGCCTTGTTGTCGCCCGCCAGCGGCTGGGTGAATGCCCAGCGCATCGAGGCCTCGGGCGGCATGTTCATCTGAGTCTGCTCAGGCGGATGGGGCCGGCCCTGCCAGGTTGCTGCGCAGGCGCTTGAGCAGGCCCAGCAACTGGCCCAGTTCGCCCGCGTCCAGCCCGGTCAGGCTGCGGGCCAGTGCCTGACGGCGGGCCTGGTGCAATTGCCCGTGCAGTGCCAGTCCGCTGGGCGTGGCGTTCAGGCATTGGCTGCGGCGGTCCTTGGGGTCGGGGCTGGCCTGCAGGTGGCCGCTGTCCAGCAGCGATCTGATCAGCCGCGCGATCTGCGCCTTGTCGCGTCCGCTGTGCTGCACCAGATCACGCTGGCTGGCGCCCGGGTGGCGCACAAAGAATTGCAGCGCCCGCAACTCCATGGGGGCCAGCGCCAGGGGCTGCTCGCCCAGGCTGTGGCGCAGCTGGCCCTTGAGGCTGAACACCAGCGCTTGCAGGCTTTCCAGCACCTCGTCTTCCAGATCGCCTGCCGCTGTCGTGGTTTTTTCTGATTTGGTTGACATTATCAACTTGATGATGGAATATTGGTTGATCATATCAACCAAATCAACGACTGTCTCTGCCATGACCTCTGAACTGTCTTCCCCTGTGTCCTCTTCTTCGGCCGCGGTGCCGGCCCATCTTCTGCCCCAGCGCGTGCGCCATGCCAACCCGGTGCGCCGGGTGCAGGTGCTGCGCGTGGGGCGGCCCACCCCGGGCGTGGTCAGCGTGACCCTGGGTGGCGAAGCCCTGCGCGGCTTCGTGTCGGCCGGTTTTGACGACCACCTCAAGCTGATGCTGCCGCCGGCCCCGGGCCGGCCGCTGGTGCTGCCCACGCTGCAGGACGGCCGGGTCAGCTGGCCCGCCGACCTGAGCGAGGCCGAGCGCCCCGTGATGCGCGACTACACGCCGTTGCACTTCGACGCCCAGGCCCTGGAGCTGGACCTGGAGTTCGCCCTGCATGGCGAGGGCCCGGCGGCCACCTGGGCCGCCCGCGCGCGGCCTGGCGACGAGGTGGGGCTGGGTGGCCCGCGTGGCTCGATGGTGCTGCCGGCCGGGCACGATGCCTATGTGCTGGCGGGTGATGAAAGCGCACTGCCCGCCATCGCACGCCGGCTGGCCGAGCTGCCAGCCGGCACCCGCGTCACGGCCCTGATCGAGGTGGCCACGGCCGAGGAGCAGCGCGCGCTGGCCAGTGCGGCCCAGGTCCAGCTGCGCTGGCTGGTGCGCGGCGCGGCCGCCCCGGGCCAGCGCCTGCTGGAGGCCGCGCGCGAAACCCCCTTGCCCGCGGGCACCGTCTTTGTGTGGGCCGCCGGCGAAGCCCTCACCATGGCCGAGCTGCGCACCCATTGGCTGGGCCAGGGCCAGCCCGCGGCCCTGATGCGCGTCTCGGCCTATTGGCGCCAGGGCCTCTCTGGACATCACGAAAACCTGGGCTGAAGCCGGTCTGGGGTGGCCTGCGCTCACGGTGTGGGCAGGCGAAAGCCCGGTTTCTGAGCCGATCCGAGTCGAAACCAAGGGTAAACCCTTGTGATCGGTCGGCAATTTCCTTCAAATTCTTTGGGGTATTCAAAGGGCTGTCACAAAAATTACTGCAAAATAGCACGACCGTTCGTTTTATTTTGTGAGCCGCCCATCCATGTCCACCACTCGTTCGTCAGCCATCTCGCCGGGCACCGCGCGCTCGGCGGCCGCTGCACCGGCCCGCCGCGGCCGCGCGCTGCAAAAGGGGCTGCAGACCAAGGCTGTCATCGTCGAGGCGGCGCTGGGTCTGGCCACCCAGATCGGCCTGGAAGGCCTGTCGATCGGTGCCCTGGCCGAGGTCACGCAGATGAGCAAGTCGGGCGTGTTCGCCCACTTCGGCTCGCGTGAAGAGCTGCAGATCTCCGTCATCCGCGAATACCACGTGCGCTTCGAGGAAGAGGTGTTCTACCCCGCCTTGTCGGCACCGCGCGGCCTGCCGCGGCTGCGCGCCATGTTCGCCAACTGGATGAAGCGCACCTCGGTCGAAATCGACTCGGGCTGCCTGTACATCAGCGGCGCCGTCGAGTTCGACGACCGCCCCGGCCCGGTGCGCGATGCGCTGGCCACCTCCGTCATGACCTGGCACGCCGCGATGAAGCGTGCCATCACCCTCGCCAAGCACGACGGCCAGCTCGGCCCCGATGTGGACGAGGACCAGATGCTGTTCGAGATCCACGGTCTGATCCTCGCACTGCACTACGAGGCCCGCTTTCTGAAGCACCCGGGCTCGATCCAGAAGGCCACCCAGGGCTTCGACAACATCCTGGCCCGGTACGGCGCCACCGACCTCGCACCGGCCACACCGCTTTCTTCCAAAACCCCGATCCGCACCAAGGAGTGATCCCATGCCTGCTTACACCCCCCCTCTGCGTGACATGCAATTCGTGTTGCATGAAGTGCTCAAGGTCAGCGATGAATTCAAGGCCCTGCCCAAGCACGCCGACATCGATGCCGACACCATCAATGCCGTGCTCGAAGAAGGCGGCAAGTTCGCGGCCGAGGTCACCTTTCCGCTGAACATCAGCGGCGACACCGAGGGCTGCGTGCTCGACAAGAGCACCCACGAGGTCAAGACCCCCACCGGCTTCAAAGCCGCGTACGAGAAGTTCGTGGAAGGTGGCTGGGCCGCCCTGTCGTGCGACCCCGAATACGGCGGCCAGGGTCTGCCCTTTGTGGTCAACCAGTGCTTCTACGAGATGATGAACTCGGCCAACCAGGCCTGGACCATGTACCCTGGCCTGAGCCACGGTGCTTACGAGGCCCTGCACGCCCACGGCACCGACGAGCAAAAGCGCCTGTACCTGCCCAAGCTCACCAGCGGCGAGTGGACCGGCACCATGTGCCTGACTGAGCCCCATTGCGGCACCGACCTGGGCCTGCTGCGCACCAAGGCCGAACCCCAGGCCGATGGCACCTACAAGATCACCGGCAACAAGATCTTCATCAGCGCCGGTGAGCACGACATGGCCTCCAACATCGTGCACCTGGTGCTGGCCCGCCTGCCGGACGCGCCGGCCGGCAGCAAGGGCATCAGCCTGTTCGTGGTGCCCAAGTTCAAGGTGAACGCCGACGGCAGCGTGGGCGAGCGCAACCCCATCTACTGCGGTGGCCTGGAGCACAAGATGGGCATCCATGGCAACGCCACGGCCCAGATCGTCATCGACGGCGCGGTGGGCACGATGGTGGGCCAGCCCAACAAGGGCCTGGCCGCCATGTTCGTGATGATGAACGCCGCCCGCCTGGGCGTGGGCAACCAGTCGCTGGGCCTGACCGAAGTGGCCTACCAGAACGCCCTGGCCTATGCCAAGGACCGCATCCAGATGCGCTCGCTGACCGGCACCAAGGCCAAGGACAAGCCGGCCGACCCCATCATCGTGCACCCCGACGTGCGCAAAATGCTGCTGACCGCCCGCGCCTATGCCGAAGGCGGCCGCGCCATGGCCTGCTTCTGCGCCGTGCTGCTCGACAAGGAACTGAACCACCCCGACGAAAAGGTGCGCAAGGACTCGGCCGAGCTGGTCGCGCTGCTGACTCCCATCGTCAAGGCCTTCATCACCGACAACGCCTGGACCGCCACCACCGCCTGCCAGCAGGTGTTCGGCGGCCACGGCTACATCAAGGAGTGGGGCATGGAGCAGTACGTGCGCGATGCCCGCATCAACATGATCTATGAAGGCACCAACACCATCCAGTCGCTGGACCTGCTGGGCCGCAAGATCCTGGGCAACAACGGCGCGTCGCTGAAGAAGTTCGGCAAGCTGGTGGCTCAGTTGGTCGAGGCCGAAGGCGTCAACGAGAAGATGGCCGAGTTCATCAACCCGCTGGCCTACCTGGGCGACCAGATGACCAAGTTCACCACCGAGATCGGCTTCAAGGGCTTCCAGAACCCCGACGAAGTGGGCGCCGCCGCGGTCGACTACCTGCGCGTGGCCGGTCACCTGGTGTTTGCCTACTTCTTTGCCCGCATGGCCTCGGTCGCGCTCAAGGAGATCGCCGCCGGCAACACCGACCCGTTCTACCAGGCCAAGCTGCAGACCGCGCGCTTCTACTTCGCCAAGCTGTTCCCCGAAACCGCTTCGCTGATGCGCACCGCCCGCGCCGGCTCCAAGGTGCTGATGGACACCGAAGCCGTGTTCGCCTGAGCCTGAACCGCCGCCCACCCAGGAGACCGCGATGACGATCAAGAACGTTCTGGCCACGGCGCTGATGGCGCTGGCCTGGCCCGTGCTGGCGCAGACCACCCCGGTGGGCCTGTGGCGCAGCGTGGACGATGCCTCGGGCGAAGCCAAGGCCGAGATCCGCATCGCGGCCGACGGCGCGGGTGTGCTCAGCGGCCGCATCGAGAAGGCCATCACCCGCTCGGCCGAACCGCTGTGCACCCAGTGCAGCGACGACCGCAAGGGCAAGCCCAAGCTCGGCATGGAAATCATCCGCGGCGTGCGCCAGGCCGAGGGCAAGCCCGAGTGGGAGGGCGGCAAGATCCTGGACCCCGAAAACGGCAAGGAATACACCGTGCGCCTGGTGCCGCTCGAAGGCGGCAAGCAGTTGCAGGTGCGCGGCTACATCGGCCCCTTCTACCGCACCCAGGTCTGGCAACGCATTGAATAAGGCCCGGGGCGCCTGCGCGGCGCCCTGAGCGAACAGGAAATCTCATGAACCGATTCCAAGTGAAAAAAGTCGCCGTGCTCGGCGCAGGCGTGATGGGCGCGCAGATCGCGGCCCACCTCGTCAACGTCAAGGTGCCCGTGGTGCTGTTCGATCTGCCGGCCAAGGAAGGCCCCAAGAACGGCATCGTCACGCGCGCCATCGATGGCCTGAAAAAGCTCAAGCCCGCCCCCCTGGGCGTGGCCGACGATGCGGCCCTGATCGGCCAGGCCAACTACGAAGAGCATCTGGAACAACTGCGCGACTGCGACCTCATCATCGAGGCCATCGCCGAGCGCATGGACTGGAAGCTCGACCTCTACAAGAAGATCGCCCCCTTCGTGGCCCCGCACGCCATCGTGGCGTCCAACACCTCGGGCCTGTCGATCACCAAGCTCAGCGAGGCGCTGCCCGAAGCCATCAAGCCGCGCTTTTGCGGCATCCACTTCTTCAACCCGCCGCGCTACATGTACCTGGTGGAGTTGATTGCCACCCCCACCACCCAGCCCGTGATCCTCGACCAGCTCGAGAGCTTCGTCACCAGCGGCCTGGGCAAGGGCGTGGTGCGCGCCAAGGACACGCCCAACTTCATCGCCAACCGCGTCGGCATCGCCGGCATGCTGGCCACGATGAAGGAAGTCGAGAACTTCGGCCTCAGCTACGACGTGGTCGATGACCTGACCGGCAAGAAGCTGGGCCGGGCCAGCTCGGGCACCTTCCGCACCGCCGACGTGGTGGGCCTGGACACCATGGCCCACGTCATCAAGACGCTGCAGGACAACCTCACGCTGGACAGCGACCCCTTCTACGGCAGCTTCGGCACCCCTGCGGTGCTGCAGAAGCTGCTCGAGCTGGGCCACCTGGGCCAGAAGACCAAGGCCGGCTTCTACAAGAAGGTGGGCCGCGAGGTGCTGCGCTTCGAACTCGAAAGCGAAGACTACGTGCCCGGCGGCCAGAAGGCCGACGAGGTGTATGGCCGCATGCTCAAGAAGCCCGCGGCCCAGCGCCTGGCGCTGCTGCGCAACGCCGAAGGCCCGCAAGGCCAGTTCCTGTGGGCCATCCTGCGCAACAGCTTCCACTACGCGGCCGTGCACCTGGCCAGCATCGCCGACAACGCCCGCGATGTGGACCAGGCCATGCGCTGGGGCTTCGGCATGAAGCAAGGCCCCTTCGAGCTGTGGCAAGAGGCCGGCTGGTTGCAGGTGGCGCAGTGGATCAACGAAGACATCGCCGCCGGCAAGACGCTGTGCAATGCACCGCTGCCCGAGTGGGTGTTCCAGGGCCCGGTGGCCGAGGCCGGTGGCGTGCACACGCCCCAGGGCTCGTACAACCCGAGCACCAACACCTTCGAGCCGCGCCGCCAGCTGCCGGTGTACCAGCGCCAGCACTTCCCTGAAGCCCTGCTGGGCGACGGCTCGGCCCGCTTCGAAACCGCCGGCAAGACCCTGCACGAGGACGAAGCCATCCGCCTGTGGACGCTGGACGATGAGGTGCTGATCGCCAGCATCAAGAGCAAGATGCACGCGATCGGCCCGGGCGTGGTCGAAGGCCTGCAGCAAGGCATCGAACTCGCCGAGCAGCAGTACAAGGGCCTGGTGATCTGGTCGGGCGACGAGCCCTTCAGCGCCGGGGCCGATCTGCAATCCATGCTGCCGGCCTTCATGATCGCCGGCGTGGACGCCATCGAGGGCGCCGAGCACGAGCTGCAGCAGCTCATGCTGCGCCTGCGCTATGCCGGCGTGCCCGTGGTGTCGGCCATCCGTGGCCTGGCCCTGGGCGGCGGCTGCGAGCTGGCCGTGCATTCGGCCCGCCGCGTGGTGGCCATGGAAAGCTACATCGGTCTGGTCGAAGTGGGTGTGGGCCTGGTGCCCGGCGCCGGCGGCCTGACCTACATCGCACGCCGTGCCGCCGAGAACGCCGCCGCCTCCACCGGCAAGGACCTGCTGCCCTTCCTGACCGAAGGCTTCACGGCTGCGGCCATGGCCAAGGTGGGCACCAGCGCGCTCGAGTCGCGCAAGCTGGGCTACCTGCTGGACAGCGACCTCATCGTGCCCAACAAGGACGAGTTGCTGTATGTGGCCCTGAACGAGGCCAAGGCCTTGTTCGACGGCGGCTGGCGTGCCCCGATCAAGCGCCTGTTCCCGGTGGCCGGGCGCAGCGGGCTGGCCACCATCAAGGGCCAACTGGTCAACATGCGCGACGGCGGCTTCATCAGCCAGCACGACTTCCACATCGGCGGTCTGATCGCCAACGTGGTGTGTGGTGGCGACGTCGATGCGGGCACGCTGGTCAGCGAGGAGTACCTGATGGCGCTGGAGCGCAAGGCCTTCTGCTCGCTTATCGTGCACCCCAAGACGCAGGAACGCATCATGGGCATGTTGTCCACCGGCAAGCCGGTGCGCAATTGAGCACGGCATTGAGCCCCACCACCCTGAACGCCATGGACCGCCCGCCCAACAAGCTGCAGCGTTCGCTGATGCGCCTGGACGAGGCCCCCGGCTTCATGCGGGGCTGGGTGCAGAGCATCATCCTGCGCCGTGCCGTGCCCTTCACCGGCACGGTCGGTGTTCGCTTTGCAGGCCTCAGCAACGAGCGTGCCGAGGTGCGCCTGGCCACCGCGCCGCGGCTGCACAACCAGAGCGGTGACGTGCACACCTCGGCCATCCACCTGCTGGCGGAAAGTGCCACCGGCCTGGTGATCGGCATGAACGTGCGCGATGACTGCACCCCGGCGCTGAAGCGGGCCAGCTTGCAGCTGCTTCAGCGTGCCAAGGGCGGCCTCAAGGCCGTGGCCGTGCTGACGCCCGAGCAGGCCGCCTACATGCAGGCCAACGAGCAGGGCGAGCTGAGCGTGTCCGTCTCGGTCACCGACGACACCGGCGCCGAGCCGGTGCTATGCGAATTTGTCTGGGCCTGGGTTCCCGCCAGCCGCCCGAAAAAGAACTGAAGGAGTTTCACCATGGCCCACCAAGTCCAGGAAGCCTACATCGTTGCTGCCACGCGCACCCCCATCGGGCGTTCGCACCGCGGCTTCTTCCGCAACACCCGGCCCGATGATCTGCTGGCCACCACCCTGAAAGCCGCCCTGGCCCAGGTGCCCGATCTGGACCCGGCCAGCATCGAAGACATCATCTGCGGTTGCGCCATCCCCGAGGCCCAGCAGGGCCTGAACGTGGCCCGTGTGGCCGCGGTGCTGGCGGGCCTGCCCACCAGCGTGGGCGGCATCACCGTGAACCGCTTCTGCGCTTCCGGCCTGTCGGCCGTGCAGATGGCAGCCGACCGCATCCGCGTGGGCGAGGCCGAGGTGATGATCGCCGCCGGCGTCGAAAGCATGAGCATGGTGCCCATGATGGGCAACTCGCCCTCGCTGTCGCCCAGCATCTTCGAGCGCGACGGCGACGTGGGCATTGCCTACGGCATGGGCCTGACCGCCGAGAAGGTGGCCCAGCAATGGAAGGTGAGCCGCGAGGCGCAGGACGAATTCGCCCTGCAGTCGCACCTGAAGGCGCTCAAGGCCCAACAGGCCGGCGAGTTCACGGCCGAGATCACCCCCATCGAGGTGACCGAGCGCCGCCCCGACCTGGCCACCGGCGAGGTCAGCCTGAAGACCCGCACCGTCAGCCTGGACGAAGGCGCCCGCCCCGACACCACGCTCGAGGGCCTGGGCAAGCTCAAGACCGTGTTCGCCGCGCGCGGCTCGGTCACCGCCGGCAACAGCTCGCAGACCTCGGACGGCGCCGGCGCCCTGATCCTGGCCAGCGAGTCGGCCGTCAAGCGCTTCGGCCTGAAGCCGCTGGCGCGCTTCGTGAGCTTTGCCAGCAAGGGCGTGCCGCCGCACATCATGGGCATCGGCCCGATCGAGGCGATTCCGGCGGCCCTGCGCTACGCCGGCCTGAAGCAGGACGACATCGACTGGTTCGAACTCAACGAAGCCTTCGCGGCCCAATCGCTGGCGGTGATGAACACCCTGGGCCTGGACCCGGCCAAGGTCAACCGCATGGGCGGCGCGATTGCGCTGGGTCACCCCCTGGGGGCCACGGGCGCCATCCGCTCGGCCACCGTGGTGCATGCGCTGCAACGCCACCAGCTCAAGTACGGCATGGTCACCATGTGCGTGGGCATGGGGCAGGGCGCGGCCGGCATCTTCGAACGCTGCTGAGCCGGCGCCGAACCAGCGCCGAACCCGCGCCAAACAGGGCGGTGCGGCCGCAGCGCGGGCCGCCCGCCCCCATGAACTGAGCCAGCGCAGACTGGCCTGCTTTCAACAGGAGACACGCCGTGATGCAGACCTCGGTTCTGGCCGTCGATTCGGCCTCGCTCGCCGTGCGCACCTACGCGCCGGCCACCCCCCCTTTGGCCAATCTGGTGCTGGGCGCCGCCATGGGCGTTCGCCAGGCCTATTACGAGCCCTTTGCGCGCTGGCTGGCCGAGCAGGGCTACCGCGTCACCACCTTCGACTACCGGGGCGTGGGCGAATCGCGCGGTGCGGCCTGGCGCGGCTCGCTGCGCGGCTTCCAGGCCGACCTGCGCGACTGGGTGCGTGACTACGAGGCCGTGGTGGCCCAGGCCCGCGCCGCCTGCCCGGGCACGCCGCTGTACCTGCTGGGCCACAGCCTGGGCGCGCAGCTGCCCGGCCTGTTCCAGCGCCCCGAGCAGGTCGATGGCCTGCTGAGCCTGGCCTCGGGCAGCGGCTATTGGCGCGACAACGCGCCCCGGCTGCGGCGCAGCGTGCCGTATTTCTGGTGGGTGCTGGTGCCCCTGGCCACGCGCCTCTTCGGCTACTTTCCGGGCCGCCGCCTGGGCAAGGTGGGCGATCTGCCTGCGGGCGTGATCCTGCAGTGGCGCCGCTGGTGCCTGGATCCGCGCTACAGCGTGGGCGCCGAAGGCCCGGCGGCCGAGCAGAGCTATGCCCGGGTGCGCTACCCGGTGCTGGCCCTGTCGGTGCAGGACGACGAGATGATGACCCTGCGCGGCACGCAAAACCTGATCGGCTTTTACGCCAACGCGCCGCAACGCATCGAGGTGGTGCGCCCGGCCGATGCCCTGGCGCGCCGCATCGGGCACTTCGGCTGGTTCCGCGAGTCGTTCCGGGCCACCCTGTGGCCGCGTACCATTGCCAGCCTGAACGCGCTGGCCGTGCTGCGCCAGGGCCAGCACGTCACAAACTCGACTGTCTGATCCGTCCCCTTGCCGCACACTTCTGCCCCATGAGCACCACCCACCCGCTTGACGCCGCGCTGCAACTGCAGCCCCAGCCCCAACCCGACACCGGCGTTGCTGCCGGCCCGCTGCAGATCAGCCAGGGCCACACCAGCCCCGCCTACTGGAACATGGTGGGGCCGTTTGGTGGCACCACCGCCGCCACCTGCCTGCAGGCCGTGCTGCAGCACCCGGCCCTGCTGGGCGAGCCGCTGTCGCTGACCGTGAACTACGCCGGGGCCCTGGCCGAGGGCGAGTTCGAGGTGCAGGCCCAGCCGGTGCGCACCAACCGCTCCACCCAGCACTGGACGATCTCCATCGTGCAGCGCGATGCCGAGGGGCAGCCCGTGGTCACCACCACGGCCACGGCGGTCTCGGCGGCGCGTCGCGAAACCTGGAGCGTGTCCGACACGCCCATCCCCGAGGTGCCCGCCCCCGAATCGCTGCAGCGCATGCACCCGCCCAAGGGCGTGGCCTGGATCGAGCGCTACGAGATGCGCCCGGTCACCGGCGTGATCCCGCACACCTGGGACGGCCGGGGCGACAACAGCCTGTCGCAGCTGTGGATGCGCGACGACCCGCCGCGCCCGCTCGACTTTCCGGCCCTGGCCGCCCTGTCGGACATCTTCTTTCCGCGCGTCTGGCTGCGCCGGGCCTCGCGGGTGCCGGCCGGCACGGTCTCGATCACCACGTACTTCCATGTCGGCCAGGCCGAATTGGCCGCCACCGGCACGGGCTTTGTGCTGGGCCAGGCCCGGGCGCAGGAGTTCCGCAACGGCTTCTTCGACCAGACCGCCCAGCTCTGGAACCAGGCCGGCCGCCTGCTGGTCAGCACGCACCAGATCGTCTATTTCAAGGAATAGGTCGGGGCACATCCCTCGCTTGAGTCCCGCCTTTCTGCCCACCCCCACAAGGAGCCCCTCCTCATGAGCCAAGACATCCTGATCCACACCGAAGCCGGTGTCAGCACCATCACCCTGAACAGGGTCGACAAGAAGAACTCGATCACCGCCGACATGTACGCCGCCATGGCCGATGCGCTGGCTGCGGCCGAGGCCGATGCTGCCGTGCGCGTGGTGGTGTTCCAGGGCGACATCGCGATCTTCAGCGCCGGCAACGACATCGGCGATTTCCTGAACAAGCCGCCAGCAGGCATGAACTCGCCGGTGTTCCGCTTCCTGCACAACCTGGCCGCCTTCCCCAAGCCCGTGGTGGCCGCGGTCTGCGGCCCGGCCGTGGGCATCGGCACCACGATGCTGTTCCATTGCGACCTGGTCTACGCGGGCGACAACGCGGCCTTCTCGATGCCTTTCGTGAACCTGGGCCTGTGCCCCGAGGCGGCCTCGAGTCTGCTGGTGCCGCAGATGCTGGGTTACCACCGCGCGGCCGAGGCCTTGCTGCTGGGCGAGCCCTTCATGGCCGAAGCGGCCCTGGAAGTGGGCCTGGTGAACCGCGTGGTGCCCCCCACCGAGTGCAACGGCGTGGCCCAGACCGTGGCCCGCAAACTGGCCGCCAAGCCGCTGACTTCGCTGGTCGAGACCAAGCGCCTGATGAAGGGCGGCCAGTCGGCCCTGGTGGCCCAGCGCATGGCTGAAGAAGGGGCCAGCTTTGGCCGCATGCTGGGTGAGCCGGCGGCCAAGGAGGCGTTCACGGCGTTTCTGGAGAAACGGCGGCCGGATTTCAGCCAGGTTTAAGGGGAGCGCCCTGAAGGGGGCGTGCCTTTTCCACTTGCTTGTGGCTTTGTTGTGCCGCTGCGCTCTGTGGTTTCTGCTCTTTGTTTCAGGTCGGAGGCCGGGATTGCGGCTCGGCGGCCGCCTCACTTTCTTTGCTTCGCCAAAGAAAGTAAGCAAAGAAAGGCGACCCGAAGTCAGGGCCACTTCGTGGTTCCCTGCGCTGCTCGCGCCAGGTGGGGTCTCGCTAAACTCGCTGCGCTCAAACAGACGCGAGCCCTTATCCACCTGGCACTCCGCTGCTCGGCCCTGCCCCACGGGGAAGTCGGGATCGGGCGAGCTTGCGAATGCACTGACGAAATCAGTCAAGCCGGTGCATCCAGCGGCGCTGGTGGGTAGTTGTGTGATTTGTCGGGCAGAGCGCCCATGCGCCTCCGCGCTGCGAAGCAGCCGCGCCCTCCGATTGAAACAAACAGGCGTCGCTGCGCAGCAGCAGCCGTCGGTTCCCGCTCCCCACCCTCCCGTCGGGCACGGCGAGCAGCGCAGACTTGGGCGGATAAAGGGCTCGCGTCTGTTTGAGCGCAGCGAGTTTAGCGAGACCCCGCCCAAGTTGAGCAGCGCAGCGGACCCTGCGCAGCAGGGCGTGCACGTCGGGTCGCCTTTCTTTGCTTACTTTCTTTGGCGAGACAAAGAAAGTGAGGCGCCCGCCGGGGCGCAATCCCGGCCTCCGCCCCCCAACAAAGAACAAAAGCCCATTCGGGAAAGGTCAAGTTCGGAAGATAGCCGCACAGATTTTTGGTAACCTATACGTTACCTTCTGGAAATGAAAATCCAGGTCGAAGAATACATCCGGGAGGATGGCAGCAGTCCCTATCAAGTGTGGTTTGAAGGGCTTGATGTCCATGCTGCAGCCAAAGTGGCTGTAGCGAAGGTTCGACTTCAACTCGGCAATACATCGAATGTTGAGTGGTTTCGCGGTATAGGCGAATGCAAGATCGACTGGGGGCCGGGTTACCGCATCTACCTGATGCAAGACGGTGCGACGTTGCTCATTTTGTTGGGCGGCAGCAGCAAAAAGAATCAACAGAAGGCGATTGAACAGGCGCTGGTCTTGCGTGCTGAATATAAGGCACGAAAACAAAGCAACTCCCAGCCAGGAAAGAGAAGCAAGCCCCATGACCTTGACCCGTAACTACAAGCACACCATCGCTCAGCGCGTCGCCCGCGATCCAGCCTTTGCCAAGGCCTTGTTGGACGAGGCCGCCACGCTCTTTCTCAGTGGCGAGCCCGAAGCCGCCCGCGTCATCCTGCGTGAGTTGGTCTCGGCAACGGTCGGATTTGAAGGGCTGGCTGAACTGACACGCAAGCCCAGCAAGAGCCTTCATCGCATGCTGTCCCCCAAAGGCAATCCGAGCATGGACAACCTGGCGGCCATCTTTGGTGCCATCCGGGCCTGCCTGAAGGTGAGCCTGTCGGTTCGGGTGATCGAGGCTGCTTAACGGGGGCGCGTCACGATGCCCGAAAAAACAAAAAGCCGGGCAAACCCGGCTTCCTCATCCCGCCCCCAGCGATGCAAAACACACCGCTGGCCGGCGCTGGCGATGACCCCGCATCACCAGTTGTTGTCGTCCGACGACGACCCACCCCCACTGTCCCAGGAGTCGCTGCCACCACTGCCGGCATCGAACGAGCCATAGTCCGGCGGGTTGTCGATCGGGCTGTAGCCGCCGCCACTGCCCAGGTTGCTGCCACCACCGCCACCGCCCGAGTCGTGGTTGCTACGGTCTTCGTTGCCGTGTTCCAGCACCTTGGCCAGGCCATAGCCGGCCGCAGCGCCGGCCAGGCCGCCGAGCACCACGCCACCGATGCCGGGGCCGCTGCTGGGCGGGGCGCCATAGCCGGGCTGGCCGTAACCGGGTTGACCAAAGCCGGGCTGGGCCACGGGGCCGCGGCCGAAGGCGGCGTCACCTGCCATGCCGGGGGCCGGGCTGGGCGAGGGCAGCACACGGGTGGCCAGCTTCCAGACCACGAACAGCACACCGCCGGCGATCAGGATGTAGCCCCAGGGAAACGAGGAGCCCGAACTGGCCGGGGCCGGTGCGCTCTGGCTCACCACGGCTGGGCTGTTGTTGGCGTGGGCGGGCTTGGGGGCCGGGCCACCCAGCGAGGCGCCGGGGGCGGTCGACGACAGCGAATCGGTCTTGGGGATCTTGTTGAGCAGGTCGGTGAAGCGCTGCGGGCTGGAGGCGAACTTCAGCGAGGGGTCCAGGCGCTGCGCCTCTTGCAGGGCGGCGCGGGCTTCCACGTTGCGGCCTTCGCGGGCCAGCACCTCACCCAGTTCGTACTGGGCCTTGGCGCTTTGAGGCTTTTCCTTGATCACCTCGCGCAGCATGGTTTCGGCCTGCCGGTACTCGCCGGCGTTCACGGCCTGTTCGATGTCCTTGGGCGTGGGCAGGGCCCAGGCGAACGACGCCGCCAAGGCCAGGGCCAGGCCGGCCAGCAGGCGCCGGCTGCGGGCCCCGGCGGGGCTCGCAGGAGAGGGGGTAAAGGCAGTCAGCATCATGTTCAGGGGCTCCTTCAAGCGGCTGGCAGCGGGTTCCGTGCGTGGTGCTCAAAACTCGGCTGCCGGCTTCAAAACGCCATATGGTGCCACTTGGCTGACAACTCAAGCCCTTCAAGGTTGAATCAATTTGATACAGCAAGCGGCGCCGAGGCGGCCAGGCCCAGCATCTGGCGGGCTTCGGCCGGCGTGGCCACCTCGCGCCCGGCCTCGCGGGCGTAGCGGGCCAGTTGCTCGATCAGGGGGCCGTTGGAGGGCACTTTCTCGCCTGTGGGCAGGTAGAAGGTGTCTTCCAGCCCGCTGCGCAGGTGCCCGCCCAGCTCGGCGGTGCGGCGGTGCACGGGCCAGATCTCGGCGCGCCCGATCACCGTGCTCTGCCACTGGGCGCCGGGCAGCTTGAGCTTGAGCAGGATGGGCAGCAGATCGGGGTCGGCCGGCATGCCCGACTCCACGCCCATGACAAAGTTGTACTCGGGCAGGCCGCTGTACATGCCGGTCTGCACATACATCTCGACGCAGCGCACGATGCCCACGTCAAAGCACTCGAACTCGGGCAGGGTGCCGGTCTCGCGCATCACGTCCAGAAAATCCTGCACCTTGGCCGGCGGGTTGTCGAACATCATCGGCGGCCAGGCCCATTGGCCGTTGCTGCGCACCTTGAGGTAGTTGAGCGAGCCCGCGTTGCAGGCCGCCATCTCGGGCCGGGTGGCGCGCAGGCAGTCCAGCGGGCCCTGGTAGTCGGGGCCGACCACGCCCGTGGTCTGGTTGATGATCAGGCCGGGGCAGGCCTCGCGCATGGCCTCGGTGCAGGCCAGGGCCACGGCCGGGTCCCAGCTGGGCAGGTGGCCCTTGCCCGGGCTTTGCTGGCGGAAGTGCACGTGCACCACCGAGGCCCCGGCGTCGTAGGCGCGGCGCGCCTCGGCGGCCAGTTCGGCGGGGGTCACGGGCACATGGTGCTGGCCGGGGTCGGTCAGCACACCGGTGATGGAGCAGGTGATGATGGCCTTGTCGCTGTGGGTCATGGGTGTCTCCTGGGGACTGAGACCGGCACGGCGAGGCCGCCCGGTGGGTTACGAAACGATGTAGGCCCCCGTGCCGGTCGACATCAGGGTGCCGTCGGGGCCGCGGAACTCCATGCGCGTGGAGGCCACGCGCGAGCCCAGGCGCAGCACCTCGGCATGCAGGGTGAAGAATTCGCCGATGGCGGGGCGCAGGTAGTCGACGCGCAGGTCGATGGTGCCCAGCTTGGAAAAGCGCTTGAGCCGCTCCATCGGGGCTTCGTCCATGTGGCGGGCGCCGATGGCGGCCATCACCGCGAGGCCACCCAGGGCATCCAGCCCGGCAGCAGCCACCCCGCCGTGCAGGCGGTTGTAGCTGAAGTGGCCGATCAGCTCGTGCTTCATGTCGATGCGCGCGCTCACCGTGTCGGGCTTGAGCGAAGTGATCTTCAGGCCGAGCACGGTGTTGAAGACGATCATCTCTTCGAAGATCTTCTTCAGGCCGGTTTCGAACTCGGGCTCGAAAGCCTGGGGCAGGGGGGCGTGGGGTTTGCTCATAAGCCCCATTGTCGTGCGGCCAGGTCTTTCATGATTTCCTCGGCGCCGCCCCCGATCATCATCACTTTGACCTCGCGGTACAGGCGCTCGCTGACCGTGCCGCGCATGAAGCCCATGCCGCCCAGGATCTGCACCGCCTGGTCGGCGCAGAACTGCATGGTCTGGGTGCTGTGGTTCTTCAGCAGGCACACCTGGGCCACCCAGTCGGGGCCGGTGTCGCCGGCGTCGGCGCGGGCCGCCACCTGTTCCAGCCAGGCCGCGGTCGAGTGGATGCGCATCTGCATGTCGACCAGCTTGTGGCGGATCACCTGGCGCTCGACCAGGGCCGCACCAAAGGTCTTGCGCTGGCGCGCCCAGGTCAGGGCTTCGTCGTAGCAGGCTTGGCTGAAGCCCAGCGCCGCCGCCGACATGCCGAAGCGCTCGGCATTGAAGTTGCCCATGATGATGCGAAAGCCCGCGCCCTCTTCGCCCAGCAGGTGGCTGGCGGGCACGCGCACGCCGTCAAAGTGCAGCTGTGCCGTATCGGAGCACAGCCAGCCCATCTTCTGCAGGGGCTGGCGTGTCAGGCCGGCGCTGGCGCCGGGCACCACGATCATCGAGATGCCCCCGGCCCCCTTGCTGCCCGGCTCGCCGGTGCGCACCGCCAGGGTGATCCAGTCGGCCCGCAGGCCCGAGGTGATGAAGGTCTTCTCGCCATCGATCACATAGTGGTCGCCCTCGCGCCGGGCCGTGGTGCGCAGGGCCGCCACATCCGAGCCGCCGCCGGGCTCGGTGATGGCCAGGGCCGCGATCTGCTCGCCGCGCAGCACCGGCGGGATCACCTGTTCACGCAAGGCTTCGCTGCCGTGGTGCAGGATGGGCGGCAGGCCGATGTTGTGCGACAGCAGGCTGGCCAGCACCCCGCCACTGCCCCCGTGCCGGCACAGCGCCTGCCACAGCGACAGGCGCAGCGCATAGGGGGCCGGTGTGCCGCCATAGGCCTCGGGGTAGCCCAGGCCCAGCAGGCCCAGATCGCCCGCGCGCCGGTACAGGCTGCGCGGAAACTCGCCCGCCGCGTCCCAGTCGCCCACGTGCGGGGCGATCTCGTTGCGCGCAAAGCGGGCCACCGTGTCGCTCAGCGCGGTCCGGTCGGCCTGCAGGGTGTCGTCGGGGCGCTCACTCATGGCTGGGCCTCCAGAACCGGGTCGTTGAGCGGCGCCAGGCGCAGCAGGCATTGGCCGGGGCTGACCTGCTGGCCCGGGCTCACCAGCAGCTCGGCCACGCGGGCCGGGCCGGCGGCGGCCAGGTTGTGCTCCAGCTTCATCGACTCGATCACCACCAGCGCGTCGCCGGCGGCCAGCACCTGGCCCACTTCGGCGGCGATGCGGATCACCCGGCCGTTGAAGGGGGCACGCAGCTCCAGGGCCTGGGCGTCTGCCGGGCCGCGCCCGGCCGGTTCGAACGAGGCGTCGTCCAGCCACAGGTCCACGCCGGCCAGCTGCACATGCCAGCGCCACGGGCCCACGGCCAAGGCCTGCACGCCCAGGCGGCGCCCGTCCAGGTTCAGCAGCCAGCCGCCACCGGGCTGGGCTTGCAGTTCGATGCTTTGCGCGGCCGCTTCGCCTTGCCGGGCCAGGGCCCGGCCGGCGCCGGTCTCGCGCACCAGCCAATCGTGCACGCGCTCGCGGTGGCGCAGCCGCAGGGGGCGCTCCAGCGGGCAACCCAGGGCAGTGGCCAGGCCCTGCCGGCCCCACAGCAGCACCGGCCAGGCCCCGCCCAGGTGCTCGGCCTCGTGGGCGCTCAGCTGGGTGCGCAGCGCATCGCCGTGCTCGGCCAGAAAGGGGATCAGGGCCTGGCCGGCGCGGAACACCGGGTGGTCCAGGCAGGCCGACAGAAAGGCCCGGTTGCTGGGCAGGCCCAACAGCACGGTGGCTGCCAGCCCCTGGCGCAGGCGCGCGATGGCTTGGTCCCGTGTGGGCGCATAGGCGATCAGCTTGCCCAGCATGGCGTCGTAATGCGGGCTGACCTCGGTGCCGATCTCGAGCGCGTGGTCGAAGCGCAGCCCACTCTGGGCGTCGGGGTTCTCGAAATGCACGACCCCAGGCGGCTGGGCAAAGCCCAGCACGCGGCCGGTGTGGGGGCGGAAGTGCTCGTCTTCGGCGCACAGGCGCACCTCGATGGCATGGCCTTCGAAGCGGATCTGCTCCTGGCTCAGGGGCAGGGGCTCGCCCCGGGCCACGCGCAGCTGCCACTCGACCAGGTCCAGCCCGGTCAGGGCCTCGGTGACAGGGTGTTCCACCTGTAGCCGGGTGTTCATCTCCATCAGGTAGAAGTCGTCGCCGTCCAGCAGGAACTCCACCGTGCCGGCACCTACATAGCCGGCGGCCCGGGCCAGGGCCACGGCGCACTCGCCCATGCGCTGGCGCAGGCCGGGGCCCACGGCGGGGCTGGGGGCTTCTTCGATGATCTTCTGGTGGCGCCGCTGCACCGAGCAGTCGCGCTCGCCCAGGTGCACCACGTGGCCGTGGCGGTCGGCAAACACCTGCAACTCGACGTGGCGCGGCCGCAGCAGGGCCCGCTCGATCAGCAGGCGGCCATCGCCAAAGCCGGCCAAGGCCTCGCTGTGGGCGCTGTCCAGCGCCGCAGCCAGTGGGGCCGGGGCCTGCACCAGGCGCATGCCACGGCCACCGCCACCGGCCACGGCCTTCACCATCACGGGGTAGCCGATGCGCTCAGCCTCGGCGGCAAAGCGTTCCGGGCTTTGCTCTTCGCCCGCGTAGCCAGGCAGGCAGGGCACGCCATGGGCCAGGGCCAGGGCCTTGGCACCGGCCTTGCTGCCCAGCGCCCGGATGGCTTCCGGGGGCGGGCCGATCCAGTGCAGGCCGGCGTCGAGCACGGCCTGGGCAAAGTCGGCGTTCTCGCTCAGAAAGCCATAGCCCGGGTGCAGCGCGTCGGCGCCGGTGGCGCGGGCGGCTTCAAGCAGGCGTTCTACCCGCAGGTAGCTGTCGGCCGAACGCTCGCCGCCCAGGGCAAAGGCCTGGTCAGCCTCGCGCACGTGCAGGGCCTGGGCGTCGGGTTCGGAAAACACGGCCACCGTCTCCAGGCCCAGGGCCCGGGCGGTGCGGATGATGCGGCGGGCGATTTCGCCGCGGTTGGCGATCAGCAGTCGTTTGAACATCAGGCCCTCGTACTTCCATCAGGGGCGCGCCAGGGCGCAGCTTGTTTGCGGGCAAAGGCCTGCAGGCCGGCGGCCGCCTCGGGGCCGCGCAAGGCGCTGGCAAACGCCTGGGCGGCCTGGTCCAGCCAGGCGGGCAGGGGCGGCTGCCCGGCCTGCAGCAAGGCCTTGGTGGCCGCCACGGCGCCGGGGGCCGCGGCGCTCAGGGCCAGCAGTCGGGCTGCCAGGCCGGCATTCAGATCGGGCACCACCTCGGTCACCAGGCCGTCGGCCAGGGCCTGTTCGGCCGAGTGGCGCTCGCCACCCAACAGCCAGCGGCGGGCGCGGGCGTCGCCGAGCCGGCGCAGCACAAAGGGGGCGATCTGGGCCGGCACGATGCCCAGCGTCACCTCGGGCGCGGCCAGCACCGCGCCCGGCGTGGCCAGCACCCAGTCGGCGCAGCACACCAGGCCCAGGCCACCGCCCATGGCGGGGCCGTCCACGGCGGCCAACAGGGTCTGGGGCAGGGCGCACAGCGCCTCCAGCAGGTGCCCGAACTCGCGGTTCATGGGCACCAGCGGGTCGGGCTGGCCGGGGGCCAGGGCCTGGCCCAGGCTGTTGGCAAAGCCGCCCAGGCTGCCGCCGGCGCAGAAGCTGCCGCCCGCGCCGCGCAGCACCACGGTGCGCAGGGCCGGGTCTTGCGCGGCCCGGGCACAGGCCTGCCCCAGGGCCTGCACCAGCTCGGCCGTCAGGGCGTTGCGGCTGGCCGGGTCGTTCAGCACCCAGTGTTCCATCCAGCCCGGGCCCAGGGGTTGGCGGTCGATCAGCAAGTGGGACATGGCCTGTGCCTCCTGCGGGTCTCAGGCGCGCGAGCGCTTGGCGATGCCCATGATCTTGGCCAGGATGCCCAGCATCACCTCGTCGGCGCCGCCGCCGATCGAGCCCAGCCGGCCATCGCGGTACAGGCGGGCCACCTTGTTCTCCCAGGTGAAGCCCATGCCGCCCCAGAACTGCAGGCAGCCGTCGGGGATGCTGCGGTTCAGGCGCCCGGCCTTGAGCTTGGCCATGCTGGCCAGCTCGGTCACGTCCTGGCCCTGCACATACAGCTCGCAGGCGCGGTAGGTGAGGGCGCGCAGGCTCTCCAGCTCGGTCTTCATCTCGGCCAGCTTGAACTGCACCCACTGCTGGTCGGCCAGGGTGGCGCCGAACATCTTGCGTTCCTGGGCCCATTCGATGGTGGCGTTGAGGCAGTTCTCCAGCGACTGCAGGCAGCTGGCGGCGGCCCACAGGCGCTCTTCCTGGAACTGCTGCATCTGGTAGATGAAGCCCTGGCCCTCGACCCCGATCAGGTTGCGCTGTGGCACCCGCACCTCGTCGAAGTAGATCAGGCCGGTGTCGCTGCTGTTCATGCCGATTTTCTTGATCTTGCGCGCCACCTCGATGCCGCGGGTGAGGCGGCCATTGCGGCCCTCGCGCATGGGCACCATGATCAGGCTCTTGTTCTTGTGCACCGGGCCCTCGCCGGTGTTGACCAGCATGCACATCCAGTCGGCCTGCAGGCTGTTGGTGATCCACATCTTCTGGCCGGTGATGACGTAGTCGTCGCCGTCCTTGCGCGCCACGCTCTTGATGCCGGCCACGTCGCTGCCGGCGCCGGGCTCGGACACGCCGATGCAGCCCACCGCATCGCCCGCGATGGCCGGGGCCAGGAACTCGCGGCGCAGTTCGTCGCTGCCGAAGCGCGCCAGCGCCGGGGTGCACATGTCGGTCTGCACGCCAATCGCCATCGGCACGCCGCCGCAGTCGATGTGGCCCAGGGTCTCGGTCATGGCCAGGCCGTAGCTGTAGTCCAGGCCGGCGCCGCCATAGGCCTCGGGCTTGGTCAGGCCGAGCAGGCCCAACTGCCCCATCTTCTTGAACACCTCGTGGGCCGGAAAGATCTCGTCCTCTTCCCACTCATCCACATGGGGGTTGATCTCGGTGTCGATGAAGCGCTTGAGCGTCTTCTGGATCTCGCGGTGCTCATGGGTGAATTGCATGGTGTGTCTCCGTTTTTGTCGTTCATGAGAGGGGCGCGACTGGCCTTGGGCGGCGTGGGCTTACATGCGGGCCACCCCGAACTGCATCGGCCGCACGGGGCGCGCTTCGGCCTCGGCGCACAGGGCCAGGCACTGGGCCAGCACGGCGCGGCTGTCGCGCGGGTCGATCACACCGTCGTCCAGCAGCAGGGCGCTGGTGTGGAACACATCGGCCTGGGCCTCGAACATGGCCACGATCTGCTCGAACTGGGTCTGGGCCTGCTGGGGGTCGGGGGTCTGGCCTTTGCGCGCCAGGGCGGCCTCGGTCACGATCTGCATGGTGCGGGCGGCCTGCTCGCCCCCCATCACCGCGGTGCGCGCCTGCGGCCAGGTGAAGAGAAAGCGCGGCGCATAACCGCGCCCGCACATGCCGTAGTTGCCGGCCCCGAAGCTGGCGCCGCATTGCAGCGTGATCTGGGGCACGGTGGCGTTGGTCACGGCCTGGATCATCTTGCTGCCGTGCTTGATCATGCCGCCCTGCTCGCTGTCCTTGCCCACCATGTAGCCCGTGGTGTTCTGCAGGTAGACGATGGGGTGGCCCAGCTGGCACATCCACTGGATGAAGTGGGTGGCCTTGTTGGCGCCGGCCACATCGATGGGGCCGTTGTTGCTGATGAAGCCCAGCGGCCGGCCCTCGATGCGCGCCTGGGCGCACACGGTGGCGGCACCATATAGGGGCTTGAACTCGAGCAGCTCGGAGCCATCGGCCAGGCGGGCCATCACCTCACGCATGTCGACCGGCTGACGCAGGTCGTCCGAGATCAGGCCCAGCAGGTCGTCGGCGGGGTAGAGCGGGGGCGTGGCCGCCCGGGTGGTGGGCTGGGTCGGCCAGTCGATCGTGGCCAGCACCTCGCGCGCCAGGGCCAGGGCGTGGCGGTCGTCCTCGGCCAGGTACTCGCCCAGGCCCGACATGCTGCAGTGCATCTCGGCGCCGCCGAGCTCTTCTTCGGTGGCGATCTCGCCGGTGGCGGCCTTGAGCAGCGGCGGCCCGGCCAGAAAGGCCCGCGAGCGCGCGCGCACCATGATCACCACATCGCTGAGGCCCGGCATGTAGGCCCCGCCCGCGGTGCCCGAGCCGTGCTGCACCGTGATCACGGGGATGCCGGCGGCCGACAGGCGCGCCAGGTTGCGGAACAGGCTGCCGCCGTGCACAAAGCCCTCGACGCGGTAGCGCATCAGGTTGGCGCCGGCGCTCTCCACCAGGTGCACAAAGGGCAGCCGGTTCTGCAGGGCGATCTCCTGCACCCGCAGGATCTTTTCGAGCCCCATGGGCTGGATGGCGCCGGCCTCGATGCCCGAGTCGCTGGCCACCACCATGCAGCGCACGCCCGACACCTGACCGATGCCGGCGATCATGCCGCCGCCGGGCACCGAGCGGGCCGGGTCTGTCACGTCATGCAGGTAGCCGGCCAGCGTGGCCAGCGGCAGCCAGGCGCTGCCCGGGTCGAGCAGCAGGGCCACGCGTTCGCGCGGCAGCAACTGGCCGCGCTTCTCGAACACCGGGCGCGAGCGGGCCGAGGCGGCGGCGGCCCGGTCTTCCAGGGCGCGCAACGCGGCCAGCCGGGCCAGCACGGCTTCGCGGCGCTGCAGGGCGGCCGGGGCTTGCGGGTTCCAGCGGGATTCGAAGCGACTCATGGCTGGGGCTCCTGCGCGTTGTGGGGTGGGGCGGGCTGAGCGAACACGCGCGGCACCTGGGCGCGGTGAAAGCCGTCGAAGGGGCGCACGGCGGCGCGTTCGCGCTGGGCCGGCGTGGGCACGGCCATGGGCCAGCCCAGGCGGGTCTGGGGCCGGGCGCCATCGACGCGCAGCGTGCTGCCGCTGATGAAGCTGGCGGCCGGGCTCAGCAGAAAGACGATGGCGGCCGACACCTCGGCCTCATTGCCGAAGCGGCCCAGCGGCACGGTCTGGCGCATGGCGCGCAGGTGTTCGGCGGCCTCGGGCGGGTAGTGGTCCATGCCGCTGGAGGCGATGTAGCCCGGGGCCACGGCGTTCACGCGCACGCCGTCGGCGGCCCATTCGAGCGAGGCGGTCTCGGTCAGGCTGACCATGCCGGCCCGTGCCGCGCCGCTGTGGCCCATGCCCGGCATCGAGCCCCAGATGTCGGCCACGATGTTGACGATGGCTCCGCCGTGGGCGGCCATGTGTTGGCGGTAGCACTCGCGCGCCACCAGAAAGCCCCCGGTGAGGTTGGTGTTGACCACGGCCTCCCAGCCCTTGGCCGAGATGGCCGACAGCGGGGTCATGTACTGGCCGCCCGCGTTGTTGACCAGGCCGTCGAGGCGGCCATGGCGGGCCAGCACCCGCTGCACCATGGCCACCACCGCGTCTTCCTGGCGGATATCGCACAGCTCGGTGCTGGCGCAGCCACCATCGGCCTCGATCTCGGCCTGCACGGTGGCCAGCTTGTCGGGCTGGCGGCCCAACAACACCACCTGGGCGCCCAGGCGGGCCAGTTCGTGGGCGGTGCAGCGGCCGATGCCCGAGCCGCCCCCCGTCACCAGGATCACCTGGTCCTTGAAGAGGCCTGGCGCGAACACGGATCGGTAGTGGGGCGAGGGGGCTGGTGCAGTCATGGGGTCTCCCGGGTGAACAGGGCCAGGGCCTGCTCGGTGAGCTGGTCCAGCGTCATGCCGCGCTGCGGGTCGAACCACTGCACCGACCAGTTGAGGGCGCCGAAGATGAACAGCCGCGCCACCGCCGGCTCGGCCTGCAGCGCGCCCTGCTCGGCCAGGGCCTGCAGCACCGGCATCCAGAGGCCTTCGTAGTCGTCCTTGACGCGGGCAATGCTTTTTTGCTGGGCCGGGCTCAGCGAGCGCCATTCGTACAGCATCACCGGGATGAAGTCGCTGTGGGGCCCGAGCAGGATCTCGAAGTGATGCCGCACCAGCACGCGCAGGCGTTCGCGCGGCGAGGCGCTGGGCGGCAGCAGGGCCAGGGCGTTTTTCTGGCTGTGCAGGGCCAGCACCATGCCCTCGTCCATCACCGCATGCAGCAGGGCGGTCTTGCTTTCGAAATGGTAGAAGGGCGAGCCGCTGTGCATGCCGGCGGCGGCCGCGATGTCGCGGGTGCTGGTGGCGTCGAAGCCCTGGGTGCGGAACAGGCGTGCGGCGCCTTCGATGAGGGCGCGGCGGCGGTTGCCGTCGTCGAGCTCTTCCACCGTCTTGCGGGGGCGGCCACGGGGGCGGCGCGCTTCAGGGGTTTCAGACGCGGGGCTTTCATCGGCAGCGGCAGCAGGGGCCGCTGCGGCGGCTTTCTGGGGGGACTCCAGGGAGGCTTTGGGGGTCGCGCGGCGGCGTGCAGGGGCTTCCATGCACGGCACGATAACAAAACCTTTTATTTATAGCAAGCAGTTGCTTTGTAAAAATAAAAGGACCCCACCAGGGGATCAGCCCAAGGGCTGCTGGCTCAGTTGGCGCACGGTCTCCTGCAGCACGCGGGCGTCGGCGCTGGCGCGGTGGCGCCGCAGTTGCAGGCGTTCGGCCACCGACTGGCGCGTGGCATCCCAATGCGCCAGTCGGGCCTCGTCGAGCAGCACGAAGAGGTTGTCGAGGCGAAAGCTGGGCAGCAGGTCAGCCGCCTCATAAAGCCGGCCCATCCAGCTGTAATCGTGGGCCCAGCCATCGGTGTAGACCGTGAGCCCGCGCAGGCGCTGGTTCAGCAGTTCGGCGATGTCACGGCAGGACCGGCCGTGGCTCAGCAGGCATTCCTGCGTGATGCCGTGCACCCGCGCGGCCGACGGGTCCCAGTGAAGCCAGCCTGGCTCGGGCCGGACCAGGCTGCACCAGGCCTCGCCATCGGGCAGCACAAAGCCGACCTCGATGGGGTAGCTGCCGCGCCCGAATCCGGAGGCTTCGATGTCGATCACTGCGGGGGCCAGGGTGGCCTCCTCCAGCGTGGCGTCTGCGTGCATGCCTCGCTCCTCCCTTTGTTGGTTTAAAGGGTCGCTTGGGCGGCCCTGCACAGGGGTTAGCAACTTTGGGGCCTGATGAGAGGGCTGCTCAGGGGCCGGCTCAGGGCTGGAAGCCGGACTTGCGCACCACCGGGGTCCACTGGGCGGCATAGGCCGTGAGCATGCGCCGGGTCTGTTCGGCCGTGCTGATGACAGGCTCCATGTCGGCTGCGGCAAAGCGGGCCTGCAGGTCTTTCTGGGCCATGGCCGCGGTGACGGCGGCGGCGATGCGCTGAGCCCGGGCCGCCGGCAGATTGGCCGGGGCATAGAGCACGTTCCAGCCCAGGGCCGACAGCTTGAGCCCCACATCGCGGAAGGTGGGCACCGTGGGCAGCGAGGCAGCGCGCTCGTCACTGGACACCGCCAGGATGCGCAGCTTGCCGCTCCTGTGCAGGGGCTCCAGGGCGTCCAGCGTGTCCACCGCCACGGGCACGTGGCCGCCCATCAGGTCGTTGAGCAAGGGGGCGGAGCCGCGGTAGCCCACGATGGGCAGGCTCAGACCCAACTGCTCGCCCAGCATCAGGGCGAAGAAATGCGGCAGGCTGCCGGTGGCGGGCACGCCGGCGGCCACCTTGTCCTGGTTGGCTGTCATCCAGGCGCGCAGGTGGGCGAACTCGCGCACCGGCACCCCGGCGCCCACGGCCAGGCCGAAGGAATAGCGGGTGATCTGCGACACGGGCCGGTAATCCTTGTCGGGGTCGTAGCCCACGTCCTTGAACACCAGCGGGGCGACCAGCATGGTGGCGGGGTTGGCCAGCAGCAGCTGGTTCTGGCCCGAGCTGTCGCGCCACAACTGCTGGGCGGCCAGCCGGCCACCGGCGCCCACGTGGTTCTCGACGATCACGGGCACGCCCAGGCGGGGGGCCAGGGCGTCGCCCAGCAGGCGGGCGGCGCGGTCGGAGGTACCCCCCGCAGGGTAGGGCACGACGATCTTCAGGGTGCCGCCTTCGAGCGGCGTTTCGGCGCGGGCTGCGCCCATCAGGCCTGCGGCGCCCAGCAGGCTCAGCGCTTGCAGGGTCTGGCGGCGGTCCAGCTTGGGACTTGGCTTGTGCATGGAGGCTCCAAGGTTTCAGTGCAGATAGAAATGTAAGCGCATGTCACCCACCTGAAGGGCCGGGATAACCAGTTCCTGCCGCACCCGCTCAAGTCTGGCGCTAAAGCTCGAAGCCCACCCACAGCAGCATGCCCTCCAACAGGTCGCGCACCAGGCCCGGGGGCTGGGCCCGGTAGGGGCGGGCCCCCTGGCGCTCGTGCTCGAACCAGGCGGCAAAACGCTGCACATCGTGGGCGGATTGGAAGGCCACCATCAGTTCGTAGTTCAGAAACAGGCTGCGGCTGTCCAGGTTGGCCGAGCCGGCCAGGGCCAGGCTGTCATCGACCACCGCGAGCTTGGCGTGCAGCATGCCGGGCAGCAGCCAGACCTGGCCGCCGGCCTGCACCAGGGCGCGCAGGGCCCGGGCCCGGGCCATGTCCGACAAGCGGTGGTTGGACCGGGCCGGCAGCAGCAGTTCGACCTGCACCCCGCGCCGCGCCGCCAGGCACAGGGCGTTGAGCAGGGCCGGGTCGGGCACGAAGTAGGGGGTGACCAGGCACAGCCGGTGGCTGGCCCGGTAGGCCGCCGTGAGCAGCATGGCGTACACGGTGTCGTCGGCCTGGTCGGGGCCCGAGGCCACCCACTGCGCCTGGCCGGTGGGGGCGGGGGGGTTGGCCAGGGGGGGCTGAACCGGGTTGGGCGGCGTGCGGCGCCCGCTGGCAAAGGCCCAGTCGTGCTCGAACTGCCAGTGGGCCTGGGCCACCAGCGGGCCTTGCAGGTCAAAGCTCAGGTCGCGCCAGGGGGCTTGGCCGGCTTCACCCTCGAAATACTCGGCGGCCAGGTTGCGCCCGCCACACCACAGCCGGGCTTGTGGGCCGCCGGCGTCGGCCACCACCAGTTTGCGGTGGTTGCGCAGGTTGATGCGGCCCTTGAGGGGGGAGTGCAGCGGCGGCACGAACAACACCAGTTGCCCGCCGGCCCGGGTGAAGCGGCTGAGCCGGGGGCGGCCGGCCATCAGGCTGCCCAGGCCGTCCAGCAGCAGGCGCACGCGCACGCCGGCCACCGCCTTGGCGCACAGGGCGTCGATCACGGGGGTGCCCAGGGCGTCGTCCTTCAAGATGAAGGTGGCAATGTCCAGGCTGTGGCGGGCGCCTTCGATGACGCTCAGCAAGGCCTGCCGGGCCTCGTGGCCGTCGGCATGCAGCTGCAGGCTGTGGTAACCGGAGGGGCTGGCCTGGCCCAGGGCCAGCAGGGTGTCGCAGACCCAGTGCTGCTCAGCGTCGCCTACCAGGGCAGCATCGCTTGGCGGGGGGCTCTTGGGCGGTGGCGTGGGGCGCTGGCGCTTGCGTGAGCCGAAGGTCAGGTAGGCCGGCAAGGCCACGTAAGGCATCAGCAGGATGAAGAACACCCAGGCGATGGCCGCCGTGGGGTGGCGGCGCTGGCGCATCACATGCGAGGTGACCACATAGATCAGCACCGACACCACCGTGACCAAGCCGTGCAGGGTCAGCCAGTCGAAGGGGGTGAGAACGAACAGCATGAAAGAGGCCCAGGGTTGCGGCGCATTCTAGGCGCGGCCTGCTGCGGGCCGCCGTGTTGTCACACCTGCTTGCGTTTGGCGTGTCCGCCTGCGAGGTGTTTCACAACAGGCAGTAGTCGACCGGTTGCAGCGGGGGCGGCAGATCGGTTTCGCCCAGCGCTTCGCGCAGGTGGATCTCGATGTGGCGGCACAGGGCTTCCAGCGGCAGGTCGTTGGGCAGCAGGCCGAAAGGCTCTTCGATCTCGTCGCCCAGGGCGTCCAGGCCGAAGAAGGTGTAGGCCACGATGGCCACCACCACCGGGGTCATGAAGCCCAGTGTGTCGACCAGGCCGAAGGGCAGCAAAAAGCAGTAGGCGTAGGCCGTGCGGTGCAGCAGCAGGGTGTACGAAAACGGCACCGGGGTGTTCTTGATGCGCTCGCACGAGGCGGCGGCCGAGGTCATGGCCGACAGCGTGGCGTCGATGTGCACCAGTTCATTGGGCCCCAGCAGGCCGGCGCGGCGGCAGGCGGCCAGATCGGCGCCCATGCGCATCATCAGGGCCTGCGGCTTGTTGCTGCTGGGCGCCACGGCGGCCCATTCTTCGGCCGTGACCAGGGCCTGCAACTCGCGCGGGTCGCCGCCGTTGCGTAGCAGCAGGCGCAGGGCGTGGCAGAAGGCGCCGGCGCGCAGCACCATGGCGCGCCGCGGGTCGGGCTGGCCTGCCGGTGGGGCATCGATCAGGTGCAGGCACTGGCGCGCCAGGTTGCGGCTGCGCAGCACCAGCTCGCCCCACAGCTTGCGCGCCTCCCAGTAGCGGTCGTAGGCGGCGGTGTTGCGAAAACCCAGGAAGATGGCCAGCGGCAGGCCGATCAGCGAAAACGGGATCGCGGTGAGGGTGACCTTGGTGTGGAACAGGGCCCCGTGGGTGAGGGTGACCACCGTGGCCAGCAGGATGTTGAAGGCCAGCACGCGGAAGATGCGCGGCATGATCGAGCCGCGCATCAGCAGGAAGAGCTTGAGCCCATTGGGCCGGTCGCGGACGATCACGGAGGCCCCCCGTCTGGAAGGGTTCCGCGTGGCACCAAGGGCTCGGTCATCGTCACATCTTGCCCGTTTCGAGGAAGCGGCTGTGCCAGCTCAGGGCCTCGTTGAGCAGGTGGGGGGTGTGCAGGCCCGAGGAGCTCTTGGCGGCACGGTCCAGGTAGTCCTGCAACTGGGGGCGGAAGCTGGGGTGGGCGCAGCGTTCCACGATCAGCTTGGCGCGCTCGGTGGGTGCCAGGCCACGCAGGTCGGCCAGGCCCTGCTCGGTGACGATGATCTCGACATCGTGCTCGGTGTGGTCCACGTGCGAGACCATGGGCACGATGCAGGAGATGGCGCCGTCCTTGGCCACCGAGGGCGTGACGAAGAAGGACAGGTAGGCGTTGCGCGCAAAGTCGCCCGAGCCGCCGATGCCGTTCATGATGCTCGAACCCATGATGTGGGTGGAATTGACGTTGCCGTACAGGTCGGCCTCGATCATCGCGTTCATGGCGATCACGCCCATGCGGCGCACCAATTCGGGGTGGTTGCTGATCTCTTGCGGGCGCAGCACGATGCGTTCCCGATAGAAATCGATGTTCTTGTTGAAGTCTTCGGTGGCCTGCGGGCTCAGCGACAGCGCGGTGGCCGAGGCAAAGCTCAGCTTGCCCGAGCGCACCATGTCGAGCATGCCGTCCTGCAGCACCTCGGTGTAGGCGGTCAGGTTCTCGAACGGGCCTTTGTTGAGGCCGGCCAGCACGGCGTTGGCGATGTTGCCCACGCCCGACTGCAGCGGCAGCAGGTTGGCCGGCAGGCGGCCCTGCTTCACCTCATGGCTCATGAAATCGATGATGTGCGCGGCAATCTGTTCGGACACGGCATCAGGCGCGGCAAACACCGAGTTGCGGTCGGACTGGCGGGTGCGCACCACGGCGATCACCTTGGCCGGGTCGCAGCGCAGGTAGGGCTCGCCGATGCGGTCGCTGGGGTGGGTCAGGGGGATGGGCTTGCGGTTGGGCGGCAACTGGGTGCCGTAATAGATGTCGTGCATGCCTTCCAGGCCGGCACTTTGCAGCTCGTTGACCTCGAGGATGATCTTGTCGGCCTGGTCCAGCCAGGTCTTGTTGTTGCCCACAGAAGACGAGGGGATCAGGCGCCCGTCGGGCAGGATGCCTGCCACCTCGACCACGGCCACGTCCAGGTGACCCAGGAAGCCGAACCAGGCCATCTGGGCCACGTGCGACAGGTGCATGTCGATGTAGCGCACCTGGCCGTTGTTGATCAGCTTGCGCAGGGTCGGGTCGGATTGGTAGGGCAGGCGTTTTTCAATGCCGTTGACCTTGGCCAGTGCACCATCGAGCTCCGGCGCGGTGGAGGCCCCGGTCCACAGGCCGATGCGGGCCTCGGTGTGGCCCGCTGCATGGCAGGCGGCCAGGCGGCCAGGCGCTCGGCCAGGGCCTGAGGCACGGCCTTGGGGTAACCTGCTCCGGTGAAACCGCTCATGCCCACGTTGGCGCCCAGGGGAATCAGGGCGGCGGCTTCTTCGGCGCTCATCACCTTGGACAGAAGTTCGGGGCTGCGGATGCGGTCGGTCGGGCTCATGCGGTCAGGTCTCCAGTCGGTTTGCTGGCGTCTGGGATTGCGCCAGAAGCGCGGGAGTCTAGCAGGCAAAAACTTACAAATTAGTAGAAACCCTTGCTGTTTCCTGAATAACATTTGCCCAAATGCGTTTTATGGAAAAGATGGATTAAATGAATGAAGCATTGTTTTAAGATAAAAATAGAGAAATTTAGCGCTTGTTTGCTGTTGGACAGCGCAGTCTCATCTTGTTCTTGAAGCGATGATGCATCAACAAAAAAGGTTTTCATGTCACATTCTTTGAAGCCGTCCAGGACGGCCTGGCGCCGTCTGCTTGCTCCGCTGTGCCTGGTGGGGGCGTGCTGCTTGAGCGGCCTGAGCGCTTCGGCCCAGGCCGCAGAGCCCGCCGCGCTGCGACCGATCGAACGGCTGGATCTGCCGCGCTACCTGGGCACCTGGTACGAGGTGGCCAAGTTTCCGAATCGCTTCCAGAAACAGTGCGTGGCCGACACCCGGGCCGAGTACCAGAGCACCCCGGAGGGCGCGGTGCGCGTCGTCAACCAATGCCGTTTGGCCGACGGCAGCATCGAAAAAGCCGTGGGGCAGGCGCGCCAGATCGGCGCGGCCGATTCGCCCCGGCTGCAGGTGCGTTTCGCCCCGGCCTGGCTGTCGTTCATTCCGGCGGTGTGGGGGGATTACTGGGTGATCGACCTCGACGAGGGCTACCAGCTGGCCGCGGTGAGCGAGCCCCGCCGCGAGTACCTGTGGGTGTTGTCGCGCACCCCCAGCGTGCCGGCGCCGGTCTACGAGGCCTTGCTCAAGCGCCTGGCCGCGCAGGGGCTGGAGGTGGGGCGCCTGGAGCGCTCGCCCCAGGGGCCCACCCCTTGAGTTTCAGGGCTTCACGTAATCCGAGACCACCTTCCAGCGCCCGTCCTGGATCTGCGAGATCCGGCTGAGGTTGTTGCCCAGGCGCTTTTGTGGTCCGAAGCTGGCCTCGGGGCTGCCGAAGATGTCGGGCGGGATGACCATGCTGTCCATGGCCTTGATGAAGCTGTCGGTGCTCAGGTTGGGGCCGGCCTTCTGGGCTGCGCGGATGAAGGCGTCCACCGCGTTGTAGCCATAGACCGAGAACACGGTGGGGTCTTCGTTGAACTTGGTCTTGTACTTGTTGGCCCAGAAGCGGATCGGCTGGGCAGCCTCGTCCAGGTAGGGGTGCTGCACGGTCATGGTGGCGTAAAGCCCGTCCATGGGCTTGCCGCCCAGCTTGTGGATCAGGTCGGTGTAGGCCGCGCTCGAGCCCAGGAAGGTGGGGTTGAAGCCGATCTTGCGCGATTCGCCGATGGCGCCGATGGTCTCGCGGATGATGGTGCCCAGGACCACGAAGTCGCAGTTGGCCGCCTTGAGCTTGGCCACTTGCGAGGAGAAATCGGTGGCGCCGCGTTTGTACGAGGTCTTCTCGGCAAAATCGCTGCCCATGGCCTTGAGGGCGGCCTCGCCGCCGCGCAAGACCTCCAGGCCGAACTCGTCATCCTGGTACAGGGCGCACACCTTCTTGGCCTGCTTTTCCTTGATCAGCTGTGGCGCGGCCAGCCGGATCTGGTCGTAATAGGTGGCTGCGAACGAGTACTTGAGTCTGTGGAAGGGCTCGTACATCTCACGCGCGGCGGTGACCGGGAAGAAGTTGATCACGTTCTTGTCGAACTGCACCGGCATGGCGGCCAGGTTCTGGGCCGTGCCGATGTGCGCCACCATGGCGAAGATCTTGTCCTGGTTGACGAGCTTCTGGGCCGCCAGCACCGCCTTCTTGGGATCGTAGCCCGAGTCTTCCACCAGCAGCTTGATCTTGCGGCCATTCACGCCGCCTTGCTCATTGATCTCGTCGACCCGCAGCATCATGCCCAGGCGGTCCTGCTTGCCGAAGCCGGCCAGCGGACCGGACAGGTCCTGGATCGATCCGAGCACGATGGTGTCCTTGCTCACCCCCTGGCTCTGGGCCAGGGCGGCGGTGGCGCTGAGGGTGAGCACGGCGAAGGCCGGGGCGAAACGTCTCTTCATGCGGGTCTCCTTTTTGGGTGTGTCCGTTATACGGCCCGGCCCTGCCTGCGCCACCGGCACTTTCCCTAGGACGGATGGGGGTGTGGGGCGCTTGCCGATAATGGGTGTTTTGTCTGAACACTCCACGCATGCGGTTTTCAATCCCTGACTCCCTCCGCCCGGCCCGTCTGGGCAGCGCCTTGCGTGTCCATTGGCGCCGCGTGTTGGCCTGGGGGGCGCTGGCGCTGGCCATGCTGGCGGTGCTGACCGTGGTGGCCGGCGTGCTGATGTACCCGAACCTGCCGGACACCAGCGCCCTGTCCAACTACCAGCCCAAGCAGCCCTTGCGGGTGTACACCGCCGACGGGGTGGAGATCGGCGGCTTTGGCAGCGAGCGGCGTGTGTACCAGCGCATCGACCAGATTCCTCAACTCATGCGCGACAGCCTGCTGGCAGTGGAGGACTCGCGCTTCTACCAGCACCACGGCATCGACCCCATCGGCATTGCGCGGGCCCTGGGCTCCATCGTCACGGGGGGGCGGCTGCAGGGCGCCTCCACCATCACGCAACAGGTGGCACGCACCTTCTTCCTGAACCGCTCGCGCAGCCTGGGCCGCAAGTTCAAGGAGGCCTTGCTGGCGCTGAAAATCGAGTCCCAGCTCAGCAAGGACCAGGTGCTGGAGCTGTACATGAACCAGATCTACCTGGGCTCGCGCGCCTATGGCTTCGAGGCCGCGGCGCAGACCTATTTCGGCAAGACGCTGGCAGCGCTCACGCCGGCCGAGTGCGCCATGCTGGCCGGCCTGCCGCAGAACCCCTATTTTGTGAACCCGATCCGCAACCCCGAGCGGGCCCGGGCGCGGCAACTGGTGGCGCTGTCGCGCATGCGTTCGCAGGGGGTGATCAATGAGGCGCAGTACCAGCAGGCCAAGGAGCAGAAGCTGGTCGTGCGCAAGCTCAACGAGGTGGATGTGCATGCCGAGTACGTGGCCGAGATGGCCCGCCAGCAGGTGTATGCCCAGTTCGGTGAGCTCAGCTACACCACCGGCCTGAAGGTCGAGACCACGCTGCGGGCCGACGAGCAGGAGGCCGCCTACAAGGCCCTGCGCCGCACCCTGATCGAGCGCGAGCTGCGCCAGGCCTGGCGTGGCCCCGAAGGCGAAGAGACCCTGGCGACCGGCCTGGCCGACAGCGATCCTGCGGTGGCCCAGAGCCTGTCCGACTACGACGATGACGATGAGCTGCGCGTGGCCATCGTGACCCAGGCGGCGCCCAAGTCGGTCACCGTGGTGCTGGCCTCCGGTGAGGTCCTTCAGCTGGACGGGGCGGCTTTGCGCCAGATCCAGCCCGGCCTGACGGCCAATGCCTCCAACAAGCTGCGCGTGCGCCGTGGCGCGGTGCTGCGCGTGCTGAAGCAAGGCAAGGGCTGGGTGCTGACCCAGTGGCCCGAGGCCGAGGGAGGTCTGGTGGCGCTGGACCCGGCCAATGGCGATGTGCGTGCGCTGGTGGGCGGCTTCGACTTCCACCGCAATCAGTTCAACCATGTGACCCAGGGCTGGCGCCAGCCGGGCTCCAGCTACAAGCCTTTCATCTATGCCGGTGCCATGGAGCGCGGCGTGCAGCCCGAGACCCTGGTCAACGACGCGCCGCTGAGCAACGTGGGCGACTGGTCGCCCGAGAACGACGACGGCAGCACCGATGGCCCCATCACCGTGCGTCAGGCGCTGATCCGCTCCAAGAACCTGGTCTCGATCCGGCTGCTGCAGCTGTTGGGCCCCCAGGCCGCGCGCGACTGGACCAGCCGCTTCGGCTTTGACCCCGAACGCCAGCCCGACAACCTGACCCAGGCCCTGGGCTCGGGCTCGACCAACCCGATGCAGTTGGCCGGCGCCTATGCGGTGATCGCCAACGGGGGGCTGAAGGTCAAGCCCCAGTTCATCCGCCGCATCAGCGACGCGTCAGGCAAGGCGGTGTTCGAGGCGCCCGAGATCACGCTCACCGAGGCCGACCGGGTGGTGCCGCAGCGCAACACCTTCATGATTGCCAGCCTGCTGCAGGATGTGGCCCGGGTGGGCACCGGAGCCCGCGCGCAGGCCGCGCTCAAGCGCCCCGACCTGTATGGCAAGACCGGCACCACCAACGATGTGGTGGATGCCTGGTTCGCCGGCTTTCAGCCGCGCATCGCCGCCGTGGCCTGGGTGGGCTACGACACCCCGCGCAGCCTGGGCAGCCGCTCTTCGGGTTCGGCCCTGGCCTTGCCGGCCTGGATCGACTTCATGAGCACGGCACTGAAGAACGTGCCGGTGCAGGAGCTGCAGCCCCCCGAGGGCGTGGTGCGGGTCAATGGCGACTGGCGCTATGCCGAATGGGCCGAGGGCGGCTTCATCCGCTCGCTGGGGCTGGAGGATCAGATCGTCAGCCCCGCCCTGGCGCTCAGCCCGCCCGTGCCGCTGGTGCCTGTGGTCGGTCCCGGGCCGGTGGTGCCTGTTGAAGTGCCGGCCACACCCGCACGCTGAACGTCGGGCCTGCACAGCACCGTTTTACAATCTCGCGGCCCGGTTCACCCTGGCCGACGGTGCCAACGCTGGGAGGACTCTGAAACCCGGAGCCTAGGCGGGGGGTGCCGGCGTCACTGATGTTGAAGGGTTCTCAGTCTTGTTGACGACAGAAAAACAAATGGCGACCGTCCAGGCGCCACAAGGACAGCACCGCTTTCTCTGGATCACCCATGCCTTGGGAGGCGGGGTAGAGCGCCATGTGGCCGATCTGCGAGCTCTGCTGGCGGGGCGGGCCCGCATCGATGTGCTGCGGCCGGCCGGCGCCGGACTGGTGCGCCTGGAGCGCGCCGAAGGCGGTGAAGAGGTCTTGAATGCCGCATCCTGGCCACGCCTTGTGGCCGTGCTGGGCGCGCAGGGGTACAGCCGCCTTCATATCCACCATGTCGATGGTTTCGGCGCTGATGTACTTGACTTGCCTGGCCTGCTGGCCCTGCCCTATGACGTCACGTTGCACGACTACCTGGCATATTGCCCGCAGTACAACCTGTCCACACCCGAAGGCGGCTACTGCGGCGAGCCGGATCTGGCGGGTTGCCAACGTTGTCAGAAGGCGCGACCGCATGCCTGGGGCCTGCCAGTGGCCACTTGGCGTGCGTTGATGCACCGTCTGCTGGCCGATGCGGATCGCGTGCTGGCTCCCTCACACTTTGTGGCTGAGCGGGTGTTGAGCCATTTCCCCGATTTACGCATCACCGTGTTGGCGCATCCGCCACGGGCCGAATGGCTAGCAGCGCCCGTGAGAAGTGCCCGCGTGTTGTTGGTGGGAGGCTTGACGCGTTTCAAGGGGCTGGACGTACTGCGCCGTTGCGCCGAAGCGGCCCGTCAGCAGATGCTGCCGTTGGAGTTCACCTTGCTGGGTGCTCCAGAGACTCCGATTGACGAGACCCCGGTGCTGCCTATTCAGTTGCGTGGCCCCTATGACGATGCAGACCTGCCGCACCGACTGGCGCTGGAGCGCGCCGATGTGCTGTGGTTCCCAGGGCCTTATCCCGAGACCTATGCCTATACCCTCGATGTGGCACTGGCCTCGGGCCTGCCCATCGTGGCCAGCGCCCGCGGTGCACTGATCGAGCGCCTGGCGCAGCACCCTGACGCTCACCTCTTGCCGGCCGACAGCCCGGCCGAGGTCTGGAATCAGGCTTTGCTGCAAGCCGTGCGCCCGCACCACCCGGCCCCGGGCGAGGCCGAGCCCTGGCTCGATCTACCGGCCCAAGCTCGCCTGCGCCAGGCCTATGCAGACAAGCTCATGCAGCCGCTGGCTGGTTTTGAGCCTGGGTTGCCTCAGCTTCCTTTGCCTGACCTTTCGGCGCTGCGTGCCACCGTCCCTCCCGGTGTGGATCTGCCCTTGCAGGCCTTGTATGACTATGGCGTGCGCTGTGGGCATCGCCAGGCGCGTGAAGTGCTGCAGCAACGCTTGGCCGATGTGGAGGCACAACAGGCTTTGCTGGCACGTGCGAGTGAAGCGGCTGGTAGGCCATGGCACGAGGTCTTCGGCAGCTACTTGGCCGATGTGGGTGCGCTGCGCGACGAACTGGGAGCGATGCGCGATGAGTTGGTTCGATTTCAGCAACAGGCTGAACACCAGGCGCAGCAGGCCCATGCGCAACTGTGTGCCCAGCAGGAGGAAACCCGGCGTGTCGAGCGCCTGTTCGAGTCACGGGGCCAGGACTTGGTGCGCAGCCAGGCCCGCATCGAGGCGCTGGAGCAAAGCACCTCCTGGCGCGTCACCCGACCACTGCGCTTCGCGAGCCGGGTGCTCAAGGCCTTGCGCTCGCGGGCCGGTACGGCCCGCCGTCAAGGCCGTCGGGCGGTCGAGCGCCTGCCCATGATGCTGCGCATCCTGCGCACCGAGGGGCCGGCGGCCCTGGTGCGCCGCATCAACGACAAGCTCAATGCACCCGTGCACCAGGCGCCCCAGCGTCCGGCGCCGGCCCAGGCCGAGATTGCCCCGCTGAGCCTGGCCACCTGCCCGGCTGACCGGGTGCCGCGCTATTCGATCGTGATCCCGGTCTACGAGCAGCACCTCTACACCTTCAACTGCCTGAAAAGCCTGGGCGAGCACACCGACCTGTCGGATGTCGAGATCATCGTCGTCGACGATGCCTCGCCCAACCCGGCAGCCCAGGCGCTGCCTGATCTGCAGGGCGTGCGCCTGGTGCGCAACCCGCAGAACCTGGGCTTCATCGGCAGCTGCCACCATGGGGCCGATCTGGCGCGTGGTGACATGCTGGTCATGCTCAACAACGACACCCAGGTCACGCCGGGCTGGCTGGCCGCGCTGCAATGGGTGTTCGACACCCGCTCGGACGCGGGGCTGGTGGGCGCGCGCCTGGTCTACCCCAACGGCACCTTGCAAGAGGCCGGTGGCATTCTGTGGCAGGACGGCTCGGCCTGGAACTGGGGCCGTGGCGACGACCCCGAGCGTCCCATCTACAACTACCTGCGCGAGGCCGACTACTGCTCCGGAGCCTGTCTGGCCATCATGCGCAGCGACTGGGTGGCCCTGGGCGGTTTCGACCGGGCCTACACCCCGGCCTATTACGAAGACACCGACCTGGCCTTCCGCGTGCGTGCTGCGGGTCAGCGCGTCTACTACCAGCCGCAGTGCACCATCGTGCATTACGAGGGCATCAGCTCGGGCACCGATGAAACCCAGGGCGTGAAGCGGCACCAGGTGATCAACAAGGAGGTGTTCTTCAAGCGTTGGGAAGGTGTGCTCAAGCACCACCGCCTCAATGGCGTGGAGCCGCAGCGCGAGGTGGACCGCGAGGCGCGCGCCCGCGTGCTGGTGGTCGAGGCCTGCATGATCACCCCCGATCAGGATTCGGGCTCGGTGCGCATGCTGGCCATGCTGGAGCTGCTGGTCGAACAGGGCTGCAAGGTCAGCTTCGTGGCCGACAACCTCGAGTGCCGCCAGCCCTATGTGGCCCAGCTGCAGCGGGCCGGGGTCGAGGTCTGGTTCGCCCCCTACATCAACTCGGTGGCTCAGTTGCTGGAGCAGCGCGGCAAGCTGTACGACACCATCCTGTTCTGCCGCCACTACATCGCGGCGCCCTACATGGCGCGCATCCGCGAATGGGCGCCGCAGGCCCGCATCGTGTTCGACACGGTCGATCTGCACTACCTGCGTGAGCAGCGCCTGGCCGAGTTGGAGAACTCATCGGCCCTGATGGGCACGGCGCTCAAGACCCGCGAGCAGGAGCTGGGCGTGATCCGCGCCTGCGACGTCACCCTGGTGGTGAGCCCGGTCGAACTCGGTGTGCTGGGCCAGGAGGTTCCGGGCGCCGATGTGCGCATCCTGTCCAACATCCACGAGGTCGAGCCGGCAGGGCCCAGCTATGCCGAGCGCGAAGGCCTGCTCTTCATCGGCGGCTTCCGCCACCCGCCCAACATCGACGCGGTGGAGTGGTTCCTGGCCGAGGTCTGGCCCCGGGTCCATGCGCGCCTGCCCGAACTGGTCTTCACCGTGGTGGGCAGCCACATGCCCGCGCGCATCCAGGCGATGACGGGCCCGGGCGTGAACATCGTGGGCTATGTGGAAGATGTCAACCCGCTGATCGCGCAGGCTCGCATCTCGGTGGCCCCGCTGCGCTACGGCGCGGGCGTGAAAGGCAAGGTCAACCAGGCCATGGCCCACGGCCTGCCCGTGGTGGCGACCGGTGTGGCCTCCGAAGGCATGGGGCTGCGCCCCGGCGTGGACCTGCTGGTGGCGGACGACCCCCAGGCCTATGCCGATGAAATCGTGCGCCTGTATGGGGATGAGGCGCTCTGGAACAGCCTGGCCGCCAACGGACGGGCCAACATCCAGCGCCATTTCTCCCGCGCCAACGCCGCCAAGACCCTGGCCGGGCTGGTGGCGCCCAAAACCCCGCACTGATCACGTGCGCTGCCAACCCCTTTGCGGCTTCCAGGCGCGCGGCGCCTGACGTGGCTGCAAGGGGGTCAATACATCGCTTCGATCCGCTCGGCGTACTTCTTCTGCACCAGCTGGCGCTTGAGCTTCATGGTGGGGGTCAGTTCCTCGTCTTCTGCGCTGAGCTGGGTGTCGAGCAGGAAGAACTTCTTGATCTGCTCGACCCGTGCAAAGCGGGTGTTGACCTGGTCGATCACGCCCTGGATCAGCTGCTGCACCTCGGGGGCGCGGGTCAGGCTGGCGTAGTTGCTGAAGGGCACGTCGTGGTCCTGGGCGAATTTCTCGACGTTCTCCTGGTCGATCATGATGATCACGGTCAGGTAGGGGCGGCGGTCGCCGATCACCACGGCATCGGTGATGTAGGGCGAGAACTTCAGTTCGTTCTCGAGTTCGCTGGGGGTGATGTTCTTGCCGCCCGCGGTGATGATGATGTCCTTCATGCGGTCGGTGATGCGGTAGTAGCCGTCGGCATCGACCTGGCCCACATCGCCGGTGTGCAGCCAGCCGTCGGGGGTGATGGTTTCGGCGGTCTTTTCGGGCAGGTTCAGGTAGCCCTTGAAGACGTTGGGGCCGCGCACCAGGATTTCGCCGGTGGCCGGGTCCAGGCGCACCTCGTTGTAGCCCGCGGCCGGCCCGATCGAGCCGGGCTTGATGCGTGTGGCCGGCACGCCGGTGGCGGCGCCGCAGGTCTCGGTCATGCCCCAGACCTCCAGCATGGGCACACCCAACGCCAGGTACCACTTGACCAGTTCGGGTGAGATCGGGGCGGCCCCGGTCACCAGAAAGCGCGCGCGGTGGATGCCGATGAGCTTGCGCACGTTGTCGAGCGCCAGCCAGCGGGCCAGCGTGAACTGGGCCTTGAGCGCGGCGCTCACCGGCTGGCCGGCCAGCACCTGGTCGGCGATGCGGGTGCCGACGCCGATGGCCCAGGCATAGACGGCCTGCTGCAGGGCGCTGGACTCTTTCAGCGCGATCATCACGCCCGAGTAGAACTTCTCCCACACCCGGGGCACGGCGGTGAACACGGTGGGGGCGATCTCGCGCACGTTCTCGGGCACGGTCTCGGGGTTCTCGACAAAGTTGAGCCGGGTGCCGGTGTAGAGCGAGAAGTACTCGCCACCCAGGCGCTCGGCGATGTGGCACAGAGGCAGAAAGCACATGGCCTCGTCGTGCTCGTCGCGGGCGATCAGGGTGTTGTAGCCGCGCACGGTGTAGACCAGGCCGGCGTGGGTGTGCATGGCGCCCTTGGGTTTGCCGGTGGTGCCCGAGGTGTAGACCAGGATGGCCAGGTCTTCGGGGCGGCAGGCCTGCACGCGGCGCTCCAGCTCGCCTGCGTGCTGCTGCAGGTGGGCGCGGCCGCGCTCGCGCAGGGCGTCCAGGCTGATCACGCCGGGGTCGGCGAGTTCGCGCAGGCCCTTCATGTCAAAGACCACGATCTGGCGCAACAGAGGCAGCTGTTCGCGCACCTCCAGGGCCTTGTCGAGCTGCTCGTCGTCTTCCACGAACAGCACGGTGGTGCGGGAGTCTTCGCACAGGTAGTGCACCTGAGGGGCGGCATCGGTGGGGTAGATGCCATTGGCCACGCCGCCCGCGCTCAGCACGGCCAGGTCGGCCAGCACCCACTCGATCACCGTGTTCGACAGGATGGAGGCGGTGTCGCCGGGGGCAAAGCCCAGGCTCATCAGCCCGCCGGCGATTTCGCGCACCGCCTCGGCCGTCTGGGCCCAGGTCCAGCTGCGCCAGATGCCCAGTTCTTTCTGTCGCATCCACACCTGGGGGCCGCGGCGTTCGACCGCGTTCCAGAACATCGCCGGGATGGTGTCGCCCGGCACCACGATGTCGGTGCTGGGCTGCAGGCGGTCGGGTTTCCAGAGTCCGGTCACGGCTCACCTCCAGTTCTTTTTCTTTTTCCAGCGCCGCTCGCCGCGCACGCCTTCGTCCTTGAGGCCGAGGTAGAACTCCTTGATGTCGTCCTTCTCGCGCAGGCGCTCGCAGCTGTCTTCCATCACGATGCGCCCGTTTTCCAGCACGTAGCCGTAATCGGCCGCATTCAATGCCATGTTGGCGTTCTGCTCGACCAGCAAGATGGTGGTGCCGCGTTCACGGTTGATGCGCACCACGATCTCGAAGATCTCCTTGGTCAGCTTGGGGCTCAGGCCCAGGCTGGGTTCGTCGAGCAGGATCAGCGAGGGCTGGGCCATCAGGGCGCGCGAGATGGCCAGCATCTGCTGCTGACCGCCCGACAGCAGGCCGGCCTCCTGGGCCGCGCGCTCGCGCAGGATGGGGAAGTAGCCATACACGGCCTCGATGTCGCGCGCCACGGCGTCGGTGTCGTGCCGGGTGTAGGCGCCCATCAGCAGGTTGTCGCGCACCGACAGCAGCGGGAACACCTCGCGCCCTTCGGGTACATGCGAGAGGCCCAGGCGCACGATGGCCGAGGGGTCGCGGGCGGTGATGTCCTGACCGCGGAAGCTGATCGAGCCCTTGCGCGGGTCGATGATGCCCGAGATGGTTTTGAGGATGGTGCTCTTGCCCGCGCCGTTGGAGCCCAGCACGGTGGCGATCTCGCCTTCACGCACCTGCAGGCTGACGCCGCGGATGGCCTTGATGGGGCCGTAGGCGCTCTCCACGTTGAGCAGTTGCAGCACCGCCGGTGCGGCCTCCGTGGCCTGGCTGGGCGAAGAGGGCGGGGCGGTGTGTGGTGCCGTGTGTGGCGCGGTGTGTGGCGGGGCCAGGGTGGCGCTCATGCGGCTTTCCTTTCAAACCGGGCCCCGGTGCCGGCGGGGCGGCGCAGGTTGCTCACGTCGTCGATGGTGCCCAGGTAGGCCTCGGCCACGCCCGGGTGGGTCTGCACCTCGCGCGGGCTGCCCAGTGCCAGCACCTCGCCCTGGTTCATGGCCAGCACCCGGTCGGACACGCGCGACACCAGGGTCATGTCGTGCTCGACCATCAGCACGGTGATGCCCAGCTCTTTCTGGATGTCCTGGATCCAGTAGGCCATGTCTTCGGTCTCTTCGACATTGAGGCCGGAGGAGGGCTCGTCCAGCAGCAGGCGCGGCTCGGTGCACAGGGCGCGTGCCAGCTCGACCACCTTGCGCACGCCATAGGGCAGGCCGGCCACCAGGGCATCGCGGTGGTGCTGCAGATCGAGCAGGTCGATCACCTCCTCGGCCTTGCGACGGGCCCGCAGCTCGGCCTCGCGGGTGCGGCGGGTGAAGAACAGATCGCTCCACAGCCCGCTGTCGCGGTGCGTGTGCCGCCCGATCAGCAGGTTGTGCAGCACGGTGGCGTGCTCGAACAGCTCGATGTTCTGGAAGGTGCGCGCAATGCCCAGGCGGGCGATCTGGTGCGGCGGGCGCTCGGTCAGGCGCACCGGGCCCTCGGCGCTGGCGTAATCGATCTCGCCGCTGGTGGGCGTGTAGATGCGGCTGATCAGGTTGAACACCGTGGTCTTGCCTGCCCCATTGGGCCCGATCAGGGTGAAGACCTCGCCCTGGCGCACCTCGAAGCTGACCTTGTTGACCGCCAGCACGCCGCCGAAGCGCACGCTGAGGTCACGGGCCGAGAGAAGGATGTTGTTTTCCATCGTGGGCCTCTACTTCAGTCGATCTGATTTTTGGAACGACTTCTGGCGCTTGAACATGCCCTTGCGGTAGAACGGGAACATCTGCAGCCAGGTGCGCACCTTGAGCCAGCGCCCATACAGGCCCATCGGCTCGAACAGCACGAAGGCGATCAGCACCAGGCCGTAGACCAGGCCCTGCAGGCCGGGCGCCTGGGCGATGGCGTCGGGCAGCGAATCCTTGGACAGGGCGATCACCTGCGGCATCGAGATCAGGAACAGTGCGCCCAGAAAGGCCCCATGCACCGAGCCCAGGCCGCCGATCACGATCATCAGCAGCAGGTCGATCGATTGCAGGATGTCGAACTGGTCGGGCGAGATGAACTGCAGCTTGTGCGCGTACAGGGCGCCCCCCATGCCGGCCAGCGCCGCCGACAGCGCAAACGACAGGCTTTTGTAGCGGGCCAGGTGAATGCCCATGCTCTGGGCCGAGATCTCCGAGTCACGGATGGCCACGAAGGCCCGCCCCGTGGGGGAGCGCAGCAGGTTCAGGATGCCCAGGGTGCTGGCCACGGCGATCACCAGGCAGACAAAGTAGAACGATTCGGCGCTGTCGGCCTTCCAGCCGAAGAAGTCGGGGGCCTGCACGTGCTTGCCGGCATTGCCTCCGGTCACGCTCTCCCAGCGTGCGAACACTTCCTCCACGATGAAACCGAACGACAAGGTGGCCATGCCCAGGTAGATGCCCTTGACCCGCAGGGCCGGCAAGCCCACCAGCAGGCCTGCCGCCGCCGACAGCGCGGCAGCACAGGCCAGGGCCAGCGGGAACGGCCAGCCCAGGCCGCACAGCGCGGCCTGGGTGTAGGCCCCCACGCCCAGGAAGGCCGCGTGCCCCATGGAGAACAAGCCCGTGAAGCCGGCCAGCAGCATCAGCCCCAGGCCCACGATGCCGTAGATCAGCACAAAGGTGAGCTGGGCCAGCCAGTACTCGGGCACCAGCCAGGGCGCGGCCAGCAGGGCCAGAAGCAAGAGCCCGTACCAGAAGCGCTGGCCGCCGTGTTTGGCCAGGCGGATGTCCTGGTCGTAATCGGTCTTGAACAGAAAGCGCATGGTGGGTCAGACTTTCTTACGCAGCTTGTCGCCGAACAGGCCGTTGGGTTTGAGCATCAGCATCAGCAGCACCACGATGTAGGCCGCGATGTCCTTGAAGCCCTCGGGCAGGTAGAAGCCCGACAGCGACTCGACGATGCCGATCACCAGCCCGCCCACGATGGCCCCGGGGAGGCTGCCGAAGCCCCCGACCACGGCGGCCGGGAAGGCCTTCAGCCCGATGAAGCCCATGTTGGCGTGCACAAAGGTGATGGGCGCCAGCAGCAGCCCCGCCACCGAGGCCACGGCCGCGGCCAGCCCCCATACCAGGCCGTTGAGGCGCTTGACCGGGATGCCCATGTAGTAGGCCGCCAGCTGGTTCTGCGAGGCCGCCTGCATGGCGATGCCCAGCTTGCTGTAGCGGAACATCGCAAACAGCCCGCCGCACAGCACGGCGGTGGCGGCGATCACCACGGCCTGCTCGGCGTTCAGCACCAGGCCGGCCAGGTTCAGACTCAGGTCCTTGTAGGGCACGGGCAGGGTGTGGGTGTCGGTGCCGATGTTCGGGATCATCGTGACCACGCCGCGCAGCACATAGCCGATGCCGATGGTGAGCATCACCACCGAGAAGGCGGGCTGCCCCAGGATGGGGCGCACCACGGCACGCTCCAGCACGATGCCGAACAGCCCCATGGCCACCAGGGTGGCCGGCACCGCCAGCCAGAACGGAAAGCCCAGCACCGTCATCAGACCCAGGCCGCAGAAGGCGCCCAGCATCATCAGCTCGCCCTGGGCAAAGCTCACCGTTTCGGTGGCCTTGTAGATGAGCACGAAACCCAGCGCGATCAGGCCGTAGATGCAGCCCTGAGAGACCCCGCTGATCAGCAGTTGCACGAATTGCACATCGGCTCCCCAATGATTTATGCCAAGCAATCGCTTGGCATAAATAATGTAGCGGCGGGGGCCGAGGCCACACACTCGGGGCTAACCCTGAGCGGCGGAGCACCGCCACCCGCTGGCGCATGGTGAGGCCGGCAGGGGCGGTCTGGCTATCGGGGAAAAGGCGCTATCGCCGGGCGCGCGCCTGGGGTAGAAGGGCGGGCAGAAGGGGCGGGCCTCAGCCGCGCGGGATCTCGCGCGGGCGGCCCTGATCGTCGATGGCCACATAGGTCAGCGTGGCCTGGGTCACCTTGATGTACTGGCCCTGGGCCCGGAATCGCTCGGCAAACACCTCGACCCGCACCGTCATCGAGGTGCGGCCGATGCGCTCCATCGAGGCGTAGAAGGACAGGATGTCGCCCACCCGCACGGGCTGCTTGAAAATGAACTCGTTCACTGCCACCGTGGCCATGCGGCCCTGGGCGTAACGTGCCGGCAACACCGAGCCGGCCAGGTCGACCTGGGCCATGACCCAGCCGCCAAAGATATCGCCGTTGGCGTTGCAGTCGGCCGGCATCGGAATCACCTTGAGCACCAGCTCCTTGTCTTGCGGCAGGGGTTCTTCAAAGGCCCGCTGGGCACTGGGTCGGTCGGACATGGGCACAATCTCATGGTTTCACAAGTCTGGAATTGTCCCCTATGCGCCGCTCTGGCGAATCCTCACCCCCCGCGCCCATCTCACAAGCCGACCGCTCACCCTCCCGCGACTGGCAAACCCTGGCGCGGCTGTTCCCCTACCTGTGGCAGTACAAGTGGCGTGTGCTGGCCGCGCTGGGCTTCATGGTGGGGGCCAAGCTGGCCAATGTGGGCGTGCCGGTGCTGCTCAAGTCGCTGGTGGACGCGATGTCCTTCAAGCCCGGCGATCCGCAGGCCGTGCTGGTGGTGCCGGCCGCCTTGCTGCTGGCCTACGGGGGCTTGCGCTTGTCGACCTCGCTGTTCACCGAGCTGCGCGAACTGGTGTTTGCCAAGGCCACCCAGGGGGCTGCGCGCAGCATCGCGCTGCAGACCTTCGAGCACCTGCACGCGCTGAGCCTGCGCTTTCACCTGGAGCGCCAGACCGGGGGCATGACGCGTGATATCGAGCGCGGCGTGCGTGGCATCGAGTCGCTGATCTCGTACTCGCTCTACAGCATCGTGCCCACGCTGATCGAGGTGACCCTGGTGCTGTCCATCCTGGCCGTCAAGTTCGACGTCTGGTTTGCCTGGATCACCCTGGCCGCCCTGGCCTTCTACATCGTGTTCACGGTCAAGGTCACCGAATGGCGCACCCAGTGGCGGCGCCAGGCCAACGAGTTCGATTCGGCGGCCCACACGCGGGCGGTGGACTCGCTGCTGAATTACGAGACCGTCAAGTACTTCAACAACGAGACCTTCGAGGCCCGGCGCTACGACGAAAGCCTGGAGCGCCTGCGCCTGGCCCGGCTGAAGGCACAGACCACCTTGTCGATGCTCAACACCGGCCAGCAGCTGATCATCGCGGTGGGCCTGGTGGCCATGCTGTGGCGTGCCACCCAGGGCGTGGTGGATGGCCGCATGACGCTGGGTGACCTGGTGATGGTCAATGCCTTCATGATCCAGCTGTATGTGCCCTTGAACTTCCTGGGCGTGATCTACCGCGAGATCAAGCAGAGCCTGACCGATCTCGACAAGATGTTCACCCTGATGGAGCGCGAGCGCGAGGTGGCCGATGCCCCGGGCGCACAGCCGCTGCAGCCCGGCGAGGCGCCCGAGCTGCGCTTCGAGGATGTGCACTTTGCCTACGACCCCCAGGGCGGGCGCCCCATTCTGCAGGGGGTGAGCTTTGTCGTGCCGGCGGGCAAGACGGTGGCCGTGGTGGGGCCCTCGGGCTCGGGCAAGTCGACGCTGGCGCGGCTGCTGTACCGCTTCTATGACGTGCAGCAGGGCCGCATCACGATCGGTGGGCACGACATCCGGGCCGTCACCCAGGCCAGCGTGCGCCAGGCCATCGGCATCGTGCCGCAGGACACGGTGCTGTTCAACGACACCGTGGCCTACAACATCGCCTATGGCCGCCCCGGCAGCAGCCAGGCCGAGGTGGAATCGGCCGCCCGCGCGGCCCGCATCCACGACTTCATCGCCGCCTCGCCGGCCGGCTACCAGACCCTGGTGGGTGAACGCGGCCTGAAGCTGTCGGGCGGTGAGAAGCAGCGCGTGGCCATCGCGCGCACCCTGCTCAAGAACCCACCCATCCTGATTTTTGACGAGGCCACCTCGGCCCTGGATTCGGCCAACGAGCGCGCCATCCAGGCCGAGCTGGCCTCGGTGGCGCGTAACAAGACCTCGCTGGTGATCGCCCACCGCCTTTCCACCGTGGTCGATGCGCATGAGATCTTGGTGATGGAGGGCGGCCGCATCATCGAGCGCGGTGCCCATGCCGACTTGCTGGCCCAGCAGGGCCGCTACGCCCGCATGTGGGCGCTGCAGCAAAGCGGTGAGTGATCCCGAGCCGGCGCCGATTTGAGTTTTCATTCCTTTGTTTTTTGAGTTTCTGCCATGAATCCGACCAAGCCCTTGTTGTTGGCCCTGCACTTTTTGTCTGAAGAACACCGCGCCCAGATGGCCGAGCTGCTGCAGGTGATCTACGCCCCCAGCCCGGCCGAGCGGGCTGCCGCCGTGGCCGAGCACGGGGCCCAGGTGCAGGTGGTGCTGACCGTGGGCGCGGTGGGGCTGACCGCGGCCGAGATGGACCGCATGCCCCAGCTGCAACTGATCTGCGCCCTGGGCGCGGGTTACGAGATGGTCGATGTGGCCCATGCGCGCCAACGCGGGGTGGTGGTGGCCAATGGTGCCGGCACCAATGACGACTGCGTCGCCGACCACGCCCTGGGCCTGCTGCTGGCGGCCGTGCGCGGCATCCCGCGGCTGGACACCCTGACCCGCCAGGGTGTCTGGCGCGAGGCCATCCCCCTGCCGCCCAATGTGTCGGGCCGCCGTCTGGGCCTGTTGGGCCTGGGCACCATCGGGCGCAAGATCGCGCGCCGGGCCGAGGGTTTTGACATCGAGGTGGGCTACCACAACCGCAGCCCCCGCGAGGGCGTGGCCTACCGCTACTTCGACCAGTTGCAGGCCCTGGCCGAGTGGGCCGATTTTCTGGTGGTGGCCACGCCGGGTGGGGCGGCGACGAAGCACTTGGTGAATGCCCCGGTGCTCGAAGCCTTGGGCCCCCGCGGTGTGCTGGTCAACATCGCGCGCGGCAGCGTGGTCGACACCGCCGCGCTGGCGCTGGCCCTGCGAGAGGGCCGCCTGGGCGCGGCCGGCCTGGATGTGTACGAAAGCGAGCCGCAACCCCCGGCCGATCTGATCGGGCTCCCCAATGTGGTGCTCACGCCCCATGTGGCCGGCTGGTCGCCTGAGGCCGTGCAGCGCTCGGTCAACCAGTTTTTGGCCAATGTCAAGGGGCATTACTCCGGGCAGGGCGTGGTGGCGCCGGTGTGACAAGCACGCGCTGGGGCGGCTCATAATCGCCCCCCATGGAAACCAAATGGCTTGAAGACTTCGTCAGCCTGGCCGAGACCCGCAGTTTCAGCCGGTCGGCCCAATTGCGGCACGTGACCCAGCCGGCGTTCTCGCGCCGCATCCAGGCCCTGGAGGCCTGGGCCGGGGCGGATCTGGTGGATCGCAGCTCCTACCCCACGCGGCTGACCCCGGCCGGCGAGACGCTGTACGCCCAGTCGCTGGAGATGCTGCAGTCGTTGCAGACCACCCGGGCCATGCTGCGCGGCCACACCAGCGTGGGCAAGGATGTGGTCGAGTTTGCGGTGCCGCACACCCTGGCCTTCACCTTCTTCCCGACCTGGGTGACCAGCCTGCGCGAGAAGTTCGGGCCGCTCAAAAGCCGCTTGATCGCCCTCAATGTGCACGATGCGGTGCTGCGCCTGGTCGAAGGCAGTTGCGACCTGCTGATCGCCTACTACCACCCCTCGCAGCCCTTCCAGATCGACCCCGACCGCTACGACATGGTGAGCCTGGGCCAGGAGGTGCTGGCCCCCTATGTGAAGCCCGACGCCGAGGGCCGGCCCATGTACCTGCTGCCGGGGCGCCCGGGCCAGTTGCTGCCCTACCTGGGCTATGCCCCCGATGCCTACCTGGGGCGCATGGTCGAGCTGATGCTCAAGCAGTCGGGCACCGCCATCCACCTCGACCGCGTGTACGAGACCGACATGGCCGAAGGCCTCAAGGCCATGGCACTGGAAGGGCATGGCGTGGCGTTTCTGCCCTTCAGCGCGGTGCGCAAGGACCTGCGGGCCCGGCGCCTGGTCAGTGCTCTGCCACCCGATGCGCCGCCCCTTCAGATCACCATGGAGTTGCGCGCCTACCGCGAGCGGCCCTCCGCCCAAGCGGCCGGGCGCGAGGCCCCCAAGGACCGTGCAGAAGCCCTGTGGCGCTACCTGGTGGCCAACACGGTGCGTCCGGACGAATCGGTCTGAGCGGGCGCGAGAGTGGCTCATGCTTTTTTTGCATGAGGCCCATTTAATCCGGCATTGGCCTTGGGTCGGGCGCTTCTCTACAGTCTGGGCCCACCAACCTGCCGCCTGTCCAAGACACAGGCGTGACGGGTTCCAAGAACAACAGGACCATCACCATGCGTCACGGTGCCGAGACAAGCCATTTCTTCTTCCCTGCCTACCGTTCATCCGGATGCCGTTGCGGCGTGCGCCGCGATGCCCAAGGTGGCTCACGTTTTCCCTGATTCTGTCTGATCCATTGCATTTGTGGCTTACCCTGGCACAAAGGCTGCTTGTCTGGACCGTCCACAAGTCAAGCTCTGCCGCTGAGGTGGCGGGCAGGCGTGTCGGAGGGGTAGCGCAGTCCGGACTGGCCAGGAAATGATTCCTTCAGTGCACTTTTTGCATGCCGGGACGCCGGGTATTCCCTGGGTGCTGGTTCCCTAAAATTTACCCTTCCCTTAATCTCATCGTTCCCATTCCTAGGAGATTCCATGAAGAAACATTTGCTCGCTTTCGCAGTCGCCGCCCTGGCGACGGGCAGCGTCCTGGCCCAAGCCAACGACACGTTGGCCAAGGTCAAGGCGTCGGGCGCCATCACCCTGGGTGTGCGCGATTCCTCGGGTGCCCTGTCTTTCACGCTGGGTGACGGCAAGTACGCCGGCTACCACGTCGAACTGTGCCAGCGCATCGTCGCCAACGTCGAAAAGGCCGTGGGCAAGAAGCTGGAAGTGAAGTACGTCTCGGTCACTTCGCAAAACCGCATCCCGCTGGTGCAGAACGGCACCGTGGACATCGAGTGCGGCTCGACCACCAACAACGTGGCCCGTCAGAAGGACGTGTCCTTCCTGGACACCGCCTATGTCGAAGAAGTGCGCATCGCGGTCAAGGCCGCTTCGGGCATCACCGGCATCGCCCAACTCAATGGCAAGAACGTGGCCACCACCACGGGCACCACTTCCGTGCAATTGCTGCGCAAGCATGAGCGCGCCACCGGCGTCGACTTCAAGGAAGTCTTCGGCAAGGACCACGCCGACAGCTTCCTGCTGCTCGAATCGGGCCGCGCCGACGCTTTCGTGATGGACGCCCAGATCCTGGCTGGCAACATCGCCACCTCCAAGAGCCCGGCCGACTACAAGATCGTGGGCGAAGTGCTCAACGTCGAGCCCATCGGCATCATGGTCCGCAAGGACGACCCGGCCTTCAAGAAGCTCGGCGACGACACCATCAAGGAACTGGCCAAGTCGGGTGAACTGGCCAAGCTGTACGACAAGTGGTTTGTGCAACCCATCCCGCCGAAGAACACCCGCGTGGGCCTGCCGGCCAGCGAAGCCACCAAGGCTGCCTGGGCCAACCCCAACGACAAGCCTGCCGAAGACTACGCCAAGAAGTGATGGCGTCGTGCGGCGTCCGCCCGCCCTCTGGGTGACGTGACGCTCGCCCTGGTCCGCGTGGGCCAGGGCAGTTCCTTGTTTTCAATTTTCAAACTGGAGAAGCCTGTATGGCCATGAACTGGCAATGGGAAGTCTTCCTGCAAGACCCCGGCGGGGCTTACCCGACCTACTGGCAATGGATGCTGTCGGCCTGGGGCTGGACCGTGTCCGTGGCGCTGCTGGCGCTGGCGGTGGCCCTGATCCTGGGCTCGGTGATCGGCACCATCCGCACCCTGCCGGAGAGCCCCTGGCTCACCCGACTCGGCAATGCCTGGGTCGAGCTGTTTCGCAATATTCCGCTGCTGGTCCAGATCTTCCTCTGGTACCACGTGATCCCGGCATTTGTGCCGGCCCTCAAAGAGGTGCCCAGCTTCATCCTGGTGGTGCTGGCCCTGGGCATCTTCACCTCGGCGCGGATCGCCGAGCAGGTGCGTGCCGGTATCCAGGCCCTGCCGCGCGGCCAGCGCTATGCGGGCATGGCGCTGGGCTTCACCACGGCTCAGTACTACCGCTATGTGATCCTGCCGATGGCGTTTCGCATCATCATTCCGCCGCTCACCAGCGAGACCATGAACATCTTCAAGAACTCGTCGGTGGCTTTTGCCGTGTCGGTGTCAGAGTTGACCATGTTCGCCATGCAGGCGCAGGAAGAGACCTCGCGCGGCATCGAGATCTACATCGCCGTGACCGGCCTGTACGTGATCTCGGCCTTTGTGATCAACCGGCTCATGGCCTTCATCGAAAAGCGTTCGCGCGTGCCCGGCTTCATCGTCCAGGGCGGTACCGGAGGGGGTCACTGATGAACTTCGACCTGTCTTTCTACAACTGGGACCTGATCAGCAAGTTCGTTGCCAAGGGCTTCTACTTCAGCATCTTGCTGACCATCGTGTCCACCATCGGTGGCGTGATCTTCGGCACGGTGCTGGCGCTGATGCGCCTGTCTGGCAAGAAGGTGCTGGATGTGCCGGCCACCATCTACGTCAACGGCATGCGCAGCATTCCGCTGGTCATGGTGATCCTGTGGGTGTTCCTGCTGGCACCGTTTGCCATCGGGCGCCCCATCGGGGCCGAGGTGTCGGCCACCATCACCTTCATCGCCTTCGAGGCGGCCTACTTCAGCGAGATCATGCGCGCCGGCATCCAGTCGATTCCGCGCGGCCAGGTCTTTGCCGGGCAGGCGCTGGGCATGACCTATGGCCAGAACATGAAGCTGGTGATCCTGCCGCAGGCCTTCCGCAACATGCTGCCGGTGCTGCTCACGCAGACCATCATCCTGTTCCAGGACACCTCGCTGGTGTATGCCATCGGCGCCTACGACATGCTCAAGGGCTTCGAGACCGCGGGCAAGAACTTCGGCCGCCCGATCGAGGCCTACGTGCTCGCCGCCGTGGTCTATTTCGTGATCTGCTTTGCCCTGTCCTCGCTGGTCAAGCACCTGCACAAGAAGATTGCCATCATCCGCTGACGCGGTATTGAGAGTGAGAAATTTCCATGATTGAACTCAAGAATGTTTCCAAGTGGTATGGCAGCTTTCAGGTGCTGAATGACTGCTCCACCAGCATCAACAAAGGCGAAGTGGTGGTGGTGTGCGGGCCTTCGGGCTCGGGCAAGTCCACGCTGATCAAGACCATCAACGCGCTCGAGCCCTTCCAGAAGGGCGAGATCTACGTCAATGGCACGGCCGTGCACGACCCCAAGACCGACCTGCCCAAGCTGCGCAGCCATGTGGGCATGGTGTTCCAGCACTTCGAGCTGTTTCCGCACCTGTCGGTGACCGAGAACCTGACCATTGCCCAGGTCAAGGTGCTGGGCCGCAGTGCCGACGAGGCCAAGAAGCAGGGCCTGAAGTACCTGGAACGCGTGGGCCTGATCGCCCACAAGGACAAGTTCCCCGGTCAGCTGTCGGGCGGCCAGCAGCAGCGTGTGGCGATTGCACGCGCGCTGGCTATGGACCCGATCGTGATGCTGTTCGACGAGCCCACCTCCGCGCTCGACCCCGAGATGGTGGGTGAGGTGCTCGACGTGATGGTGGGCCTGGCCAAGGAAGGCATGACCATGATGGTGGTCACGCACGAAATGGGCTTTGCGCGCAAGGTCAGCAACCGCGTGATCTTCATGGACGTGGGCGGCAAGATCCTGGAGGACTGCTCCAAGGACGACTTCTTCAACAAGCCCGAAGAACGCCAGCCCCGCACCAAGGACTTCCTCAACAAGATCCTGCAGCACTGAGGCCTGCCGCGCTGCACGCGCCCAGAAAAAAGCCCCGCCAGGGATTCCCGGCGGGGCTTTTTTCCTGCATGGCGGCCCCAAGGGGCCGCCCGCCTGAGATCACTTCCGTGATGCGATCGACTTTTCGGCCTGGGTGACCAGGTCGGCACCGATGGTGTTCTTCCATTTGTCATACACCGGGCGGGTGGCCTTCACAAAGGCTTCGCGCTCGGCCGGGCTCAGTTGCACCACGTTCACGCCGTGGCCTGCGATCTCCTTGAGCAGGGGCTTGTCGGCCTCGACCAGGCCTTTGCGGGCCAGGGCGGTCTCTTCCTTGCCGGCATCGATGGCGGCCTGGCGCACGATCTCGCGGTCGGCCGGGGTCCAGGAGTTCCAGATGTCCTTGTTGACCACGAACACCAGCGGGTCGCAGATGTAGCCCCACATCGTCACGTACTTTTGGCCCACGGTGTGCAGCTTGGCGGCGGTGAAGATCGAGATCGGGTTTTCCTGGCCGTCCACCGCACCGCTGGCGAGCGCGGGCTGGGCATCGGCCCAGCTCATCTGGGTGGGGTTGGCGCCCAGGGCGCTGAAGGTGTCCAGGAACAGGGGCGAGCCCACCACGCGGATCTTCAGGCCCTTGAGGTCTTCGGGCTTCTTGATCGGCAGCTTGGAGGTCGAGATCTCGCGGTAGCCGTTCTCGCCCCAGGCCAGGGGCACCACGCCGGCCTGATCCAGCACCTTGAACAGGCTCTTGCCCACTTCGCCCTGGGTCAGCGAATCGACGGCCGCATAGTCGGGCATCAGGAAGGGCAGCGAGAACAGGTTGAGCTGCTTGACCTGGGGCGACCAGTTGATGGTCGAGCCCACGGCCATGTCGATCACACCCTGGCGCAGGGCGCTGAATTCACGCGTCTGGTCGCCCTGGATCAGCGACACGCCCGGGTAGAGCTTGATGTTGATGCGACCCTGGGTGCGTTCGCGCACCTTGTTGGCCCAGATCTCGCCGCCCTTGCCCCAGGGGAAGGCCGGGCCCAGCACCAGGGACATGCGGTACTCGGACTTGTAGTTCTGTGCCGAGGCCGTGCCCGGCAGCGCGGCCAGGGCCAGGCTGCCCATGGCCAGCGCCAGCAGCGAGCGCTTGAAAGTCTGGAAAGTGTTTTTCGTCATGAAGGTCTCCTTGGGTCGAATCGGTAGGGAACGGAATCGGAATCGAAATTAGAGAGGCAGGGCGCGCTCAATAGCCCATCTGCCGCGGCAGCCACAGGGCCAGCTCGGGGAAGGCAATCACCAGCACCATGATGAGGAACATCGAGAACAGCATCCAGCCCACCCATTGCACGGTCTCTTCCATGCGCACCTTGGCGATGCGGCAGGACACCATCAGGTTGACCGCCAGCGGCGGGGTGAACTGGCCCAATGCCACCTTCAGCGTCAGGATGACGCCGAACCACACCGGATCCCATTTGTAGTACTGCACGATGGGCAGCAGCAGGGGCACGAAGATCAGGAAGATCGACACCCCGTCCAGGAACATGCCCACGGTGATCAGCAGCAGGATCAGCAGGGCCAGCACGCCGTATTCGCCCAGGCCCGAGTTCACGATGGCGCGGGTCACCGGGTCGATGATGCCCAGCGTGGACAGCGAGTAGGCAAAGATGCCCGCCAGCGACACCACGATCAGGATCACGGCCGACAGCTCACCCGACTCGCGCAAGATGACGAACAGGTCGCGGAACTGGATGGTGCGGTGGATGAACATGCCCACGAACAAGCCATAGAACACGGCCACCACGGCCGCCTCGGTCGGGGTGAACCAGCCCGCACGCATGCCGCCCAGGATCAGCACCGGGGCTGCCAGGCCCCACACCGCCTCGCGCAGGCTTTTCCAGAACGCCGGGCGCGGCAGGCTCGATTCAAGCGCGCCCATCTTGTGCCTGCGCGCCATCCACACGGCCGGCACGATCAGGGCCAGGCCGGCCAGCACGCCCGGCACCATGCCGGCGGCAAACAGGGCCGGCACCGAAGCCCCCGGCACCAGCACCGAGTACACGATGAAGGCCACCGAGGGCGGGATCAGGATGTCGGTGGCCGCTGCGGCGCCCACCACGCTGGCCGAAAAGCTGGCCGGGTAGCCGGCGCGCGACATGGCCGCAATCATCACGCCGCCCACGGCGGCGGCATTGGCCGGGCCCGAGCCCGAGATGCCGCCCAGGAACATGGCCACGGCAATCGCCACCAGAGGCAGCATGCCGGGGCCACGCCCCACGATGGCCACTGCGAAATTGACCAACCGCAGGGCCACGCCCGAGCGGTCGAAGATCGAGCCCACCAGCACGAACATCGGGATCGCCAGCAGCGGGTACTTGCCCAGGCCGGCGTAGAAGTTCTGCGGCACGGCCAGCAGGCCGAACCATTGGGCGTCCAGGTTGGCCGCCGCGATGGCGGCGGCACCGGCCAGGCCCAGCGAGGCCCCGATGGGCACGCCGGCCAGCATCATGGCCAGGAAGGCGATGAACAGCAGGGTGGCGATCATGCTTGCGCCTCCACCTCGGCCACGGCACCGCGCAGGCGGCGCAGGAACAGGCCAAAGGCCCGCAGGCTGATGGCCGCCGAGATGATCGGCATCCACATCGAATACCACCACTGCGGCACGCCGATGCCGGGCGAGGTTTCACCGAAGCGGTAGTCGTCCCACACCACGCGCACGCTCAGCACGGCGATCACACCGAACAGCAAGGCCACCATCAGGGCGCCAAAGCAGGCCAGGCCACGCCGACGCGCCATCGAACCGCTGTCCGAGAAATACTCGATGCGGATGTGGCGGTCACGCGCCACCGCAGCAGACCCGGCCACCAGGGCCAGCACGATCATCAGAAAGACCGAGAACTCCTCGGTCCAGGCAAACGACGAATTGGTGAAGTAGCGCACCAGCACATTGGCAAAGGTGATCAGGGCCAGGGCCGCCATGATCAGCACAGTCAGCCAGTCTTCAACGGCCAGGGGCACGCGCGTGGGTTCGTCGGCCTCGGGCTCGGGCAGGGCGGCGGGGTCAAGCTCGGGCGGCTTGGCAGAAGAAGAGGACATGTTGGGCAACTGGGTTGGCAAAAGAACGCAGGAACGCGGCACACGGATGGAGCGCAGCAGAGGGTCAGTTCGCTGCAGGGCCCGGATAACAGCCTCGGCGACGACCGCGGGCGATGGTAGCGGTGAATCCACCAGGCGCGCATCGGTATTATCGTCTTACCATTTGTAGCGTCTTGTCCCCGGCAGTACCGCCGAGGCCCGTGGTTCATTCCATGTCATTTACAGGTTGAAACACCGCGGCGGCCTTCCGCTTCTAAGATCCCTCCCCATGAATCCGATCCGACTTCACCCCTTGCGCCGTGGCGTCCCCGCCGCAGACCCCCGAGCCCGGTGATTCGTTCGTTCCTTTGGCTGAATCGCCGGGCCTCCAGTGCGGCCTGGCCTTTGAAGCTTGGCCGCCAGCCACCGAGCCGGCCGGTCCACGCCGGCGCCTCTCTGTCTGAATTCTTGCCTGAGCGAACTGACCATGGATTCCAAACCCTCTGCTTCCCGCCCCTTTTCGGCCGAACACCGCGTGCTGACCGAACTCGACGAGGTGCGCCTGCGCCGTCTGCGTGAGCGCCAGCCCCTGCCCGAACCCCTGGCCAGCGCCCTGGCCACCGTGCTGGACGAGTCGGACGTCGTGCCCTCGCGCGACATCCCGCCCGGGGTGGTGACCATGCAGTCACGCGTCACGGTGCAGCCCGTCGATGGCGGGCCGCTGCGCCACATCACGCTGGCCTATCCTGCCGAGGCCCAGCCCGAAAAAGGCCAGTTGTCGGTGCTTTCACCCGTGGGCCTGGCCCTGCTGGGCTGGCCGGTGGGCCAGCCCGTGCAGTGGCAGACCCCGGACGGCCGCGAGGCCTGCTGGATCATCGTGTCCATCGAGTACCAACCCGAGGCGGCGGGGCATTTCACGGTCTGAGCCTGGTCTGAGCCCGGGCTGGCGCAGGAATGCGAAAATCCCCGCCCATGACCGACCTCCTCAAGATCACCCGCCCCGACGACTGGCACCTCCACGTGCGCGATGGCGACGCGCTGAACACCGTGGTGCCGCACACGGCCGCCCAGTTCGGGCGCGCCATCATCATGCCCAACCTCAAGCCACCGGTGACCACGGCCGAGCAGGCCCTGGCCTACCGGGACCGCATCCGCGCCGCCGTGCCGGCCGGCATGAGCTTCGAGCCGCTGATGACGCTGTACCTCACCGACAATCTGCCGCCCGAGGAGATCGTGCGCGCCAAGGCGGCCGGCGTGGTGGCCTGCAAGCTCTACCCCGCCGGGGCCACCACCAACAGCGATGCCGGTGTGACCGATCTGCGCAAGATCTACCCCACGCTCGAGGCCATGCAGCGCGAGGGACTGCTGCTGCTGGTGCATGGCGAGGTCACCTCGTCCGACATCGACCTGTTCGACCGCGAAGCCGTGTTCATCGAGACCCAGCTGATCCCGCTGCGCCGCGACTTCCCGGAACTCAAGATCGTGTTCGAGCACATCACCACCCGCGAAGCCGCCCAGTACGTGCAGGCGGCCGACCGCTTCACCGGCGCCACCATCACCGCCCACCATCTGCTGTACAACCGCAACGCCATCTTCACCGGCGGCATCCGCCCGCACTACTACTGCCTGCCCGTGCTCAAGCGCGAAACGCACCGCCAGGCCCTGGTGGAAGTGGCCACCGGTGGCAACCCCCGTTTCTTCCTGGGCACCGACAGCGCGCCGCACCCGGCCCACCTGAAGGAGCACGCCACGGGCTGCGCCGGCTGCTACACCGCGCACGCCGCCATCGAGCTGTATGCCGAGGCCTTTGACCGCGTGGGCCGGCTCGATCAGCTGGAAGCCTTCGCCAGCTTCAACGGGGCCGATTTCTACGGCCTGCCGCGCAACACCGGCCACATCACCTTGAAGCGCGAAAGCTGGACCCCGCCCGAGAGCTTCACCTTCGGTCAGGCCGAACTCAAGCCGCTGCGCGCCGGCGAAGCCCTGCCTTGGCGCCTGGTCTGATCGACATCGACTGGGAGGCCCCCTGGCTGGCCCCCTGGCGCGCCGTCGGCGAGCCGCTGGCCGCCACGGCGCTGGCCGGGGCTTCGGTGGCTGATGGGCTCAACCAGGCGGCCCAGGCGGCCGGGCTGGCGTGCCGCTTCCAGCCGCAGACCCAGGCCGCCGGTGCCGCCGCCTATGAGCAGGGCATCCACGAACAGGGCCTGGTGCCCACCCGCGACAACCTGCACGACTTCTTCAACGGCTTGTGTTGGCTGCATTGGCCTCTGGCCAAGCAGCAGCTCAACCGACTGCATGTGCGTGAGCTGGCCCGTCCTGCCCCGGGCCCGGCCCCCGGGCGCTCCCTGCGCGGGCCCGTGCGTGACGCCCTGACCGTCTTTGACGAGAACGCCGCCCTGCTGCAGGCCCCTGACCCGGTGTGGCAAGCCTTGCAGGAGCGCCGCTGGGCCGATCTGTTCGGGCCCTTGCGGCCCCTGTGGGGCGAGGCCCGGCTGCTGCTGTTCGGCCACGCCCTGCTGGAACAGTTGGTGCGCCCCTACAAGGCCATCACGGCCCATGTCTGGCGCGTGCCGGGCGAGTGCGACTTCCACCCCGCGGCCCTGGACGCCTGGCTGGCGGCCGATCTGACACCGACCAAGCTGGCCACCAAGCCCTTCGCGCCCTTGCCGGTGCTCGGGGTGCCGGGCTGGTGGGCGGCCAACGAGCAGCCGGGCTTCTACCAGGACAGCTGGGTGTTCCGGCCGGCCCGCCAACGCCCGCTGGAAGCGGGGCGTGGCGTGGTGCATGGTGCGGGGGCGGCCCATGACCGTCACCGTGCGCATTGAACGAGCGCACAGGGGTATTTCGCAGGGTCATTCCGCAGGAACTTTTCCCACTAAGATCCGTCTTCGGAACAAGGCCTGCGCAGGCCTGCACAAAGCACCACACAACAAAGCACATTGCGCAAGGGCCCTGGGAGCCGGTTGCCCGCCTGATCGGCGGCCCGGTCTCCAAGACCTGTCCGACAACCCTAGATGGAGCTTTGATGAAACGTATTCTTTTGCTGGTACTCACCAACGTGGCCGTGGTCGTGGTGCTGGGCATCGTGGCCAGCCTGCTGGGCGTGAACCGCTACCTCACGGCCAATGGCCTCAACCTGGGCGCGCTGCTGGGCTTTGCCCTGATCATGGGCTTTGGCGGTGCCTTCATTTCGCTGCTGATCAGCAAGCCCATGGCCAAGTGGACCTCGGGCGTGCGCGTGATCAACCAGCCCCAGTCGCCCGACGAGGCCTGGATCGTCGACACCGTGCGCCGTTTCTCTGAAAAGGCCGGCATCGCCATGCCCGAGGTGGGCATCTACGAAGGCGAGGCCAATGCCTTCGCCACTGGCGCCTTCAAGAACTCAGCCCTGGTGGCGGTGTCCACCGGCCTGCTGCAAGGCATGACGCGTGAAGAGGTCGAAGCCGTGATCGGCCACGAAATCGCCCACGTGGCCAACGGTGACATGGTCACCATGACCCTGATCCAGGGCGTGATGAACACCTTTGTGGTGTTCCTGTCGCGCGTCATCGGCTATGCCGTCGACAGCTTTCTGCGCAAGGGCGACGACGAGCGCTCGGGCCCTGGCATCGGCTACATGATCACCACCCTCGTGCTCGACATCCTGCTGGGCTTCCTGGCCTCGATGATCGTGGCCTGGTTCTCGCGCCAGCGCGAGTTCCGTGCCGATGCCGGTGCGGCCCAACTGATGGGGCGCAAGCAGCCCATGGTGCATGCCCTGGCCCGTCTGGGCGGCATGGTGCCGGGTGAGCTGCCCAAGAGCGTGGCCGCCATGGGCATCACCGGCAGCCTGGGCAAGCTGTTCTCCACCCACCCGCCGATCGAAGAGCGCATCGCGCGCCTCCAGGCCAGCTGATCCTGCCGGCTGATCCTTGTCGGCTCACAACAGGGCCTGCTTGTCCCATTGCGCCGGGTCCAGCCGCCAGCGGGCCCGCGGGGCCCGCAGCGCATGCGCTTCTCGGTAGGCCGAAGGCGTGCACCCGCAGTGGCGTGCAAACACCCGCCGGAAGGCATGGGGGTCGCTGTAGCCGCAGGCCAACGCGATGGTGGGCACGCTCTCCAGCGTGATCTCCAGCATCACCCGGGCGCGGGCGCAGCGCATCCGGTGCAACTGGTCCAGCGGGCTGCGGCCCAACTCCTGGCGGAAATGCCGCAGCAGGGTGCGTGGGCTCACCGCCGCAGCCGCCGCCAAGGTGGCCAGGTCGTAGGGCGCCTCCAGGTGCTGCTCCAGCCAGGCGATGGCCCGCGCCAGCGTGCTGTCCCGGGTCTTGCGGATCTGGGTGCTGGCCTGGGCTGCGGCCCGGCTGCGCTCGGGGTCGAACTCGAAGGCCGGGCGGCACAGCTGGGCCAGACCGGGCCCGGTGCTGTGCTCCAGCAGGGCGCAGACCAGCCCGCCCAACTGCTCGGCACCCGCAGCACTGAACCAGGGCGCCTCGGCCACGCAGGCCTGATCGGCCACCAGCATCACGTCCGGATGCTCGTCCCGGAACGCCGACGCGTAGAACCAGGGCAGCACCAGCGCACGGCCCGCAGCGCGTCCGGTGGCGGCGGCCAGCCAGGCGCTGTTGCCTTGGCAGGCCAGCAGGCCGCCGGCGTCCAGGGCCTGGCGCAGCGCTGCCACCAGCGCGCCCTGGCCCCGCACCAGGCTGCGCACGCTGGGGATGTCGGCCGCATGCATGGGGGGCAGGAACACGGCGTGTTGAATGGCGCCTTGTCCGCTGGGCGGGGCACTGCCCAGGTAATCCTCAAAACGGGAGGCCAGGGTGGGCAGCGCCGGGTGCAGGGCCGCGAGTGAGGCCGAGGGTGAGGCTGCAGGTGGGGCCGGTGGCCAGGCACCGCCCTCGGCTGTGAGCAGGCGCCAGCTGATGGGGGGCGCCAGCGCCCCCAGGCGCAATTGGGCCAGCATGCGCGCCGTGCGCAGCAGATCGATCAGCGTCAGGGCGCTGCCCAGCGTGGCCCGGGGCAGCAGCGGAATGTCCACATGCAAGCCCTGGTGGGGTGCCAGGGCGGTGGTTGGAGTGCGGGTGGACGGCATGGTTTTGCTAAGAGACGGCGGGCGTTGTGCTGGCAGTTTGGTCAGTGGCTATTTTGGCTGTAGCAATGGCGATTTCAGCGCCCTCTGTGTGACACGAGCGGCCCTAGCATGGACGTTTTCCAACAGCCCAAGGCGAACCCCCTCATGAAACTGCGCTCACCGTCTTCGTCCCGTCGTGCCGCCTTGGCGGCTGCCTCCCGTGCCCGCTGGGCCGCCACCAGCGTCTTGCTGGCCCTGGCCTCGGCCGCGCAGGCCCAGGGGGTGGATGCGTCCACCCTGCAGGCGCTGGATGCGCAGATCGCCAAGGTGTCGCCCCAGCTCGTGGCCTGGCGGCGCGACATCCATGCCCACCCCGAGCTGTCGGGGCAGGAGCTGCGCACGGCGGCCCTGGTGGCCGAGCACCTGCGCGGCCTGGGTCTGAGCGTGCAGACCGGGGTGGGGGGCACCGGCGTGGTGGCCACCCTGCAGGGCGCCCACCCGGGCAAGCTGGTGGCCTTGCGTGCCGACATGGACGCGCTGCCCGTGCCCGAGGGCACGGGCCTGCCCTTTGCCTCCCAGGTGAAGGCGCAGTACCAGGGCAAGGAGGTGCCGGTGATGCACGCCTGCGGGCACGACGGCCACACCGCCATCCTGATGGGCGTGGCCCAGGCCCTGGTGGCCATGAAGGGCCAGATCCACGGCTCCGTGCGCTTCATCTTCCAGCCCGCCGAAGAAGGCGCTCCGAGCGAGCCGGATGCCAAGGGCGTTTCCCCCAGCTTCGGTGCCAAGGCCATGATCGAGCAGGGCGTGCTCAAGGACGTGCAGGCCATCTACGGCCTGCACCTCACGGCCAACATTCCCTTCGGTGTGGCCGGCTACCGCAGCGGCCCGCTGATGGCCAGCGCCGACGACATCTACATCAATGTGCTGGGCCGCGGGGCGCATGGGTCGGCGCCCTGGGCCGGGGTCGATCCCATCGTGGCGGCCAGCCAGGTGGTGCTGGGCCTGCAGACCGTCGTGAGCCGCCAGCTCAACATCAGTGAAGAACCGGCCGTGCTGACGATTGGTGCCATCAACGGAGGCACCCGCTTCAACATCATCCCCGACAAGGTGGAGATGCAGGGCACCCTGCGCACCTTTGACGAGGCCATGCGCAGCGATGCTCAAAAGCGCATCCGCAACACGGCCCAGCTGATCGCCGAGAGCAGCGGCGCCAAGGCCGAGGTGCGCTTTGGCCCGGTGGCCTACCCGGTCACCGTGAACTCGCCCGCGCTCACCCAGGCGTCGGTGCCTGCTCTCAAGCAGGCCATGAACGGTCAGGCGGTCGTGGTGCCCAAGATCAGCGGCTCGGAAGACTTCTCTGAGTTCCAGAAGGTGGTGCCCGGTTTCTTCTACTTCCTGGGCGCCACCCCCAAGGGCCAGCAGGCCGCCACGGCGCCCTCCAACCATTCGCCGCGCTTTGATTTCAACGAAGACGCACTGCCCATGGGGGTGCGCTCCTTGAGCGTGCTGGCGCTGGATTTCCTCAACCGAAGCTGAGTTGGCGCGGCAGGCCACGGAAATTCCACTTGGCAGTGTCATACCGCTGAACTATTCTGGTGCTCCCTTTGTCACCCCTCTTGGAGCTTCGGTATGGCTTTGCTGGATTCGTCCCGGATTCGCCTGGCCCCGCGCCTGGCCTTGGCCTTTGGTGTGGTGTGCCTGGTGATGTCGTTGGCAGCGGGCATCGGCGTGTGGCGCCTGGTCCAGCTGCAAGGCATTGCGGACGACCTGGGCGGGGACTCCTCCGAGCGCGCCCTGCTGGCGCGCGAGTTGCACGCCATCGTGGTCATCAGCTCCAGCCGGGCTGAGACCCTGTTGCTGATTGACAACCCCGCCTTCGCCGCCCGCATCGATGCCGACCGCAAGGCCACCTCGGCGCGCTCGGCCGAGGTGCGCAAGCGCCTGGATGCGCTGGCCACCGATGCGGCCTCGCGCGATCTGTTCACGGCCATCGACCAGGCCGGCAACGCCTTTCGCGAAGCCCGCGACAAGCTCGTCAAGCAAAGAGCGGCCGGCGAGGCCATCGCAGAAGACGCGATCCGCACCCTGCTGCGACCCGCTGCCGAGCGCTATGCCGCTGCGGTGGATCAGCTGGCTGAGCACCAGCGCCAGCGCGTGGCCGAGGCCCGGACTGCCGCACTCAGCAGCCAGCGCCAGGGCATCAGCCTGCTGGTCACGGGTTCGGTGGTGGGTTTGCTGCTGAGCGTGGTCAGCGCCCTGTGGCTGGCCCGCTCGATCCTGCGCCCGGTGGACCAGGCCTCGGGCCTGGCGGCCCGCATCGCCCAGGGCGACCTGACCCAGCCGGTGCCGGCCGAGCAGGCCGGCCAGCGCGACGAGGTGCTGGCCTTGCTGGCGCGCCTGGGCCACATGCAGTCGCGCCTGGTGGAGTTGGTGGCCGGCATGCGCAGCGCCAGCGCCCAGGTGGCCAACGCCAGCCACGAGATCGCGGCGGGCAACAACGATTTTTCAGCCCGCACCGAGCAGACGGCCTCCAACCTCGAAGAGGTGGCGGCCAGCATGGAAGAGCTGCTCAGCACGGTGCAGCACAGCGCCGATTCGGCCCAGCAGGCCGAAGGCCTGGCCGCTTCGGCCAGCCAGGTGGCGGTTCAGGGGCGCGAGGTGGTGCAGCGTGTGGTGGCCACCATGGACGCGATCTCGGGCTCGTCGCGCCGCATCGCCGACATCACCAGCGTGATCGATGGCATTGCCTTCCAGACCAACATCCTGGCCTTGAATGCGGCGGTGGAAGCGGCCCGCGCCGGTGAGCAGGGTCGCGGCTTTGCCGTGGTGGCGGGCGAGGTGCGCGTGCTGGCCCAGCGCGCCGCCACCGCCGCCAAGGAGATCCGTGACCTGATCGCCAGCAGCGTCAGCGAGGTGGGCACCGGTGCCCAACTGGTGCAGCAGGCGGGCGCCACCATGGGGGACATCGTGGATTCGGTGGCGCGGGTGGGCACCATCGTGGCCGAACTCAGCCATTCGGCGCGCGAGCAGAGCACCGGGCTGGGTCAGGTCAACGAGGCGGTGGTGCGCCTGGACCAGATCACACAGCAGAACGCCGCGCTGGTGGAAGAGTCGGCCGCGGCCGCGCAAGGCCTGCGCAGCCAGGCCCAGCAACTGGCGGACCTGGTGGAAACCTTCCGTCTGCCGGGCACGGCCGGGGCGGCGCCACCGCTTCGGCTGAGCTGAACTGACCCCGCCTGAGCTGGGCTTCAGTGCTGCGGCGCGCCCAGCAGGCTTTTGGCCACCGCCTCACCCACCTTGATGCCATCCACCCCGGCCGACAGGATGCCGCCGGCGTAGCTGGCGCCTTCGCCGGCCGGAAACAGGCCGCGCGTGTTCAGGCTCTGGTAGTGCTCGTTGCGCGTCATCTTGAGCGGCGATGAGGTGCGGGTCTCGACCCCGGTCAGCACCGCGTCGTGCAGGTCAAAGCCCTTGATCTTGCGGCCGAAGGCCGGAAACGCCTCTCGCATGGCGGTGATGGCGTATTCGGGCAGGGCCAGCGACAGATCGCCCATCTTCACCCCCGGCTTGTACGAGGGCTCCACCGAGCCCAGCGCCGTGGACGGCCGCCCGGCCACCAGGTCACCCACCAACTGGCCGGGGGCTTCGTAATTGCTGCCGCCCAGTTCATAGGCGCGGGATTCGAGTTGGCGCTGCAGCACCACCCCGGCCAGCGGGTGCACGCTGCCGTCGGCAGGCAGCTGCCAGCGTTGTCGATCGCCCAGGGCCCACTCGAAGGCCGCGGCATCGCTGGGGTAGTCGACCGGGTCGATGCCCACCACGATGCCGGCGTTGGCATTGCGTTCATTGCGCGAGTACTGGCTCATGCCGTTGGTGACCACGCGCCCCGGCTCCGAGGTGGCCGCCACCACCGTGCCGCCCGGGCACATGCAGAAGCTGTACACCGCCCGCCCATTGCTGGCGTGGTGCACCAGCTTGTAATCGGCCGCGCCCAGCAGCGGGTGGCCGGCGTGGCGTCCCCAGCGGGCCCGGTCGATCAGGCTTTGCGGGTGCTCGACCCGGAAGCCGATCGAGAAGGGCTTGGCCTCCATGTAGACGCCGCGCTGGTGCAGCATGGCAAAGGTGTCGCGCGAACTGTGGCCCAGCGCCAGCACGGCGTGTTGTGTGGGCAGCTCGTAGGTCTGGCCGCTGGCCACGTCCAGCACCTTGAGGGCCCGCAGGCGCCGGCCCTCGGGGCCCTCGTCCACCCCCACATCGACCACGCGTTGTTCGAAGCGGATCTCGCCACCCAGGGCGATGATCTGTTCGCGCAAGGTCTCGACCACCTTCACCAGCTTGAAGGTGCCGATGTGCGGGCGCGCCACGTACAGGATCTCTTCTGGGGCGCCGGCCTGCACAAATTCTTCCATCACCTTGCGGCCCAGGTGGCGCGGGTCCTTGATCTGGCTGTACAGCTTGCCGTCCGAGAAGGTGCCCGCACCGCCTTCGCCGAACTGCACGTTCGATTCGGGGTTCAACACCTTCTTGCGCCACAGGCCCCAGGTGTCCTTGGTGCGTTGGCGCACCGTCTTGCCGCGCTCCAGCACGATGGGCTTGAAGCCCATCTGGGCCAGCACCAGGGCCGCAAAAATGCCGCAGGGCCCGAAGCCCACGACCACCGGGCGCTCATTGGCCTGGCTGGGAAAGCCTTCTGGCGCGTGGCCGGGGGGGTGCCACACCATGTCCGGCGTGGGCAGGATGTGCGGGTGCTGGGCATGCCGGGCCAGCAGGGCGGCTTCGGCGCTGGCGTCCTGCAGCGTCAGGTCGACGATGTACACCGTCAGCAGCTCGGGCTTGCGCGCATCGAAGCTGCGCTTGTGCACGTGCAGCGTGGCGATATCGGCCGGTGCAATGCCCAGTATCTGGGCTGCCTGGGCGCGCAGCGCCTCCACCGGCTGGGTGCTGCTGTCCTCGGGCAGGGTGGACAGGGGCAGCTTGAGTTCGGAGATTCGGATCATGGTCGGGCCGGCTTGTGTTGATCAAGCAAAAGGCAATGCGGGGCCCGGATTTTAAGGGGCCGCCCCGGCGGCCGCAAAAAAAGCGCCGGGCCTCACGGCCACGGCGCTGCTGCGGAGCTGGCCCAGCCCGATTTACGCGGGCAGGAAACCGTCCACCGACAGGTAGCGCTCACCCGTGTCGTAGTTGAAACCCAGCACCTTGGCGCCGGCCGGCAGTTCGGGCAGTTTCTGGGCGATGGCCGCCAGCGTGGCGCCGGAGGAGATGCCCACCAGAATGCCTTCTTCGCGGGCCGAGCGGCGCGCGTACTCGCGGGCGGCCTCGGCTTCGACCTGGATCACGCCGTCCAGCAGGCTGGTGTCGAGGTTCTTCGGAATGAAGCCCGCGCCGATGCCCTGGATCGGGTGCGGTGCCGGAGCGCCGCCCGAGATCACGGGCGAGGCCGTGGGCTCGACCGCAAACACCTTGAGCTGGGGAAACTTCGCCTTCAGCACGCGAGCCGTGCCGGTGATGTGGCCGCCGGTGCCCACACCGGTGATCAGCACGTCCAGCCCGTCAGGGAAGTCGGCCAGGATCTCTTGCGCGGTGGTGCGCACGTGCACCTCGATGTTGGCCGGGTTCTCGAACTGCTGCGGAATCCAGGCGCCCGGGGTCTGGGCGGCCAGCTCTTCGGCGCGGGCGATCGCGCCCTTCATGCCTTTTTCGCGTGGGGTCAGGTCGAAGCTGGCGCCATAGGCCAGCATCAGGCGGCGGCGCTCGATCGACATGCTGTCGGGCATCACCAGGATCAGCTTGTAACCCTTGACGGCCGCAACCATGGCCAGGCCCACACCGGTGTTGCCCGAGGTGGGCTCGATGATGGTGCCACCGGGCTGCAGGCGGCCCGATTTTTCGGCGTCTTCGATCATGGCCAGCGCAATGCGGTCCTTGATCGAGCCCCCCGGGTTGCCGCGCTCGGACTTGACCCACACCTGGGCCGAAGGGCCGAACAGGCGGTTGATGCGCACATGGGGGGTGTTGCCAATGGTCTGAAGGATGTTGTCGGCTTTCATGCGGACTCCAAGGTAGAGAGGTTGCAAGACGCGGGGACGCGGGGGGATCGGGCCGCAAGCGGCCCGTGACCCGCACATTCTGCCGTGCTTGATGGTGCGTTGTCCGACTAAGCTCATGTCTTGCCGTCATAATGGCGCCCGTGAAGTCAGCCAGACCGCCGCTGGTGCTAGCCGAAAGGGCGGCGACGCAAGTCGCCGTGTGGAAACACCGCACTGGAGGAACGTCCGGACTGCACAGGACAGCGTAGGAGCTAACGGCTCTCCACCGTGAGGTGAGGATCAGAGCAACAGAGACGAGTCTGTTCGGCCACTCCAGACCAAGGTGTTCTGGGGGCTGTGGCGCAAGCCACAGTGGGGTCGGTGTCAACCGACCCGGTCACGCGCAAGCGTGATCCCCCCAGCCACCCTGATCGGGAACCGATCAGGGTGAAACGGGCAATCTCTACGCGCAGCAATACCAAGTAGGCCAACGTTGATGTGGTTCCGCAGAGTTGGCGGGTAGGTAGCATCGAGCCGGGTGGGTGACCCTCGGCCCAGAGTAATGGCGGTCACGCCGTGCGCAAGCACGGTGCACAGAATCCGGCTTATCGGCTGACTTCACACTTTATTTCAATCGTTTCCACGCCGCTGGAATTCCTCGAAACCCCCGGTCGGACCGGGCGTTCGACCTGTTTTTCTCTTTATCGACTTCCGTTTCTGCCATTTTCGTTCGCCAGCCGTGGTGTTGGGTTGGCATGATTTTCTGTGGATTGATTTTTATTATCTCGGCGATGCCCCTGCCATGATCGGGGCCTGAATATCTTGCTTCTAGAATCATTTTCCCTTCATTGATTGGATTTTGATTTTCATGAGAAATTTTGTGCTTCGTTCTGTAAGTGCTGTAATGGTTTCTGCTTTTGTGGCAGGTGCTGCTTCGGCGGATGTGCTGACGCGTGATAATGGCGCCCCGGTGGGTGATAATCAAAACTCCCAGACGGCAGGTGCCACAGGCCCCACCTTGCTGCAAGATGTTCACCTGATCCAGAAGCTGCAGCGCTTTGACCGTGAACGCGTGCCCGAGCGCGTGGTCCACGCACGTGGCGCCGGTGCCTACGGGGTGTTCAAGGCCACCGCCGATGTGGCCGAATTGACCCGTGCCAAGGTCTTCACGCCCGGGCTGGAAACCCCGGTCTTCGTGCGTTTCTCGACCGTGGTGCACGGCCAGCATTCTCCCGAAACCCTGCGTGATCCACGCGGTTTTGCCACCAAGTTCTATACCAGCGAAGGCAATTGGGATCTGGTCGGCAATAACCTGCCGGTGTTCTTTATTCGCGATGCCATCAAGTTCCCGGACATGGTGCATTCGCTGAAGCCGGCGCCCGACACGAATTTGCAGGATCCGAATCGGTTTTTTGATTTCTTCTCGCATGTGCCCGAGGCCACCCACATGCTGACGCGGCTTTATTCGGATTATGGAACCCCCAAGGGCTACCATTTGATGGATGGCAACAGCGTGCATGCCTACAAAATGGTGAATGCCAAGGGCCAGTATGTGTATGTCAAATTCCATTGGGCCTCGGTGCAGGGCGAGCACAACCTGAGTGCGGCCGAAGCCAGTGCCCTGCAGGCGCAGGATTTCAACCACGCCACCCGCGCCCTGATGCAGGAGATCGAACGCGGCCGATTCCCGCAGTGGGATCTGTACGTGCAGGTGCTGCGCCCCGAGCAGCTCAACAGCTTTGACTTCAACCCGCTGGACCCGACCAAGATCTGGACCGGTGTGCCGGAGCGCAAGCTGGGCACCATGACGCTGAACCGCAACCCGGCCAACGTGTTCCAGGAGACCGAGCAGGCCGCGTTTGCGCCCTCCAACCTGGTGCCGGGCATCGAGGCCTCGGAAGACCGCCTGCTGCAGGGCCGTGTGTTCTCGTACGCCGACACCCAGATGCACCGGGTGGGCGTGAATGCGCTGCAACTGCCGGTGAACCGCCCGCGCAACGAGGTGGTCTCGAACAACCAGGATGGCGCGATGAACGCCGGTCAGCGCAGTGGCTCGGTCAACTACGAGCCCAGCCGCCAGGTCAATGTGAAGGACGACGCGCAGTTCAAGTCCAGCGCCTTGCCGCTGGCCGGCAGCACGCAGCAAGCGGCCATCAGCAAGACCCTGAACTTCCGCCAGGCCGGCGAGTTCTACCGCAGCCTCAGCCCGGCCGAGCGCAAGAACCTGGTGTCCAACCTGGCCGGCGATCTGGGCCAGGTGAAGAACGCTGAAACCCGTGACACGGTGCTGGCCTTCTTCTACAAGGCCGACGCCGACTACGGCCGGGCCATCGCCCAGGCCCTGTCGGTCGATCCGGCCTCGATCCAGCGCCGCGCGGCCCGCCTCAGCGAGTAAGCCGCCTGGCGCAAGCCGTGGGCCCGCTCAGAACTTCTCGTGCGGGCCCATGAAGCGCCACTGGCCGGGCTCCAGCCCGGTCAGCCCCACCCGGCCCAAGCGGGTGCGGCGCAGCGCCTGGGGCCGCAGGCCGGCCTGGGCGCACAAGGCCAGCACCCCTTGGGCGCTGCTGGCCTTCAGGGCAAAGCGCAGCCGCGTGCCCTGCGGCCCGCGCGCATTCAGACTCACCTTGCCCACCACCGGCACCTGGGGCCACAGGCGGGCCTGCTGCAGGCGTGCCGCCAATTGGTCGATGGCCTCGTTGGTCAACTGGCCCGGCAACTCCAGCATGAACTCCTGCTCGATCTCGGCTTCGTCCTCCAGCAGGCGCCGCCGCATGCGGCCGTCCTGCGTGAACACCACCAGACCGGTGGCCAGGCCCTCCAGCCCGGCAATGGCCTGCTGCTGGGTGAAGTGACGTTTCAGCACCCGCACCGGAAACCGGCTGATCGGGTCGCTGCCTTGCAGGGCCTGCGCATCGCAGGGGGTCTTGGGGTCGGGCCGGTACCACAGCAGGGTGGCCGGCGGCACGCTTTCGGGGCGCGCCTGCGGGTCGACCAGCACCTCGTCGGTGCCAGGGCTCACGCGGTGCTGCGGCTCCTCCACGATCTGCCCGTTGACCTTCACCCAACCGCCCTCGATCAGCAATTCGGCCTCGCGGCGTGAGCAGGCGGCCTGGTCGGCCACGTGTTTGGAGAGTCGGATGGGGTCGGTCATGGGGGGAGGGGGTGTCGCGTCTGGAGGGCTGGGGGGCTGGGGGGCTGGGGGGCTGGGGGGCTGGGGGGCCGAGTTTACGCGTCTGGCGGGAGCGTGTGTCAGGCCTGCAGATGGGCCAGCCATTCTGCGGCAGCCCGAAGCTGGATCCGGCCGAGATCCGCCTCGACCTGGCATTCACGCAGCAGTTGCACCGCTTGGGCTTCTGGCCATGCGTCGGCAAACCGGGCCAAGGCACGATGGGGCTTGGCATCGCTCAACTTGCATTCGATCAGGTGCGTCAGGCTTTCGCCTTCGCTGAGGACAAAGTCCACCTCGGCCCCGTCTTTGGTGCGGATGTAGTGCAGGCCGCTGGCGCTGCCTCGGCTGTCCTGCTGCCACTGAACCTGCTTGAGCAGGTGACAGGCCACCAAGTTCTCGAAGCGCAGGCCCTCGTCACCCAGCACCAGCCCGTTGTCATAGAAGTAGACCTTGGGCGATTGCAAGGTGGCGCGGGCGATGTTGTGGTGCCAGGGGCGCACGACGAAGACGATGAACAAGGCCTCCAGGATGTCCAGGTAGCGGGCCAGGGTGCTGGGCGACACCTGCAGGTCACGCGCCAGAGAGGCCAGCGACAGCGGAGAACCCACCCGTGAGCGCAGCATTTCGGCAAACAGACGCATGGCCCGAATGTCCTGCAGGCGCGAGAACTCCAGCACGTCTTCGCGCACCAGGCCTTCAAAATAGCCCGCGCGCCAGCGCTGGACCTGCTCGTCGGTCTCGGCCAGGGCCGGCTCTGGAAAGCCCCCTCGGCTCAGCAGATGGGTCAAAGCCTGGGCGGGTTGGGCGTGTTGCTGCCCACACCACTCGCGCACCGACAAGGGCAGCAGACGCCAGCGCAAGGTCCGGCCGGCCAGAGAGTCGCCAGCCTGGCGGAAGGTTTCCAGCCGGGCGCTGCCGGTGACCAGGACCTGCTGTTCGGGTGGGCGGCCATCGCACACGCCCTTGAGCCAGGACTTCCAGTGGGGCATCTTGTGGATTTCATCGAACACCAGCAGCGGCGCGCTCTGGCGCCAGCTTCGGGCCGTGATCACGGCCCGGTGGGCCGCCACGTCGTAGTTCAGGTATTGGCTGCCCGGGCGATCCGCCATCAGTTGCTGACTCAGCGTGGTCTTGCCGACCTGCCTGGGGCCGCTGAGCAGCACGACCTTGCGCAGCAGGTCGTGTTGAATCAGTGGCATCAAGTCGCGTTGCATGCGACTATTTTATCGGCCACTGGAAGAAAGTCGCGACTTTTTTCCAGTCGGCTGCAAAAAAGTCGCAGTTTTGGACTTCAGCCCAATGTCGCCTCCAGGCTGCGCAAGCGCTCCACATGGGCCAGCAGCGAGCGCTTGGCCACCGGCCACAGGCGGGTCGGTACGTCGGCGTAGGCGAGTTCCACCCATTCTTCGGGCGTGCCCTTGGGGCGTTCGCGCATGGCGGCCAGCACCTTGGCCTCGCGCTGCAGGCGGTGTGCCTTGAGCTGGGCGATGGCGGCCCGCGCCTGGCCCAGCACGTAGCCGTGGGCGGGCAGGATGAAGTCCGCGCCCGCACGCTCGCAGGCCTGGTCGAGCAGATCGAGTGAGTTGATGTAGTCCGCCATGTTGCCGTCGGGTGGGTCGACCACGGTGGTGCTGCCATTGAGGATGTGGTCGCCCGAGAACAGCAGGCCGTCTTCCAGCAACAGCAGGCACAGGTGGTTGGCCGCGTGGCCCGGGGTGTGCAGCACCTCCAGGGTGTGGCGAGGGGCGGCATCGCCCGGGGCCTGCAGCAGCAGGCGTTCGCCATGGGCCAGCGCCCGCTCGGGGCTGAATTCGCTGGCGGCGCGGGCGGTGGGGGCCGAGGCCAGGCCCAGGATGTCGGGCACCGGGCGGCCATGGCGGCGGCACAGGGCCTGCAGTGGCGCGGCGCCGGGCGAGTGGTCGGGGTGCGAATGCGTGCACACGATGTGGCGGATGTCGCCACCGGCGGCGCGCCAGAGCTTTTCCAGGTGTTCGGCATCGGCCGGGCCGGGGTCGATGGCGATGTAGCCGGTGTCGGGGTCGCCCACCAGGTAGCTGTTGGTGCCCGGGCCGGTCATCACGCCGGGGTTGGGGGCGGTCAGGCGCTGCACGTTCTTCAACAGCGGCACCGGCCGCTCGGTCTGCCATTCCAGTTCGTGCACGATCTGTCCGTCGGGGCAGACCAGGGCCAGTTCGCCATAAGGCTGCTCATGCTCCATGTAGCGGGCTTCGTGGCCATTGAGCAGGCCGGCGCGCGGGCAACTGGTCCACAGCGGCTGTTCGCTGGCGCAGGCGGCCAGCACCGCATCGACCGTGGTGTAGCCCTGCAGCCGCTCCAGGGTGCGGATGGTCGGGAAGATGATGAAGAACTGGCCGGCGGCGTGCCGGGCCAGGGCCTCGGCCGGGCTGACCCACACCGGCTCGAACTGCTCGGCCTCGTCGGCCACCGGGGTCTGGTCGGCCGGCATGCGGGCCACCAGAAAGGGCACGTCAAAGCGCCGCGGCAGGTCGCGGTCGGTGATCCAGTGCGCCAGCACAAACACCTGGTCGGCCGCCATCTGCAGGCCCAGGGCCTGGCATTGGGCGGCAAAGGGCTGGCTGCGGTCCAGCTGGGCAATGGTGGCGGCATCGGCCGCGCGGCCGTCGGCCTGCCAGGCCAGCAGCACGCCCAGCTCCTCGAAACTCTCGCGGATGGCGGCGATGGCGCGCGTCAGGTTCAGATCGCTCTGGCCTGGGCGGCGCCGGGCCTGGGCATGCGAGGCTGCGTCCGTCGCGTCAATTCCGCCGCCTGGAAACACATAGGCCCCCGGGGCAAAGCTGGCGCTCATCGAGCGCCGGGTCATCAGCACCTCGATGCCGGGCTGGCCCTCGGGGCCGGTGGCATCGCGCAGCAGCAGCACGGTGGCAGCGGGGCGCAGGGGGGCGGGTTCGCGTGAAGGGTGCAAAAGCTGGCTTGAACGGGTCATGCGGGCCATTATCGGCAGCGCTGCTGCGGGCACTGACACCTTCAGGACTGGGGTTTCCCCCAGGCCACCGGGGCCGGCACGGCGCTTGCACGCGCCTGGCGTGGCATAAGCAAAGACCTGTGCGGCATGAGCATCTGGTCACAATGCGGCAGTTCATTTTTCACCCCTGGCTGATATTTCGGGAGAGCCCACATGACAGAAACCTTTCGCCCATCCTTGTTGCGGCACGGCCTGAGCTGGCTGGCCGCCGGCCTGCTGGGCGTGGCCGGGTCCGCGCTGGCCCAGGGCGGCGACTGGCCGCAACACCCGCTGACCCTGGTGATGACCTTTCCGGCCGGTTCGGGTGTCGATGTGGTGGCACGCCACATCCAGGAGCCCCTGGGCAAGCAACTGGGCCAGCCCGTGGTGATCGACTACAAGGCCGGTGCGGCCGGCAACATCGCCAGCGAGTATGTGGCCCGGGCCAAGCCCGATGGCTACACCCTGGTGTTCGGCACCGCGGCCACCCATGGCAGCAATGCGGCGCTGTACAAGAAGCTGTCGTTCGATGTCGAGAACGACTTCGTGCCGGTGGCCCCGGTGCTGGACGTGTCCAATGTGCTCACCATCAACCCCGATGTGATCAACGTGAAGACGCTCAAGGAGTTCGTCGATCTGGTCAAGGCCAACCCCGGCAAGTACAACTTTGCCTCTACCGGCAACGGCACCGGCACCCACATGGCCTTTGCCGAGTTCAACTCGCGGGTCGGCCTGGACATGATCCACGTGCCGTACAAGGGCGGCCCCGAGGCCATGACCGCGGTGCTGCGTGGCGAGACCTGCTGCATCATGAACCAGGTGCAGACCGTGTTGAACCAGTACAAGGCCGGCAAGGTGCGCCTGCTGGGCGTGACCACTGCCAAGCGCGTGGGCGCGGTGTCCGAGGTGCCCACCATCGCCGAAAGCGGCCTGCCCGGCACCAAGGGCTTCGACAGCTCGATCTGGTTCGGCATCTTTGCCCCCAAGGGCACCGATGCGCGCACCGTGCAGCGCCTCAACAGTGCGGTGCAGGCGGTGCTGGAGAACCCCGAGGTCAAGGCCAAGCTCGAGGGGGCGGGCAACAGCGTGCGCCTGGAGAACCCCGAGCAGTTCAAGGCCACCGTCAAGGCCAACCGCCTCAAATGGGCCGAGGTGGTGAAAGCCGCCCACATCACCCTGGAGTGAACCCCGGTCTGCGGCCCCGGCTTTCGCTGCGGCGCCGGAAGCCCCGATAATCGGGGCATGCAGATCCGCTTCACCAAGATGCAGGGTGCCGGCAATGATTTCGTCGTGCTCGACGAGACCGCCGCCCGCCTGCCCCTGAGCCCGGCGCACTACCGCTACTTGGCCGACCGCCACTTCGGCGTGGGCGCCGACCAGATCCTGACCGTGCGCCCCAGCCCCGCGCCCGGCATCGATTTCGAATACATCATCCACAACGCCGACGGCGGCGAGGTCGAGCAGTGCGGCAACGGCTCGCGCTGCTTTGCCCGCTATGTGCGCGACAAAGGCCTGACCACCAAGGACGCGATCCGCGTGCACACCCGGGCCGGCGTCATCGAGCCCGTGCTCAACCCCGATGGCCGCGTCACCGTCGACATGGGCGCGCCGGTGTTCGAGCTGGCCGACATCCCCTTTGACGCCACCGGCCTGCAGGCCCGCCCCGAGGGCGCGTGGCAGCTGTGGCCCCTGGCCCTGGCGGGCCAGCCCGCGCTCGATGCGGTGGCTGCGGCCGTGGTCTCCATGGGCAACCCCCACGCCGTGACCCTGGTGGCCGATGTGGACACCGCCCCGGTGGCCAGCGTAGGCCCCCTGGTGGAAAGCCACCCGCGCTTTCCGCGCCGGGTCAACGTGGGCTTTTTGCAGGTGGTGTCGCGCAGCCAGGTGCGCCTGCGCGTGTTCGAGCGTGGCACGGGCGAAACCCTGGCCTGTGGCACCGGCGCCTGTGCGGCCGTGGTGGCCGGCATCCGCCTGGGCCTGCTCGACGCCCGTGTCGACGTGCAGACCCGCGGCGGGCAACTGACCATCGAATGGGCCGGCCTGGGCCAGCCCGTGCGCATGACCGGCCCCGCCGTGACCGTGTTCGAGGGCCAGATCGATGTGCCCGACCACCTCTGATTTTTTCTGACCGTCTTCTTGAGCCCGCCCTCCCCATGACCGCAATCCAAACCCCTGGCATGAACCCGATCACCGAAGACGACATTGCCAACTACCTGGCCAACTCGCCCGATTTCTTCGAGCGCCACGCCGAGGTGCTGGCCAGCGTGCAGATGACCAGCCCGCATGGCAACCGGGCCGTCAGCCTGCAAGAGCGCCAGGCCGAGATGCTGCGCGACAAGATCAAGACGCTCGAAGGCCGCATCATGGACATGATCCGGCACAGCAACGAGAACGCCATCATTGCCGACAAGCTGCAGCGCTGGGCGCTGGGCCTGCTGCGCACCGAAAACCCGCTGGAGCTGCCCGAGCGCATCGCGGCCGATGTGCGCAGCCAGTTCCAGGTGCCGCAGGTGGCCATCAAGGTGTGGGGCGTGTCCGCCGCGCACGCCGAGCAGCCCTTTGCCCTGGGCGTGAGCGATGACGCCAAGACCTTCGCCTCGTCCCTGACGGCCCCGTTCTGCGGCGCCAACCCAGGCTTCGAGGCGGTGCAGTGGCTGGCCGAGCCGGCGGCCGTGGTCTCGCTGGCCCTGCTGCCGCTGCGCGTGGGCGCCATCGGCAGCGCCTCGCCGGCCTTCGGCATGCTGGTGCTGGCCTCGCCCGACCCGCAGCGCTTCCACAGCGGCATGGGCACCGACTTCCTGGAGCGCATGTCCGAACTGGCCAGCGCCGCCCTGACGCGTCTGCGCGACTGAGCGGCCCTGTGGAGGCCGCGGTGCCCGTTCTGCAGCCCTTGGTCCAGCCTCTGGTCCAAGGCTACCTGGACCACGTGCGCTACGAGAAGCGCCTGGCCACCCGCACCCTGGCCCTCTACACCGAGCACCTGACCCGCCTGCAAAGCCTGGCCGACGCGGCGGGCCTGGCCCTGCCGGCCGTGCCCCCGGCCCAGGTGCGCCGCTGGGCGGCCCAACTGCATGGGGCCGGCCTGGGCGGGCGCAGCATCGCGCTGGTGCTGTCGTCCTGGCGCGGTTTCTACGCCTGGCTGGGGCGCGAAGGGCTGATCACCAGCAACCCCGTGGCCGATGTGCGCGCGCCCAAGTCCCCCAAGCCCTTGCCCAAGGCCCTGGGGGTGGACGCGGCAGTGCAACTGGCCGAACACGACAACCCCGACGACGACCCCTGGCTGGAGGCGCGCGATGCCGCCATGGTCGAGCTGCTGTATGGCTGCGGCCTGCGGGTCAGCGAGCTGGTGGGGCTGGACGTGCAGGCCAGCGCCGAGGCGCACCAGCAGGGACGTGGCTGGGTCGATCTGCGCGAGGCCGAGGTGCACGTCATGGGCAAGGGCAGCAAGCGGCGCAGCGTGCCGCTGGGCCGCGCCGCCCTGCAGGCGCTGCAACGCTGGCTGACGCTGCGCGGCGGCGCGGGCGCCGGTGCCGCCAGCACCCAGCCCGCCCTGTTCATGGGGCGCCATGGCACCCGGCTGACCCCGCAGTCGGTGTGGCAGCGGCTGCGCCGGCGCAGCCTGCAGGCCGGGCTGCCGGCCGCGGTGCACCCGCACATGCTGCGCCACTCGTTCGCCAGCCATGTGCTGCAGTCCAGCGGCGACCTGCGCGCCGTGCAGGAGCTGCTGGGCCACGCCAACATCAGCACCACCCAGGTCTACACCCGGCTTGACTTCCAGCACCTGGCCAAGGCGTATGACGCGGCCCACCCGCGGGCCCGCAAGGGCGGCCCGGCCAAAAAAGAGCCGCAGAGCAAGCCCGAGCGCTGAGGCCGGGGGCGGCTCAGTCCAGCGTCTGCCGATAGCGCAGCAGCGCCAGGGCGCCTGCCACGCCCAGAAAGGCCAGCAGCGGCCACACCTCGGGCCAGAGCTGGGCCAGCCCATTGCCCTTGAGCAGGATGCCGCGCACGATGCGCAGGAAGTGCGTCAGCGGCAGCACCTCGCCCACATGCTGGGCCCACACCGGCATGCCCCGGAACGGGAACATGAAGCCCGACAACAGCATCGAGGGCAGGAAGAAGAAAAAGGTCGCCTGCAGTGCCTGCAACTGGTTGCGTGCCAAGGTCGAGAAGGTGAAGCCGACGGCCAGGTTGGCCAGCATGAACAGGCCGATCATGGCCATCAGCAGCGCAAAACTGCCCACCATGGGCACCTCGAACAAGGCCCAGGCCGCCGCCAGGATCACGCTCAGCTGCACATAGCCCAGCAGCACGTAGGGCAGGATCTTGCCCACCATCACCTCCAGCGGGCGCACCGGGGTGGCCAGCAGGTTCTCCATGGTGCCGCGTTCGCGCTCGCGGGTCATGGCCAGGCCGGTCAGCATCACCATGGTCATGGTCAGGATGGTGCCGATCAGGCCCGGCACGATGTTGTAGCGCGACAGGCCCTCGGGGTTGTAGCGCTTGTGGATGCGCAGCTCGAACGGGGCCGCCCCCGGCCGCAGCGACTGCAGTGGCCCCACCAGCTCATGCTGCAAGGCCGTGGGCGCCAACTGGCCCAGGGCCGCCACGGCGTTGCTGGCCGCCGAGGGGTCGGTGGCGTCCACGCTCACCAGCAGGGCCGGGTGCTCGCCCCGCACCAGGCGGCGCGAGAAATCCGGCGCAATCACGATCAGGAACTGCACCTCGCCGTCTTCGATCAGGCGATCGCCTTCGCCCTCGCTGGCGGGCTGCCGGGTGATGTGGAAGTAGCCCGTGTTCTGCATCGCCGCCACCAGGCTGCGCGCGATGGGGCTGGCATCGGTGCTCACCAGGGCCGTGGGCAGGCCTTTGGGATCGGTGTTGATGGCGTAGCCGAACAGCACCAGTTGCAGAATGGGCACCCCCACGGCCATGGCAAAGGTGGGCCGGTCGCGCAGCATCTGCTGGCATTCCTTGATGAAGATGGCCAGCATGCGGGCCAGGCTGAAGCGGCGTTCGCCGCGGGCGTGGTTCATGCGGCCTCCTGGGGGCTGTTGGGGCCGAAATTGTCGGCCGCCCGCCCGATCAGGCTGATGAACACATCCTCCAGATCGGGCTCGGCCGGCGCCCAGCGCAGGTCGGCGCGGTGCTGCCAAGGCGCGATCGCCGCCTGCAGCCGGGCCGGGTCGCGGCCCGCCACATGCACCGACTGGCCGAAGGCCGCCACGCTGAGCACCCCCTCGGCGGCTTTCAGGGGCGCCACCAGGGCGGTGAGGTCGGCGCCGGCCGCCAGCCCCTGCACCGACCACACGCACAGGCCTGAGTCGGCCACGATCTGCGGGGCCGTGCCGCGCGCCAGCACCTCGCCATAGGCGATGTAGACCAGCTCGTGGCAGCGCTCGGCCTCGTCCATGTAGTGGGTGGACACCAGCACGGTGATGCCCTCGGCGGCCAGGCGGTGGATCTCGTCCCAGAAGTCGCGCCGGGCCTTGGGGTCGACGCCGGCCGTGGGCTCGTCCAGCAAGAGCAGGCGGGGCTCGTGCAGCAGGCAGGCCGCCAGCGCCAGGCGTTGCTTCCAGCCCCCCGACAGGGCGCCGGCCAGCTGCTTCTGCCGGCTGGCCAAGCCCAGGCGTTCCAGCGCCTGATCGACCCGTTGGCGGCGCCGGTCCAGCTCGAACAGCCGGGCCACGAAGTCGAGGTTCTCGCGGATCGACAGGTCCTCGTAGAGGCCGAACTTCTGCGTCATGTAGCCCACCTGCCGCTTGATGGCCGCGGCCTGCTGCCGGATGTCCAGCCCCAGGCACTGGCCCTCGCCGGCATCGGGCGTGAGCAGCCCGCACAGCATGCGGATGGTGGTGGTCTTGCCGCTGCCGTTCGGCCCCAGAAAGCCGCAGATGCGCCCAGGTGCCACCTGCAGGTTCACCTGGCGCACCACCTCGCGACCGTTGTAGCGCTTGGTCAGGCCACGCACATCGATGGCCCAGCGGGGGGCGTCCGGCCCGTCCTGCCCGTCCGGCGCCGGGTTCATGGCCTGGCCTCGGCGCTCACGTCCACGCGCACATCGAGCGGCTGGCCCGGCGGCAGGCGCAGGGCATCGGCGGGGGAGGGCAGGGCCTCGACCAAAAACACCAGGCGCGCGCGCTGGCTGTTGGAGTAGATCACCGGCGGCGTGTATTCGGCCTGGGGCGAGATGTAGCTGATGCGGGCCGCCATGGGCGCGCCGCAGCCGTCGCAGCGCAGGCTCACGGCCTGCCCCGGGGCCAGCGCGCCGCGCTGCGCCTCGGGCACGTAGAAACGGGCCTTGCGCCGCTCGGGGGGCAGCAGGGCCAGCACGGGCTGCCCGGCATTCACGTACTCGCCCACACGGAAGAAGGTGTCGGCCACCAGGCCGGCGGCCGGGGCGTATTGCTGTGCTTGCTGCTCGCGCCACAGGGCCTGCTCGCGGGCTTGGGCGGCGGCGCGGCGGCTGGCCTGGGCGGCCGCCTGCTCGTCGCTGCGGGCCGGCAGCCGGGCCACGCGCAGGGCTGCCTGCAGCTCATCCACCCGGTCCTGGGCCTGGCGGGCGGCCGTGGCCGCGTCGTCCAGGCGCGAGCGAGAGACAAAGGACTGGTTCACCAGCTGCTGGTTGCGTTGCCATTCGGTCTGCGCCCGCTCGGCCTGGGCGCGGGCCTGGGCCAGCTGGGCTTCGGTCACGGCGATCTCATCGCGCCGCCGGCCCTTGGCGCTGTCGTCGGCCTGGTGGCGCGCCGTGTCCAGGCGGGCATCGGCCTCGGCGCGGGCGGCCTGGGCCGGCTGGTCGTCCAGACTGAACAGCAGGGCCTGGGCCGCCACGTTCTGGCCTTTTTGCACCGGCAGCGCGCGCAGGGTGCCGGCCACGGGGGCGGCGATGTAGACATAGTCGCCCTCCGCATAGCCTGACCAGGCGGGCTCAGGGGCGGGCTGGCAGGCGCCCAGCAGCGTCAACAGGCCGCAAGGCAGGGCCAGACGCCAGGCGAAGTGTCTGAAGGGGTGGGCAAGGGCGGGCATGGGGCATTCTGGTCGTCGTGTCCCGGCGCGGGCTTGATGCATGTCAAGTGCTGCTGGGGCGGTGGCTTAGCCCAAACTTAAGCGCGCTGCGCCGGGCGTTCTGACCCACCGCGCCGGCCCCATACTGCGGCCGAGCAGACGAATGGCCCCACCGAGGGGCGGTCTGCCGAGAAAGGCAAAAACACCATGTGGCATTGGCTCCGATCCAACCGTTCCTTCCTGTTGCTGCTGATCGGCTTCGGCCTGTTCCGCACCGCCGTGGCCGACTGGAACCCCATCCCCTCGGGCTCCATGCGCCCCAGCCTGCTGGAGGGCGATGTGGTGCTGGTCAACCGCCTGGCCTACGACCTCAAGCTGCCGCTGACCGATGTGGTGCTGGCCCACCTGGGCGAGCCGAGGCGCGGCGATGTGGTCACCTTCTCGTCACCGCAGGACGGCACCCGCCTGATCAAGCGCCTGGTGGCCCTGCCCGGCGATGTGGTCGAGATGCGCGATGAGGTGCTCTGGATCAATGGCGAGCAGGCCCGCTACGAGCAGGCCGAGGCCTTGACCGAACCGGTGCAGCCCGGCGTGCAGCGGCCCGCCACCCGCCTGACAGAGTCCATCCAGGGCCACCAGCGCCGGGTGCAGTGGCTGCAGGGCGTGTCGGCGCGCTCCAGTTTCGGCCCGGTCACCGTGCCCGAGGGGCAGTACCTGATGCTGGGTGACAACCGCGACAACAGCGCCGATTCGCGCTACATCGGCTTCGTGCCCAGGGCCTTGCTGATCGCCCAGGCCCGCGGCGTGCTGGTGTCGGCCGACATCCTGGGGCATTGGATGCCGCGCTTCGAGCGCTTTGGGCAGCGTCTCTGATGGGGTGAAAGTCCAAAAGTCATCCAGCCGCGTCCGTGCATCCCTTGATCATTGATTGCTAATCCAGGCCAAATCAATCTTGCCCGCTGAGTTTTCAGTGGGTGTATTTCAGTCTGAAGCACCAAGGATGATTTCTCTTCCCATCAGGGGGTGTTCGTGCCAACCGTTTATTCCGACGTTGAGGGCCTGGACGGAAGTGCCAAAGTCGTCAGCCAGCCGTGTACTGCGCTGCGCCAGCATTGTTCGGGGATGTCACCGCCCCGCCATTGGCGCGAAGGTGCCAAGGTCCTGGGCCATGCCGAAGCCTTCTCGGTCATCGAGTGACACCGCCTTGAAACGATTCCTTCCATGGGCTGCCCTGCTGGGCTTGGCGGTTTCTGCACAAGGCGCAGACCTGGCGCACTGCCCGGACAGCATCCGGGCGAGCGTGGCGCCCACCGGCCACACCGCTCTCCCTTCTGGTGCCCGGTTGATCGCGGCAACCGAGCCGCAAACCCTGAAGGTTCAGGGGGTCAGTCTGTATGCCGGGCCCCCAGAAAACCTCGCGGTGCTGGTGCCGGAATACCGCCGGACCAAGACGGGCAATACTGAGCGCTGGCGCTTCGAGGGCACGTTCCCGGACGGGAAGTACGGCGTGTGCTCCTATGCCGATGGCTTGGTTGGCGTGGCGCTGCGTCTGCCCGATGAGATCACCTTCTGTGTCGCTGAATACCGTGAAAAAAAGCGGTTCAAGCTGAGCTGCCAATGAGACCGTGTTTCAGGTCTCCCTCGGCCTAGGCTTGGCCTTGAACAGGCGTTGAGAGGGGTTGAGCGGTTGTTTTTAAAGATCGAGCGGTAAAAGGGCGGACAATTCCGCCCCATGAAAACGATTCGACTGCGCGAAGGCAAGGAGCGCTCGCTGCTGCGCCGCCACCCCTGGATTTTTGACTCGGCCATTGCCAAGGGCGGTGGCGACGCCGGTGAGACCGTGCGCGTCGAGGCCTCGGACGGGCGCTTCCTGGCCTGGGCCGCCTTCAGCCCGGCCTCCAAGATCAAGGCGCGGGTCTGGAGCTTTGACGAAACCCAGCGCATCGATGCCGCCTTCATGGGCGCGGCCATCAAGCGCTCGATCGCGGCGCGTGCCTGGTTCGATGTGCAGAGCAATGGCATCCGCCTGGTGCACGGCGAGTCGGACGGCCTGCCCGGCCTGGTGGTCGATCGCTACGACGACACCCTGGTGGCCCAGTTCGGCACCGCCGGCATGGAGCGCTGGAAAGACGTGCTGGCCGACGCTCTGCTGCGTGAAACCGGCCTGAGCAAGCTCTACGAGCGCTCGGACGCGAGTTCGCGCGCGCTGGAAGGACTGCCCGAGGCCACCGGCTGGCTGCGTGGCGGCACCTTGGCCGACGGCCAGCCGGCGCCCACCGGCATCACCCTGCGTGAGCACGACTGGCAGCTGACGCTGGACGTGGCCGAGGGCCACAAGACCGGCTTCTACCTGGACCAGCGCGACAGCCGCAAGCGTTTTGCCGAGGTGACCCGCCAGCGCCAGTTCGGCAGCGTGCTCAACTGCTACTGCTACACCGGCGGTTTCACCGTGGCGGCGCTGTCGGGCGGCGCGGGCCATGTCACCTCGATCGACTCCTCGGCCCCGGCCCTGGAGCGGGCCCGGGCCCATGTGGCGCTGAATGGGTTTGCCGCCGAACGCGCCGAGTTTCTGGATGCCGACGTGAATGCCTCGCTGCGCCGTTTCGGTGCCGAAGGGCGCAGCTTCGACGCCATCATCCTGGACCCGCCCAAGTTCGCCCCCACCGCGGCCCATGCCGACCGGGCCGCCCGCGCCTACAAGGACATCAACCGCCTGGCCTTCAAGCTGCTGGCGCCCGGGGGCGTGCTGTTCACCTACTCGTGCTCGGGCGGCATCAGTGCCGATCTGTTCCACAAGATCGTGGCTTCGGCGGGCAGCGACGCCGGGGTGGACGGCTACATCACCGAACGCCTGGGCGGCGCCCCGGACCACCCGATGACCATCGCCTTCCCCGAGGGCGAGTACCTCAAGGGTCTGGTGGTGGTGCGGCGCTGAGCCCGACCCTTGTCCGGCAGGGCTTGAAAACCGGGGCTAAACTCCTCAGATCAGGGGTTTGGCGCGGGTGTTGCATGCGCCCGGCGCGCCCGTCGCGTCCGCCCCAAGGCCCTGCGCTTGCCGCCGTTGCCGCCGCCGCTGCCTCACCTCCGCCGTCTCTCATTTGCTGAAAGTCCTGTCATGGCCCTCATTCCCGTCACCATCCTCACCGGTTTTCTGGGTTCCGGTAAAACCACCCTGCTCAAGCGTGTGCTCACCGAGGCGCATGGCCAGAAGATCGCCGTGATCGAGAACGAGTTCGGTGAAGAGAACATCGACAACGACATCCTGGTCAGCAACACCGAAGAGCAGATCATCCAGATGAGCAATGGCTGCATCTGCTGCACCATCCGCGAAGACCTGCGCGAGACCCTGCAACTGCTGGCCGCCAAGCGCCGCAAGGGCATGCTCGATTTCGAGCGCATCGTGATCGAGACCACTGGCCTGGCCGACCCCGGCCCGGTGGCGCAGACCTTCTTCATGGACGAAGAGATTGCCGAAACCTACCTGCTCGACTCCATCCTGACCCTGGTGGACGCCAAGCACGCGGCCCAGCAGCTCAACGACCGCCAGGAAGCCCGTCGCCAGGTGGGCTTTGCCGACCAGATCTTCATCAGCAAGACCGACCTGGTGGCGCCCGAAGAGGTCGAGGCCCTGAAGCATCGCCTGGCCCACATGAACCCGCGCGCCGCCCAGAAGGCCGTGCATTTCGGAGAGGTGGCGCTCAGCGAGGTGTTCGACCTGCGCGGCTTCAACCTCAACGCCAAGCTCGACATCGACCCCGACTTCCTGAAGGAAGACGACCACGACCACCACCATGATCACCACGACCATGCCCCGGGCGAGGCCTGCAACCACCCCTCGCACCAGCACGGCGGTCATGGCCATCACCACCACCACGATGACGACGTGAAGAGCTTCGCCTACAAGGCCGAGCGCCCGTTCGACCCGGCCAAGCTGGAAGACTTCCTGGGCGCCATCGTCAACATCTACGGCCCGCGCATGCTGCGCTACAAGGGCGTGCTCAATATGCAGGGCACCGAGCGCAAGGTGATCTTCCAGGGCGTGCACCAGCTGATGGGCAGCGATCTGGGCCCGCAGTGGGGGCCGGACGAAGCCCGCATCAGCAAGATGGTGTTCATCGGCATCGACCTGCCGCGCGACATCTTTTTGCAAGGGTTGGAGCAGTGTCTCGTCTGAGTTCGTGACTCGATCGTCATTCCGTATCAAAAATGCAGCAGATGGGCTTGCCTGAGCGGGCAAAAGCCCTAGACTTGCGTCTTTTTGCGGGGGCGGTGGCTCATGAATGTCTCGATTCTGCAACGGTTGACGGCGCGCGGGCGCATCCCTATACAATCGCGCCCCGGTCAAAGAGCGGTCCTGCGCACCGGCTCTTTCAAGCCGGCACGCGGGCTTGAGGCGATGGCGCCGGCCTTGCGAGGAGACAGTCTTTGAAAGCCCCTGCCAGCAAAACCAAGACGGCAGCACCCGCTGTGGCCAAGACGGCCAGCGCAGCGGTGAAGGCGGCAAGCCCTCCGGCACCCCCGGAAGCGGCCAAGACGGTGACTCGCAAGTCGGCCAATCCAGCGTCAGCCGCGCGTGCCGGGAACGAGGTTCCTGCCCCCGCCGAAGATGGGTCTCCGCAGCGCAGTGCGCGCCCATCTTCCAGACTGACCCAATTAACCGTACCATCCATGGCCACGGCCTCAGCCGTGGCGTCTACCGCCGCCAAAGCCAGCTTTCTCAACACCATGCCTACGACAATGAACGCTTCGCCCGCCCTTTCGGCGATCAAGAAAGACCCCAAGCTGGCCAACAACTGGAAGACCAAGTCCGTTGACCAGCTGACGGACGAAGAAGTGCTCGCCATGCCCGACAGCGAGTACATGAACGAAAAGCAGACGGCTTTCTTCCGCCTCAAGCTGACCCGTCTCAAGCAGGACATGCTGAACAATGCCGGTGAAACCACCGAGCACCTGCGCGAGGACACCGTGGTGGTGCCCGACCCGGCCGACCGCGCCACCATCGAAGAAGAGCACGCTCTCGAGCTGCGCACCCGCGATCGCGAACGCAAGCTGCTCAAGAAGATCGAGCAGTCGATCGCCCGCATCGATGCCGGCGACTACGGCTACTGCGACGAAACCGGTGAACCCATCGGTGTCGGCCGTCTGCTGGCCCGCCCCACGGCCACCCTGTCGCTTGAGGCGCAGCAGCGCCGCGAGCTCAAGCAGAAGATGTTCGGCGACTGATCCTGCGTTCGCCCTGGCTTTGCAGCTGGCGTTCCGATGACCAAAGAAGATCCCTCCGGCCTCTTGTCCAAGGTGGTGCGCTTCGTCACGAGCCCGACCACCAACTGGGGTGACCTGAACCAGCCGGAAGAGGATCGTGACAGCGTCTACAACAAGCAGGCGCTCAAGGAAATGATCGAGCGCAAGCGGCGCAACGACTTTGTGCGGCGCCGCGAGTTCGACCAACTGCGCAAGCTGCGCAAGCGCGAAGCCCTCAACCCCCCGGTCGATCCGGCGCGCCCCTCGTTCTTCCAGAGCAGCCTGGCTTCGCGCATCGAAGACCGTGCGGGCACCCTCAAGAAGATCGACGAGATCGAGGCCCAGATGTCGATGCAGTGGTGGCGTGCCAAGCAGGGGCAGCCGCCGCCGGGTGCCACCCCGGCCGTGTCGCCCAATGCGTTTGCGCCCACCCGCCCCTTGGGCATGGACTCGGCCGCTGCACCCCTGGCCGCCGAGGGCTCGCCAACCCCCGCCCCCATCCCTGCCCGCAAGCCGCAGGTGGCCCCCTCTGACGCCATGCCTTTGAGCATGCCCAGCTCGACGGTCAGCACCTCGATGCTGCGCAACCTCACCACCCAGCCGGGCAGCCTGTTGCCCGGCACCGTGTCCGTGGCCACGCGCTGGGATGCCACCCAGCCCGGCACCCATTTCCCGGCCTTTGCCCCCACGGCCGTGCAGCCTCAGGGCGCTTCCGGGCCCATCGATTTCAGCGCGACGCAGCCCTTCATGCCCGAGTCGCTGGTATTTGTGCACCTGCCCGAGCTCGAAGAGGCGGCCATCCGCTACGCCAATGGCGATTTCGAGGCGGCTGAGTCGGCCTTGCTGGAGTTGTTGCGACAACCCAGTCTGATCCGGCGCGAACCGCTGTGGATGGCCTTGTTCGATCTGTACCGCTCCACCGGTCAGCAGGATCGCTTCGACAGTTCTGCGATCGACTTTGCCGGCATCTTCGGCAAATCCGGCCCCTTGTGGGGGCACTGGTCGGACGAGAGCGGGCGGGCGCGTCAGCACAGCTTTGACGTGGCCGACCAGGCGCCGGGCTACCAGTGGATCGCGCCACCGGTGCTGACCCCGACGGTGCTGTCGGCCCTGCAGGTCGCGCTGGAGCGTGCCGCCTCGCCCTGGTTGCTTGACTGGACGCGCCTGAGCCACATCGAGCCGGCTGCGGTGGACCCACTGGCCGATCTGGTGGCCGACTGGGCCAGTTCGCGCGTGCGCCTGCGCTGGCAGGGGATGGCCGTGCTGGACGACCTGCTGCGGGCGCAAACCCCTTCCGGCCAGGCCGACGTGCCCCAGTCCTGGTGGCGTCTGCGCATGGAGTCCCTGCGCCTGCTGGGGCGTGCCGAAGAGTTTGAGCTGGTCGCGCTCGATTACTGTGTGACCTACGAGCTGTCGCCGCCGTCCTGGCAGGCGCCGTATTGCGAATGCCTGGTGGTCACGGGTGATGGCGCTGCGCTGGAGTCCCATCCCACCCCGGGCGCGGCCTCTGGCGCGGCATCGCGTTTCCAGACCGAGTTCGCCTCGACCGCCTTGGTGGGCGAGATGTCCCAGATGGACACCGGCATGGGCGCTTCTGCGCCGATTTCGGTCGCGCTGTCGGGCGAGGTGACCACGGACGTCGAAGGCACCCTGCCTGTGCCCTTGCCGGGGTACCAGATTCCGCGCGTGCTGGTGGTCGATTGCGCCCGCCTGGTGCGCATCGACTTCCTCGCGGCCGGCTCGGTGCTCAATTGGGCTGCCGCCCGGCAGGCCGAGGGCACCCAGGTGCAGTTCCAGCACCTGAACCGGCTGGTGGCGGTGTTCTTCAATGTCATCGGCATCAACGAGCATGCCAAGGTGATGCCCCGGCAGGATTGATCCCTCCCGTCCCGTCGCCCAGGCGCGCGGGCTGACCAGCGGCACGATGATTGGTTGTTGACCGGTTGCAAATCGGCGCCGCGCCCTTATTTCAGAACCCTATGGAACAATTTCACGGAACGACCATCCTCAGCGTGCGTCGGCAAACCCCCTCTGGCGTGCTGGTGGCCATCGGCGGCGATGGCCAGGTGACCCTGGGCAACATCGTTGTCAAAGGCACGGCCCGCAAAGTGCGCAAGCTTCACCACGGTCGCGTGTTGGCCGGCTTTGCCGGTGCCACCGCCGACGCTTTCACCCTCTTCGAGCGCTTCGAGGCCAAGCTGGAAAAGCACCAGGGCCACCTGGTGCGTTCGGCCATCGAACTGACCAAGGAGTGGCGCACCGACCGCGTGCTGCGGCGCCTGGAGGCCATGCTGGCCGTGGCCGACCGGGAGGCCTCCTTGATCATCACCGGCAATGGCGATGTGCTGGAGCCCGAGCAGGGCATCGTGGCCATCGGCTCGGGAGGCTCCTATGCGCACTCGGCCGCCAAGGCCCTGATCGAGAACACCGACCTGCCGCCCGAGCAGGTGGTGCGCAAGTCGCTGGCGATCGCCGGCGAGCTGTGCATCTACACCAACATGCACCACACGATCGAGACCCTCGACTGATCAGCCCGTTTCAGCCCGGCCAGCCCCAGGCGCTGGCGGGCGGCCCCCCAGGATCTGCCCATGTCTTCCATGACCCCCCAGGAAATCGTGTCCGAACTGGACAATCACATCGTCGGCCAGGCCAGTGCCAAGCGCGCAGTCGCGATTGCGCTGCGCAACCGCTGGCGCCGCCAGCAGGTGGATGCCAAGCTGCGCCCCGAGATCACCCCCAAGAACATCCTCATGATCGGCCCCACCGGCGTGGGCAAGACCGAGATCGCGCGCCGGCTGGCCCGCTTGGCCGACGCTCCCTTCATCAAGGTCGAGGCCACCAAGTTCACCGAGGTGGGCTATGTCGGCAAGGACGTGGACTCCATCATCCGTGACCTCGCCGAGGTGGCCGTCAAGCAGGCCCGTGAAACCGCCAAGCGCCAGGTGCGCACCCGGGCCGAAGACGCGGCCGAAGACCGCATCCTCGACATCCTGATCCCGCCGGCCCGACCGGTGTTCGGCAGCGAGCCGACCGAACCCGTCCCCGACGGTGCCGCGCGCCAGGCCTTCCGCAAGAAGCTGCGTGAAGGCCAGCTGGATGACCGCGAGATCGAGATCGACCTGGCCGACAACAAGCAGCCCCTGGAGATCATGGGCCCGGCCGGCATGGAGGAAATGACCGAGCAGCTGCGGGGCATGTTCAGCCAGATGGGGCAGGGCAAGCGCAAGACACGCAAGCTGCGCATCGCCGATGCGTTGCGCCAGCTGGTCGACGAAGAGGCTGCCAAACTGGTCAACGAAGAAGAGATCCGGGCCCAGGCCCTCAGCCACGCCGAGCAGAGCGGCATCGTCTTCATCGACGAGATCGACAAGGTCACCTCGCGCAGCGAAGGCAGCGGTGCCGAGGTGTCGCGCCAGGGCGTGCAGCGCGACCTGCTGCCCCTGGTGGAAGGCACGGCCGTGTCCACCAAGTACGGCATCATCAAGACCGACCACATCCTGTTCATTGCCTCGGGGGCCTTCCACCTGAGCAAGCCCAGCGACCTGATCCCCGAGTTGCAGGGGCGCTTCCCGATCCGCGTCGAACTGCAGTCGCTGTCGGTCGAGGATTTCGAGGCCATCCTGGTGCAGACCCACGCCTCCCTGGTCAAGCAATACCAGGCCCTGCTGGCCACCGAGGGCGTCACCCTCGAATTCACCCCCGAAGGCATCACCCGCCTGGCCCAGACGGCATTCCAGGTCAACGAACGCACCGAGAACATCGGCGCCCGCCGCTTGTCCACCGTCATGGAGCGCCTGCTCGATGAGGTGAGCTTTGACGCGGCCCGACTGCAGGGCCAGACCGTGCGCATCGACGCGGCCTTTGTCGATGCCCGTCTGGCCGAACTGAGCCAGGACGAGGATTTGTCGCGTTACATCCTCTGACAATTCGAGCCCGGTTTCACAGCTGGCCCGTCATGGGCCGCTGCGCGTTGCCTGGCTTCACTGGAGCTTCACAGTTCACTTTCAGAGCCTGAGCTAAGTGCTTCATCTGGAACGATTTTTGGCCGCCGACGACTTTCGGTTTGGTCTCTAAGTCCTTGATTTCATTACAAAAAATTGTGGCAAGTCCCCTTGCGGCGTGAGCATTTCCTGCTACAGTGGAAAAAAGTGCAATTAAGTGGTGAAAAGTGCCTTCAAAAGCTGTTTTCGCCACCTGAGCGCCGGAAATCAACCTGGGGTGTGCTGTCGTGTTTCAAGGGGCTTCGTCTCTGAGTCTGGATGCGAAGGGCCGGCTTTCTGTGCCGACCCGGCATCGTGACGTCCTGAGCGCGACGGCTGCGGGTCAACTGACCATCACCAAGCACCCCCATGGCTGTCTGATGATCTTTCCGCGTCCTGAGTGGGAGAAGTTCCGCGAACGCGTGGCCGAGCTGCCGATGTCCGCCCAGTGGTGGAAGCGCATCTTTCTGGGCAACGCGATGGACGTCGAGATGGACGGCACCGGCCGTGTGCTGGTGTCGCCCGAACTGCGTCAGGCGGCCGGCATCGCCAAGGACACCATGCTGCTGGGCATGGGCAATCACTTCGAGCTCTGGGACAAGGCGACCTACGACGAGCAGGAAGCCAAGGCCATGCAGGGCGAGATGCCCGAGGTCTTCAAGGACTTTTCTTTTTGAGGCCCCTCGGTGGACAACCCTTTCCAACACACCACGGTCCTGCTTGACGAGGCGGTCGACGCCTTGCTGGGCAACCCGCCACCCGACGGCCCGGCCACCTATGTGGACGCCACCTTCGGGCGCGGCGGCCACTCGCGCCTCCTGCTCTCGCGGCTGCGGCCGCATGACCGGCTGATCGCATTCGACAAAGACCCCGATGCCATCCAGGAAGCCGCGCGCATCACCGATGCGCGTTTTTCCATCCGGCACGAAGGTTTTTGCCACCTGGGCGAGCTGCCGGCCGGCAGCGTCCACGGTGTTCTCATGGATCTGGGCGTGAGCTCACCCCAGATCGACAACCCGCAGCGCGGATTCAGTTTCCGCTTCGATGGCCCGCTGGACATGCGCATGGACACCACGCGCGGTGAGAGCGTGGCTGAGTGGCTGGCCACGGCGGAGGTTCAACAGATTTCGGAGGTGATACGTGACTACGGCGAAGAACGGTTTGCTTTTCCGATTGCAAAGGCGATTGTTGCTCGCCGACAGGAACGGGGCCCAATTTCAACCACCGCCGAGCTGGCCGAGCTCGTGGCTGGCACGGTCAAAACCCGCGAGCCGGGCCAGAACCCTGCAACGCGCACATTTCAGGCTCTTCGGATTTTCATCAACGCCGAGCTTGAAGAGCTGCAACAAGCGCTAGAGGCTTCGCTGTCGGTGCTGGCGCCCGGCGGGCGGCTGGCGGTGATCAGCTTCCACTCGCTGGAAGACCGCATCGTCAAGCAATTCGTGGCCAAGCACTCCAAAGAGGTGTACGACCGCCGTGCCCCCTTTGCTGCGCCCCAGCCCATGAAGTTCGAGGCCCTTGACCGCATCAAGCCCGGTGAGGCCGAAGTGGCCCGCAACCCGCGCGCACGCAGCGCCATCATGCGGGTGGCCCAACGCACGGAGGTGGCATGAGCGCCTGGCGCCTGCCTGAGCTCGCCCTGGCTGCAGCCGTCGGCTGCGGGGAGTGGCGCGCGTGACCCGTCTCAACCTGGTCCTGCTGGTGGCCATCGTGCTCAGCGCGCTGTACCTGGTGCACAACCAGTATGAGTCGCGTCGCCTGTTCATGGCGCTGGACAAGGCCCAGGCCGAGGCGCGCAAGATCGAGCTCGAGAACGACCGCCTGCAAGTCGAGAAGCGGGCCCAGGCCACACCTTCGCGCATCGAACGGCTGGCGCGCACGCAGCTGCAGATGCGCAACGCCACGCCGTCGATCACCCAGTACGTGCAGTACGGCGGCAATGCCCAGACGGATGGGGCAGGGGGCAAGCAATGAGCCGCAGCGTGCTCTACACCTCCAGCCCCTTGCTGGCCAGCAAGACCCCGGTCTGGCGCAGCAAATTCATCGTCGCGGTGGTGGCCTTGGGCTTTCTCGGCCTGGCGGCCCGCGCGGCCTACATCCAGGTGGTGGCCAATGCCTTCTTCCAGCGCCAGGGCGAAGTGCGTTTCGCCCGCACGCTCGAGCTGCCGGCCAGCCGGGGCCGCATCCTGGACCGCAATGGCCTGATCCTGGCCTCCAGCGTGCCGGCGCCCAGCCTGTGGGCCATTCCCGAAGACGTGGACCGCGACCCGGTCAAGCTGCGCGAGCTGGCCCGCCTGATCGAGATGCCCCTGGCCGAGCTCAACAAGAAGCTCGAAGACGAAGACAAGACCTTTGTCTGGATCAAGCGCCAGGTCGATGAGCCCGTGGCCCGCAAGGTGGCCGAGCTCGGCATCAAGGGCATCTACCAGCGCAAGGAATACAAGCGCCAGTACCCCGAAGGCGAAAGTGCGGCCCACGTGGTCGGCTTCACCAATGTCGAAGACCAGGGCCAGGAAGGCATCGAGCTGGCTTTCAACAAGGACCTGGGCGGCAAGCCCGGTTCGCGCCGCGTGATCAAGGACCGCCTGGGCCGTGTGGTGGAAGACGTGGGCGAGCAGATCCCCCCGATGGACGGTCGCGACATCGAACTCAGCATCGACAGCAAGGTGCAGTTCTTTGCCTACCAGCGCCTGCGTGAGGCTGTGATCGCCAACAAGGCCAAGGCCGGCAGTGTGGTGGTGATCGACTCCAGCACCGGCGAGGTGCTGGCCCTGGCCAACTACCCCAGCTACCAGCCCGACAAGCGCCAGAACCTGAGCGGTGAGCAGCTGCGCAACCGCGCCCTGACCGACACCTTCGAGCCCGGCTCGACCATGAAGCCGATCACCGTGGGCATGGCCCTGGAGGCCGGCCGCATCACGCCCCAGACCATCATCGACACCACCCCGGGCCGCCTCACCATCACCGGCTCGACCATCACCGACACCCACAACTACGGCGTGCTGACGGTCGAGGGCGTGATCCAGAAGTCGAGCAACGTGGGCGCCACCAAGATCGCCCAGCGCATGAGCCCGCATGAGATGTGGGACACCTACTCCGCGCTCGGTTTCGGCCAGAAGCCGCAGATCTCCTTCCCCGGTGCCGTGTCGGGCCGGGTGCGCCCCTACAAGAGCTGGCGCCCCATCGAGCAGGCCACCATGTCCTACGGCTATGGCCTGTCGGCCTCGCTGTTCCAGATGGTGCGTTCGTACACCGCGTTTGCCCACGACGGCGAGATCATCCCCGCCACCATCCTCAAGAACGACAACCGCGCCAGCGGCGTCAAGGTGTTCTCGCCCCAGACCGCCACTGCGGTGCGCAAGATGCTGCAGATGGCGGCCGGCCCGGGCGGCACCGGCATGAAGGCCCAGACCGTGGGCTATTCGGTCGGCGGCAAGTCGGGCACCGCGCACAAGCAGGTGGGCAAGGGCTACGCCAGCAACAAATACCGCTCCTGGTTCACGGGCATGGCGCCCATCGACAAGCCCCGCATCATCGTGGGCGTGATGGTCGACGAACCCAGCGCCGGCCAGTACTACGGCGGCACCGTGGCCGCCCCGGTGTTCAGCGAAGTGGTGCAACAGACCCTGCGCATGATGGGCGTGCAGCCCGACCTGTCGGTCAAGCCGCAGGTGGTGGCGCAGGAAGTCGAGGAGTCCTTCTGATGCTGAAGCCCCTCCACAGCCCCGCCGAACTGGTGTCCTGGCTGCGCGCCCAGGGCGCCACCGACATCGTGCCCGACAGCCGCCAGCTCAGCCCCGGTGCGGCCTTCATCGCCTGGCCCGGTGCGGCCACCGATGGGCGCCGCTATGTGCGCGCCGCCCTGGCCCAGGGCTCGCTCGCCTGCGTGGTCGAAGAAAGCGGCCTGGAGGCCCTGGCCGATTGGCCACTGGATGCGCCCGTGGCCCCATTCGCAGGCCTCAAGGCCGCCACCGGCCCCATTGCCGCCCAGTGGTTTGATCACCCCAGCGAGCACATCGACCTGCTGGCCATCACCGGCACCAACGGTAAGACCTCCACCGCCTGGTGGCTGGCCCAGGCCCTGTCCAACCTGCCCGCCGCCGTGGCCCATCCCTGCGCCATGGTCGGCACACTGGGCACGGGCCGGGTGCCCGCCCCGGGCGCGGACGACCCCTTGGCCCACATCAGCGGCACGGGCATGACCACCCCCGACCCGGTGCTGCTGCAACGCCAGTTGCGCCGCTTCGTGGACCAGGGCCTGAAGGCCTGCGCCATCGAGGCCTCGTCCATCGGCCTGGCCGAGCACCGGCTTGATGGCTGCCGCGTGCGCGTGGCCCTGTTCACCAATTTCACCCAGGACCACCTGGACTACCACGGCAGCATGGCCGCCTACTGGCAGGCCAAAGAGGCGCTGTTCGGCTGGCCCGGCCTGCAGGCCGCCGTGATCAATGTGGACGATGCCCAGGGCGCCGCGCTGGCCGAGCGCCTGCAGGCCGGCCCGCTCGACCTCTGGACGGTCTCGCTGAATGCGCCCGCCCGCCTGCGTGCCAGCGGCCTGCGCCATGGTGCACGCGGCCTCAGCTTCGAGATCCACGAGGCTGAGCACAGCCACACCCTGCACACCGCGCTGATCGGCGCCTACAACGTCAGCAACCTGCTGGGCGTGATCGCGGCCCAGCGCGCGCTCGGCGTGCCCCTGGCCGACGCGGTGGCGGTCTGCCAGACCCTGCTGCCCGTGCCCGGCCGCATGGATTGCCGCGGCGGCGACGGCCAGCCCCTGGTGGTGGTGGACTACGCCCACACCCCCGATGCCCTCGAAAAAGCCTTGCAGGCCCTGCGCCCGGCCGCCACCGAGCGCGGTGGCCGCCTGTGGTGCGTGTTCGGCTGTGGCGGCGACCGCGACCCGATCAAGCGCCCGCTGATGGCTGCCGTGGCCGAGAAAGAGGCTGACGTGGTCATGGTGACCAGCGACAACCCACGCTTTGAAAAACCCGAACTCATCATCAGCCAGATCCTGCTGGGTCTGAGCCACCGCGACTGCGTGGAGGTGCAGCTGGACCGCGCCGCCGCCATCCGCGAGGTGCTGGCCCAGGCCGCCCCGGCCGATGTGGTGCTGGTGGCGGGCAAGGGCCACGAGGCCTACCAGGAGATCGAAGGCGTGCGCCTGCCGTTCTCCGACCAGAAGATCATTGAAGAGGCCCTGCGCCACAACGGAGAAGGCCTTTGACGACCTGCATGCTCACCCTGGCTGACGTGGCCGCCGCCTTGCCCGGCGCGCGCCTGCTGGGCCAGCCCGACACCCCCTTGCAGCGGGTGCACACCGACACCCGCACGCTGCAGGCCGGCGACCTGTTCGTGGCCCTGCGCGGCGAGCGCTTCGACGCCCACGACTTCCTGCCCCAGGCCGCCGGCGCCGGCGCCAGTGCCGCCCTGGCCGAACGTGGCCTGGGCGAGGCTGGCCTGAGCGGTGTCGAGGTGGCCGACAGCCGCCTGGCCTTGGGCACCCTGGCGGCTGCCTGGCGCCAACGCTTCACCGGCCCGCTGATCGCGGTCACCGGCAGCAATGGCAAGACCACCACCACCCAGATGCTGGCCTCGGTGCTGCGCGCCCATTGGGGCGAGGCCGCGCTGGCCACGGCCGGCAATTTCAACAACGACATCGGCGTGCCGCTGACCCTGCTGCGCCTGCGCCCCGAGCACCGCGCCGCGGTGGTCGAACTGGGCATGAACCACCCCGGCGAGATCGCCTACCTGGCCCCTCTGGCCCGCCCCACCGTGGCCCTGGTCAACAACGCCCAGCGCGAGCACCAGGAATTCATGGGCACGGTCGAGGCCGTGGCGCTCGAAAACGGTCAGGTGCTGACCCAGTTGCCTGCGGGCGGCGTGGCGGTGTTCCCGGCCGACGAGCCCTATGCCGGGCTGTGGGCCGGTCTGGCCGGCCCGGCAGCCCGGCTGCTGCGTTTCTCGGCCACCGAAGGCGTCGCTGCCGAGGTCACGCTGGGCTCGGCCCGCTGGACCGGCGCGGCCTGGGCCGTGCAGGTGCACAGCCCGGCCGGCACGCTGAACTACACCCTGGCCCTGGCCGGTCTGCACAACGTGCGCAACTCGCTGGCCACCGTGGCCTGCGCGCTGGGCGCCGGCGTGCCGGTGGCCGCCATCGAGCAAGGCATTGCCGCCTTCACCCCGGTCAAGGGCCGCTCGCGGGCCTGGCAGGCCGTGCTGGGCGAGGGCGCCTCCGCCCACCCGCTGACCGTGGTGGATGACACCTACAACGCCAACCCCGATTCGGTGCGTGCCGCCATCGATGTGCTGATCAGCCTGCCGGCCCCGCGCCTGCTGGTGCTGGGCGATTTCGGCGAGGTGGGCGAGCAGGGCCCGGCCTTCCATGCCGAGGTCGGCGCCTATGCCCGCGAGCGTGGCATCGATCAGGTGCTGACGCTGGGCGAGTTGACCGCCGAAACCACCCGCGCCTTTGCGGGGGGCCGGCATTTCACCGATTTCGACGCCTTGCGCGACGAGGTGCTGGCCGCTTTGCCGGCCCAGGCCTCGGTGCTGGTGAAGGGGTCTCGTTTCATGAAGATGGAGCGCGTGATCGCGGCGATCGAAGCCGCCACCCGCCCCGCTCAGGAGGTGCCCCATGCGCCGCTCGCCTGAGACTGTGTTTGTATTTGAGGAGAAGCAACCATGCTGCTGAGTCTTGCCCAATGGTTGCAGACGCTGTCGCCCGAGTTCGGATTTTTCCGGGTGTTCCAGTACCTGACCTTTCGCGCCGTCATGGGCGCCACCACCGCCTTGCTGATCGGCCTGCTGGCCGGCCCCGCCGTGATCCGTCGCCTGCGCGCCCTGAAGATCGGCCAGCCGATCCGCGGCTATGCCATGGAAAGCCACCTCAGCAAGAGCGGCACCCCCACCATGGGTGGCGTGCTGATCCTGCTGTCGATCGCCATCTCCACCCTGCTGTGGTCGGATCTGAGCAACCGCTTCGTCTGGATCGTGCTGCTGGTCACGCTGGGCTTCGGCGCCATCGGCTGGGTGGACGACTGGCGCAAGGTGGTCAACAAAGACCCCGAGGGCATGCGCTCGCGCGAAAAGTATTTCTGGCAATCGGTGATCGGCCTGCTGGCTGCGCTGTACCTGGTGTTCAGCATCTCCGAGGTGTCCAACCTGCGCGTGCTGGAGCTGTTCATCACCTGGGTGCGCTCGGGCTTTGACGTCGACCTGCCGCCCAAGGCCGGCCTGCTGCTGCCCTTCTTCAAAGAGGTCAGCTACCCGCTGGGCGTGTTCGGCTTCGTGATCCTGACCTACCTGGTGATCGTCGGTTCCAGCAACGCGGTCAACCTGACCGACGGGCTGGACGGCCTGGCCATCATGCCGGTGGTGATGGTGGGCTCGTCGCTGGGCGTGTTCGCCTACGTCACGGGCAGCGCGGTCTACAGCAAATACCTGCTGTTCCCGCACATCCCGGGCTCGGGTGAGCTGCTGATCTTCTGCTCGGCCATGGCCGGCGCAGGTCTGGCCTTTCTGTGGTTCAACACCCACCCGGCCCAGGTCTTCATGGGCGACGTCGGGGCCCTGGCCCTGGGCGGCGCGCTGGGCACCGTTGCCATCATCGTGCGCCAGGAAGTGGTGCTGGCCATCATGGGCGGCATCTTCGTGGTCGAGGCCCTGTCGGTGATGCTGCAGGTGAGCTGGTTCAAGTACACCAAGCGCAAGTACGGCGAAGGCCGGCGCCTGCTCAAGATGGCGCCGCTGCACCACCACTTCGAAAAGAGTGGCTGGAAAGAGACCCAGGTCGTGGTCCGCTTCTGGATCATCACCATGCTGCTGTGTCTGCTGGGCCTGACCACCCTGAAGCTGAGGTAAGCCGTGAGCCAGCCCTCCCTGCAAGATCAACACGTGCTCATCCTGGGCCTGGGCGCGTCCGGCCTGGCGATGGCGCGCTGGTGCGCGCGTCAGGGTGCCCGCGTGACCGTGGCCGACACCCGCGAGCAACCGCCGCAACTGGCCACCCTGCACGCCGAATGGCCTGAGGTGCGTTTTGTGGGCGGCCCCTTCAGCGCCGCGCTGGTCGAAGGCACCGATGTGCGTGCCGTGTTCCGATCGCCCGGCCTGTCGCCGGCCTCGGTGGCCGTGGTCTGTGAGCCGGCGCGCGCCGTCGGCCTGTGGGTGGGGGGCGAACTGAGCCTGTTCACCCACGCGCTGGCGCAACTGGCCGAGCTGCCTGAGGCGGCGGGTGACACCCCCTCTGAACGCCCGTCCGAAGACCCATCCAAGCCGGCTTCAGACCCCCAGCCCGAAGCTGAGGCACCCGCGCCGGCCCCCAAGGCCTACGCCCCGGCCGTGCTGGCCATCACCGGCACCAACGGCAAGACCACCGTCACCTCGTTGACCGGCCAGCTGGTCGAGCGGGCCGGCAAGACCGTGGCCGTGGCCGGCAACATCGGCCCCACCTTGCTCGACACGCTGCAACAGCATCTGGACGCCGGCACCTTGCCCCAGGTCTGGGTGCTGGAGTTGTCCAGCTTCCAGCTCGACGGCATCACCGGCTTCGAGCCCACCGCCGCCACCGTGCTCAACGTCACGCAAGACCACCTTGACTGGCATGGCAGCCTGCAGGCCTATGCCCAGGCCAAGGCCCGGGTGTTCGGCGAGCGCTCGCTGATGGTGCTCAACCGCGACGATGCGGCGGTCATGGCCATGCTGCCGGCGCCGCAGCGGGTGAAGCTGCAAAAGCCCCAGATCCGCGCCCACGTCACCTTCGGCGCCGGCATGCCGCAGCGCCCGGGCGATTTCGGCATCGAGGTGGTCAACGGCATGGCCTGGCTGGTGCGCGCCCTCGAGGCCGACGAGACCCGCAAGCGCCGCAAGGACGAAGCCGAAGAGCTGCACATCCAGCGCCTGATGCCCGCCGATGCCCTGCGCATCCGCGGCCGCCACAACGCCACCAACGCCCTGGCGGCGCTGGCGCTGGCCAGCGCGGCCGGCTGCGCCATCGGCCCCATGCTGTATGGCCTGCGCGAATACCTGGGCGAGCCGCATCGGGTCGAGTCGGTGGCCCTGGTGCGCGAGGTTGAATACTTTGACGACAGCAAGGGCACCAATGTGGGCGCCACCGTGGCGGCCCTGCAGGGCCTGGGCGCCGACCGCCGCCTGGTGGTCATCCTGGGCGGCGACGGCAAGGGTCAGGATTTCTCGCCCCTGGCCGAGCCGGTCAGCCGCTTTGCCCGCGCCGTGGTGCTGATCGGCCGCGACGGCCCCCAGATCGCCGCCGCGCTGCAAGACAGCGGTGTGCGCTGCGACCGCTGCGCCACCTTGCCCGAGGCCGTGCGCCTGGCCGCCGAGCTGGCCCAGCCGGGCGACGCGGTGCTGATGTCGCCGGCCTGCGCCAGCCTGGACATGTTCGACAACTACGCCCACCGGGCCCGCGTGTTCTGCGACACGGTGCAGCTGCTGGCCGAAGAGGCTGGCCAGACCCTGGAGGGCGGCTTCGCATGAACACGCGCAACGCCACCCTCGGCTTCTCGGGCCGGCTTTCGGGCTGGTTCAGCGGCGTGTCCAAGGCCGCGGGCGAGGTGCTACCCATCCGCACCTGGTCGGCCGACGAGGGTCGGGGCGAGCCGATGCGCGCCAGCATGCTGGGGGTGGATCAGGCGCTGGTCTGGGTCACGGTGGCCTTGTTGGCCTGGGGCCTGGTGATGGTGTATTCGGCCTCGGTGGCCATGCCCGACAACCCGCGCTTTGCCAATTACACGCCCACCTACTTCCTGACCCGCCACGCCCTGTGGCTGGTGATGGGCTTTGTGGCTGCGCTGCTCACCTTCCAGGTGCCGATGAAGGTCTGGGAGAAGGCCGCGCCCTGGTTGTTCGTGGTTTCGCTGGTGCTGCTGATCCTGGTGCTGATCCCGCACGTGGGCAAGGTGGTGTACGGCGCCCGTCGCTGGATCGGCCTGGGCCCGCTGAGCTTTCAGCCCTCCGAGCTGGCCAAGTTTGCCGTGCTGCTCTATGCCGCCGACTACATGGTGCGCAAGATGGAAGTGAAAGAGCGCTTCTTCCAGGCCGTCTGGCCCATGGGCGCTGCGGTGGCCCTGGTGGGCGCCTTGCTGCTGGCCGAGCCCGACATGGGCGCCTTCATGGTGATCGCCGTGATCGCCATGGGCATTCTGTTCCTGGGCGGGGTCAACGCCCGCATGTTCTTCCTGATCGCGGCCGTGCTGGTGGGCGCCTTCGGCCTGATGATCGCCGCCTCGCCCTGGCGGCGCGAGCGCATCTTTGCCTACCTGGACCCCTGGAGCGAGCACAACGCGCTGGGCAAGGGCTACCAGCTGTCGCACTCGCTGATCGCCATCGGCCGGGGCGAGATCTTCGGTGTCGGCCTGGGCGGCAGCGTCGAGAAGCTGCACTGGCTGCCCGAAGCCCACACCGACTTTCTGCTGGCCGTGATCGGCGAAGAGTTCGGCCTGGTGGGCGTGCTGTGCGTGATCGGCCTGTTCCTGTGGATGACGCGCCGCATGATGCACATCGGGCGCCAGGCGATTGCGCTCGACCGGGTGTTCCCCGGCCTGGTGGCGCAGGGCGTGGGCATCTGGATGGGCTTCCAGGCCTTCATCAACATGGGCGTGAACCTGGGCGCATTGCCCACCAAGGGCCTGACCCTGCCGCTGATGAGCTATGGCGGCTCGGCCGTGCTCATGAACCTGGTGACCATTGCCGTGGTGCTGCGCATCGATTACGAGAACAAGGTGATGATGAAGGGGGGCCGGGTATGAGCGCCAAGACCGCCCTCATCATGGCCGGTGGCACTGGCGGCCACATCTTCCCCGGCCTGGCCGTGGCCGAGGCCCTGCGCGAACGCGGCTGGCGCGTGCACTGGCTGGGCGGGCCCGACAGCATGGAAAGCCGGCTGGTGCCCCCGCGTGGCTTCACTTTCGAAACGGTCGACTTCTCGGGCGTGCGCGGCAAGGGCCTGAAGACCCTGTTCCTGCTGCCCCTGCGCCTGCTCAAGGCCTTCTGGCAAAGCCTGCAGGTGGTGCGCCGCGTGCAGCCCGATGTGGTGGTGGGCCTGGGCGGCTACATCACCTTCCCGGCCGGCATGATGGCCGTGCTGCTGGGCAAGCCCCTGGTGCTGCACGAGCAGAACTCGGTGGCCGGCATGGCCAACAAGATCCTGGCCGGTGTGGCCGACCGCGTGTTCACCGCCTTCCCCCAGGTGATGGCCAAGGGCCGCTGGGTGGGCAACCCGCTGCGCGCCGGCTTCACCTCGCAGCCCGCCCCGGCCGAGCGCTTTGCCGGTCGCAGCGGCCCGCTGCGCGTGCTGGTGGTGGGCGGCAGCCTGGGCGCCAAGGCCCTGAACGACACCGTGCCGCTGGCGCTGGCCCGCCTCCCCGAAGCCCAGCGCCCGCAGGTGATCCACCAAAGCGGCGCCAAGCAGATCGACGCGCTGCGCGAGGCCTACCGTGCCGCCGGCGTGCAGGCCGAACTGACGCCCTTCATCGACGACACCGCCACCGCCTTTGCCGAGGCCGACCTGATCCTCTGCCGCGCCGGCGCCAGCACCGTGACCGAGATCGCGGCCGTGGGTGCGGCGGCGGTGTATGTTCCCTTCCCCTTTGCGGTGGACGACCACCAGACCACCAATGCCCGCTTCCTGGTCGAAGCCGGCGGGGGCTGGCTGATGCCGCAGACCGAACTCACGCCCGAGCACCTGGCCGGGCTGATTCTCCAAACCACCCGCGCCGACCTGCTGGCGCGGGCAGAGCAAGCCAAGAAGATGCAAAAGATTGAAGCCACCACCGAGGTGGTGAGCGCCTGTGAGGAGCTGGCCCGATGAAGCACGCCATCCGTCACATCCATTTCGTGGGCCTCGGCGGGGCCGGCATGAGCGGCATCGCCGAAGTGCTGCACAACCTGGGCTACACCATCTCGGGCTCCGACCTGGCCGACAGCGCCACCCTGCGCCGCCTGCAGGGCCTGGGCATCCGCACCTTCGTGGGCCACGACGCGTCCCACCTTGAAGACGTGGACTGCGTGGTCACCTCGACGGCCGTGCAGGCCGACAACCCCGAGGTGCTGAAAGCGCGTGAGAAACGCATTCCGGTGGTGCCGCGTGCCGTCATGCTGGCCGAGCTGATGCGCCTCAAGCGGGGCATCGCGATTGCCGGCACCCATGGCAAGACCACCACCACCAGCCTGGTCACCAGCGTGCTGGCCGAGGCCGGTCTGGACCCCACCTTCGTGATCGGTGGCCGGCTCAACAGCGCCGGCGCCAATGCCAAGCTGGGCAGCGGCGAGTACATCGTGGTCGAGGCCGACGAGTCGGATGCCTCGTTCCTGAACCTGTTGCCGGTGATGGCGGTGGTGACCAACATCGATGCCGACCACATGGAGACCTACGGCCACGACTTCAACAAGCTGAAGTCGGCGTTCGTGGATTTCCTGCACCGCATGCCTTTCTATGGCACGGCCATCCTGTGCTCGGACGACGCGGCCATCCGCGAGATCATGCCCCGCGTGCAGTGCCCCATCACCAGCTACGGCTTCGGCGAAGAGGCCCAGGTGCGCGCCGTGGATGTGCGCGCGGTGGATGGGCAGATGCATTTCACCGTGCAACGCCGCAACGGCGTGACGATGCCCGACCTGCCCGTGGTGCTGAACCTGGCCGGCGAACACAACGTGCTCAATGCCTTGTCGGCGGTCGCGGTGGCGGTCGAACTCGGCATCCCCGACGAAGCCCTGCAGCGCGGTCTGGCCCAGTTCAAGGGCGTGGGTCGGCGCTTCCAGCGCTATGGCGAGCTGCCCACGGCCGACGGCGGGCGTTTCACCCTGATCGACGACTACGGCCACCACCCGGTGGAGATGGCCGCCACCCTGGCAGCCGCGCGCGGTGCCTTTCCGGGCCGGCGCCTGGTGCTGGCCTTCCAGCCGCACCGTTTCACCCGCACGCGCGACTGCTTCGAGGATTTCATCAAGGTCATCGGCCACGCCGATGCGGTGCTGCTGACCGAGGTGTATGCCGCGGGCGAGGCCCCCATCGTGGCCGCCGACGGCCGGGCACTGGCCCGGGCATTGCGTGTGGCCGGCAAGGTCGAGCCCTTGTTCGTCGACCGGGTCGAGGAACTGCCGCAGGCGATTGCCGCCAACGCCCGGGCAGGCGATGTGGTGATGTGCATGGGCGCGGGCTCCATCGGCGGGGTGCCGGCCAAGGTGGTGGAGTGGCTGCAGCAGCAGGCACAACAAGGTGTGGTGAGTGGTGTTGTGAGTGGTGTGGGAGGGCAGGTTTGATGAACATCCAGGCAAGTGATCTGGGCAAGGTGGCGGTGCTGCTGGGCGGCACCTCGGCCGAGCGCGAGGTGTCGTTGATGTCGGGCCAGGGCGTGTTGCAGGCCCTGTTGTCGCGCGGCGTGGACGCCCACCCCTTCGACCCGGCCGGGCGTGACCTCAGCGAACTCAAGAAGCATGGCTTTCAGCGCTGCTTCATCGCCTTGCACGGCCGCCATGGCGAAGACGGCACGGTGCAAGGCGCGCTGGAACTGCTGGGCATCCCCTACACCGGCTCGGGCGTGATGGCCTCGAGTGTGGCCATGGACAAGGTCATGACCAAGCGCCTGTGGAGCGCCGAGGGCCTGCCCACGCCGCGCTATGTGTGGCTGTCGCCCGAGCAGCAGACCCGCGAGCAAGTGCGCCAGGTACCCGATGAACTGGGCCTGCCCCTGATCATCAAGCCCCCGCGTGAAGGCTCGTCCATCGGTGTGACCAAGGTGCGTGGCTACTCCCAGATGCAGGACGCGGTCACGCTGTCGGCCCGCTATGACCCCGACGTGCTGTGCGAGGAATTCATCGAGGGCGAAGAGGTGACCTGCCCGGTGCTGGGCAGCGGCGCCGAGGCCCGGGCCCTGCCGGTGATCCGCATCGTCGCGCCCGAAGGCGCCTACGACTACCAGAACAAGTACTTCACCGACGACGTGAAGTACCAGTGCCCGAGCGGCCTGCCGCCCGAGGAAGAGGCCGAGATCCAGCGCATCGTGCTGGCCTCGTACCGCGCCCTGGGCTGCCGGGGCTGGGGCCGTGCCGACCTGATGATCCGTGCCAGCGACCGCAAGCCCTTCCTGCTCGAGATGAACACCTCGCCGGGCATGACGGGCCACTCGCTGGTGCCGATGTCGGCCCGCGCCATCGGCCTGAGCTACGAAGACCTGTGCCTGCAGGTGCTGGCCGGTGCCACGCTCGACAGCCCTGTCAAACCGCAAGCCGGAGCCTGATGCGCCATGAGTGATCCCCTGGCCGTACCCCTGGACGTCAAGCTGATGAACCTGACCGCTTCGGTCCTGTTCATGGGCTGTGTCGCCCTGGTCGTGGCCTCGGGCGGCTGGTGGGTGCTGCGGCACCCGGCGTTCTCGATCGGCAGCCTCTCGGTGCAGGGTGAGTTCACGCACAACAACGCGGTCACCCTGCGCGCCAACGTGGCGCACAAGCTGATGGGCAACTTCTTCACCGTCGACCTGCGCCAGGTGCGCGAGGCCTTCGAGGGCGTGCCCTGGGTGCGCCATGCCGCGGTGCGGCGCCAGTTCCCGAATCAATTGCAGATCACGCTCGAAGAGCATGTGCCGGTGGCCTTGTGGGGGCCGGAGAGCGGCTCGGGCATGCTCAACAGTTTCGGTGAGGTGTTCGAGGCCAACGTCGACGACGTGGACCAGGACGACCTGCCGCGCCTGTACGGCCCGGCCGGCCAATCGGTCGAGGTGCTCGACATGTATGGCCGCCTGCGCCCCATCCTGCAGCAGGTCGAACTCGATCTGGCCGAACTGGAGCTGACCCCGCGTGGCGGCTGGCGTGCCACGCTGGACTCGGGCGCCACGATCGAACTGGGCAGTGGCAGCGTCAATGAGGTGCTGGCCCGCACGCGCCGCTTCGTGGCCACGCTGACCCAGGTCACCTCGCGCTACGGACGCCGCCCAGGCTCGCTCGAATCGGCCGATCTGCGCCACACCGAAGGCTATGCGCTGCGCTTGCGCGGCGTGACCACGGTCAGCGCCGACCTGCCCAAGATGCCCAAGAAATAAGAACACAGACCCAACCAACACAGAATAGAACAGGTACACATATGGCAAAGGAATACAAGGATCTGGTGGTGGGCCTGGACATTGGCACTGCCAAGGTCATGGCGGTGGTGGCCGAGGTCCTGCCCGGCGGCGAGCTCAAGCTGGCGGGCTTGGGCGTGGCCCCCAGCAACGGCTTGAAGCGCGGCGTGGTGGTGAACATCGACGCCACCGTGCAGAGCATCCAGCAGGCGCTCAAGGAGGCCGAGCTGATGGCCGACTGCAAGATCACCCGCGTCTACACCGGCATCACCGGCAGCCACATCCGCGGCCTCAACTCCAGCGGCATGGTGGCCGTCAAGGACAAGGAAGTCACCCCGGCCGACGTGGCCCGCGTGGTGGAGACGGCCAAGGCCATCAACATCTCGACCGACCAGCGCCTGCTGCTGGTCGAGCCGCAAGAGTTCGTGATCGACGGCCAGGACGTCAAGGAGCCCATCGGCATGAGCGGCCTGCGCCTGGAGGCCAAGGTGCACATCGTGACCGGCGCCCAGAGCGCGGCCGAGAACATCATCAAGTGCGTGCGCCGCTGCGGCCTCGATGTGGAGCAGCTGATGCTCAACCCGCTGGCCTCCAGCCAGGCCGTGCTGACCGATGACGAGCGCGAGCTGGGGGTGGCCGTGGTCGACATCGGCGCCGGCACCACCGATGTGGCCATCTTCACCAATGGGGCGATCCGCCACACCGCGGTGATCCCGATCGCGGGCGACCTGATCACCAGCGACATCGCCATGGCCTTGCGCACCCCGACCAAGGACGCCGAAGACATCAAGGTCGAATCGGGCTACGCCAAGCAACTGCTGGCCGATGCCGAGACCCAGGTCGAAGTGCCCGGCCTGGGCGACCGCGGCCCGCGCATGCTGAGCCGCCAGGCCCTGGCCGGCGTGATCGAGCCGCGCGTCGAAGAGATCTTCTCGCTGGTGCAGCAGGTGATCCGCGAGTCGGGCTATGAAGAGGTGCTGTCCTCGGGCATCGTGCTCACCGGCGGCAGTGCCGTGATGCCGGGCATGGTCGAACTGGCCGAAGACATCTTCCTGAAGCCGGTGCGCCGTGGCCTGCCCAAGTACTCCAGCGCCCTGTCCGACATGGTGGCCCAGCCGCGCGCCGCCACCGTGATGGGCCTGATGGAGGAAGCCCGCCAGGCCCGCATCCGCGGCTTCAAGGTGGCGCAGAAGAGTGGCTCCATGAAGACGGCGTTCGGCCGCTTCAAGGACTTCATCGTGGGGAATTTCTGACATGGCCCAGCGGCCTCTTTTCCTGGCCGGCAGCGCCCCGTTTTCGGGGGGGCCGGCCTTGGGGCCGCCGCCTCGCAAACGCTGGCTGGCCAGAGGCAGCCCGCCCTTGCAAGAAAAAGAGCGCTGGCACTCTACAGGACCGCCATAAGACGCTCAAGGCAAGTCACAATTCCGTCAGTAAAAAATTTTTGGCAATTGCAAAGCAGGCAGATTCAGGAGCAACAAGATGACCATCGAAATGATCGAAGTTGAAGAATTCAACATGGGCACTCAGATCAAGGTGATTGGCGTTGGTGGGGGGGGCGGCAACGCCGTGGAGCACATGATCCAGCGTCATGTGCAGGGCGTTGAGTTCGTCTGCGCCAACACCGACGCGCAGGCCCTGGGTCGCAGCGCGGCACACCGCACCATCCAGCTGGGCCAAAGCGGCCTGGGTGCCGGCAGCAAGCCCGACAAGGGCCGTGATGCCGCTGAAGCCGCCCTGGAAGACATCCGTGCCGCCATCTCGGGCGCGCACATGCTGTTCATCACCGCCGGCATGGGCGGTGGCACCGGCACCGGCGCCGCGCCGGTGATCGCCCGCGTGGCCAAGGAAATGGGCATCCTCACCGTCGGTGTGGTGACCAAGCCCTTCGACTGGGAAGGCAAGCGCCGCATGGCCAACGCCGACGATGGCCTGGCCGAACTCGAAGCCAATGTCGACTCGCTGATCGTGGTGCTCAACGAGAAGCTGCTCGACGTGCTGGGTGACGACATCACGCAAGACGAAGCCTTTGCCCACGCCAACGACGTGCTGAAGAACGCCGTCGGCGGCATTGCCGAAATCATCAACGAGTACGGCCATGTGAACGTCGACTTCGAAGACGTGCGCACCGTGATGGGCGAACCCGGCAAGGCCATGATGGGCACCGCCGTGGCCAGCGGCCCGGACCGCGCCCGCATCGCCGCCGAACAGGCCGTGGCCTGCCCGCTGCTCGAAGGCATCGACCTGTCGGGCGCCAAGGGCGTGCTGGTGCTGGTGACGGCCGCCAAGGGCAGCCTGAAGCTGTCCGAGTCCAAGCTGGCCATGAGCACCATCAACGCCTACGCATCGCCCGATGCGCACGTGATCTACGGTGCCGCCTACGACGACTCGCTGGGTGAGAACATCCGCGTGACCGTGGTGGCCACCGGCCTGAGCCGCCAGAACGCACGCCGTGCCGCGCCTCCGCTGCAGGTGCTGCGCACCGGCACCGACAACGTCGGCTTCAACCTGCCCGTGGCCTCGGCTGGCGCCGGTGTGGGCGGCGTGGCCCAGGTGGGCATGGGCAGCACCGTGGGCGGCTCCGACTACGGCAGCATGAGCGTGCCCAGCGTGTGGCGCACCAACCGCACCCAGGCCGCCGCCAAGGTCGACGCCCTGGTGTCGGGTGGCATGGACGACCTGGAGATCCCGGCTTTCCTGCGCAAGCAAGCCGACTGATCGCCGCCTGATCCCCCCGCCTGATGGGCCCCCTGCGGGGCCCACTGCCAAAGCCCCGAGGCCCTGTGCACGTCAATGTGCCAGGGCCTTGAGTTTTTTCAGCACCTCTTCGGCCAGCAGGGCGTGGCCCCGGGGCGTGAAGTGGAAGTCGTCCGCATACAGAAAGCGATCGGCGGCATCGGGCTGCACCAGGGTCTCGGCAGAGCAGAAGACGGCGCTGGGCGAGGGCGTGGTGTTGCTGCACGCAGGGGTCTGCACATCGATCAGGCCATAGGTGCCGGGCTGGGCCAGCAGGCGTTCACCCAGCGGGCCCCAATCGACCCAGACCAGGCCGGGCGGCTGGCCCAGGGCCGCCTGCAGTCGCTGCTCGAAGCGCTGCGCCCACACGCGCACCTGGCGCCGCTGCTTCTCATCGAGCCAGCGCTGCGCAAAGGGGTTGCTGGAGAAGTCGAGCGCCAGCCCCAGCACCACCAGCGGCGCGCCATGTTGCAGCAGGCGCTGCACCTCGGCCGCCAGCGCGTCGGCCGCCTCGTCGACACCCGCCGTGGCCTGGGCCAGCGCCTCGGCTTCATCCTGCCCGGCTGGGCGCGACCAGAACGCGGCATCGAACTGGGCGTAGAGGTCATTGCCACCGGCGGCCAGCAGCACCAGTTCGTGGCTGCCCATCGGCCCCTGGGCCAACCGGGCCGAGATCTGGGCCCGCACCGGTGTCACGTCATCATTGCGGCCCAGGGCGCTCACACCGGGCAGCAGGGCCACGCGGGCGCCGCCCTCGGCGTAGTCGTTGCCCCCCACCACCTGGGCCTGGGGGCCGTCGCCGACCAGACGCCGGGGTTTCAGTGTCACCCCGTAGCGCGCCGCCACCACTTCGGCCCAGACCAGCCCGGGGTTGACCGTGAATTTGCCCGGCTTGGCGGCCTCGCCGGTCAAGGGGCCATAGGTACCGACATCGCTGAGGCTGTCGCCGAACACGGTGACCTGTTGCACGTGCAGGCCTGGGGCCGTGGGGGCATCGCTGCCGCCGCAGCTGCTCAGCAGCAGGGCCAGTGAGAGCCAGAGGCTCAGGCGGGGTGGGGTGGGTGTTGTCATGGTGCTGCCTCCTGGACACAGAAAGCAGCCACTCTAGGAAGGCCGGGCGGTCAGCCGGGCGCGCACCGGCTGGATGGTGGGCCCGGGAGGCACCGGCGGTGCCGCGGCCCCCGGTAACGGCTCAGAACGACTCCCAATCGCCCTCGGAGCTCTGGGCCGGTGCCGCAGCACTGATGCGGGGGGCAGGGGCCGGCGTTGACCTTGGCGCAGGCGCCGGCGCGCTGGCGGCCGTGCTGGGCAGGGCCTTGGCGGGTGCGGCGCTCACCCTGGGGGCCGGGGCGGGGCGGGGTGCGGCCGGGCGCGTGCTCGGTGCAGGCCGGGGGCGGGGCGCAGCGACCTCGCTGCCATGCACGCGGAAGCGGGCCACCACCTCGGTCAGGCGCATGGCCTGCTCACGCAGGCTGTCGGCGGCGGCGGCCGACTGCTCGACCAGGGCCGAGTTCTGCTGTGTCATCTGGTCGAGTTGGTTGACGGCGGTGTTCACCTGGGCGATGCCCTGGCTTTGCTCCGAGGTGGCGGCGCGGATCTCGCCGATGATGTCGGTCACACGCTGCACGCTGGCCACGATCTCGGTCATGGTGTTGCCGGCATTGCCCACCAGGCGGGTGCCGCTTTCCACCTTCTCGACCGAGGCGCCGATCAGCGACTTGATCTCCTTGGCCGCTTCGGCGCTGCGGCCGGCCAGGCTGCGCACCTCACCGGCCACCACGGCAAAGCCGCGGCCTTGCTCACCGGCCCGGGCGGCCTCCACCGCGGCGTTCAGGGCCAGGATGTTGGTCTGGAAGGCGATGCCGTCGATCACGCCGATGATGTCGGAGATCTTCTTGCTGCTGGTGTTGATCTCTTCCATGGTCGACACCACCTCCGACACCACCTGGCCACCGCGTTGCGCCACTTCGGCGGCCGAGTTGGCCATCTGGTTGGCGGTCTGGGCCGAGTCCGAGGTCTGTTGCACCGTGCTGGTCAGCTCTTCCATGCTGCCGGCCGCGGCCTGCAGGTTGCTGGCGGTCTGTTCGGTGCGTTGCGACAGGTCGGTGTTGCCCTGGGCGATCTCGCTCGAGGCGGTGGCGATGCTGTCGGTGGCCGAGCGCACCTCGGTCACCAGCCGGCGCAGTGACACCACCATGTGCTCCAGCACGTCGAGCAGCGAGCCGGCGGGCGAGGGCGGGATCTTCACGTCCAGATTGCCTTCGGCCACTTCCGACATGGCGGCGATGGCCACGGTCGGGTCGCCACCGATCTGCTGGATCACCGAGCGCGACACCATCGTGCCGATGCCGCCCACGGCCAGGATCACGAACGCCACGATGCCCAGGTTGAACAGCAGGGTGTCGCGCACCATCTGATCGACGTCGTCGGTGTACACGCCCGAGCCCACCATCCAGTTCCAGGCGTCCACGCGGATGGCATACAGCGTCTTGGGCACCAGGGTCTGCTGGCCCGGTCGCGCGAACTGGGTGGGCACGAAGGCGCGGCCGTCCTTGCTGGCGCGGATGGCGTCGGCCAGCAGCTTGATGATGTCGGTGCCGGTACCGTCCTTGATCTGGCCGGCCATGTCCTTGCCCTCCCATTCGGGCTTGATCGGGTGCATCACCCCCTTGCCGTCCAGGGTCCAGATGTAGAAGTACTCTGTCTTGCCTTCGGGGCCGCCGTAGCGCGACACGCGCAGTGCGTTCTTGGCCGCGGTCTGGGCGTCCTCGACCGAGAGGGCTCCGCTGGCCGCCTTGGCCTGGTAGGCGGCCACGATGCTGTAGGCCCCTTGCACGGCGGTGGTCAGCTGCTCCTGACGGGCGTCGATGATCATGCGCCGCTGCTGCAGCAGCGAGCCGATGGCCAGCACGGCGATTGCCAGCAGGGCCATGGACATCAGCAGCAGGATCTTGGTTTTGAAACTGAGTTTGTTCATGGTGGAGAGGGCTGAAGAATGAGGTGGTGGGTCGGCAGCGGCTTTCGGCCTGCCGTGCGTGCTTTACACACTGTTTCCACTTATTTTCAATGGGACATCCGGTGCTGGGGACTCGGGTCGGGCCATTAAGTAAAGACCCTATGATCTGGGTCATGGGTTGGCTTGACCTGTGTTCGTTGTGCGACCCAACACGGGGCTGCGGGGCGGCTTTTTCGCAGAGTCCGCAGATGGCGTCAGCGCTGGATCTGGCGCGGGGCGCCCGATGCCCCTGTCGCCCCCGAGGGGCACGGCCTCGCCTTAAAATGACACCATGCTGCAGCAACGAACCCTCAAGACCCTGACCCGCGCCGTGGGCGTCGGCCTGCACAGCGGGCAACGGGTCGAACTGACCCTGAGGCCTGCACAGCCTGACACCGGCATCGTCTTTCGCCGCATTGATCTGCCCGAGCCGGTGGACATCCCCATCACCGCGCAGGCGGTCACCGACACCCGGCTGGCCTCCACCATCTCGGCCGGTGGGGCCAAGGTGCACACGGTGGAGCATCTGATGTCGGCCTGCGCCGGCCTGGGCATCGACAACCTGTACGTGGACATCACCGCCGAAGAGGTGCCCATCCTCGACGGCTCTTCGGCCTCCTTCGTGTTTTTGCTGCAGAGTGCCGGCATCGAGTTGCAGAAGGCGCCGCGCCGCTTCATCCGCGTCAAGCATCCGGTGGAAGTGCGCGAGGGCGAGGGTGCCCAGACCAAATGGGCCCGCCTGACGCCTTACCACGGCTACAAGCTCAATTTCGAGATCGACTTCGGTCACCCCGCGGTCGATTCCACCGGCCAGTACGTGGCCTTTGACCTGGGCAGCGGCAACTACAGCCGTGATATCGCACGGGCCCGCACCTTCGGCTTCACGCGCGATTTCGAGATGCTGCGCTCCAATGGCCTGGCCCTGGGCGGCGGGCTGGACAACGCCATCGTGATGGACGACTACAAGGTGCTCAACAGCGATGGCCTGCGCTACGACGACGAGTTCGTCAAGCACAAGATCCTCGACGCCATGGGCGATCTGTACCTGATCGGCAAACCCCTGCTGGCCGAGTACACCGCCTTCCGCTCGGGCCATGCCATGAACAACCGGCTGCTGCGCGAACTGCTGGCCCACCCGGAGTGCTGGGACATGGTCACCTTCGAGGACGAGCGCCAGGCCCCCGCCGGTTTCGCCCAACCCGCCCGCGCCTGGTAGGCCCTGCATCTTCAGGCCTCACCCATGCTGCTGTTTCGCTGGTTGGTGCTGATGTTCTTGCTGGGCGCGGCGGTGTGCTTCGCCTTTTACGCCGGCACCGGTCAGCCCCGCTTCAAGCGTTGGGGCTGGACCGTGCTCAAGTGGACGCTGATCGCGGCCTTTGTCTTCTTTGCGGTGCTGATTCTCGAACGACTGGCCTGACGTCGACCTTCAGCGCCGCGTATACTTCGCGCTGCTCCGGGGTGCACCATGTGCTGAGACGGCGGCTGTTGGATCGAATCCGGCAGGCACGCTGAACCCGACGAACTTGATCCGGTTAATACCGGCGTAAGAAGAGCTGAACTTCAGGCCTCATGCCCTCTTTGCTGAGGGCGGCAGGCCGCAACACCCCCGGCGAGGGGGCTCGGTTGCAGGGTTCACTCCGGGGCTTTCAGTCAGCCTGCCGGAAAGGACCCACACCATGAACGCTCCCGATCTCCAAGCCCGCGAGAAATTCGCCGAGTTGCTGTCGCTCACCCGCGAACCCTTCCCCGCCTCCACCAAGGTCTATGAGACCGGTGCCCTGCACCCGGACCTGCGCGTGCCCATGCGCCGCATCGACCTGAGCAATGGCGAGCAGGTCACGGTGTACGACACCTCGGGCCCCTACACCGAGCCCAGCGCGGCCATCGATGTGCGCCGTGGCCTGCCCAGCGTGCGCGGCGAGTGGATTGCCCGCCGGGGCGACACCGAGACCTACGAAGGCCGGGCCCGCGTGGCCCTGGACGACGGCCAGAAGGGCGATGCCGAGGATGCCCGCCTGCAGGCCCTGCGCGACGAGGCCGCGGGCCTGCAGCGCCGCCCGATCCGTGCCAAGGCCGGCCGCAACGTGAGCCAGATGCACTACGCCCGCCAGGGCATCATCACGCCCGAGATGGAGTTTGTCGCCATCCGCGAGAACGGCCGCCGTGAATGGATGGCCCAGTACCTGGCCGACGAGGCGCGCGAAAAGCGCCTGCAGGGCAACCCCATGGGCGCGCTGATCCCGAAGATCATCACGCCCGAGTTCGTGCGCGACGAGGTGGCCCGCGGCCGCGCCATCATCCCGGCCAACATCAACCACCCCGAGGTCGAGCCCATGGCCATCGGGCGCAACTTCCTGGTCAAGATCAACGCCAACATCGGCAACTCGGCCGTCACCTCGAGCATCGAGGAAGAGGTTGAAAAACTCGTCTGGGCCATCCGCTGGGGCGCCGACAACGTGATGGACCTGTCCACCGGCCGCAACATCCACACCACGCGCGACTGGATCGTGCGCAACAGCCCGGTGCCCATCGGCACCGTGCCCATCTACCAGGCGCTGGAGAAGGTGGGCGGCGTGGCCGAAGACCTGACCTGGGAGATCTTCCGCGACACGCTGATCGAGCAGGCCGAGCAGGGCGTGGACTATTTCACCATCCACGCCGGCATCCGTCTGGCCCACATCCACCTGACGGCGAACCGCCGCACCGGCATCGTCTCGCGCGGGGGCTCGATCATGGCCAAGTGGTGCATCGCGCACCACAAGGAAAGCTTCTTGTACGAGCACTTCGAAGACATCTGCGACATCATGAAGGCCTACGACGTGAGCTTCTCGCTGGGCGACGGCCTGCGCCCGGGCTCGGGCTCGGATGCCAACGACGAAGCCCAGTTTGCCGAGCTGCACACCCTGGGCGAGCTGACCCAGGTGGCCTGGAAACACGATGTGCAGACCATGATCGAAGGCCCTGGCCACGTGCCCATGCACATGATCCAGGCCAACATGACCGAGCAGCTCAAGCACTGCCATGAGGCCCCGTTCTACACCCTGGGCCCGCTGACCATCGACATCGCCCCGGGCTACGACCACATCGCCAGCGCCATCGGCGCCGCCATGATCGGCTGGATGGGCACGGCCATGCTGTGCTACGTCACGCCCAAGGAGCACCTGGGCCTGCCCGACCGTGAAGACGTCAAGCAGGGCATCATCGCCTACAAGATCGCAGCCCACGCGGCCGACGTGGCCAAGGGCCACCCGGGTTCGCGCGCCCGCGACGATGCGCTGTCGCAGGCCCGTTTCGATTTCCGCTGGATGGACCAGTTCAACCTGAGCCTGGACCCCGACACGGCGCGCAACTTCCACGACGAGACCCTGCCCAAGGACTCGGCCAAGGTGGCGCACTTCTGCTCGATGTGCGGGCCCAAGTTCTGCTCGATGAAGATCACCCAGGAGGTGCGTGAATTTGCCGCCCAGGGCATGGCCGAGAAGTCCGACGAGTTCAAGCGCGGCGGGGGCGATCTCTACGTGCCGATCAAGCCGGTGGCCTGAGCACCCCGGCCCACGCCGGCCGGGAGCGGCCGGCGCTCAACGTTCTGCGGTGCGCTGCAGGACGAGCCGTGTCAGCGGCATGGTGAGGGTTTCGGGCTCCACCGGTTCGGTGTGGCCCTGCAGGTACACCATCAGGCGGCCACGCCGCAGCAGCACGTGGCTGACGGTCATGTCGCGGCCTTGCCATTCCACGCTGCTGCCCGGCTTGTAAAGGGCCAGCCGGTAGGTCACCGGCGGTACTGGAATGGCCGCCGCGGCGGCGCCAGCCGCCGGGCTCACCTGGGCAAGGGAAGGGGGGGCTGCTTCTGCCGCAGGCAGCTCGAAAGCCTCGTCAAGAGTGGAGAACATGGGTGATAGGGGGGCCAGTGCCGGCCGGCAAGAGGATCCCTGCCAGCGGTAGGTCGAGCGTAACCCACGTGGGCCTGTCAAAACCGTCGAGCAGACGGCCAATGCCCCCTCAATTTGCGTCCCGGTTCTGGGCCTCAGTAGCTGCGTCCGCTTTTGTACATCGCGTGGGTCTTGCGCTGCAGGGTGCCGCCGGCCTCGGTCAGCCGGCTCATGGCCTGGCCGGCATGGGCGTGGGTGATGGCCATGCCCAGGGCGTCGGCGGCATCGGTGCCCGGCAAGCCGGGCAGGCGCAGCAGACGCCGCACCATCTCCTGCACCTGCGACTTGGCGGCCCGTCCATGACCGACCACCGCTTTTTTCATCTGCAAGGCGGTGTATTCGGCCACCGGCAGGTCGCAGGACACCAGGGCCGTCACACAGGCGCCCCGGGCCTGGCCCAGCAGCAGGGTCGACTGGGGGTTGACGTTGACAAAGATGATCTCCACCGTGGCCACCTCGGGCTGGTAGCGGGCACTCACCTCACGGATGCCGTCGTACAGCACCTTCAGCCGCCCGGGCAGGTCGCCCAGGGCCAGATGGGTGGTCTTGATGGTGCCGCTGGCCACGTAGCCCAGTTGTGAGCCCTGCACGTCGATCACGCCAAAGCCGGTGGTCTGCAGACCGGGGTCGATGCCAAGAATTCTCATGAGGCCGCCAGTGTAGAGGGTCTCACCCAGGCCTTGGCCGGCCGCGCTTTGCCAAGCGCTGACACAGGCTCGCGGGGGCGGTTCGATCACAGATTTACAATCGAGATCGAATTTCTGATGAGGCACCCTTCATGAACTTGAGAGCAGCGCGTGCGCGCGCTGACGCGGGCCAGGTCACGCCGCAGCAACGCCTGCTGCTGCGTCTGGCTGCCCGTCACCGCCTGCGCTCGGCGGTGCATGCGCGCGGGCGCTGCTTCTCATGCTCATTGGATCTGGCGCTGGACGCCCACAAGCGGGGCTTGGCCGTCACCCTGCTGCGCTGGCGGGTGGTGGGCGAAGACGATTTCGTGGACCACTGGGCCGTGCGTTTTGACGATGCACAGGCCCTGGACCTGAGCAGTGTGCAGTTCGACCCGGCCGGTCGGTTGCTGCAGCCGATCGGCTTGTATCCCGAACAGTTCGTCGATCGCCGTGAATACCCGGCCAGCCTGTTCCTGCCCACCTACGCCCGTGTGGCCCTGCATCGGCGGGGGCGCCTGCCCCTCAGCTTTCTCAGTGCGGTGTGCAAGGCCATGTGGCGCCATGACCTCGGCTTGGCGCTGCGTCGGGGGGCCTTGATCGATGCGGCCGGGGTGAGCCTGCGCTATGCGGCGCGGCGCCTGGTGCTGGGCATCGAGCGTTGGCGCCGCAACCTCGAACGCCGCGAGCGCAGGCTGCGCGGCGAGCCGCCCACGGGCCAGACCATGTTGTGAGCGCCCCCTTCAGGGCAGGATCGAGTTGCCCATGCGGGCCTGGATCACGCTGCTGCGGCTGGCCAGGTAGGGCGAGTTGGGCAGTTGTTCGAAGTATTTGGGCCGCGGCAGCATCACGGCCAGCCGGGCCGCCTCGGCGGCGTTCAAGCGGGCCGCCGGCTTGCGGAAGTAGTGCTGGGCGGCCGCCTCGGCGCCAAACACCCCCTCACCCCATTCCACGCTGTTGAGGTAGACCTCCAGGATGCGCTGCTTGCTCAGAAAGGCCTCCAGCAGCAGCGTCAGCACCAGCTCCTGGGCCTTGCGCGGCAGCGTGCGTTCGCCCGAGAGCAGCAGGTTCTTGGCCAGTTGCTGGGTGATGGTGGAGCCGCCCACCACCTTGGGTGAGCGGGTCTTGCTGCCGTTGCCGGGGCGCAGGCCCTGCACGCGGGCCTCGGCCTGGGCGTTGCGTTTCCAGGCCTTCTGGATGGCCTCCCAGTCCACGCCATCGTGCTGGGTGAAGCCGTCATCCTCGGAGGCAATCACCGCCCGCTTGAGGTGATCCGAAATCTGGCCGTAGGGCACCCATTGCTGCTGCCAGCGCAGGTGCCCGGTCTCGCGCTGGATGCGCACCGCCTCGGAGCGCTGGAATGCGGTCGAGGCCGGGTCCAGCACGGTCAGGCTGGCCACCCGCAGCACAAAGAACAGCTCCAGTGCCAGCCAGGCCAGCAACAGACAGGCGCTCCAGCGCAGCAGGGCTTTCATGGCCTGGCGGTCCGGCTCAGAGTTGCTGGCGCAGTTCGGCCAGCACCTGGGCCGAGGGCGGGCGCACACCGCGCCACAGCGCAAAGGCCTCGGCCGCCTGTTCCACCAGCATGCCCAGGCCGTCGCGGCCCTGGGCCCCGTGGGCCTGTGCCCAGTCGAGAAAGCCCTGGGCGGCCGGCCCGTACATCATGTCCAGGGCCAGGCTGCCCGGGCGCAGCACGCTGGCCGGCACGGGCACCCCGGCGCCGCTCAGGCTGCTGGCGGTGGCATTGATCACCACGTCGAAGCTGCCCTGCAGGGCCTCCAGCGCCGGCGCATCCAGCGCCACGCCATGGCTCTGCGCCAGCGCCTGGTGGCGGGCCACCAGGGCCGTGGCCTTGTCGTGGGTGCGGTTGACCACGGTCAGGCGGGCCGGGCCCGCCTCCAGCAAAGGCCCCAGCACCCCGGCCGCGGCACCGCCGGCGCCGATCAGCAACAGCGCCTTGCCCCGCAGCGGCACGCCGGCGTTGTTCTGCAGGTCGTTGACCAGGCCGATGCCGTCGCTGTTGTCGGCATACAGCCCATCGGCGCGCAGGCTCAGCACATTGGCCGCACCGGCCAGCGCGGCCCGCGGGCTCAGCACCTTGGCCGCCTGGGCCGCCTCGAACTTGAAGGGCACGGTCACGTTGCAGCCTTTGCAGCCTTCGAGCTGCAGGCGGTGCAGGGTCTCGTGGAACTTGTCGAGCTCGACGAGCTGGCGCCCGTAGTGCAGGCTCTGGCCGGTCAGCTCGGCAAAACGGGTGTGGATCCAGGGCGAGCGGCTGTGTTCAACCGGGTTGCCCAACACGCAGTAATGATCTTGGCTCATAGGGATGGCGGGTGCCTGGGGCCCAGGCGGGTTTTGTCTCGGTGCGGGATTATCGGACGTTGGCTTCCAGGGTTTCGTCGCGGGTGAAGCGAAAGCGCGACACCACCACGATCTGGTCGGCCTGGCGTCGCATCGCCGGGCTGAAGTTGCCAAAAGGCTCGGCCGAGCGGGCAATGGCCTCGGCACGGCGGTCCAGGGTGCGGTTGCCCGAGCTTTGCACGATCTCGGTGGACAGCAGGCGGCCGCTGGCGTTGATGGTCAGCGTCATGGTGAGTTCGCCGTACAGCTTCTTGCCGTCTTTTTCGGGGAAGTTCTCGGTGCCCTTGTCTTCCACCTTGTGGCGCAGCTGGTCGTAGTAGGTGGCGTACACCTCTTCGCGGGTGGCCGGGCTGATGTAGCGCTTCTTGGGGCGCGCATTCTCTTCATTGATGCGCCGCTCGATCTCGGCCAGCAGCTTGAGCAACTGGCGGCGTTTTTCTTCCTGGGCCTGCTCCTGGGGCGTCAGGGTGCTGCGGTTCGGGTCCGGCCGGGGCAGGCTGGCAAGCTGCTGGTGCACGCTGGTCAGCATGCGGGCCTGCAGTTGCTCCAGCGCGGCCAGCTGGCGCTGGCTTTCTTCAAGGGTGTCGCCCACGCTGCTGAGCGCCGAGCTCGGCAAGGGCGAGGTGGCTCGGCCCCGGCTGGCCTCGCCCCCGCCGGCCAGGTTGGCCTGGGCGATGGCCGTGGGCCGCTCGGCCCGGGCATCCGACTTGGCGTTCACCAGAATCACCTCCAGCGGGGTGTCCTGGAACACCCGGTTGAAGGACTCGGGGTCGACGATGCGCAGCGTCAGCAGGCCGGCATGCACCAGCGCCGACACGGCCAGCGTGATCTGCAGGGTGCTGAGGTGGTGCAGGAAGGCGAGGGCGCGCACGGCTCGGGCGGGGCTGGATCAGGGATTCAGGCGGCGCTCGCTTCGCCCGCAGCGGGCTCTGCTTCGTTCACGTCCACGGCGATCGCGATCGGGCCGGCCACCGGCTCGTCGTCGCCCTCGTCCTCGTCGGCGCCGTCCAGCGGCAGCTCGGCATCGAGCCGCTCCACGATGGTGCCGCTGAGGTCGAGCGCGATCTCGTCGATCTCACCCAGCTTCACCCGCACCCGGGCGCCGCGCGGCAGGCTGCTCATGCCGTGGGCCGCCAGCACCAGGGGCAGGTCGTCGGCGCGCACCAGCACGCTGCCATTGGGGCCTTCCTTGAAGACGGCGGCCGTCAGCTCGGTGATGGCGTTCTGCTGCACGTACTTCAGCGTCCAGAAGCGCTCCATGCCGGCCTGGTAGCCGTTGTAGGCGCTGTAGGCTGCATCGAAGCCGCTGATGATCGAGAACAGCTCGGCATCCTTGGGCTTGAAGGGGGCCGCCAGGGCCGCCGTCTTGCCGTGGCGGGCGCAGGCAATGATCTGCCACTGGTTGACCAGGTCGGTGTAGCGGCGCAGGGGCGAGGTGCTCCAGGCATAGGCCTTGACCCCGATGCCCGCGTGCGGCTGGGCCTTGGTGCCCATGCGCACCTTCACGCCCGGCGCCAGGCTGGCCTGGCTGCGGTAGATGCCGGGCACGCCGCACTCGGCCAGCCACAGGCCCCAGTGGCTGTTGGCCAGGATCATGGCCTCGGCCACGATCAGGTCGAGCGGGGCGCCGCGCTGGCGCACGCTGATCTGCACGGTCTCCTGCCCGGTGGGTTCGGCGCCGTCGTTGCCGACCAGGCGGAAGTTGTAATCGGGCCGGTTGAAGGTTTCGGGCTTGCCGCGCACCACCTCACGGCGGGCCTTCAGGGTCTTGGCCAGGCGCCACAGAAAAGCCATGGTGGCGTGCGTCATGCCGCCGGGCAGTTCGGTCTGGCCCGGGTTGTCGCTCTCCATCCAGGCCTCGGTGACCACCTTGTCGAGCTGGTCGTGGCGCAGGTTGGCGGCGATGGGCACGCGTTCGAGCCTGGTTTCGCTGGCCTGGATCTCCAGGCTGGCCTCGTCAAAGCTCACGTACAGCGACACCGCCGGGCAGGCGCGGCCTTCGGCCAGGGTGTAGCGCTGCACCACCTCGTCGGGCAGCATGGTGATCTTGTAGCCCGGCATGTAGACGGTGGACAGGCGGTTGCGGGCCACCTGGTCGATCGGGGTGCCGGTCTGCAGGGCCAGGCCGGGCGCCGCGATGTGCACGCCCAGGGTCACCGTGCCGCTGCCCAGGCCCTGAACCGACAGCGCATCGTCGATTTCGGTGGTCTGCGAGTCGTCGATCGAGTAGGCCTGCACATTCGCCAGCGGCAGCTCGTCGGTGATGTCGGGGGCCTGCAGGGCCGGGAACCCCGTGCCCTTGGGGAAGTTGTCGAACAGAAAGCGCTTCCAGTGGAACTGGTAGGCCGAATCGATGGCGCCGGCCTGGCGCAGCAGGTCCAGCGGGGCCGTCTGGGTGGCGCGCGAGGCCTCGACCACCGCCTTGTACTCAGGCGCGTTCTTGTCGGGGCGGAACAGGATCTTGTAGAGCTGGTCGCGGATCGGCTGCGGGCATTCGCCCCGGCCCAGTTCGGCGGCCCAGTCGGCGATCTGCTGCAGCAGCAGCTTCTTCTTTTCGATGGCGGCCAGCGCCTGCTGCACGATCTCGGCCGGGGCCTTTTTGTAGCGGCCCTTGCCGGCGCGGCGGAAATAGTGCGGGGCCTCGTGCAGGCGGAACAGGGCCGCGGTCTGCTGCACCAGGGTGGCTTGTTCGCTGAAATAGTCGCGGGCCAGCTCGGCAAAGCCGAAGTCTTCTTCGGGCGCGAATTCCCAGGCCAGCTCCAGCTCGATGCCTTCGGCCGCGGCCTGGGCCTGGGCGATCAGCTCGGACGGGGCGGGCTTTTCAAATTTGAGCAGCAGGTTGGCGGCCTTGACCTTGACCCGCTTACCCGATTCCAGTTCCACCTGCAGGGAGCTATCGGCTTCCGACAGAATGCGTCCGGCCTGAAATTTGCCGGCTTCATCAAACAGTGCGTACATGCGCCGATTGTCCCCTAGACCAGATCCAGAAAACCCAGGACCTCATCGAGGTGGGCCGGAAAATCACTGAGCGCATGGTCGCCGCCCTCCAGCACATGCAGGCGCGCATGGGCGTAGCGGGCGCTCATCTCGCGCCAGTCCAGCACCTCGTCGCCCTTGGCGATCAGGGCCAGTTCGGGGCCCGGGGCACAGCGGCCTTCAGTGGCCATGGCCCGCAATTCGTCGACAAAACGAGGCTCGAAAAAGAAGCGCTGTTCGGGCTGGTGCCAGAAGGTCTGCTCGCCGATGTAGCGGGCCAGGTCGCGCGCCGGGTCCACCGCCGGGTTGATCAGCACCGAGGGGCAGCCCGTCTGGCGCGCCACCCACGAGGCGTAGAACCCGCCCAGCGACGAGCCCACCACCGCCATGCGGGCCTGGGGCCAGTCGCGCAGGCCCTCGCTCAGCAGCTCGGCGGCGGCGCGTGGCGAGGGCGGCAACTGGGGGCACCACCAGTGCACCTGGGGGTGCCGCTCGGCCACCGCCGCGGCCATCTGCCGGGCCTTGGCCGACTGCGGGGAGGATCGGAAACCGTGCAAATACAGCAGATGGGTTGTGCGGGGCATGGGCTGGATTGTGAAGCGGGTGGCTGGCTGGAGGCCGAACAGGCCGCCGAGGGCCGGGACGGGCTGAACGCTGGAGTTGGGCTGGCGCTTGGGGCTGAAGTTGGGGTTGCAGTTGAGGCCGGGGCCGGTCAACTGGCCCTAAACTGGGTGGCGTGGCCGGCGCTTGCCTGCCCGGCCCTGAAACGCCCCGATTCTTCTATTTTGCGACATGAGTGAGTCCCAGTCCGCTGCCCGCCCACCTGAGGCGGGGATCCTGCTGCCCCACGAGGCGGTGGCTGCCGCGCTGGCCTGGCCTCAGGCCCGCTGGGAGCAGGGCCTGGCCGAGACCCCCGAAGAAGGTGTGTTTGCCGCCGGGGTGCTGCTGGCCGAGATGCTCACCGGGACGGCCTCCGAGCAGCGCGCGGCCGGCCGTTCGCACGACGCACTGGAGCGCCGCTTTCAGGACCTGCCCGAAGACTGGGGGCGCAACCTCGACCCCCCTTTGCAGGCCCAGATCACCCGCGCCCTGCACCCTGAGCCCGAGCAGCGCTTTGCCGAGGTCAGTGAGTTTCAGGCCGCCTTGTCGGCCTGGGCCGGCACGGCGGCAGCCCGCACCCTCGAAACCCTGCTGGCGCGCATGCGCCGCCAGGGCGACTTTCCAGCCCTGGCCGATTCCATGGGGCGCATCCTGCAGGTGGCCGGCTCCGACGACCACAGCCTGGAAGACCTGGCGCGCGAGATCCTGCGCGACGTGGCCTTGACCCAGCAGCTGCTGCGGGTGGTCAACAGCGCGCAGTACGCCCAGGTCAGTGGCATGGTGACCACGGTGTCGCGCGCCGTGGGCCTGGTGGGCTTCAACGGCGTGCGCAACCTGGCTCTGAGCCTGAAGCTGCTGGAGCGCATGCCCGACCAGGCGCATGCGGGCCAGCTCAAGACCCAGTTTCTGCGGGCGCTGATGGCGGGCTCGCTGGCCAGCGAGCTGTGCGCCTCGCAGCACCTGCGCGAAGACGCCTTCTTGGCCGCGCTGTTCCAGAACCTGGGCCGCATGCTGCTGGGCTACTACTTTCCGGCCGAGGCGGTGCAAATGGAGCGGGCCGTGGCCGAGGGGCGCTTTTCGGGCGGCGAGGTCACGGCGGCTCTTCATTACCTGGGCCTGAGCCTGGAGGACTTCGGCTGCGGCGTGGCCCGCAGCTGGGGCCTGCCCAGCGATCTGCTGTATTGCATGCGCCGGCCCTTCGGGCGCCCGCCGGCCCGCCGCCCGCAGGCCGGGCGCGAGTATCTGCGCTGGTTGGCCGTGGCCGCCAACGACCTCACCGCCGCCCTGACCGGCCCCGACAACATCGAGCCGGCGCAGCGCCTCAAGACCGTCACCGACCGCTATGCCCGGGTGCTGGGCCTGGCGGCCGAAGATTTCCAGGAGGGCGTGATCCAGGCCCAGGCCCGCCTCAAGGGCATGGCCGACGCCCTGGGCTTTCCGGCCAGCCAGGCGCGCAGCTTCACCACACCCGTGCCGCAGTCCCTGGCGACGCCGGCTGCTGCGGTACCCGTGGCTGCAACGGCGCCTGCACAGCGGCCTGCACCTGCACCTGCGCCTGCGCCAGCGCCAGCGCCAGCGCCAGCGCCAGCGCCAGCGCCACCATCCGTGGCCGCGGCGCCCAAGCCAGCCGCTGCGCCCCCCACGGTGACCGCCCCAGGTGGGCGTGCCGAGCCCGCCTCGGCAGGCACTCATTCGCGGCCTGCCCCCCTGGGGCCAGCGGCCGGGCCTTCGTCGACCCAGGCGCGCACCAGCCGGCTGGGCCGCCAACACGAGGCCCTGCGCGCGCTGGAGCACACCCTGCAGACCTGGCTGGACGAGCCCGATGCGGCCCGCCAGGTGCCGCTGGCCGAGGGCTTGCGCAAGCTGGTCACCGGCCTGCATGGCGCGCTGGAGACCGATCGGGTGGTCTTCTGCCTGCGCGACCCCCAGGCCGCGGCCGTGTCGGCCCGCCTGGCCGTGGGCACGGGGGCGGCGCCGCTGCAGGCCGTGTTCCGCGTCGAGTTGGGCCTGGGGCAGGGCGGGGCGCTGGGCCAGGCCTGCCGCAGTGGCGAACTCACGGTGGTGCCCGATGTGGCGTCCGACCCGGTGCTGCGCCGGCAATTGCCCCCCTGGTTGTGCGATCCCGCACCGCCCGCCGCCTATTGGCTGCTGCCCTTGCGACATCGTGACCAGGTGTTTGCCCTGTTGTATGCCGACGCGGCCGAGCCCGGCACCTTGCTGATGGACCCGGGCTCGCGTGAGCTGCTGCGCCGGCTGGGCGGCCAACTGGTGCAGTTGTTCCGCCTGCGCCAGGCCCGGCCCGACAAGGCGGCCTGAGCGACTCTTCTGCTGGGGTCTGCTGGGGTCTGCCGTTGCGCGCAGAAGCCGTGCCGGCCGGTCTGACTTGCCGCTGGGCCGATAATCGCGCCATGTCCGCCGTCTTTGAAAAGCCGTCCCTGCGCCAGCGTCTGATGCCCTTGTTCCAGGGCTTTGACGGGCCCTTGGCGTTTGCCGTCTTCCTGCTGGTGTGCGCTGGCCTGCTCACCATGTACTCCTCCGGCTATGACCACGGCACGCGCTTTGTCGACCATGGGCGCAACATGATCCTGGCGGGCATGATCATGTTCGTGGTGGCCCAGGTACCGCCCCAGCGTTTGATGACCTTCGCCGTGCCCCTGTATGTGCTGGGGGTGTCGCTGCTGGTGGCCGTGGCCTTGTTCGGCCTCACCAAGAAGGGCGCACGGCGCTGGATCAACCTGGGGGTGGTCATCCAGCCCAGCGAAATCCTCAAGATCGCCATGCCGCTGATGCTGGCCTGGTGGTTCCAGCGCCGCGAGGGGCAGTTGCGCCCCCTCGACTTTCTGGTGGCCGGGCTGCTGCTGTTGCTGCCGGTGGGCCTGATCATGAAGCAGCCCGACCTGGGCACCTCGCTGCTGGTGCTGGCGGCGGGCCTGTCGGTGATCTTCTTTGCCGGCCTCAGCTGGCGCCTGATCCTGCCGCCGGTGCTGCTGGGCGTCATCGGCGTGGCCCTGATCGTGTGGTTCGAGCCCCGGCTGTGCGCCGATGGCATGCGCTGGCCGGTGCTGCACGACTACCAGCAGCAGCGCATCTGCACCCTGCTCGACCCCTCGCGCGACCCGCTGGGCAAGGGCTTTCACATCATCCAGGGCATGATCGCCATCGGCTCGGGGGGCGTGTTCGGCAAAGGCTTCATGGCCGGCACCCAGACCCACCTGGAGTTCATCCCCGAGCGCACCACCGACTTCATCTTTGCCGCCTTCTCGGAAGAGTTCGGCCTGATCGGCAACCTGTGTCTGATCGTGTCGTTTCTGTTCCTGGTCGGGCGTGGCCTGATGATCGCGCTGGAGGCGCCCACGCTGTTCTCGCGCCTGCTGGCCGGGGCCGTGTGCTGCATCTTCTTCACCTACGCCTTTGTGAACATGGGCATGGTGAGCGGCATCCTGCCCGTGGTGGGGGTGCCGCTGCCCTTCATCAGCTATGGCGGCACGGCCATGGTCACGCTGGGCATGGGGCTGGGGATTCTGATGTCCGTGGCCCGGGCCAAGCGCCTGGTACCCACCTGATGAATGTGGCCCCCACGGTCGTGCACTTCGTGTCACTCCCTGCCCCCCGAGGGGGCCGCAGGCCGCCTTGGGGCGGCCCGGCGCCGGCCTGGGCCCCCACGCTCCCTCACCTCGTGTGGTCGCACGTGCGGCCGCGAGACGCGGACGCTCTTCGCCCTGTCCAGCCCTGCGCCGGCCTGGGCCTTGCCCCCACAGGTCGGTCGGGCGCCGGGCGCGCCCTAAAATGGCCGCATGATTTCACGCGAACCCACTCTCGAGCGCCTGGCCATTGCCCGGCAATTGCTGCTTGAACCCTTTGGTCTGGACGAGACCCACCTGACGAAGGCGCTCAACGAGATCCGGGCGCACCGGGTGGATGACGCGGATCTTTACTTCCAATACACCCGGGCCGAGGGCTGGAGCCTGGAAGAGGGCATCGTCAAGACGGGTTCCTTCAGCATCGACCAGGGCGTGGGGGTGCGGGCCGTGAGCGGCGAGAAAACCGCCTTTGCCTATTCCGACGACATTTCGCTGGCCTCGCTGCTGGATGCGGCGCACACGGTGCGCACCATCTCGGGCCAAGGCGGCAACGCCCGCGTGCGGGCCGTGACGCGCAAGGTGGCGCCCAGCCGCTCGCTGTACCCCGGGCTGGACCCGATCGCCACGCTGGACAGCACCGCCAAGGTGCGCCTGCTGGAAAAGGTCGAACAGCGCGCCCGCGCCCGCGACCCGCGCGTGGTGCAGGTGATGGCCGGCCTGGCCGGTGAGTACGACGTGGTGCTGATCGCCCGTGCCGACGGCACCCTGGCGGCCGATGTGCGCCCGCTGGTGCGCCTGTCGGTCACCGTGATCGCCGAACACAACGGCCGCCGCGAGGTGGGCTCGGGCGGCGGCGGTGGCCGCTTCGGCATGGCGTATTTCGACGACGCCGTGATCGACACCTATGTGTCCGATGCGGTGAATGCCGCCCTCACCAACCTCGAAGCGCGCCCGGCACCGGCCGGCGAGCTGACCGTGGTGCTGGGCCCGGGCTGGCCCGGCGTGCTGCTGCACGAAGCCATCGGCCACGGCCTGGAGGGCGACTTCAACCGCAAGGGTTCGAGCGCCTTCACCGGCCGCATCGGCCAGCGCGTGGCCGCCAAGGGCGTCACGGTGCTGGACGACGGCACCATCGCCGACCGCCGCGGCTCGTTGAACGTGGACGACGAGGGCCACGCCACCCAGCGCAATGTGCTGATCGAGGATGGCATTCTCAAGGGCTACATCCAGGATTCGATGAACGCCCGCCTGATGGGCGTGAAGCCCACGGGCAACGGCCGCCGCGAAAGCTACGCCCATGTGCCCATGCCGCGCATGACCAACACCTACATGCTGGGCGGCGACAAGAGTCCCGAGGAAATCGTGGCCAGCATCAAGAAAGGCCTGTACGCCACCAACTTCGGCGGCGGCCAGGTGGACATCACCTCGGGCAAGTTCGTGTTCTCGGCCAGCGAAGCCTTCTGGGTGGAAAACGGCAAGATCCAATACCCCGTCAAGGGCGCCACCCTGGTCGGCAGCGGCCCCGAGGCCCTCAAGCGCGTCACCATGATCGGCAACGACATGCGCCTGGACAGCGGCGTAGGCACTTGTGGCAAAGAGGGCCAGAGCGTGCCCGTGGGCGTGGGCCAGCCCACCTTGCGCATCGACGGCATGACGGTGGGCGGCACCGCCTGAGCGGGCGTTTCTGAACCGGGCCGGGGCCCAAGCCCGGCTCACGAAGCCCCTCAGGGCAGGGCAAAGGCCATCACGTAGTCCCCCAGGCGCTTGGAATAGGCGGCTCCGCCGGCCGTCACCACGATGTACTGCTTGCCTGTCTTGGGCGACACATAGCTCATGGGCGTGGCGCTGCTGCCCACGGGCAGCGGGTGCTTCCAGACCTCGGCCCCGGTCTGGGCGTCGTAGGCGCGCAGGTAGAAATCCTGGCTGCCCGAGAAGAACACCAGCCCACCCGCCGTGCTCAGCGTGCCCGCATAGCTGGGCAGGCCGATGGGCATGGGCAGCCCCAGCCGCAGGCCCAGGGGCCCCACCTCCTGGGCGGTGCCGGCGGGCACCTGCCAGGCAACCCGGCGTGTCTTCAGGTCGATGGCCGTCAGGGTGCCGAAGGGCGGTTGCACGCACGGCACCCCCAGCTTGGACAACCAGATCGTGGTGTAGATGCCGTAGGGCGTGCCCAGTTGGGCCGAGGGCCCATGGCCGTCGCTCACCGGTGGGTGGGTTTTGGAGAACTCGGCATAGTCGGCGCGCGGCACCAGTTGGAACACGCTGGGCACCCGGATGTCATTGAGGAACACCCGCTGGTTGTGCGGGTCCACCGACACGCTGCCCCAGTTCATGCCCCCCACATTGCCCGGCTGCTGGATGGCGCGCTGCAGGCCGGGTGGCGTGAAGTCGCCGTCGTAGCGCATCTGGCGGTACTCGATGCGGCACAGCAGCTGGTCGAACATCGTCATGCCCCACATCCTGCCTTCGCTGAGGGGTTCGGCCCCGATGGTGGGCATGCCCACCGAATACGGTTGCGTGGGCGACAGCGCCTCTTCGGGCACGGCGCCGTTCTGCGGCACGGGTTTCTCGGCCACCTGGGCCAGGGGCTGGCCGGTGGCGCGGTTCAGCAAAAACACCTGGCCCCGCTTGGTGGTCTGCAGCACCGCCGGCACGCTGCCGCCCTGGCCGTCGGGCAGATCGATCAGGGCCGGCTGCGAGGGCAGGTCGTAGTCCCAGATGTCGTGGTGCACGGTTTGAAAGTGCCAGCGCGGCCGCCCGGTGCGGATGTCCAGGGCCACCAGCGACGAGTTGTACTCGTCCGAGTGGGGCGGCCGGTCGCGCCCGTAGTAGTCGGGCGTGGCATTGCCCAGGGGCGCATAGACCAGGCCCAACTCGTCGTCGTAGGCCGCGGTGCTCCACATATTGGGCGTGCCCGGGGTGTAGCTCTGGCCCTCGGGGGGCTCGCGGGTGGTGGCCGGGTGGCCCAGGTCCCAGGCCCACACCAGCTCCCCGGTGCGGGCGCTGAAGGCGCGGATCACGCCCGAGGGCTCGCCGCGCATCTGGTTGTCCACCACCCAGCCGCCGACCACGATCAGCTCGCGTGCCACCAGCGGGGCCGAGGTCTGGAAGTAGAAGCCCGGCCGCACCGGGCCCATGCCCTGCGCCAGCGACACGGTGCCCTGCTGGCCGAAGCCTTCGCAAGGTTGGCCGCTGTGGGCGTCCAGCGCGATCAGGCGGGCGTCCATGGTGGTCTGCACGATGCGCTCACGGCAGCGGCCGGTGGTGCCTTCAGGGCTGGGCTCGGTGTCGTGCCAGTAGCCCAGGCCGCGACAGCGCTGCCAGAACGGGGCGCTGGCCTGGGGGTCGAACAGCCAGCGCTGCTGGCCGGTGTCGGCGTCCAGGGCGATCACCCGGTCGCGCCGGGTGCAGCTGTACACCAGATGGCCGATCTGCAGCGGGGTGTTCTGGTCCACCCCGGGCTGGGTGTCGCCGCTGCGGTAGGTCCAGGCGGGCTGCAGGCGGTGCACGGTGTCGCGGTTGATCTGGTCGAAGGGGGCATCGCGACGCCCCTCGGGCGTGCGACCGTAGGCGTGCCAATCGGCCGGCCGGTTGTCGCCGTGCGGTGCCTCGTAGGCCAGGGTCGCATCGGGCTGCACCACGCCATGCGGCACAAAGGCCAGCGCCAGCCCCAGCACAAAAGCGAGCCCGAAAATCAGGCCGACAACCAGGCCAGCCCGCACCGTGCCTCGGCCATCGGCGCCGTCGGCCGGGCAGGGCGCCAGCAGCAGCGACACGGTGGCCAGGGCCAACGGTGCCATCAGCCGCGGGAACAGGGCCCAGAAGTCGAGCCCGCTCTCCCACAGCGCCCAGGGCACGCTCAGCACGGCCAGGGCCGCCACCCCCCAGGCCCCGCTGGCGCGGCAGCGCCCCATCAGGGCGGCGGCGCCCACCAGCACCAGGCCGGCGGCCAGGTAATACGGGGAGCCGCCCAGCCACAGCAAGTACGCGCCCCCGGCGCTCAAACCCAGCCCCATCAAGCCCACGAGCCAGGCCCAGGCACTTCTGATCAGCCCCATGTTGCATCCCTTCAGCAAGGTGAAAACCCATTTTTTGGGGCATGTCACGGCTGCTGCAGCGGCATGGGGCCGGTGTCCGGTCGGGCGGTCGGGCTGGGGCGCGCAAGGGTGCGCTGGGCACGTGGTTCCGCTCAGCCTTGACACGCCCTTGAAGGGGTGATGAGTGGTCGTGGGTACCGTCCAGCCCCCTCGCTACAGAAAAAAGCAAATTTTTTGTGGTGCTGCCCAAAAGCTGTTTTAGCGGCGTTTTTGCTTATTTTTGAGGCAAAAATGCCTTTTCCACGCGCCATTTGCGCGCTTTGCGCACGCTGGAGGTGCCTATCGCGCAAAAAAACCGATGTGGTGTGGGGGCGACAGACGGCAATTGGGGCGCTTGCTGTGCTAAATTGCCTGCCATGCAAGTTCGCGCAGCCTTTTATTTTTACTTTTGGTTCTCTGTCCCCGGCGGACGAGAGGCGAGCGCGTAAGCACCCGAACACCCCTCCCAGGAACCGCCGAAGCTGAAAAGCCCGGCGGTTTTTTTCTGCCCGACCGAAAACTGATTCCAACCTGTTTCAAATCCAAAGGAGCCCCACCATGAACAAGCCCAGCACCAAGGCCGATGCCTGGTACGCGAATGTCGACAAGACCAGCCAGACCGACGACAAACGCATCAAGGACATCACCGTGCTTCCGCCTCCCGAACATCTGATCCGCTTCTTCCCCATCCACGGCACGCAGGTCGAGTCGCTGATCACCGAAACCCGCCACAACATCCACAACATCATGGCCGGCAAGGACGACCGCCTGCTGGTGGTGATCGGCCCCTGCTCCATCCACGACCCGGCCGCCGCGGTTGAATACGCCCGCCGCCTCAAGGTCGAGCGCGAAAAATACGCCGACACGCTCGAGATCGTGATGCGCGTCTACTTCGAGAAGCCCCGCACCACCGTCGGCTGGAAGGGCCTGATCAACGACCCCTACCTCGATGAGAGCTACCGCATCGACGAAGGCCTGCGCATTGCCCGCCAGCTGCTGATCGAGATCAACCGCCTGGGCCTGCCGGCCGGCAGCGAGTTCCTCGACGTGATCTCGCCCCAGTACATCGGCGACCTGATCAGCTGGGGCGCCATCGGTGCCCGCACCACCGAAAGCCAGGTGCACCGCGAACTGGCCTCGGGCATCTCGGCCCCGATCGGCTTCAAGAACGGCACCGACGGCAATATCCGCATCGCCACCGACGCCATCCAGGCGGCGGCCCGCGGCCACCACTTCCTGTCGGTGCACAAGAACGGCCAGGTCGCCATCGTGCAGACCCAGGGCAACAAGGACTGCCACGTGATCCTGCGTGGCGGCAAGACCCCCAACTACGACGCCGACAGCGTGGCCGCTGCCTGCAAGGAGCTCGAGGCTTCCAAGCTGCCCGCCACCCTGATGGTGGACTGCAGCCATGCCAACAGCAGCAAGCAGCACCAGCGTCAGATCGACGTGGCCCGCGACATCGCCACCCAGATCGAAGGCGGCTCGCACCAGGTGTTCGGCCTGATGGTGGAAAGCCACCTGCATGCCGGCGCCCAGAAGTTCACCCCGGGCAAGGACCAGGTCGCTGACCTGGAATACGGCAAGAGCATCACCGACGCCTGCCTGGGCTGGGACGACTCGGCCGACGTGCTGGCCGTGCTGTCTGAGGCCGTCAAGGCCCGCCGCGCCCGCAAGGCCTGAGCCCCGTCAAGGGCTTTTGAAGGAGCGCCCAGGTGGCGCTCTTTGTGTTTGCGGGCCGCAGGCTTTGTATAGTGGGCTGGCCGCTCCAGGAGCCCTGCATGAAACCGTCCACCGCCACCGGCCTCTCTCCCATCTGCCTGATCGGCGCCCCCACCGATGTGGGCGCCAGCCGCCGGGGCGCCTCGATGGGCCCCGAGGCCTTGCGGGTGGCGGGCCTGGCGGCGGCGCTGCAAGGCCTGGGGCGGACGGTGCTGGATGCCGGTGACCTGTGCGGGCCGGCCAACCCGCTGGGTCCGGTGCAGGCGGGCTACCGGCATCTGGACGAGGTGATCGCCTGGAACCGCAGCGTGCACCAGGCCACCCTGGCCAGCCTGCGCGCCGGGCAACTGCCGGTGCTGCTGGGCGGCGACCACAGCGTGGCCATCGGCTCGATCAGCGCTGTGGCCCGGCACTGCCGCGAGCAGGGCCAGCGCCTGCGCGTGCTGTGGCTGGACGCCCATGCCGACGTCAACGTGGGCGAAACCACGCCCAGCGGCAATCTGCACGGCATGCCCGTGTCCTGCCTGTGCGGCCTGGGCCCCGAGGCCTTGACCACCCTGGGCGGCCCGCCGCCCGCCCTGCAGCCCGCCGAGCTGCGCCAGATCGGCCTGCGCAGCGTGGACCCGGCCGAAAAGCTCGAACTGCGCCAGCTGGGCATCGAGGCCTACGACATGCGCTTCATCGATGAACACGGCATGGCCGAGACCCTGCGCCGGGCCCTGGCCGGGCTGGACGAACACACCCATCTGCACGTGAGCCTGGACGCCGATTTTCTGGACCCTGACATCGCCCCGGGCGTGGGCACCGCCGTGCCCGGCGGCCCGGGCTACCGTGAGGCCCAGCTGTGCATGGAGATGGTGGCCGACACCGGCCGGCTGGGCTCGCTTGATGTGGTCGAGCTCAACCCCGCCTGCGATGTGCGCAACCAGACCGCCGAGTGCCTGGTGGCCATGATCGAAAGCCTGCTGGGCAAGTCGGTGTTGCTGCGCTGAGCTGGGCGCTCAGCCTGCGGCCGGGGGCGCGGGGGCTGTTGCGGCCCGCTCTTCCAGATAGGCCAGCAGGCGCTGTGCGGCCGGCGTCAGCGCCTGCTGGCGCCGAAAGCAGATCGAAAAAGTGCGGTGTGCCCAGTCATCCAGCAGGGCCACGGTCTGGATGCGCCCGGCCGCGGTGTGCAGGCGGCTGATCTCCAGCGGCACCACGCTCACCCCCAGGCCGGCACCGACCACCCGGAAGGCCGCGTCGAAGTTGGACACCACCGCCCGGTAGCTCAGGGGCTTGCCCGCCTTGAGCGCGCAGCGGTGCAGCAGGGTGTAGACCGCCGTGGACGGCGGCAGGCCCACGTGCTCGAAATCCAGCGTGTCTTCAAAGTGCAGGGCTGGCTGCCCGGCCAGCGGGTGGCCCACCGGCACGGCCAGCACCAGCTCGTCGTGGCGGTAGGGCCGGCTTTCCAGCCCGCCCAGGTCGATCTGGCTCCAGCACACACCGAGCGACACCACCCCGTCGCGCACCAGGCCCACGATGTCTTTGGAGACCCGCTCTTCGATGTCGACCTGGATGTTCTGGTGCCGGGGCTCGCGCATGAAGGCGGCCAGATCGTCCAGCAGCGATTCGGCAATCGCCGAGGCGCTGGCCACCACCCGCACATGGCCCTGGATGCCCCCTTTGAAGCCGGCCATGTCGGCCTCGATCTTCTCCATCGTGAACAGCACCGTGCGGGCGTGCTCCAGCAGCACCTGCCCGGCTGGTGTGGGCTCGGTGCCGCGCCGCCCGCGCACCAGCACCTGCAGGCCCAGGGCGTCTTCGAGCTGGGTGATGCGTTTGCTGATGGCCGAGGGCTCGATCAGCTCTTGGGCCGCTGCGTCCTTGATGTTGCCCAGGTCGCACACGGCCACCAGCAGGCGCAGGGTTTTGAGGTCCAAGTCTCTCATGATGTTTCCATTTTGGAATCCAAATGGTTCCCACGTTTCATTTGATGTTTTATTTGGAATTTTAGAAACTCTTGTTCATTGAAAAACACGTCCTTGAGACGCGGAGACAGCCCCATGCCCCCCCTCACCACCCTTCCCCCCCGCGCGGTGATCCGCGAGGTCGGCCTGCGCGACGGCCTGCAAAGCATCCAGACCGTCCTGCCCACGGCGCAGAAGATCGCCTGGATCGACCAGGCCCACGCGGCCGGCCTGCGCGAGATCGAGGTGGGCTCTTTTGTGCCGGCCCGCCTGCTGCCCCAACTGGCCGACACCGCCGAGCTGCTGGCCCATGCCAAGACCCTGCCCGGGCTGTTCGCCTCGGTGCTGGTGCCCAACCTCCGGGGCGCCGAAGCCGCCCTGGCGGGTGACGCCGACCTGATGCTGCTGCCCCTGTCGGCCAGCCATGCGCACAGCCTGGCCAACCTGCGCAAGACCCCCGATGAGGTGGTGGCCGAGCTGGGCCGCATCCGCGCCGCCCGCGATGCCTCGGGCCGCAAGACCCTGATCGAAGGCGGTGTGGGCACGGCCTTTGGCTGCACCCTGCAAGGCGAGGTGAAGCCCTCCGAGGTGCTGCGCCTGATGCAGGCCCTGCTGGATGCCGGTGCCGACCGCGTGAGCCTGGCCGACACCGTGGGCTATGCCGACCCGGCCTCGGTCAGCCGCCTGTTCGAACAGGCCTTGCGCCTGGCCGGTGAGCGCTTCTGGTGCGGCCACTTCCACGACACCCGCGGGCTGGCGCTGGCCAATGTGTACGCATCATTGCAGCTGGGCGTGAACCGCTTCGATGCCTCCCTGGCCGGTATCGGCGGCTGCCCGCACGCGCCCGGCGCCAGCGGCAATGCCGCCAGCGAAGACCTGGCCTTTTTGCTGGAGGCAGGGGGTGTGGCCACCGGCATCGACCTGCCCCAACTGCTGGCCCTGCGGGCCCAGGTCACGGGCTGGCTGGCCGGCGAGGCCACGCACGGCAGCCTGCACCGGGCCGGCCTGCCCAAGACCTTTCACCCCGCAGGCGCCTTGCACTGCTGAGCCCATCATCCTTCAAAGAAGCACCTCTGACATGAACACAGAACAAGGCACCGGCCTGCCCCTGGAAGGCATCCGCGTCATCGAATTCACCCACATGGTCATGGGGCCCACCTGCGGCATGATCCTGGCCGACCTGGGCGCCGAGGTCATCAAGATCGAGCCCCCGGGCGGCGACAAGACACGCCAGCTGCCCGGCCTGGGCATCGGCTTTTTCCGCAGCTTCAACCGCAACAAGAAGAGCGTGGTGCTCGACATCCAGACGCCCGAAGGCCTGGCCACCGCCAAAGAGCTGATCGGCCAGAGCGATGTGCTGCTGGAGAACTTCCGCCCCGGCCTGATGGACCGGCTGGGCCTGGGCGCCGAGGCGCTGAAGGCCCAGTTTCCGCGCCTGATCTATGTGTCGCACAAGGGCTTTCTGCCCGGCCCCTATGAAGACCGGCTGGCGCTGGACGAGGTGGTGCAGAACATGGCCGGCCTGACCTACATGACCGGCCCCCAGGGCCGCCCGCTGCGCGCCGGTACCTCGGTCAACGACATCATGGGCGGCATGTTCGGGGCCATCGGCGTGCTGGCTGCGCTGCGCGAACGCGATCGCACCGGCCAGGGTCAGGAGATCCAGAGCGCCCTGTTCGAGAACTGCTGCCTGCTGGCCTCGCAGCACATGCAGCAGTTCCAGATGACGGGCGAGGTGCCGCCACCGTTCCCCTCGCGCGTGTCGGCCTGGAGCGTGTACGACACCTTTGAGGTGGCCCATGGCGAGCAACTGTTCATTGGCGCCGTCAGCGACAAGCAGTTCACCACCCTGTGCGAGGTGCTGAACCGCCCTGACCTGGCCAGCGACCCGGCCCTGGCCACCAATGCCCAGCGGGTGGCGGTGCGCCCCGACTTGCTGGCGCGCCTGGCCGAGAGCACCATCGGATTCGAGATCGAAGAGCTGTGCACCCGCCTCAAGGCCGCCGGCCTGCCCTATGCCAAGGTGGTGCGCCCCGATCAACTGGTGCAGGACGAACACCTGCTGGCCAGTGGCGGCCTGGTGCCCATGCAGACCGACGACGGCGACAGCACCCAGGTGGTGCTGCTGCCCCTGTTGATGGGCGGGCGCCGCCCGGGGGTGCGCCGGCCCTTGCCCCGCGTGGGCGAGCACACCGAGGAGGTGCTGGCCACCCTGAAACGCTGAACCCTGGCCTGCTTTTTCAAGAAACCAAGACAGAGACAAACCAGAGACAAAAAAGAGACAAACGCCATGAACTTCAATCACAAACGCTGTGCGGCCCTGGCCCTGGGGGCCGCCCTGATGCTGGCCGCGCCCGCCTGGGCCGACACGCCCCCGATGCGGGTGATCCTGCCCGTGGGCCCGGGCTCGGGGGTGGACACCATCGTGCGGGCTGCCCAGGTGGCCCTGGCCAAGGCCTTGAACCAGCCCGTGGTGATCGAGAACCTGCCCGGCGCCGGCGGCATCACCGGCACCTCGGCCCTGGTCAAGGCGGCGCCCGACGGCAACACCATCGCCGTGATCTCGAACAACCACGCGGTCAACCCCAGCGTGTTCAAGAAGCTGCCCTACGACAGCCTCAACGACATCACCCCGATCAGCGTGGTGGGCGGCTCGCCCTTTTTGCTGGTGGTCAACCCCAAGCTGGTGAGTGCGCGCAACGCCAAAGAGCTGCAGGCCTTTCTGAAGATCAAGCCCGAAGAGCACAACTACGCCTCCTCAGGCAACGGCACCGTCATCCACCTGGCCGGCGAGATGGTCATCGACGCCCTGGGCGTTGAGGTGCGCCACGTGCCCTACAAAGGCATGGGGCCCATGATCACCGACATCATGGCCGGCCAGTTGGAGATGGGCGTGGCCTCGGTGCCCTCGGTGCAGGGCCAACTCAAGAGCGGCACCCTGCGCGCCATCGGCGTGCTGGGCAAGAGCCGCGTGGCCTCGCTGCCCGATCTGCCCACCTTTGCCGAGCAGGGCTTTCCGGAGGTGGACGTGATGGGCTGGTTCGCCGTGGTGGCCCCCGCCCGGCTGCCGGCCGCCCAGGTCAAGCGCATCCATGAAGCCGTGGTGGTCGCCTTTGCCGACCCCGAGGTCAAGGCCGCCATGGCCAAGCAGGACAACGTGATCAACCCCAGCACCCCCGAGGCGGCGCGCCAGTTTCTCAAGGCCGAGCAGGAGCGCTTTGCCAAGATCGTGGTCAAGGCCAATGTGAAGCTGGATTGAGGGGCCCGCCGGGCTGGCTGCAGCACCGACCTTCCGCGCCCGGCTGAGGACAACTCGCTCATCGGCTGTCGAGCCGGGTCAGGCCTTCAGCCGCGAGCGGGTGGAGCGATCCGGTCAGTGCCCGTCCAGAATGCTGCGCTGGCGTTCCAGATAGATCTCGGGGCTGATCAGGTTGGCGTCGCGCATGCGCTTGAGCTCCAGCAGTCGGGCCTCGACGCCACGGGTGTTGTTGGCGGTGACCTGGGCGTAGGCTGCGGGCGTGGGGGCTTTGGCCGCCAAGTCGATCACAGACGCCGGTTGGACTGGGGTGGCCGGGGCTGCCTGCTGCAACGGTGTCGGCGCCGGCGCCGCTGCCGCTGCGCTGACTGGGGCCTGCACCGGAGCGGGTGCCGCCACCTGAGCCTGCGGCTGCACCGCGGCCTGAGGCTGGGCCTGGGGCAGGGTTTGTGGGTGAGAGGGCGAGGCATCCGCCGGAATGCTGCCCGAGCCGGGTGTGCCGGTTCTGGGGGTTTCCACCTTGGTGACCAGGCCCATGACCACCTGGATCAAGGTGGGGTATTCATACGCCGAGCCCGTGTTGTGGTCGATCACCGCCCCGATGCCGCCGCCGAAGATGATGTTGCCGAACATCGAACCTTTGGTGTCTGACACCACCGAAGCCTGGCCGGTTTCGTGGCCGGTCTTGGTGCATTGCACCAGCATGTCGTCATTGGAGCGCCGGATCTGGACCGAGCCCGGGGTCGTCACAAACCATTTGCCTTTGTTGTTGGTCAGCTCGCAGGCGGCACCGGGCACTTCGGCACCCGTCTTGTCACGGGTTTGCAAGGACACGCTTTGGCCCGTGGTACCGGTGATGGACGAGCAACCGGTGCTCAGCATGACCATGGACGCCAGGATGGCGAATCGGCTCTTCATTTCAGTCTCTCTCCCTATTTGAAACAAGATGTATCGTATTCGATGCATCGAATCAAAATGGCAATGCTGGACTGAATATCTGATCTTGATCATTTTGCCTGGCTCACAGGCTGCCGCATGAGGCGGGGCCATGCCGAGCGCCCTGGCCCCGCCTCAGAACGCGTACTGCAGCCTCACCGACAGCATCTGCCCCTGCTGCCCATACGATTTGCCCACCAAGTAGGCCACGCTGTAGCGCAGCGACTCTTTGTGGCCCAGGCTCAGGCTGCCTGTCAGCACCGGGCCCACGCGGTGGGATTGGCGGGCAGCGGGCAGCCATTGGTCCCAGGGGCCCAGTTCGCCGAAGCCTTGCAGCCCCACCTGCAGTCCGGGCCGCCAGTGGTACTTGGCCTGCCACTGGTATTTCATGTCGGACGGAACCGCTGAGGCGGCTCTGACGGTCCGTTCAAAAAACACATTGCCGTTGAGCTGGAGCCTGCCCACCTCGGTCTGCAGCACGGGCCCCCACTGCAGCATGGTGCCATCGGCGGCATCGTGGTTGAACATCAGCTTGCTGTGCAGGGCCAGGTCAAACGGGTACTGCCCCTGGGTCAGCAGGTAGTCGTTCTGCCAATGAAGCGCCTCAGCCCTGGTCTGCCAGAAGTCCGAGCCGATCGCGCTGGCAAACACCTCGGTGTACCAGCGGCTGGTGACGCCGTAGCCCACGCCCACCTCGGGCCAGACGATCTGGCGCCGGTGCTTGGACTCCACCGTCCAGTAGCGGAAACTGAGGTTGGTCTCGCCCTCGTTGTCGTAGACCGTGACCAGGTAATAGCTGGGGTCGGCCAGGCTGGTGCCGCAAGTCAGCACCAGGCCAGCCCAGAGGGCCCAGCGGGTCACGAGAAACGGGCGCATGAGACTCCGGGCTGCACGTGGGCGGTATGGGGGCTGTATGAAAGGCTCAGTATCCGGGACGGCCTGCGGAGAGGTCAATCGACAGTGCTGGAGTGCGAGGAATGCGCTCGGGTTTGAGGCCCGGGCTCGGCACGTTCAAACTGCGCTGCTCAGCGCCCCACCCACCCGCCGCAGACCGGGAACACTTGGCCCACAAAGCAGGCCGCGGGCGCGCTGCACAGGTAGGCGGCAAACTCGGCGTCTTCGCGCGCGCTCACCAGGCGGCCCAGGGGCACCTCGCGCCGCAGGCGCTCCTGAAAGCGCGGGTCGGCCTGCACCTCGGGTGGAAAGTAGGTCGGGTTGTCCACCAGGTTCTGGGCGATCGCATTCACCTGGATGTTGTGGCTGGCCACCTCCACCCCCAAGGCCTGCACATAGGCCAGTTGCGCACCCCGCGCGGCGCTGTAGGTCGAGGTGCGCTTCATGCCCCGCAAGGCGGCCGCGCTGCCCATCACCAGAATCCGGCCGCTGCGCCGCGCCATCATGTCAGGCAACACGGCCTGGCAGAGCCGGGGCAGGGGGTCGACCAGGGCGGCAAAGGTGTCGCGCCACTCCTGCTCGCTGACCTGATGCGCCGGGGTGCTGGGCGCCGGCACCGCCAGATTGGCCACCAGCACATCGATGGGCCCGTGCCCGGCCACCAGCCGGGCCGGTGCCTGCGGGTCGGTCAGGGGCCCGTCATCGGCCAGCACCACGGCTCCCTGCTCGGCAAACACCTCGCACAAGGTGGGGCCCATGAACTCATTGGCCTGGGTGATCAGCACCCGCAGCCCGGCCAGGCGTTGTGAAGACACGGCAAACTCCTTCAGTTGGGGCATGCAGCGCGGCCGATGGCGGCCCTGGTGGAGCTCCATCGCGGCGGCAGCCAGGCAAGGGTAGCGGGATTGAAACCCGGCGCCAAGCGGCCCCGTCGACTGCCATTCAATCCACCCGTTCCCGGCCGCCCTGATCTGCGCTGGCCATGCAGCCGCAACCCCTGCCGGATCTGGATCAGGCCCCCATCGGGTGCCACGACAAGCCCTTGAGCGCACCCGCTTCGCGGCGCTGCCCCACCACGCGAACCGGGTTCACCCAGCGCTGTCGAGCATCGCCAGCCAAGCCTTCGCTGCTGCAGACAAATAGCTCCCACGCAACCAGGCCAGCTCGATCCGCCAAGGAATCACCGGGTCGGTCAGGGTGGAAACCGAAAACTCGCTCAAGTCCAACGGACCCAGTTGCGAGCTCGGCAGCAGGCAGATGCCCACGCCGTAGCGCACCATTTCGAGGATGAGGCCGATCTGGCCACTGCGGCCCACGACCTCGGGCGCAAAGCCGCATTGCTGGCAGGCCTGCTCGATCCGTTCATTGATGGCATAGGCGGGCGGAAACAGGATGAAGGGCTCCTCGGCCAATTCCCCCAGGCGCACCTCGTCGCGCTTGGCCCAGCATGAGCTGGCCGGTGCCAGCAAAGCCAGCCGGTCATCCACCAGCCCGCGGTATTCAAAACGGGCTTCATCGACCGGCGCCAGGAGGCCGCCCAACTCAAGCTGCCCATCAATCAGTGCCGTCACGATCGCATGCGAACCATCCTCGAAGAGCTTCAACTCGATGTCGGGATGACGCAGTTTGAAATCGCCGAGCAGGGGAACGAACAGGCGAGGTCCGAGCGGGGGGATGCCAATGCGCAAATCGCCTTTTTGGAGCCCGGCCAGTTCATCCAGCGCACGATGGATGTTCGCCGCATTCGCCAACATGTTCTCGGCGTAGCTCAGGACGACCCGACCACCGTCGGTCAGCTCGGCCTGCCGCCGATGCCGCTGAAACAGCGGCTGTCCCAGCTCATCCTCCAGCCTCGCGATCAGCTTGCTGATGGTCGGCTGGGTGACCGCCAGGTGCTCGGCCGCCAGGGTAAAGCTGCCACTTCTGGCCACTTCGACAAAGGCCCGCAAGGCTCGCAGTTCCATGGTTGAAGCATTCTGTTTTGGAATGCACATCATGATAACAATTCATGCATGGAATTTTTGAGCGGACTAATCTAAGCAGCCTCGACGTTCGATTGATTTCCTGCCCATGAAGCTCCTCGCTCGCATCACCCTGCAATCGGTCCAGATCCTCTTCTTTGTCGGCCTGTGGCTGATCGGTGATCGGCTGGCTGATTTCGAACATTGGCCGATGCCGGCGGGCGTGATCGGCCTGGTCGTGGTCACGGCACTGCTCATGACCGGTCTCATGGCGCATCGCCACATCGAATCGGGCGCCCGCCGGCTGTTGGCGGAGATGCCTTTGTTCTTCATCCCGCCACTGCTCTCGGTCATGGACTTCGGCCAGGTGTTTGCCCGCTACGGCTTCGCCCTGCTCGCCGCCGTGCTGCTCGGCAGCCTCGTGGTGATGTCCTGCACCGGCCTGATCGTCGACTGGGTCTTTCATCTTGAATCCCGTCGGCAGGGGCCGGCGAAGTCGTTGTGTTGAGGTTGATATGAACACCCACCTGATCGCCCTGCTGTTCTTCGCCGCCACGGTCGTGATCTATGGCGTCTCCAAAGGGCTTTACCAGCGCCGCCCTCGGCTCTGGCTCTCCCCCGTCGTCGTGACGCCGATCGCGCTGATCATCCTGGTCAAGCTCACGCACACGCCGTTTACCGTCTATTTCGAGGACACACGCTGGCTGTCCTGGCTGTTGGGGCCCGCCACCATCGCTTTCGCATACCCCATCTACACGCAGCGCGCGTTGCTGCGCCGCTATCCGGTCACCCTGTTCGTCGGGGTGAGCGCCGGCCTGTGCCTGGGGTTGTTCAGTTCCTGGCTGCTGGCGCGCTTGTTCGGGCTGCCGCCTGATCTGGCCCACAGCCTCCTGCCGCGTTCGGTCTCAACCCCGTTTGCCTTGGCGGCTGCGGGCGCGTTCGGCGGCGACAAGAACCTCACCGTGATCTGCGTCATGGTCACGGGCATCTTCGGTCTCCTCATCGGTGACGCCTTTCTGGGCTGGCTCGGTCTGCGCTCAAGCGTCTCCAAGGGGGCTGCGTTGGGCGCTTCAGCACACGGGTTCGGCACCTCCAAGGCCTACGAGATCGGCGACCAGGAAGGTGCTGTCGCCAGCCTGGTCATGGTCTTCACCGGGGTCTCGATGGTGTTGCTTGCACCCCTGTTCGCCCATTGGGTCGGCTAGCCAAAAGGTATTGACCTGGCGGCCGGCCAAGGGCACGGGCCATTGCCCGGCCATGTGCCGACTGGGCCGACTGGGCCAACCGGCTCATGGGCAGTTGGGGTGGCTTTCCGGGGAGGGCAGCCCTCGGCTAAACCCGCAAGGCCTCCAGTGAGGGCCAGAACACGCGAAGGACCGTTGCGCCGCGGGCTTCCGCCAATTTCGAAGTGCTGCGCTCGACGACTTGGCCGCCCAGCCGTTGATAGAACCTCAGCCCGGCCTGGTTGGCTTCGAACACCCACAGGTAAACCCCGGTCGCCTTGGCCTGGGCTGCCAGCGCCGTGGCCGCGGTGCGGATCAGGCGTTCGCCTATCCTCTGGCCGCGCAGCGCCGGCGAAACATGCAGGTTCTCGATCAGGCTGCCCCATCGGGCGTCGGCGTCGCGGTAGGCCGACAGAAAGGCCGCCGGGCCGGTGCTGGGCGACTCGGCCACCAGCACCTGCCGCGCCTCATCCGGCGCCGCCAGACGGGCGGCCCACAGCTCGCTTCGGTTCTGTTCAATCGGCCCGGCGAGGAATTCGGGCGAGAGCACATTCGAATAGGTGTCGCGCCAACTGGCGCAGTGAATGGCGGCAATGCCGGGGGCATCGTCGGCCCGGGCGGGGCGGAGGGTGAGTCGATCCATGCTGCGATGGTTTCATCCGGGCTTGGGGCCGTCAAGAACAGGAGCGCCTGAGCTTATGCGGGGAGGGCATCGGTCTCGGTAGCGGTGAGGCCGCGTTTCGAGTGCGTGCTGAGTGGCGATGGGTTGAGACGGATCACATAAGATCCCTCAAAAAAGGGGAGCGAAGATGCCAGAGAACGAACAAGGCGCTGTCATGCCACAACCAGCGCACAGGAGCAGGAGCCTGAAGGTCTGGGTATACGGCTTGGTGGGCCTGCTTCAAGGGGCCGTGCTGTGGTCATTGCAGCGTGCCATTGAGCACGGTATCTGGCCGGGCACCTCTGGGCCTTGGTTGGGGGCTGCGTTCTACCTCACCGTCTCCGTGCCAATCGCCTGGTACCTGGCCGCAGGTGGGTGGGCCAACCGTTTACACCGAATGGCATTTGCCTTGGTGACCGGTGGGGTGTTCACTTTGTTGGGTGCTCATGCGGGCCAGTCCTGGGTTCCTGGTGTCTACGGTTCGGTGCAGATGGATCACCTGCTTGCAGCCGGTGTGATGGGATTCATGTTGGTTCCACTCGCGTCAGGCTATGACAGCTCACGAAGGCGGTTTGACTACCAGCGGCTCTTCGAACACTCGTGGCGCAATGCGATTTTGCTGCTTGCTGCTGCTGCCCTCACGCTTATTTTCTGGATGCTGCTCTGGGCCGGTGCATGGCTTTTGGAAAGCATCGGATTGGATGGTTTTCGCCATTTCCTGGCTCAGCGATCGGTGGCGTATTTGCTCAGCGCCGGAGGGTTTGGCATAGCAATCGGTTTGGCCCTCGGAAAGGCAGAGCTTTTGAAGGCGTCCCGCCAATTCAGCCTGTCGGTGAACGCATGGTTCCTGCCGCTGGCACTGACGTTTGCGCTGCTATGGGTCTTGGCGCTGCCTTTCACGGGCACTGAAAAACTGTTCGCAACCCACAATGCAGCGTTCTATCTGTTGTGGTTCGGCGCGTTGGTCACCTGTTTCACCAACGCGGCATTTCAAGACGGATGTGAAAAGCCTGCCTATCCCCACTGGCTGGCCTTGGTGCTGTCTTGGGCCTGGTTGACCTTGATACCGTTGGCGCTGCTCGCAGATTGGGCTCTGGCCCAACGTATCCTGCAGCACGGCTGGTCAATCTCACGCATCTGGGCATCCGTCGCGGCGACCCTTTTCTCGGTGTATTCCGCAGGTTACGCCCTGTCGTTGTTCAAGCGTTCGCAATGGATGGCATCGCTTCCCGCAACCAATATCACCGCTGCAATCGCCTTGATCGTCATCGTGACAACATTGATCAGTCCAGTGGCGGATGTCAGCAAAATTGCGGTCAATGACCAGCTGGAACGGCTGCAGTCAGGCAAGCTCGATCCATCCCAATTTGACTGGAACTTCTTGCGCTTCAGCAGTGGTCAATATGGACAGGATGCCTTGAAAGGCCTTGCTCAGAATCCGTCTGAAGAGCCGCGAGCGCGTCAGATAGCGACTCTCGCCAAAAAAGCACTGGCACTGAAATTGTCAAGCGCGCCTCCAGCGCACCTCAGTCAACAAGACGCGATGGATGCCTTGAAAACCAAGGTGTCGTGAGGTTGCCCCTGAAAATCGGAGTGCATAACCGGTCTTCAAGCGGCAGATTTTTGCTGCGCCGCCAACCAGCGTTTTTCGTACTGCATAGGGCTCATGTAGCCCAATGTCGAATGTAGTCGGGAATGGTTGTAGAACCCGATCCATTCCAAAATCACCTGCCTTGCTTGAGCTCTGGTCGCGAATTTTTGACCATGAACACACGCTGTTTTCAAATGTCCCCAAAGGCTCTCGGTAGGGGCGTTATCCCAGCAATTCCCCTTGCGACTCATTGAACTGACAATGCCCCGGCCCTTGAGTGTCCGTTGGAAATCATCGCTGCAATATTGACTGCCCCTATCGCTGTGAAAGATCAGGCCCCTGGCAGGTCGGCGACGCCAACAGGCCATCAGCAACGCATCCTTGACCAGGCTAGTTTGCATGTGCGTTTGCAGGCTCCAGCCCACCACCTGACGACTGTGCAGGTCCAGCACTGCTGCCAGGTACAGCCACCCCTCGTCCGTGGCGATATACGTGATGTCGCCGCTCCACAGTTGGTTGGGTGCTGGTGGAGTGAACTGTCGCTGGACCAAATCGGCTGCCACCGGCAAACGGTGTCTGCTATCGGTGGTGACCACGAATTTGCGCTTCGTCTTAGCTCGGATGCCGTGTTGTTGCATCAGCTTGCGTACCCGGTCTTTGCCGACTCGGATGCCCCTGACTGACAGCTCCTTGTGCATGCGTGGCCAGCCATATTCACCCTTGACCTCGGCATGGATGGCTCGCATATGGGCGAGCACAGCCTCGTCGCTGTGAAACCGCGTGGGCCCATCGTGGCCACTCTTGCCAGCCCGGTCCCAACTGAAATATCCACTGGGGCTGACTTGCAGGACCTCGCACATCAGCGTGATCGGCCAGCGTTGCCTCATCGATTGAATCCAGGCGTACTTTGCAGCACATCCTGTGCAAAGTACGCCGCCGCTTTTTTTGCAATATCTCGCTCCATCTTCAGGCGTGCAACTTCTGCCTTCAGTCGGGCAATCTCTGCCTGTTCAGGGCTCACCACTGCTGCGGGCTTGCCATCTGCCGATACCCCAAGCTGCCCCTTTGCGTCTGCCCGAACCCAGTTGGTCAAGCTAGCGCTGGGCATGCCCAAGGTCTTTGCCACCACGGAGGCTGGTCGTCCGGCCTTGACTTGCCTGACAGCTTCTTGCTTGAACTCCAAGGTGTACTTGGCTCTGCTCATCACTCCAGCGTTCATCTCTTCTGTCCTTTCCCGGCATTCTCCGGGCTGAGCTATGAACTCCGAAATTCGAGGGCAACCTCAT
>NZ_JADZ01000015.1 GCF_000518645.1 Curvibacter gracilis ATCC BAA-807 | reverse complement strand
TGCCTTACATCATCGTCTTCCTGAACAAGGCTGACCTGGTGGACGACGCCGAGCTGCTGGAACTGGTTGAAATGGAAGTGCGCGAGCTGCTGTCCAAGTACGAATTCCCTGGCGACGACACCCCGATCATCAAGGGTTCGGCACGTCTGGCGCTGGACGGCGACAAGGGCGAGCTGGGCGAGCAAGCCATCATGAAGCTGGCCGAAGCTCTGGACACTTACATCCCGACGCCTGAGCGCGCTGTGGACGGTGCCTTCCTGATGCCTGTGGAAGACGTGTTCTCGATCTCGGGTCGTGGCACTGTGGTGACCGGTCGTGTTGAGCGCGGCATCATCAAGGTCGGCGAAGAAATCGAAATCGTGGGTATCAAGCCCACCGTGAAGACCACCTGCACTGGCGTGGAAATGTTCCGCAAGCTGCTGGATCAAGGTCAAGCTGGCGACAACGTCGGCATCTTGCTGCGCGGTACCAAGCGTGAAGACGTCGAGCGTGGCCAAGTGCTGTGCAAGCCGGGCAGCGTCAAGCCGCACACCCACTTCACCGCAGAAATCTACGTTCTGTCGAAGGATGAAGGCGGCCGTCACACCCCGTTCTTCAACAACTACCGTCCTCAGTTCTACTTCCGCACGACCGACGTGACCGGCGCCATCGAGCTGCCGAAGGACAAGGAAATGGTCATGCCTGGCGACAACGTGTCGATCACTGTGAAGCTGATCAACCCCATCGCCATGGAAGAAGGTCTGCGTTTCGCCATCCGTGAAGGTGGCAAGACCGTGGGCGCCGGTGTGGTTGCCACCATCATCGAGTAATTCTTGATAAGAACATAAGGAGAATTACCATGTCTACCAAGCAAAAGATCCGCATCCGTCTGAAGGCTTTCGACTACAAGTTGATCGACCAATCGGCCGCTGAAATCGTTGACACCGCCAAGCGTACCGGCGCGATCGTCAAGGGCCCCGTGCCCCTGCCGACCCGCATGAAGCGTTTCGACATCCTGCGTTCGCCGCACGTCAACAAGACCAGCCGTGACCAGTTCGAAATCCGTACCCACCAACGTCTGATGGACATCGTGGACCCGACGGACAAGACGGTTGACGCTCTGATGAAGCTCGACCTGCCGGCTGGCGTCGACGTCGAAATCAAGCTGCAATAAATCCGGCCTTGCCGGCATCTGCCCACAGCAATGAGGGTAATTGGCTGATCAAATAATGCGGACTTGTCCTAAAGACAAGTTCGCGTTATACTTTTGGGCTCGACTACATTTGTTGTCGAGAATTTATCAACTCTCTTTCACACACAAGCGTCGCGGCCAATTGAAGTCGTGGCGGTGGAAGTTTTGGAGAACTACATGAGTCTGAGCAACTCCCTCGGGTTGCTGGGCCGCAAGGTGGGCATGATGCGTCTGTTCACCGATGATGGGGATGCAATCCCTGTCACGGTGGTGGATGTGTCCAACAACCGCGTGACCCAGGTCAAATCCCAAGAGAAAGACGGCTACGTCGCCCTGCAGGTGACGTTCGGCTCGCGCAAAGCATCGCGCGTGACCAAGCCCGTTGCCGGTCACCTTGCCAAGGCAGGTGTTGAAGCCGGTGAAATCATCCAGGAATTCCGCGTGACCGCTGATACTGCATCCCAGTATCAAGCTGGTGCAACCGTGCCTGTGACCGCTGTGTTCGCTGTGGGCCAGAAGGTGGACGTGCAAGGCACGACCATTGGTAAGGGCTTCGCCGGTACCATCAAGCGTCACCACTTCGGTTCGCAACGCGCTTCTCACGGTAACAGCCGTTCGCACAACGTTCCGGGCTCCATCTCGATGGCGCAGGATCCGGGTCGCGTGTTTCCGGGCAAGCGCATGTCGGGTCACCTCGGCGTCGATCTGGTTACCACTCAAAATCTCGACGTGATTCGCATTGACGAAGCACGCCAACTGCTCTTGATCAAGGGCGCTGTTCCGGGCTCCAAGGGTGGCTTCGTGACGGTGCGTCCGGCGATCAAGGCCAAAGCTTCCAAAGGGGCGAACTGATGCAGCTCGAACTCCTGAATGATCAAGGCCAGGCTGCTTCGAAGTACGAAGCCCCTGAGACCGTGTTCGGCCGTGACTACAACGAAGATCTGGTTCACCAGATCGTTGTGGCTTACCAAGCCAACGCCCGTCAAGGCACCCGTGCCCAGAAGGACCGTGAGCAGGTCAAGCACTCGACCAAGAAGCCTTTCAAGCAAAAGGGTACTGGCCGCGCTCGTGCTGGTATGACTTCCTCGCCTCTGTGGCGTGGGGGTGGTCGGATTTTCCCGAACCTGCCGAACGAAAACTTCAGCCAGAAGATCAACAAGAAGATGTACCGTGCTGGTATGGCTTCGATCTTCTCGCAACTGGTGCGTGAAGGCCGTCTGGCTGTGGTGGACACCCTCAAGGTGGACGCTCCCAAGACCAAGCTGCTCGCTGCCAAGTTCAAGGCGATGAACCTTGAGTCGGTGATGGTGATTGCCGACGAAGTTGACGAAAACCTGTACCTCGCTTCGCGCAATCTGCCGAACGTGCTCGTCGTTGAAGCTCGTTACGCTGATCCGCTGTCGCTGGTTCATTACAAGAAAGTGCTCGTCACCAAGGGCGCAATCGACAAACTCAAGGAGATGTTCGCATGAGCACCGTGAAGTTTGACGAAGGCCGTCTGATGCAAGTTCTCGTCGCTCCCATCGTGTCTGAAAAGGCCACCTTGGTTGCAGAGAAGTCCAATGCTGTGACGTTCAAAGTGCTGCAGGACGCTACCAAGCCCGAAATCAAGGCCGCTGTGGAATTGATGTTCAAGGTTGAGGTCAAGGGCGTGTCTGTGGTGAACACCAAAGGCAAGACCAAGCGTTTTGGCAAGTCGATCGGCCGTCGCGACAATGTTCGCAAGGCCTATGTGACCCTGAAGCCCGGTCAAGAGCTCAACCTCTCTGGGGAGGCTGCGTAATCATGGCTGTCATCAAGATGAAACCCACCTCGCCTGGCCAACGTGCCGTGGTGAAGGTGACGCGTGATCACCTGTACAAGGGTGCTCCGCACGCTGCTTTGCTGGAACCTCAGTTCCAGAAGGCTGGTCGCAACAACAATGGTCACATCACCACCCGTCACAAGGGCGGCGGTCATAAGCACCATTACCGCGTTGTCGACTTCCTGCGCAACAAGGATGGCATTCCTGCCAAGGTTGAGCGCGTTGAATACGATCCGAACCGTACGGCCCACATCGCTCTGGTGTGCTATGCCGACGGCGAGCGTCGTTACATCATCGCTCCCCGTGGCGTTGAGGCCGGTGCAACCTTGCTGAGCGGTTCGGAAGCTCCGATCCGTGCTGGCAATGCTCTGCCGATCCGCAACATCCCCGTGGGTTCGACCATTCACGCCATCGAACTGCAACCCGGCAAGGGCGCGCAGATCGCTCGCTCGGCTGGCTCTTCTGCCACGCTGCTGGCCCGTGAAGGCGTTTACGCTCAGGTTCGCCTGCGCTCGGGTGAAGTTCGCAAGATTCACATCGAATGCCGTGCCACCATCGGTGAAGTCGCCAACGAAGAACACAGCCTGCGCCAACTGGGCAAGGCCGGTGTGAAGCGTTGGATGGGTATTCGCCCGACCGTTCGCGGTGTGGCCATGAACCCGATCGACCACCCGCACGGTGGTGGTGAAGGTCGTACCGGCGAAGGCCGTCATGCTGTCGATCCTTGGGGCAATCTGACCAAGGGTTACCGTACCCGTAACAACAAGCGCACTCAGGTCATGATCGTGTCGCGCCGTAAAAAGTAAGGGGTAACAAATGACTCGCTCTCTTAAAAAGGGTCCGTTTGTTGACCATCACCTGGTTGCAAAGGTTGAAAAAGCCGTTGCTACCAAGGACAAGAAGCCAATCAAGACCTGGTCGCGTCGTTCCATGGTTCTGCCCGAGTTCATCGGTCTGACCATTGCTGTGCACAACGGCAAGCAACACGTGCCGGTGTACGTTACCGACCAGATGGTGGGCCACAAGCTGGGTGAATTCGCCCTGACGCGCACCTTCAAGGGTCACCCCGCGGACAAAAAAGTCCAGAAGAAATAAGGAATGACCATGGAAACACGTGCAGTCCTCCGGGGCGTTCGTCTGTCGGTCGATAAGGGCCGTCTGGTGGCCGACCTGATCCGCGGCAAGAAGGTGGATCAGGCTCTGAACATCCTGACGTTCACGCAAAAGAAGGCCGCTGGCATTGTCAAGAAGGTTCTTGAATCTGCCATCGCCAACGCCGAACACAATGACGGCGCCGACATTGACGAACTCCGCGTCAAGACGATCTACGTTGAGCAAGGTGCCACGCTGAAGCGTTTCACTGCTCGCGCCAAGGGTCGTGGCAACCGCATCAGCAAGCCCACGTGCCACGTGTACGTGACGGTTGGCAACTGAAAGGCTGGTCAGAAATATGGGACAGAAAATCCATCCTACTGGATTCCGCCTGGCGGTCAGCCGTAATTGGGCCAGCCGCTGGTACGCGAGCAACCGTGACTTCGCCGGCATGCTGGCTGAAGACATCAAGGTTCGCGAATACCTGAAGGCCAAGCTGAAGAACGCAGCCGTTTCGCGCATTCTGATCGAGCGTCCTGCCAAGAACGCACGCATCACGATCTTCTCGGCTCGTCCGGGCGTCGTGATCGGCAAGAAGGGCGAAGACATCGAGAACCTCAAGAAGGAACTCGCTACCCGTCTGGGCGTGCCGGTTGCAGTGAACATCGAAGAAGTGCGCAAGCCTGAAATCGATGCCAAGCTGATCGCCGACTCGATCACCCAACAGCTCGAAAAGCGCATCATGTTCCGCCGTGCCATGAAGCGTGCCATGCAGAACGCCATGCGTCTGGGTGCCCTGGGCATCAAGATCATGTCGTCGGGCCGTCTGAACGGTATCGAAATCGCTCGTTGCGAGTGGTACCGCGAAGGTCGCGTGCCTCTTCACACCCTGCGTGCTGACATCGACTATGGCTTCTCTGAAGCCAAGACCACCTACGGCGTCATCGGCGTCAAGGTGTGGGTGTACAAGGGTGACACGCTGGGCCGCAATGATCTGCCCGCCGTGACTGAGCCTCGTGCTGAAGAAGAGCGTCGCCCACGTGGCCCGCGTCGTGATGGCCGCCCAGGCGACCGTCCTGGTGCTGACCGTCGTGGTCCCCGTCGTCCGGTCGGTGGCAACACTGCTCCGGCTGACGGCAGCGACAAGCCCGCTGAAGCCGGTGGTGCTGATGCTAAATCTGCCGTTAAGCGCGTCCGCAAGGTCACCGCGCCCGCTACAGCAGCGGACGGTAAAGGAGAATAAATATGCTGCAACCTGCTCGCCGCAAATATCGCAAGGAGCAAAAGGGTCGCAACACCGGTATTGCCACCCGAGGTAACTCGGTGGCTTTCGGTGACTTCGGCCTGAAATCCACGGACCGTGGCCGCCTGACGGCCCGCCAGATCGAGGCTGCACGTCGTGCAATCTCCCGTCACGTGAAGCGTGGCGGCCGTATCTGGATCCGCGTGTTCCCCGACAAACCAATCTCCCAAAAGCCTGCTGAAGTGCGTATGGGTAACGGTAAGGGTAACCCGGAGTACTACGTGGCTGAAATCCAGCCCGGCAAGGTGCTGTACGAAATCGTTGGCGTGCCTGAAGAGCTCGCTCGCGAAGCGTTCCGTCTGGCCGCTGCCAAGCTGCCCCTGCGCACCACGTTCGTGGCTCGCATGCTCGGCCAGTAATTCAGGAGAAATCGAAATGACGAAAGCTGCTGAACTGCGCCAAAAAGACGTTGCCGGCCTCGAAGCTGAAGTGAAGTCCTTGCAAAAGGCCCACTTCGGTCTGCGTATGCAAAAAGCCACGCAACAACTGAACAATACTGCGACTCTGCGCACGACCCGTCGTGACATCGCTCGCGCCAAGACCATTCTTGCTGAAAAGCAAGCCGCCAAGTAAGGAGCCAACATGACGGAAGCTAAAAAATCCCTCAAGCGCACCTTGATTGGCAAGGTTGTCAGCGCAAAGCGTGCCAAGACCGTGACCGTGCTGGTCGAGCGTCGTGTGAAGCACGAGCTCTACGGCAAGATCGTGGGCAAGTCGAGCAAGTACCATGCTCATGATGAAGCGGGCGCCTATCAACTGGGTGACGTGATCGAGATCACTGAAAGCCGCCCCATCTCCAAGACCAAGAACTGGGTTGCGACCCGTCTGGTTGAAAAGGCTGGCATCGTTTAAGTCTTCTTTGACTTCTACGGTGAGAGTTTGAGAAACGACCCACAATGTGGGTCGTTTTTCTTTTTGGGCCGTGTTTTCATGGCCTCCCCCCAGAGCTTAAGGAGCAAGCATGATCAAAGTTGGCGATACCCTGCCGTCCACCACCTTGATGGAGTACTCGGAGGTCGAAGGCGAAGGCTGCAGCATCGGTCCGAACCCGGTCGATGTGGCCAAGGCGGTGGCAGGCAAGACCATTGCGCTGTTCGCACTTCCTGGTGCGTTCACACCGACGTGCTCGGCCAAACATGTACCTGGTTACGTGGAATCGGCGGATGCCTTCAAGGCAGCAGGAGTTGATGAAATCTGGTGCCTCAGCGTCAACGATGCCTTCGTCATGGGGGCATGGGCACGCGATCAGAAGGTGGCCGGCAAGGTTCGCATGCTGGCAGACGGTAGTGCAGATTTCGCCAAGGCCACCGGTTTGACCTTGGACTTGACGGGCCGCGGTATGGGGCTTCGCAGCAATCGCTATTCGATGCTGGTCAAGGACGGAAAAGTCCAAACTCTGAACATCGAAGCGCCCGGTAAATTCGAGGTCAGCGATGCTCAGACCTTGCTGGCTCAGGCAAAAGGCTGAATTGAGCACCATGCAGCGCTGATGCGTTTGCAATGAAAGAGGCGTCTATCCTGGGATGGACGCCTTTTTTGTATGCCTTGGCCTCAAAGATCAGCCTTCAGGTAATGTGATCCAGCAATCGGGTTGTGGTAGTAGGGCGGAATTTCGGCGAAGCCGAGTTCTGCGTAAAGCGCTCGTGCAGACTCCATGTCGTCCAGAGTGTCCAGCAGAACGCTGGCATAGCCCAGCTGGCGAGCGCAATCCATGATGGATTCAGCCAGCATGCGCCCCAAGCCAAATCTGCGAAAAGCTTTGCGCACATAGAGTCGCTTCATCTCTGCCGCATTGGGGTAGTCAGCGGCATCCAGGGGCCGAAGAGCGCAACAACCGGCAATCGACCCTTCCACCAGCGCGAGCATCAGAACCCCACGGGGCGCAGCGTACTCACCTGGGAGGTTTAGAAGTTCTTGCTCGAAATTCTGAAAGCAAAGATCAACGGCCAAGCTCGCTGCATACTCGCGAAAGATGTCGCGGGCCCATTCAACCTGAGTTGGTGTTTCGGGAACGATGATCTGGATATCGGGGCGATTCACGGCAGGCGCATCAACAAGCTTTGTTGCTCGCATTATGGCTTGAGGGGCGGCTTAGCCTTCTCCCTTCGACCTTCTCACGGGCGCTCCATGCGCGCCATGACCTGTGGAACTGCAGGTGTCAGGTCTCGATCAACAGCTTTTCAATCAACTGCTGCAGCTCATTGAAATCGGGTTCACCGATGTAGCGTTTGACGATTTGCCCCTGCTTGTTGACGAGATAGGTCGTTGGCGTCAGTTGAACATCGCCCCAGGCCTTCGCCACTGACCCGGTGTTGTCGATCGCGACCTGAAATGGCAGTTGCCGTGTTTGCGCAAAGTTCACCACGTAGGCTGGTGGGTCGTAACTCATGGCCACGGCCATCGTATTGAAGCCTTTTGCGTGGTATTTCTGGTAGGTTGCGATCACCTTGGGCATCTCGGCCACGCAGGTTGTGCAGCTCGTTGCCCAAAAGTTCACGAGAGTGACCTGCCCCTTGAGGGATGCCGAACTCTTGCTACTACCATCCAGCAGCACAAAAGTAGATTCGGGCGCAGGAACCGGCTTGGCACTCCACCAGGCAGCACCAGCGGCCACCACCAAGGCGAGGGCGCCGGTCGTCAAAAGAATGGCCTTTTTCATATTAAGGATGGACTCCATGCATCGTCGACAGTTTAATTCCAACGCTTCCGCCATGCTTGCCTTGGCGCTAGCGGGCATGCCTGTTTGGGCACAAGCGATCAATCTTTCGGGCTTGAGCAACGCGGATGCCACGGCAGGTCTGAAAGCCACCTTGGAAAAGGGTGCGAGCGCGGCCATCAGTTTGCTTGGGCAAGAGGATGGATTCATGAACAATCCGAAAGTTCGCATCGGCTTGCCGAAGCCACTGGATGAAGTTGCTGGCATGCTGCGCCGGTTTGGTCAGGGCCATCAACTCGACGAATTGGTCACGGCCATGAACCGTGCGGCTGAACAGGCCATTCCCTTGGCCAAGGGATTGCTGCATGACACCATTCAGTCGCTCACCATCACCGATGCCAAGAGCATTCTGGGTGGTGGCGACAATTCGGTGACGCAGTTCTTTGAGGGCAAGACTCGAGAGCCACTCAGCCAACGCTTTCTGCCAGACGTGAGCAAGGCGACCGCGCGGGTGGGTGTTGCAGAGAAATACAAGCAGGTGGCGAGCAAGGCCGCCAGCGTCGGATTATTGAAACAGGAAGATGCTCAGCTCGACACCTATGTCACGGCAAGAGCGCTGGATGGCCTGTACTTGGTGATCGGTGAGAAGGAACGTGAATTTCGCAGCAACCCCTTGGCAGCAGGCAGTGCTGTGATTGAAAAAGCGCTGGGGGCTCTCCGACCCTGAGCTGTGAGGCCAAGCGCATCAAGCGCTCTTGCTGAGCAGTCTGGCCAGAACGGAAGGCAGTTTATTGGTCAGATTGTCACGGTTGATGCGCTCGATGGCGTCATCCACCCAACTGGTCATGGTGAGAGAGTGCTGATCGTCGGTCACTTCCAGCACGGGTATCTGCGGGTCAGCCGCGAGCAACTCCCGCCTGACGCTTTCAAGGCCGACACCATTCAAGCGCTGGTCGAATATCAGCATGTGAGGGCGCTCGATTTCGCAGCGGGCACGAGCCTGCTCGGGTGAGTTGACACTCTCGAGAACCACATGGCTGGATCGGCACAGCGGTGTCATGATCTCCACCAGGCCTGCATCAGCCGTCACCAAAAGAATGTGCTGGCCGGTCGGCAGCTTGGAGTGGCTGCTGGCCCAGGAGTCCGCTCCACTGCTCAGGTCCAGGGGGTTGGCCTTCTCCAACTGCTTTACCGTTCGCCGGAACTCCAGCGTCAGACTGAGGTTCTGTGCCGATTCGGTGTGCTGAATGGGGATCTGAGCCAAAGAGGCGGCTTCCACCAGCAGCCACCAACTCAGGCGATAGGGCGCAGACGCATGGGGATGTTCGGGGTTCGAATCGGATACCGTGGGTCGTGCTTTGAAGCTCAACAGGGCATGCTCGGGCATGCTCTGCATTTCAAGCGTGATGCTGAGCCGGTAGCCAGGCCGCGCCATCCACGACAGCGCTGCGTGCAGCACCGTTTCCAGAAGACTGGGGTCCAGCACCACTTCCACCGCCTGCAAGCGATGCACCAAGTCCACCGCACGGCCTTGCAGCATGCCTGCATTGTCCGCAAGGGCCTGCCGCAGGCGCGCATCGAGCGCCACGTGCTCATGGGATTGCCGGATGGGGTTGTGGGCCAGGTGGTCCAGCAATTGGCTCTGGGCTGCAATCCGCCGAGCGGTGCCCAGCGAACTCATCAGTGCATTGACTTGAGGACGGGACAGTTTTCCGGTGGTCAGCAGTTGCTGGACGATGTGCTCCATTTCCAGCAGCGGACCAGACAACTCAGCGCCAATGGATCCCGCCAGCAAGTATTCTGGCCGCGGAGGTGGCGTCGCGCCGGAGTTGGCTGAGGGGGCACTGCTTTTGACGGGTTCCATTGAAAATGGGCGGTTGGATCGGCCCTGGCTAGATGGCGTTGATCAGGAAACTGGCGCTGCTGATGGTAAGTCTGGGGAACTCAAAACTCCCTCGGCACATTCAGCCACCGGGTGACAGTACCACCGATTCTGATCGTTGAGTTTGTGCCATTTGCCACCGTGTCCGTCAAGCCTCTGGACGGATGCAATCTTGCAGCACAGTCGTCAACTCCACCGGCGCGCTGATCATGGGGTCATGGCCCGTGGCCATATCGACACGGCGTGAACCCGGTAGCCAGGCGCCATCCCAGAAGCGCGGGTCTTGCACACGCGTGCGAATCACGTCGATCGTGGCCAATGTGGGTCGGGTGCAGTTGATGAAGGTTCTTGGAATCTGCGCCACCCGCTTCGGATCAAATTGCAAGGGGGCCTCGTAAGTGTGCCCAGGATGCGGTGTCTGGCGCCGCTTGACCCACGCATGGTCGGTATCCGCCAAACCGAAAACGGCCGGGTCAGGTGCCGGAAAACTGTAGTCCGGGTTTCCCTGCGCGGCCACCAGCCGGGCCTGCCGCGTGGCGCTGGCATGGGTGGAACTCCAGCTTTCACCCACTTTGGGGACCACGGCATCGACATACACCAGATGTTGAAGCCGGTGCGGCAGGCGATCTGCCACGGCCGTTCCGAGCATGCCCGCGTAGGAGTGCACCACCAACACCACGTCTTGCAGCTCTTCGGCTTCCAGCGCATTCACCACATCGCTGATGTGGGTCTCCAAGGTGATGGCGGGCGACATCAGATGCGCTCGCTCCCCGAGCCCCGTCAAGGTGACAGCATGCGCCCGGTGTCCGTTGCGAATGAGGGCTTCCGTCACGCGCTGCCAGCACCAGGCGCCATGCCATGCGCCGTGAACAAGTAAGAAGTGGGCCATGAGTCGATCTCCTGAGCGTCAAAAGAGTGCATTGCAGACACTGCTTTGCTGAGCGGTGCACCAAGCTGGTGGTGCGGCTGATAATGATGACATGAGTTCACTGATGTCGATTTGGCCCTTGGGCATGCTGGTGGTGTTGCAGGCCTGCAGCCCGGCCCTCAATTGGCGCAGTGTGCGCATCGACGAACTGTCCTTGCAGGCGACGCTGCCTTGCAAGGCAGAGCGTGCCAGTCGCCAAGTGCCTTGGGCCGAGCAAGCCGTAGACATGAGTCTCGTGGGCTGTGAGGCCCGGGGGGCCATGTGGACCATCGCCTCTGTGGCATTGCCCAAGAACATGTCGGTGGGCGAGGGCCTGGCTCAGTGGCGTCAGATCACACTGGCACATCTGCGATCCGAGGCTGGTGCGGCCGGCCGGGTGTTTGTGCCCCCAGGAGCCTTGGAAGTGCCGCAGTCGACGCGTCTGCATGTGCGAGGGCAATCCCCCGATGGGGCTGCGCTGGAGGTCGATCTGGCCTGGTTTGCTCGGGCCTCGTCGGGTGGGGCTTTCCTGTATCAGGCCGCGGTCTACGCTCCAGTGTCTGAAGCTGAAGGGGCGGAGACGCTTCTGGCCGGGCTGCATTTCGAGTGAGCCGGTCTTGAACACTGCACTCCACCGCGGTCGCGTGATCGCCATTTTTCTGGCCTTCGCATTCGCCTATTTTTTCTCGGCATTGATTCGGGCGGTCACGGCCACCCTGTCGCCTGTGCTCACGCAGGAGTTGGGCTTGCAGGCCCGGGATCTGGGGCTGTTGGCTGGCGGCTACTTTCTGGGTTTCTCAGTGACTCAGCTTCCTCTGGGGACCTGGCTCGATCGCCATGGCCCTCGCAAAGTCATCTTGTGCTTTCTCTCCATCGCCGTATTGGGTTGCGTGGCCTTCTCCATGGCCACCAGTTTCACGGGGCTGATGGCCGCACGTGTGCTGTGTGGCGTGGGCGTCAGCGCCTGTCTGATGGCGCCGTTGACGGGCTTTCGGCGCTGGATGGCGCCCCAAGCCCAGCTGCGGGCCAACTCCTGGATGCTGATGACGGGGTCGTTCGGCATGGTGGCTTCCACCTTGCCCGTTCAATGGTTGCTGCCGCAGATCGGTTGGCGCCCCTTGTTCTGGGGCCTCGCGGTGCTGACCGCACTGGGCATGGCCTTGATCGCGTGGCTGGTGCCGAATTGGCGCCCTGCCCATGCCACCAGTCCCGTTGTGCAGGGGGCTGAACGCTCCGCCGTCCCGAAGGGCTACGCAGAGGTCTGGGCGCACCCCTACTTTCGCCGCATGTCGCCGATCGGCTTTTTCAGTTACGGCGGCATGGTGGCGGTGCAGACGCTGTGGGCGGGCCCATGGATGGTGCGGGTGGCGGGCTACAGTGCCGCCGAGGCGGCCACGGGCTTGTTTGCCATCAACCTCTGCATGCTCTGCACCTTCTGGTCGTGGGGCATGTTGACCCCCTGGCTGTTTTCCCGGGGGCTGTCGGTGGACCGGATCATCGCCTTCGGACTGCCGGTCAGCCTGTTGACCTTGTCGGGCATTCTGTGGCTCGGCGAGCATGCCGGGGCTGCCGCCTGGGCCTTGTTCTGCGTCACCTCGACAGTGATCTCGCTGGCCCAGCCCGCCGTGGCCATGGCGTTCGCGCCGGCCTTGGCGGGGCGGGCCTTGTCCGCCTACAACCTGGTGGTCTTTGCGGGCGTGTTTGTCCTGCAATGGGGCATTGGGCTGGGGGTGGACTTGTTCTCTTCGCTGGGGTTGTCGGCGGTGGACGCATTTCGCGCCGCCATGGGGGTATTCCTGGCCCTGAGTGTCCTGAGTTACGCCTACTTCCTGGCCCTGAAAAGCCATAATGCACGGCAACCAATTTCCCCATGAGCAACAGTATCCTGATCATCGCCCACGCACCCCTGGCCCACGCCTTGCGTCAATGTGCGCTGCATGTGTTTCCAGACTGCGAACGTGACATCGTTGCCGTTGACGTGCAACCCAACATCTCCCCGGAAGAGACCTTGGCCACGGCACGCATCGCGATGACTGAGCTGTCCGCCCGAGACACCCTGGTGCTGACCGACGTGTTCGGTGCCACACCTTGCAATGTGGCCCAGCGGCTGGTGGATGGCGTGCATTCCCGGCTTGTGGCCGGTGTCAATTTACCCATGCTGCTGCGCACGGTGACGTATCGGCATGAATCCCTGGATGCCCTGGTGTCCCGGGCCGTGGTGGGAGGCACGCAGGGCGTCCTGCAAGTGGCCATCACTGCGCCCCAGAACCAGGCGAGGAGAAGAAATGATCAAATCCACCACGACCATCAGCAATAAGCTCGGCCTGCATGCCCGGGCCTCGGCCAAGCTCACCAAGCTCGCGGGCAGTTTCCCCTGCGAAGTCTGGATTTCCAAGGGCGAGCGCCGCGTCAATGCCAAGAGCATCATGGGCGTCATGATGCTGGCCGCCGGCCTGGGCAGCACGGTCAGCCTCGAGACCGAGGGGCCGCGCGAGCAAGAAGCCATGGACGCCTTGCTGGCGTTGATGGCCGACAAATTCGGGGAAGGCGAGTGAGCGTCCCGGGGCATCACCCGGACTCACTTCCCCAGCAACGGAGGCATCCATGACATTCACCGTCCATGGCCTGGCTGTAGCCCGTGGCATTGCCATCGGGCGGGCCGTGCTGGTGGCGTCCAGCCGCATCGATGTGGCCCATTACTTCATCGACGCTTCACGGGTACCCGAAGAAATTGACCGCATCCGCGTGGCTCGCAACGCGGTGGTGGATGAACTGCAGCGGCTGCAGCAGGGGCTGTCCCAGATGGGGCCCAACGACGCTCCGCAAGAGCTGACCGCCTTGCTGGATGTGCACTTGATGCTGCTCCAGGATGAGGCGCTCACCTCGGGCGTGAAGCATTGGGTGACCGAACGCCTCTACAACGCCGAATGGGCCTTGACCACTCAACTCGAAGTGATTGGTCGCCAGTTCGACGAAATGGAGGATGAATACCTGCGTGAGCGCAAGGCCGATCTGGAGCAGGTGGCCGAGCGCATCCTGCGGCACATGAAGGGAGCGGCGTCACCGGTTTCGCCTCCGCCCCCTTCGCCGCGCCGCAATCAGCAGGAGTTGCTGCTCGACGATACCGTCGATGTGCCTCTGGTGCTGGTGGCCCATGATCTTTCGCCGGCGGACATGCTGCAGTTCAAGCAGAGCGTGTTCGCGGGTTTTGTCACCGATGTGGGGGGCAAGACCTCTCACACGGCCATTGTCGCGCGCAGCATGGACATCCCCGCCGTGGTGGGGGCCCGCAGTGCCAGCCAATTGGTGCGCCAGGATGACTGGGTGATCATCGATGGCGATGCCGGCGTGATGATCGTTGATCCCTCGCCCATCATCCTGGCTGAATATGGTTTCAAACAGCGACAGGGTGAGCTGGAGCGTCAGCGCCTGTCCCGCCTGCGGCACACCCCTGCGGTCACGATGGATGGCGAAAAGGTTGAGCTCCTGGCCAATATCGAGATGCCGGATGACGCACCGGCCGCGCTGGCTGCCGGCGCGCTGGGTGTGGGGCTGTTCCGCAGCGAATTCCTGTTCATGGGGCGGCAGGGCAAGCTGCCCGGCGAAGAAGAGCAGTACCAGGCCTACCGGCGCGCCGTTGAGGGCATGCAAGGGCTTCCCGTCACCATCCGCACGGTGGATGTGGGGGCTGACAAGCCTCTGGATTACGCCCACCGTGATGATGCCCATCTGAACCCGGCACTGGGCCTGCGTGCCATCCGCTGGAGCCTGGCGGACCCCGCCATGTTCCGCACCCAATTGCGCGCCATCCTGCGGGCGGCAGTGCATGGCAAGGTGAAGTTGCTGATCCCGATGCTGGCCCATGGCTCTGAGATCCGCCAGGCCCTGGCGCAAATCGATCACGCCCGTGCGGAGCTCGACAACCTGGGCATGGCCTATGGCCCGATTCAACTCGGGGCCATGATCGAGATCCCGGCTGCAGCGCTGTCGGTGCGCATGTTCCTCAAGCACTTCGACTTTCTGTCGATCGGAACCAATGACCTGATCCAGTACACGTTGGCCATCGACCGGGCCGATGAGTCCGTGGCGCACCTCTACGACCCCTTGCACCCGGCGGTGCTCAAGCTGGTGGCCGAGACGATTGCCGAGTGCCGGGCTCAGGGCAAGGAAGTGAGTGTGTGCGGTGAGATGGCAGGCGATGTCAGTGCCACGCGTTTGCTGCTGGGCCTGGGGCTGCGCAGCTTCTCCATGCACCCCTCTCAGATTCTGGCCATCAAGCAGGAGGTCTTGCGCAGCGACACGCGCAAATTGGCGGGCTGGGCCCAGGCCGTGCTCAACGACGATGAGCCGTCACGCCTGATGCCAAGCTGACCTGCGGTGCGTGGCACTGCGGTTCGAGGTCGACAGCCGGAGGCCCTGCCAAGCCCTTGACGATGCTGTGAGGGTTGGCAGGATGGCCTGGGTGGCTCAGGCCTTGGATTCGAGCACGTGCCCGGCTTGCTGGTCTGCGTGGTAGCTGGACCGGACCATGGCGCCCACGGCCGCATGGCTGAAGCCCATCTTGTAGGCTTCGGTCTCGAACATCTTGAAGGTGTCCGGGTGCACGTAGCGGCGCACCGGCAGGTGGCTGTTCGTCGGCGCCAGGTACTGGCCGATGGTGAGCATGTCGATGCCGTGTTCGCGCATGTCGCGCATCACCTGCAAAATTTCTTCATCGGTCTCGCCCAGACCCACCATCAGGCCGCTCTTGGTGGGCACGTCCGGGTGCAGGGCCTTGAACTTCTTGAGCAGGTTCAGGCTGAAGGCGTAATCCGAGCCGGGGCGGGCCTCTTTGTACAGGCGCGGCACGGTCTCCAGGTTGTGGTTCATCACATCCGGTGGTGCTGCCTTGAGGATTTCAAGCGCCCGGTCGTCACGCCCACGGAAGTCCGGCACCAGGATCTCGATCTGGGTGGTGGGCGACAGCGCCCGGGTCTGGCGGATGCACTCCACAAAGTGACCGCTGCCCCCGTCGCGCAGATCGTCGCGGTCGACGCTGGTGATCACCACGTACTTGAGCTTCAGGCGGGCAATCGTCTTGGCCAGGTTTTCGGGTTCGCTGGTGTCCAGCGGATCGGGTCGGCCATGGCCGACATCGCAGAACGGGCAGCGCCGCGTGCACTTGTCACCCATGATCATGAAGGTGGCCGTGCCCTTGCCAAAGCACTCACCGATGTTGGGGCAGGAGGCCTCCTCGCACACGGTGTTGAGCTTGTTTTCGCGCAGGATCTGCTTGATTTCGTAGAAGCGGGTGGTGGGCGAGCCCGCCTTGACGCGGATCCATTCCGGTTTTTTCAGCACCTCAGCCTGCTCGACCTTGACAGGGATGCGGGACAGCTTGGCCGCCGCTTTTTGCTTGGCCAGCGGGTTGTAGGCGTCTACGCCCTGTGCTTCTCGAACGACTTCGTTGGTGCTCATCTGATTACGGCGCGAGGAAGGTCTGGAGCTTCTGGCCCAGGACCGCCGCTGCGTCTTCCCAAGTGGATTGAACCCCGATTGTAGAAAGGTCCACGGTTTGCAGACCCGCATAGCCACAAGGGTTGATGCGTTGATAGGGCGACAGGTCCATCGCCACATTGAGTGCCACACCGTGGTAAGTGCAGTGACGACTCACCTTGATCCCGAGTGCGGCGATCTTGCCCAAGCCCCGGAAAGGGTCGTGCTCCGGCATGGGGCCGCTCAGGGCCGCATGGCTGAACGGGTCATCCAGGCGAACATAGATGCCCGGCGCGCCGGCCACCCGATGCCCGGTCACGCCAAAGTGGATCAAGGTGCGCAGCACCGCCTCTTCGATGCGATAGACATACTCCTTGACGTAGTAGCCTGCCCGTCGGAGGTCGATCAGCGGGTAGGCCACCACCTGCCCCGGCCCGTGAAAGGTGACCTGGCCCCCGCGGTTGGTGGCCACCACCGGGATGTCGCCCGGGGCCAGCAGGTGGCTGTCCAGGCCCGCCAGGCCCTGTGTGAACACCGGGGGGTGTTCGCACAGCCACAGCTCATCAGGCGTTTGCTCGGTGCGGCCCTCCGTGAAGACGCGCATGGCCTCCAGCGTGGGCTCGTAGGGCACATGCCCCAGGGTACGCAACTGCATGGGGCCTCAGAGCACGTACTTGGCCAGCGGGTGGGCGGTCAGGGCGCGGTACAGGTTGTCCAGCTGCTCGCGGCTGGTGGCCGTCACGGTCAGGGTCACGCTGAGGTATTTGCCGCCCGAGCTATCGCGCAATTGCACGCGCGTCATCTCGAAGCTGGGGTCGTGCTCGGTGGCGATGGCCGTCATGGTCTCCACAAACCCTTCCACCTTGGGGCCCATCACCTTGATCGGAAACAGGCTGGGAAATTCGATCAGCGATTCTTGTGCCGGAGGGGGCGTGACAGCTACCGTTGGCTCTGTGTTGCTGACCGGCGCGGGCGCGCCTTGCTTGGCGCGTTGGTAGCCGGCATAGAGCTGGGCATAAACCGGCCCGGGGCGACCGCTGCCCACCGCTTGGCCGTCAAGGCGTGACACGGGCAGAACCTCCTTGGTGGCGGACGACAGCAGCACCTCGTCGGCATCGCGCAATTCAGCCTCGCTGATGCGGCGCAGCTCGAAGGGGATGTTGGCCTCTTGGCACAGCGTTTCGATCAGTCCGTAGCGGATGCCCTCCAGCACCAGGCCGTCACGCGGAGCACCCAGCACCCGGCCATCTTTCACCACCCACACGTTGCTGGAGGAGGCCTCGGTGAGGTAACCGTCCCGTAACAGGATGGTCTCCGTGGCACCGGCTTCGACGCTGATCTGGCGGGCCAGCACGGCGCTGAGCAGGCTGGTGCTTTTGATATGCCCCTTCTTCCAGCGGAAATCTTCGGCCGTGACGCAGGCCACGCCTTGCTCGCGAGCGCTTGCGGACTGGGACTTCAAGGGGTTGATCATGGCAAACACCGTGGGGGTGATGCCTTGGGTCATGGCGTGATCGCGCGGGGCAACGCCTCTGGACACCTGGATGTAGACGGTTTCCTCGCCCGTGGCCTTGGCGGCATTGCGCTCGATCAGCGTGTCTGCAATCTGGCGCCACTGCTCGGGCGTGTGGGGGTTGGCAATCTGCACCTCGGCCAGCGAGCGGGTCAGCCGGGCCAGGTGTTCATCGAAGCGGAAAAGGCGGCCTTGGTAGACCGGGATGACCTCATAGATGCCATCGCCAAAAATGAAGCCCCGATCAAGCACGCTGATGCGGGCATCTTGGAGGGCGGTATAGTCGCCGTTGAGGTAGCAGAGGGTGTCGGGTAGTGCTTGCATGGTCAAATTATCCCCGCTGGCCTGGGTGCCGTGCTGACGTGCCTTGCCAAGCCCGTCCATTCGCTCATCCCAAGTCAAAACACCTTTGACCTAGGGCCTTTCCCGAGTGGAGTGCTTTACAAGCGTTGACGTTGCGGGTTTTTACTTATAATCAATGGCTTTGCTGAAATTCAGGCGTGTAACCCTGGCGTAACCAAGAATGAACACAATCGCGCCAGTTCCTGAAGATGAGGCGGAAGAGTCTGATTTCAAGCCGCTGACTGCCGAAGAGGCGCAGCAGCTTCGTGCAAGAATTGCGCCCGTTTCCTTGGTGCGTGTTCTAGCGCTTCAGGCTCTGGTTGGGTGTCTGGTGGCTTTGGCCGCCTGGGGCCTGACGGGACGGCCAGCAGCCGGTTGGACTGCTGCCTACGGCGCGATGGCGGTGGTGATTCCTGCCGCACTGTTCGCCCGAGGGGTGCGCAAGCACATGTCGTCTGGCAACCCGGGTACTGCGGTCACCGGGTTGTTTGGGTGGGAGCTCGTGAAGATCGTGCTGACGGTGGCCTTGCTGGCCGCTGCACCTTGGGTGTTGCCCGAGGTGGTCTGGCTGGCTTTGCTGGCTGGCATGGTTGTCACGCTGAAAATGTACTGGCTTGCACTGTGGGTGCAGACCAGGTCTGTTAAACCGAATTGACTCTTCGCGAGAAGAGTCAAAGGAAAGAGTTGAAAGATGAGCGCAGCAGAACACGGTCCGACAGCAAGTGAGTACATCGTTCACCACTTGCAGCATCTGCAGAACGTCCAGCAGAAGGCTATTGTTGATTTTTCGGTCATCAACTTTGATTCGTTGGTCGTTGCCGGTCTGCTGGGTGTCGTGGCGCTGGTCTTGCTCTGGACCGCTGCACGCAAGGCCACTTCGGGTGTGCCGGGTCGCTTCCAAGCCGCTGTGGAAATCTTGGTTGAAATGGTCGACAACCAGGCCAAGGCCAATATCCACAGCGCCGAGAGCCGCAAGTTCATCGCTCCCCTGGGTCTGACTGTTTTCGTCTGGATCTTCCTGATGAACTTCATGGACATGCTGCCTGTCGACCTGCTGCCCGCGCTGTGGGGCAAGGCCTATGAGTCGGCCGGCCACGATGCCCATCACGCATTCCTGCGCGTCGTTCCGACCGCTGACCTCTCCACCACCCTGGGCCTGGCTTTTGCCGTCCTGTTGCTGCGCTTCTGGTACAGCATCAAGATCAAGGGCGCCGGCGGCTGGGCTCACGAACTGGTGTCTGCTCCTTTCGGCACCAGCAAGAATCCTATCTTTGCCCTGGTTCTGGGCGTGATCAACCTCTTGATGCAAATCATCGAATACGTTGCCAATACCGTGTCCCACGGCATGCGACTGTTCGGCAACATGTACGCTGGCGAACTGGTGTTCATGTTGATCGCCTTGATGGGTGGCGCCGCTGCGCTGTCGCTCTCTGGTGTTCTGCTGCCTGTCGGCCACGTCATCGCCGGCACCATCTGGACGCTGTTCCACATCCTCGTGATCACGCTGCAAGCCTTCATTTTCATGATGCTCGCATTGATCTACCTGGGTCAGGCGCACAACGCCCACTAAGCGCTCACCAGGCGCCCTCTGATTTCGTTTCGTTTTTTCTTTCCTCAACCATCCGTTTCTTAATTAGGAGTCATCATGGAAAACATTCTCGGTCTCGTCGCTCTGGCTTGTGGTCTGATCGTTGGTCTGGGCGCTATCGGCGCTTCTATCGGCATCGCCCTGATGGGTGGCAAGTTCCTCGAATCGTCGGCTCGCCAGCCGGAACTGATCAACGAACTGCAAACCAAGATGTTCATCTTGGCCGGTCTGATCGACGCCGCCTTCCTGATCGGTGTGGCTATCGCTCTGCTGTTCGCCTTCGCCAACCCGTTTGCTTCGACCTTCTTGGCCAACCTGCCCAAGTAATTCCCGTTCAACGCCACTCTAGAAAGGTGTTGCCGTGAGTATCAATGCGACCCTGTTCATTCAGGCCATCGTATTCCTGATCTTGGTGTGGTTCACGATGAAATTCGTGTGGCCCCCGATCGCGAAAGCGCTGGATGAACGTGCCCAGAAAATCGCCGATGGTCTCGCTGCTGCCGACCGTGCCAAAACCGAACTCGCCGCTGCCGACCAGCGCGTGAAGAAGGAATTGGCCGCCGCCAGCACCGAAACTGCATCGCGTCTGGCTGATGCCGAGCGTCGTGCTCAGGCCATCATCGACGAGGCCAAGGCCCGTGCCACCGAAGAAGGCAACAAGATCGTTGCCGCTGCCAAGGCCGAGGCCGAGCAGCAATCGGTCAAGGCCCGCGAGGCCCTGCGTGAGCAGGTCGCCGTGCTGGCCGTCAAGGGTGCCGAGCAAATCCTGCGCAAGGAAGTCGATGCCGGCGTTCACGCCGATCTGCTGAATCGCCTGAAGACTGAGCTGTAAGGAGCAACCATGGCTGAACTCGCCACCATTGCCCGTCCTTACGCCGAGGCCTTGTTCAAGGCCAGCACCTCGACCGCCGGCGTTGACCTCAACGCCACGGCCGGCTGGCTGGACGAGCTGGCTGCGATTGCAGCCGACGCCCAGCTCAAGCAGTTTGCCGAGAGCCCGAAGGTCAGTGCCCAGCAGGTCTTTGACCTGGTGGCCGGCCTGACCAAGTACGTTCTGCCCGATCAGGGCAAGAACTTCCTGCGCACGGTGATCGACAACGGTCGTCTGCAGGCGCTGCCCGAAGTCGCTGCCCAGTTCCGCAAGCTGGTCAATGCCCAGAGCGGTTCGTCGGATGCCGTCGTGTACAGCGCATTCCCGATCGATGGTGCTGCCCTGGCAGACCTCGCCGCCTCGCTCGAAAAGCGTTTTGGCCGCAAGCTCAACCTGTCCGTCGAAACCGACAGCACCTTGATTGGTGGTGTCCGTGTGGCAGTGGGTGACGAAGTGCTCGACACCTCGGTCAAAGCGCGCCTCGAACAAATGAAAGCGGCCCTGGCCGCGTAACCGCGGCCTTGTGCCTCGGCTAAACAAAGAAAGAAGGAAAGAGTCATGCAACTCAATCCCGCAGAAATTTCTGAATTGATCAAGAGCCGCATCGAAGGGCTGGCTGGCAGCGCTGACATCCGCAACCAGGGCACCGTGGTGTCCGTGACCGACGGTATCGTTCGCGTGCATGGCCTGTCTGACGTGATGCAGGGCGAAATGCTCGAATTCCCGGCCAATGCTGAAGGCGTGCCTTCGTATGGCCTGGCCCTGAACCTGGAGCGCGACTCTGTCGGCGCCGTGATTCTGGGCGAGTACGAGCACATCTCCGAAGGCGACACCGTGAAGTGCACGGGCCGTATTCTGGAAGTGCCCGTCGGCCCCGAACTGATTGGCCGCGTGGTGAACGCCCTGGGCCAGCCTATCGACGGCAAGGGTCCGATCAACGCCAAGTTGACCGACGTGATCGAAAAGGTGGCACCTGGTGTGATCGCCCGTGAATCCGTGGGCCAGCCGCTGCAAACCGGTCTGAAGTCCATCGACTCGATGGTGCCCGTGGGCCGTGGTCAGCGCGAGCTGATCATTGGTGACCGCCAGACCGGCAAGACCGCTGTGGCCATCGACGCCATCATCAACCAGAAGGGCCAAGGCGTCACCTGCGTGTACGTCGCGATTGGTCAGAAGGCTTCGTCCATCAAGAACGTCGTGCGTGCCCTCGAGCAAGCTGGCGCCATGGACTACACCATCGTGGTGGCTGCCTCGGCCTCTGAATCGGCTGCCATGCAGTACGTGTCGGCCTACTCGGGCTGCACGATGGGCGAATATTTCCGCGACCGCGGTGAAGACGCGCTGATCGTTTATGACGATCTGTCGAAGCAAGCTGTGGCCTACCGTCAGGTTTCGCTGCTGCTGCGCCGTCCTCCAGGCCGTGAAGCTTTCCCTGGCGACGTGTTCTATCTCCACAGCCGTCTGCTCGAACGCGCCGCTCGCGTGAACGCCGACTACGTGGAAGCCTTCACCAAGGGCGAAGTCAAGGGCAAGACCGGTTCGCTGACCGCTCTCCCCGTGATCGAAACCCAAGCCGGTGACGTGTCCGCCTTCGTTCCGACCAACGTGATCTCGATCACCGACGGCCAGATCTTCCTGGAAACCAGCCTGTTCAACGCCGGTATCCGCCCCGCCATCAACGCCGGTATCTCGGTGTCGCGCGTCGGTGGTGCTGCCCAGACCAAGCTGATCAAGAACCTGTCCGGTGGTATCCGTACCGACTTGGCCCAGTACCGTGAATTGGCTGCCTTCGCGCAGTTCGCTTCCGACCTGGACGAAGCCACCCGCAAGCAGCTCGACCGCGGTGCCCGCGTGACCGAATTGCTCAAGCAGGCTCAGTACAGCCCGCTGCCCATCTCGCTGATGGGTGCCACGCTGTTCGCGGTCAACAAGGGTTTCCTGGATGACATCGACGTCAAGAAGGTTCTGGCCTTCGAACACGGCCTGCACCAGTTCCTGAAGACCAGCCACGCTGCCCTGATCGCCAAGCTCGAGAAGGACAAGGCCCTGGACAAGGACGCTGAAGCTGAACTGACCGCTGCCATTGGTGCGTTCAAGAAGTCGTTTGCTTAAGTAGCTCTCCAAGCACCCAACAAACGCTTTAGGAGCACATATGGCAGCAGGCAAGGAAATACGCGGCAAGATCAAATCGGTGGAAAACACCAAGAAGATCACCAAGGCCATGGAAATGGTGGCCGCATCCAAGATGCGCAAGGCGCAGGACCGGATGCGTGCTGCCCGTCCTTACAGCGAAAAGATCCGCAACGTTGCCGCCAACCTGGGTCAGGCCAACCCCGAGTACACGCATCCGTTCATGAAGACGAACGATGCGAAGACCGCCGGGGTGATCGTGGTCACGACCGACAAGGGCTTGTGCGGTGGCATGAACACCAACGTGTTGCGTGCCGTGACGACCAAGCTGCGCGAACTGCAAGGTGCAGGCGTGTCGGTCGAGGCCGTCGCCATCGGCAACAAGGGTCTGGGTTTCCTGAACCGTGTCGGCGCGAAAGTGGTTTCGCACGTCACGGGTCTGGGTGATACCCCGCATCTGGACAAGTTGATCGGCCCCGTGAAGGTGCTCTTGGATGCCTACGCAGAAGGCCGCATCAATGCGGTCTACCTGGGTTACACCAAGTTCATCAACACCATGAAGCAAGAGTCGGTGCTGGAGCAGTTGCTGCCCCTGTCTGCCGACAAGATGGTGGCCGAAAAGACCGAACATGGTTGGGACTACATCTACGAGCCCGATGCTCAGGCCGTCATCGACGATCTGCTGGTTCGCTATGTTGAATCCCTGATCTACCAGGCCGTGGCAGAAAACATGGCATCCGAACAGTCGGCGCGCATGGTGGCCATGAAGGCCGCGACCGACAACGCGGGCAGTGTCATCGGCGAATTGAAGCTGGTCTACAACAAGACCCGTCAGGCAGCGATCACGAAAGAACTTTCGGAAATCGTCTCCGGCGCGGCTGCGGTTTGACCCTCGTCGTCGTCACGGTTTAAAAATTTTTGGAGCAAAAAATGGCTCAAGTTCAAGGAAAAATTGTTCAGTGTATTGGCGCTGTGGTTGACGTGGAGTTTCCGCGTGACCAGATGCCCAAGATCTACGACGCTCTGAAGCTCGAAGGATCCACACTGACCCTGGAAGTTCAGCAGCAGCTGGGCGACGGCGTGGTGCGTACCATTGCGCTGGGTTCGTCCGACGGCCTGCGTCGTGGCCTGATCGTGTCCAACACCCACGCACCCATCACGGTGCCCGTGGGCAAGGCCACCCTGGGTCGCATCATGGACGTGCTGGGCGCGCCCATCGACGAACGCGGTCCTGTCAGCCAAGAGCTGACGGCCTCGATCCACCGCAAGGCCCCGGCTTATGACGAGCTGTCGCCTTCGCAAGAACTGCTGGAAACCGGCATCAAGGTGATCGACTTGGTCTGCCCGTTCGCCAAGGGCGGCAAGGTGGGTCTGTTCGGTGGCGCCGGTGTGGGCAAGACCGTGAACATGATGGAACTCATCAACAACATCGCCAAGGCTCACTCGGGTCTGTCGGTGTTCGCTGGTGTGGGCGAGCGTACCCGCGAAGGGAACGACTTCTATCACGAAATGGCCGATTCCGGCGTGGTGAACCTGGAGAACCTCGGCGAGTCCAAGGTGGCCATGGTTTACGGCCAGATGAACGAGCCCCCGGGCAACCGTCTGCGCGTGGCCCTGACCGGTCTGACCATCGCGGAATCGTTCCGCGACGAAGGCCGTGACGTGCTGTTCTTCGTGGACAACATCTACCGTTACACGCTGGCCGGTACCGAAGTGTCCGCTCTGCTGGGTCGTATGCCTTCCGCCGTGGGCTACCAGCCGACGCTGGCCGAAGAAATGGGCCGTCTGCAAGAGCGTATCACCTCGACCAAGGTGGGCTCGATCACCTCCATCCAGGCCGTTTACGTGCCTGCCGATGACTTGACCGACCCGTCGCCTGCCACCACCTTCGCCCACTTGGATTCCACTGTGGTGCTGAGCCGTGACATTGCAGCCCTGGGTATCTACCCCGCTGTGGATCCGCTCGATTCGACCAGCCGCCAGCTGGACCCGAACGTGGTGGGTGAAGACCACTACAACACGGCCCGTGCCGTGCAGGGTACCCTGCAGCGCTACAAGGAACTGCGCGACATCATCGCGATTCTGGGCATGGACGAACTGGCACCGGAAGACAAGCTGGTGGTGGCCCGTGCTCGTAAGATCCAACGTTTCCTGTCGCAGCCTTTCCACGTGGCCGAAGTGTTCACCGGCTCGCCCGGCAAGTACGTGCCCCTGTCTGAAACCATCCGTGGTTTCAAGATGATCGTGGCCGGCGAGTGCGACCACCTGCCCGAGCAGGCCTTCTACATGGTTGGCACCATCGACGAAGCCTTCGAAAAGGCCAAGAAGATCTAAGGCCCTCTGTCATCGGAGAGGCAGGCTTGAAAAAGCCACTCTCCGGTGCAGTCAAGCCTCCAGAAAAGGATTGCCATGGCAACCATTCATGTTGACGTTGTGAGTGCCGAAGAGTCGATCTTCTCGGGCGAAGCCAAGTTTGTGGCCTTGCCTGGTGAAGCTGGCGAACTCGGTATTCTGCCGGGCCACACGCCCCTCATCACCCGTATCAAACCCGGCTCGGTGCGCATCGAGACGGCTGACGGCGGTGAAGAATTCGTGTTCGTGGCCGGTGGCATTCTTGAAGTGCAGCCGAACTGCGTGACCGTTCTGTCCGACACCGCCATCCGCGGCAAGGATCTCGACGAAGAAAAGGCCAACCAGGCCCGCGCAGCGGCCGAAGAGGCCATCAAGAACGCCAAGAGCGACATCGACTTGGCCCGTGCCCAGTCCGAGCTGGCCGTCATGGCTGCTCAGATTGCCGCACTGCGCAAGTTCCGCCAAAAGCGCTGAAGCGCCCCGGCTTTCGCCCATGCCCTGGTGCATGGCGCGGACTCCGCATCAACCCCGTGCCCTCAACTGCACGGGGTTTTGTTTTTGGGGCTACCCCCTGATGGGGCGCCTCGACCCGGGCAAAGCACGGCAGAATAAAGGCCCCCAGCGACACCCCACCCATCGCCATGCCCAAAGCCAAACTTCAGGCCATCACCGTAGGCGGCTCTGCCGCTGAAGTCGAAGTGGCGTTTTACGACGCCTTGCAAAAAGGGGATGTCGCTCAGTTGATGGCTTGCTGGGCCGATGAGGACGACATCGTCTGCGTGCATCCAGGCGGGGCCCGGCTGATCGGTGCCGGAGCCATCCGCGCCGCTTTCGAAGCCTTGCTGTCGCATGGGGCCGTGCCCGTTCACCTGGAGCATGTGCAATCCGTGGAGGCCCTGGCCAGCTCGGTTCACAGCGTGATCGAGCGCATTGAAATCGACACCCCGGCCGGCCGGCACGAGGCCTGGGTGATCGCCACCAACGTCTATCACAAGACCGCTCAGGGATGGCGCATGGTGGCCCACCACGCCAGCCCCGGCACGCCGCACAAGCCCTTGCCATTGACGGATGGCCCGGCCGTCCTGCATTGAGGGAAAGCGCAACCAAACCGTGTTGATGAATTACGTCGCTCCCGCCTGGGTGCCTGGCGGCAACCTGCAAACCATCTGGCCGGCACTCTTTTCCCGCCGCGTCTTCGGTCACCCGCCCCGCTACCGGCGAGAGCGTTGGGATACGCCGGATGCCGACTTCATCGATGTCGATTTCCTGCAGACGTCCCCCGCACAGGAGGCCACGGCCGCCAGCCCCATGCTGGTGCTGTTCCATGGCCTGGAAGGGTCCTCCCGCAGCCACTATGCCGAGGCATTCGCCGACTACGCCCGCGAGCAAGGCTGGGCCTACGCGGTGCCCCATTTCAGAGGTTGCAGCGGCGAGATCAACAGGGCGCCTCGGGCCTACCATTCGGGTGATCATGAGGAGATCGGCTGGGTGCTGTCGCGCCTGAAAGAGGTCCACGGTGGGCCTTTGATCGCGGTGGGCATCTCACTCGGGGGCAATGCCTTGCTGCGCTGGGCCGAGGAGGCCGGTCACACGGCGGCACAGGTGGTGCAGGGTGTGGCGGCGGTCTGCTCGCCGATCGATCTGGCCGCAGGTGGGTGGGCCATCGGGCGGGGCTTCAACCGGTTGGTGTACACGCGCATGTTCCTCAACACCATGAAGCCCAAGGCCCTGCAGAAACTGGCCCAGTTCCCAGGCCTGTTCGACCCCCAAGCCCTGGCCAGCGCGCGTGACCTGTACGAGTTCGACAATGTGTTCACCGCGCCGCTGCACGGCTTTCGCAGCACGGAAGACTATTGGGCCCGCGCCTCCGCCAAACCCCATCTGGCGAGCATTCGTGTGCCTGCTCTGGTGGTCAACGCCCGCAACGACCCCTTTGTGCCGGCCTGGTGCCTGCCGAGCCAGGCCGAGGTAGGCGAGCAGGTCACCCTGTGGCAACCGGCTCATGGGGGCCATGTCGGCTTCCCGCATGGACGATTGCCAGGCCATGTACGGGGCATGCCAGAGGCCGTCGGAGGCTGGCTGGCCACCCACATCTGAAACAGGACACGCGATGGATGACATTGTTCGACAGGCCATGGCCAAGTGGCCCAACGTGCCCGACTGCTATGGCTGGCTGGGCCTGGACGCACGCGGCCAGTGGTACATGCGAGACGATCGGGCCCAGGCCCTGGGCAGCTTCGCAAGTGGCCAGCCCGGGGCTCGAGGTTCGGTGTTGCGGCACGACAAACTCATTGACTTCATCCAGCGCAACTACGAACCCGATGCCCGGGGCTGCTGGTATTTCCAGAACGGCCCTCAACGGGTCTATGTCGAGCTCGAAGCCGCCCCTTGGGTCTTGCGCATCGACGACGCCTTGAAGGTCTGCAGCCATACCGGCCGAGAGGCACAAGTCAAACATTGTCTGCTCGATGAGCAGGGCCGGGTCTACCTGGACACCGACCTGGGCTTCGGCCTGGTGCACACCCTCGATGTGGGCCATGCCGCCCAAGCCGTGGAGACGGGCTTGTGGACTCCGTTGGAGGTGGCCTCTGAGAGTCTGCCCGCGCGCTTCGGCTATGTCTTGAGCCCGGCCGCCCACAGTGCGGTGCCCTGAGCACGGCCGCTGAGGCAGAAACGAAAAAGCCGGTCCTTGAGACCGGCTTTTTCAGCGGGCAGCCCATGGGGCTGTGCAGGGATGCCTTATTTGGCTTCTTCAGCGGCAGGTGCCTTGGGTTCGGGGAAGTTGGCGCCACCGTTGTTGGCCATGTAAGCCACGCCGCGTGCCACTTCAACATCGGTGAAATCACCACCACCCTGGGCACCCATGGCTCCCTTGCCCTTCAGGGCCGAGGTCACCAGCGATTCGAAGCCGGTCTTGATGCGCGGTGCCCAGGCCGCAGCATCGCCGAACTTGGGCGAACCGGCGGCGCCGGTGGCATGGCAGGCCGAGCACTGGGCCTTGAACACTTCTTCGCCAGAGCGCAGAGGGCGGTTGGCATCACGGATGTCCACTGCGCCCACTTTTTGAATGCGCTCTGCCAAAGCACGCTCTTCATTGCCGGAACCCACCGCCGGCTTGTTGCCCGAGGTGACATAAGCGACCAGACCGATGATCAAAAACACCGGGATGACAAACGAAAAAATAACCGCCACCAGCAGTTGCTTGGGGTTCTTGATCGGGCCGGTGTGTGCGTCTTCGTGGATGTCGCTCATGGCGTCCTCAATGTTGTGGTAAGGCTGGGAACTTAACTTTTGATTATAGCGACGGGTCACCCTGGCCAGACCAGGGGCTTGTCCTGAGGGTGTTGTGTGCGAGCCAAGCCATTCGCCCGTTCCGGGCTGGTCTCTGTGCGGCGGCCGTGGAGGTCATGCGCCCGTCACATCCGCCGTTTACGCTCCAGGCGTGGACCTGATGGATTCAGCCTGCTACCGCCCGGGGGCGTTGGCGCTGCCGGTCCGTCGGTTGAATGAGGGGGGGCGCCACCCGCGCACTGGCGCGGGCTCGGGTGCTCCATTGCGACGGGATGGCGCCGAAAGGTGCCGTCCCGTTTTTTTGATCTCAGCCCGCATGCTCATGCGGGATTCGATGCGTCACGGCCGGCGCGCCAATGCCCACCGAGCACCTGGTAGATCGACACCTGGTTCTGCAGCCGATTGAGTTGGGCCTGCACGCGCTGTTGCTTCAGGTTCAGCCAGTTGCGCTCGCTGGCCAGCCAGTCGAGCCGGCTGCTCACGCCCATCTCCAGGCTGCGTTGGGCCAGACGCAACTGGGCCTGGCCTGCGGTAGTCTGGCGCTCGCTGGCATCGAGCTGTTGCACTGCCGCCTCGCGCTCAGCCAGGGCGTCTGCCACTTCACGGAAGGCCGTCTGGATGGTCTTTTCGTACTGGGCGGTGGCGATGTCGCGCCCCAGCTTGGCGGCCTCCACCTGGGCCTGGTTCTGCCCGGCATCGAGCAACGGCAGGCTCGCCTGGGGCGTCAGCGTGAATCCCTGGGAGCCGCTCTTGAACAGCCCCGACAGTTGCGGGCTCAGGCTGCTGACCCCGGCGGTCAGGCTGATGCGGGGAAACAGGGCGGCCCGGGCTGCGCCCACGTTGGCGTTGGCCGCGATCAGTGCCTGTTCGGCCTGGGCGATGTCGGGCCGGCGCAGCAGCAGTTCCGAGGGCAGGCCCGGCGCCAGGTCGGCCCAGGGCGCCACATCCAGCGTGCTGGCGTCCACGCTGTCGTGCAAGGGCACCGCGTCGGGCAGGCCCAACAGCAGTTGCAGCGCGTTTTCATCGCGTTGGCGTTGCAGCTCTCCCTGGGCTGCTGCGGCGCGTGCCGCCTGGGTCTGGCTCTCGGCCTGCAGCAGGCTCTGCTGTGCCAGGGTTCCCCGGGCCACGGCCCGTCGCGTCAGCTGCAGCGTGGCTTCCAGGTTGAGCAAGGTCTCGCGCAGCAAGGCCAGCTGGGCCTCATCGGCCAGCAGGGTCAACCAGCCTGTGGCCACGCTGGTGATCAGGCTCAGGCGGGCGCTGTCATAGGCCTGGGCACTGCCCAGGTACTGGGCCAGGGCCTGCTCCTTCAAGCTCGCCACCCGCCCGAAGAAGTCCAGCTCGAAGGCGGTCACGGTCAGACCGACCGAGTAAGTGCTGGCTTGCACCGTGCCCGCTGCCGTCGCGACGGGCGCACGAGACCCGCCTGCCACGCCGTTCAAGGCGGGCCATTGGCTGGCGCGGCTGATCTGGAACTGGGCCCGGGCCTGCTCGACCCGGAGTGCCGTTGCCCGCAGGTCGCGGTTGTTCGCCAGGGCTTGTTCAATCAGGGGCTTGAGCCGCGCATCGTTGAAATAGTCGGCCCAATCGCCGGTGCGGATGGGTTCGGCCGCGTCCACGTCCAAGCCCGATCTTCCGGGCCAATGGGCCGGTACCGCCACAGCGGGGCGTTGGTAGTCGGGCAATTGGCTGCAGGCTGCCAACAGCCAGGGCAGGGCCAGCAGAGGCAGGCGGGTGCGCGCAGCAAACCCGGCCGCGCCGGGGGGAGTCAAGGGCTCAGTCATGCGTGACTCCAGAGTGTGGGGCGGCCGCCGGTAGGGTGCGCCGGGGCTTGAACAGCGTGCGCACCACCACAAAAAACAGCGGCACAAAAAACACGGCCAGCGTGGTGCCGACCAGGATGCCGCCCAGCACCCCTGTGCCAATGGCGCGTTGGCTGGCGGCGCTGGCGCCATTTGCAATGGCCAAGGGCAGCACCCCCAACCCAAAGGCCAGCGAGGTCATGATGATGGGGCGAAAGCGCAGGCGCACGGCTTCGAGTGTGGCTTCCAGCAAGCCCTTGCCAGCCGCCTGGGTGTCTTTGGCGTACTCCACGATCATGATGGCGTTCTTGGCCGACAGCCCGATGATGGTGATCAGGCCCACCTGAAAGTAGACATCGTTGGAGTAGGCCCGCAGCAGGGTGGCCAGCACCACTCCCAGCAAGCCCAGCGGTACCACCAGAATCACCGACAGCGGAATCGTCCAGCTTTCATACAGGGCGGCGAGGCACAGAAACACCGACAGCAGTGCAAAGCCATACAGCACCGTTGACTGAGACCCTGCCATGCTTTCTTGCAGCGACTGGCCGGTCCATTCGTAGCCAAAGCCCTCGGGCAGTTCGCGCGCCAGGCGCTCCATCTCGGCCATGGCCTCCCCGCTGCTGTGGCCCGGGGCCGCACTGCCGCTGAAGCGCACGGCGTCGTAGCCGTTGTAGCGCACAGCCTGCATGGGGCCGTTTTGCCAGTGTGTGCTGGCAAAGGTGGACAAAGGCACCAGCGCGCCCGTGTTGCTGGGCACCTGGAACTGCAACAGGTCTTCGCCCTGCATGCGGTGCGCCGCGTCGGCTTGCACCACCACGCGCTGCATGCGGGACTGGCTCGGGAAGTCGTTCACATAGCTGCTGCCCAGCAGGGCCGACAAGGCGGTGTTGATGGCTGAAAAGCTCACCCCCTGGGCCTGGGCCTTGTCGCGGTCGATCTGCAGGTGCAGTTGAGGCGCGTCGTCCAGCCCGTCCACCCGCACCTGCGACAACAGCGGGCTTCTGGCCGCCGCCGCCTGCAATTGGGCCCGTGCCGCCATCAAGGCCTCGTGTCCCTTGCCGCTGCGGTCCTGCAGCCGGAAGGTGAAGCCTGTGGAGTTGCCCAGCTCTGGAATCGGCGCCGGGTTCAGGGGCAGGATGAAGGCGTCGCGGATCTGCATCAGGGCGCCAAAGGCCCGCCCCACCACGGCCTGGGCCGAATGCTCGGGGCCTTTGCGCTCAGACCAGTCCTTGAGCGTCACAAAGGCCAGGCCGGCGTTCTGCCCGCTGCCCGAAAAGCTGTAGCCCAGCACACTCACCATGCTCTTCACCTCAGGTTGGGCGAGCACGTAGCGCTCCACATCCTGCATCACCTCCAGCGTGCGGTTTTGCGAGGCCCCGGCAGGCAACTGGGCATTGATCAGGATGCTGCCCTGGTCTTCGTCGGGCAAAAAGGCGGTGGGCAGGCGTTCAAACACCAGCAGTGCCGCGCCGATCAGCGCCCCATAAAGCACCAGGTACCGCGCGCTGCGCTGGAGCAGGCGCGCCACCGTGCTTTCATATCCTGAGGCGGTGCGTGAAAAGCCGCGGTTGAACCAGCCGAAGAACCCCTTGCGCTCATGCAGGGTGCCAGCAGGAATCGGCTTGAGCATCGAGGCGCACAGCGCAGGGGTCAGCGTCAGCGCCAAAAAGGCCGAGCAGGCGATCGAAGACACCATGACCACCGAGAACTGGCGGTAGATGTTGCCCACCGCACCCGCAAAAAAGGCCAGGGGCACGAACACCGAGATCAGCACCACGGTGATGCCCACGATGGCCCCCGAGATCTGGCCCATGGCCTTGCGGGTGGCTTCCATGGGCCCCAGTCCCTCTTCGGCCATGATGCGCTCGACCGCCTCGACCACCACGATGGCGTCGTCCACCACGATGCCGATCACCAGCACCATGGCAAACATGGTCAGCACATTGATGGACAGGCCCATCACCAGCATGGTGGTAAAGCCCCCCAGCAGGGCCACCGGCACCACGATGGCGGGGATGATGGTGTAGCGCACGTTCTGCAGAAACAGGAACATCACCACGAACACCAGCACCAGGGCCTCGAACAAGGTCTCGGTCACCTGGCTGATGGAGATGCGCACGAAGTTGGAGGTGTCGTAGGGGATGGCCCACTTCATGCCCTTGGGAAAGTAGCGCTCCAGCTGGCCCATCTTCTGGCGCACCGCGGTGGCCGTGGCCAGGGCGTTGCCGGTGCTCGACAGCTGCACCCCCAGGCCCGAGGCCGGCACGCCGTTGAGCCGCGCCGAGGTGGCGTAGCTGGAGCCCCCCAGTTCCACCCGGGCCACATCGCGCAGGCGCACGGTCGAGCCATCGGGGTTGGCGCGCAGCACGATGCGGCCAAAGTCTTCCACCGAGGCCAGTTGACCACTCACCACCACGGTGGCCGAGATCTCCTGGGTGGGCAACTGGGGCAGGTCGCCGATCACGCCCGAGGCCACCTGCGCGTTCTGCGCCGCGATGGCCGCGTTCACGTCGGCCGGCGACAGCTTGTAGCTGACCAGCTTGGCGGGGTTCAGCCAGATGCGCATGGCGTGCTCGGCACCGAACTGCTGCACCTGCCCGACGCCGGGCAGGCGCTGGATTTCGGGCACCACGTTGCGGGCCACGTAGTCGCCGATCTCGACCGGCCCGAAGGCCGGGTCGTCCGAAGACAGCAAGGCAAACAGCAGGAAGTTGTTCGAGGCCTTGGACACCACCACCCCTTGCTGATTCACTGCCGCGGGCAGGCGTGGCGTGGCTCGGCTCAAGCGGTTTTGCACGTCCACCTGGGCCATGGCCGGGTCGGTGCCGGGCTCAAAACTCAGGGTGAGGGTGCCCGTGCCATCGGCCTGGGCCACCGACTCCATGTACATGAGACCGGTGGCGCCGTTCATTTGCTGCTCGATCACGCTGATCACGCTGTTCTTGAGCGTTTCGGCCGACGCTCCCGGGTAGCTGGCGTTGAGCACGATGGTGGGGGGCGCCACCGTGGGGTACTGGGCAATCGGCAGTTGGGTCAGGGAGACACAGCCGAGCACGACCACGAACAACGCGATCACCCAGGCGAAGATGGGGCGGCTGATGAAGAAGTTGGACATGGCGCAGCGTCCTCAGGGCTTGGTGCCCGTGGTGCCTGGCGTGCCCGGGGTGGGCGTGGCCTCAGGGGCTCTTTTCCAGGGCACGGGCTTCACGGGGGCGTTGCCGCGCAGTTTCTGGAAGCCGTCCACCATCACCTGTTCTCCGGCCTTCAAGCCGCTCAGCACCACCCATTGGCCCGACACGGCCTGGGCGATCTGCACGGCGCGCACGCTCACCCCCCCATCGGGGGCGACCACCATCACCGTGTTGCCGGTCTGGGTGCGTTTCACGGCCTGTTGCGGTAGCAGCAGGCCCTCGCTGGCCTGCGCCTGCTCCAGCCTGACGCGGGCGTACAGCCCGGGCATCAGCAGGCGCTCGGGGTTGGGCACCTCGGCGCGCAGCGTCACCTGGCCGGTACTGGCGTCCACCGTCACACCTGAGAAGAACAGCTTGCCTGTGCGGGGGTACTCGCTGCCGTCCGGCAGCACGATGCGCACGCTGGCCGCCTGGGTGCCCCGCACGCGCTTGAGCTGCCCCTGGGCCAGGCTGCGTTGCAGGCGCAGCACCTCGTCGGCTGACTGGGTGAAGTTGACGTACACCGGGTCGAGCTGTTGCACCGTGGTCAGGGGCGTGACCTGGCCCTGGCCCACCAGCGCACCTTCGGTCACCAGGGTCTGGCCCACTCGGCCCGCAATTGGGCTGCTGACCCGGGCGTAGCCCAGGTTCAGCTGCGCCGTCTGCACGCTGGCGCGGGCGCTGGCCAGGTCGGCCGTGGCCTGTTGCACGGCCAGCCGCGCGGCGACCAGGGCCTGCTGGCTCACGGCGCCATCCTCGGCCAGGGGCCCGTAGCGTTGCTGCACGTCCTGGGCCTGGGCCAGTGCGGCTTCGGCCTTCAGCACATTCGCCTGCGCGCTGTCGCGGGCCAGTTGAAAAGGTTCGGGGTCGATCTGGTAGAGCGCCTGTCCGGCTTGCACCTCGCTGCCTTCTTCAAACAGGCGCTTTTGCAGGATGCCCGCCACCCGTGCCCCGATCTGTGCCACCCGGTACGGCTCGATGCGCCCCGGCAACTCGGTCTGCAAGCCCACGGGCCCGGGCTCGACCACCACCACACCCACTTCGGGTGGGGGCATGGCGCCGTGCTGAGGCGCCTGGCTGGTGCGCTCGCAGGCGCTCAGCAGGGTGCTCAAGGCCAGGCACAGTGCCAGCGGGAGTGCGGGCCGCCTGGTCTGCAGCAGGGCGCTGTTGGGCGCAGGCTGTCGGTGGGCCGTGGGGGGTGTTTCGGGCATGGCTGTCCTTCGGGGGGCGAGGGGGCGAACGGGGTCGCCGCATCATCCGTCGGGGTCAGCGCTCGTAAATGCAACAAGTGAAAGCCTGGCTTGCGGCTTTGTCGGCATTTGTTGCGAGAAGCCCGCGGCGCAAAAAGAAAGGCCCCGTGTCGGGGCCTTTCTGGGGGGCAGGGCGGGCGTGTCCGCTGCTGCAGGGGGTCAGTTGGCAGGCTTTTGCGGCGCTGCGGCCACGGCCTCGGTCCAGCCGCCGCCCAGCACCTTGTACAACGTGACCTGGGTCTGCAGCTGGCTCAGGCGTGTCTGCACCAGGGCCTGCTGGGCTGTGAACAGCGAGCGCTGCGCATCCAGCAGATCGAGGTAGCTGGCCACGCCATTGCGGTAGCGCAGGTCGGACAGCTCGGTCTGGCGCGCCGTGGCTTTCACCAGGGCCTGTTGGGCCTGCAGCTGGTCACCCAGGGTGTCGCGCCCGGCCAGGGCGTCGGCCACCTCGCGGAAGGCGCTCTGGATGGCCTTCTCGTACTGTGCCACGGCAATGTCGCGGGCCGCCTGGGCGGTCTCCACGCCCGCCTGGGTGCGGCCGGCGTTGAAGATCGGCACCGACAGCTGGGGCGACATCGTGTAACCCCAGGAGCCGCTCTTGAACAGGCCCGACAAGGCGCTGCTGGCGCTGCCGATGCCGGTGGTCAGGCTGATGGTCGGGAAGAACGCCGCCCGTGCCGCGCCGATGTTGGCGTTGGCGGCGATCAGCGACTGTTCGGCCTGGCGGATGTCGGGGCGCTTGATCAGCAGCTCAGACGGCAGACCCACCGGCACCTCGGGCAGGGTTGCCTGGCTCAGACGGGCCTGGCGCAGCGCCTGGCGGGCATCGTCAGGCAGGCCCTGGCCCAGTACCAGCACCAGGGCGTTTTCGTCCTGGGCGCGCTGGCGCACTTGCTGGGCCAGCGTGGCGCGGGCACTTTCCACGAGCGATTCGGCCTGGCGCAGGTCCAGCTCGGAGGCCGAGCCCTGGTCAAAGCGCAGCCGGGTCAGCTTGAGCGAGTCCTCCCGCGTGGCCAGGGTGCGGCCCGACAGGTCGAGCAGCTCTTCGTCGGCCACCAGGGCCAGCCAGGCGTTGGCCACGGTGGCCACCAGGCTGATCTGGGCCGCCTTGCGGGCCTCGCCTGTGGCCAGGTACTGGGCTTGGGCCTGCTCCTTCAGCGCCTGCAGGCGGCCGAAGAAGTCGATCTCCCAGGACGACACCAGCAGACCACCGGTGTAGACACTGGTGGTGCCGCCGCTGGTGTTGGGGGTGCGCGAGCCCGAGATCACGCCGTTGACGGCGGGCAACTGGTTGGCCCGTGCAATCTGCAGCGCGGCGCGCGCCTGCTCGATGTTGAGCACCGACACGCGCAGGTCGCGGTTGTTGTCCAGCGCCAGGGCGATCAGGCGGCGCAGTGCGGGGTCGCTGAAGTAATCCTGCCAGGGCAGGTCGGCCGCCGCCTTGTTGCCGGCGGCCTGGGCCACATCGGCCTTCAGCGCCGGGAACTGCTCGGCCACCGGGGCGGCCGGGCGCTGGTAGGCCGGGATCATGCTGCAGCCGCCCAGCAGGGCGCTCAGGGCCAGCGCCACGGGCGCCAGCGGCAGGCGGATTCGCCAGATGGGGGTTTTACGCATGGTCTTGGCCTCCTGCGGCTTCGGCCACACCGGCCTGTCGGGCATGTTCTGCATAGATCTGGCGCTGGCGCTCGCTGCCCTTGAACAGCTTGCGCACCACCACAAAGAAGATGGGGACAAAGAACACCGCCAAGGCGGTGCCGGTGATCATGCCGCCGACCACGCCGGTGCCGATGGCACGCTGGCTGGCCGAGCCGGCGCCCGTGGCGATGGCCAGCGGCACCACGCCCAGCATGAAGGCCAGCGAGGTCATCACGATGGGGCGGAAGCGCAGGTGCGCCGCCGCCAGGGCCGACTCGATCACGCCACGGCCCTGCGCCTGCAGGTCCTTGGCAAACTCGATGATCAGAATCGCGTTCTTGGCCGACAGGCCGATGATCGTGATCAGACCGACCTGGAAGTACACGTCGTTCGAGTACGCCCGCAGCCAGGTGGCCAGCAGCACGCCCAGCACGCCCAGCGGCACCACCAGGATCACCGACAGCGGGATCGACCAGCTCTCGTACAAGGCCGCCAGGCACAGGAACACGGCCAGCACGGCAAAGCCGTACAGGATCACGGCCTGCGAACCCGCCAGCTTTTCCTCGCGCGATTGGCCGGTCCATTCGTAGCCGAAGCCTGGGGGCAGTTGCGCGGCCAGCTTCTCCATCTCGGCCATGGCCTCACCGGTGCTGCGCCCCGGGGCGGTGCCACCGCTGATGCGCACGGCCGGGTAGCCGTTGTAGCGCACGGTCTGCATGGCACCGTTCTCCCAGCGGGTGCTGGCAAAGGTCGACAAGGGCACCAACTGACCCGCGCTGTTGGGCACGCGCAGTTGCAGGATGTTTTCAGGCTGCATGCGCGCTGGCGCATCGGCTTGCACCACCACCCGCTGCAGACGGCCCGAGTTGGGGAAGTCGTTCACGTAGGTGGAACCCAGCGCGGTGGACAAGGCGGTGTTGATCGCGTTGAACGGCACGCCCAGGGCCTGGGCCTTGTCGCGGTCGATGTCGATCTGCAGTTGGGGCGCATCTTCCAGGCCGTCGGGGCGCACCTGGGTCAGCACCGGGCTCTTGCTGGCCATGCCCAACAACTGGTTGCGCGCATCGATCAGGGCCTTGTGGCCCTTGCCGGCGCGGTCTTGCAAGCGGAAGGTGAAGCCGGTGGCATTGCCCAGTTCGGGAATCGGCGGCGGGCTGAGCGGGAAGATGAAGGCATCGCGGATGCCCATCAGCGCCCCGAAGGCGCGGCCGGCCAGGGCCTGGGCCGAGTGCTCTTCGCCATGGCGTTCATCCCAGGGCTTCAGGGTCACGAACGCCAGTGCGGCGTTCTGGCCTTGGCCCGAGAAGCTGAAGCCCAGCACGCCGACCATGCTCTTGACCTCAGGCTGCTTCAGGATGAAGCCTTCCACCTGTTCCATCACGTTGCGGGTGCGCTCCACGGTGGCGCCAGGGGGCAGTTGCACGTTCACCAGCATCGTGCCCTGGTCTTCATTGGGCAGGAAGGAGGTGGGCAGGCGCAGGTAGACCACCACTGCAGCGGCGCCGATGGCGACATAGATCAACATGAAGCGGCCGGCGCGCTTGAGCAGCTTGGCCACCCAGCCTTCATAGCCCTTGGCGGCACGGCTGAAGCCGCGGTTGAACCAGCCGAAGAAGCCCTTCTTCTCATGGTGATGCCCCGCCTCGACCGGCTTGAGCAGGGTGGCGCACAGCGCCGGCGTGAGCGACAGCGCCAGGAAGGCCGAGAAGGCGATCGACGACACCATCACGGCCGAGAACTGGCGGTAGATGTTGCCCACCGAGCCACTGAAGAAGGCCAGCGGCACGAACACCGAGATCAGCACCACGGTCACGCCGATGATCGCGCCCGAGATCTGGCCCATGGCCTTGCGCGTGGCCTGCAGCGGGGGCAGGCCTTCCTCGCTCATGATGCGTTCGACGTTCTCCACTACCACGATGGCGTCGTCCACCACGATGCCGATCACCAGCACCATGCCGAACATGGTCAGCACGTTGATCGAGAAGCCCAGCGCCAGCAGCGTGGCAAAGGTGCCCAGCAGGGCCACCGGCACCACGATGGTCGGGATCAGGGTGTAGCGCCAGTTCTGCAGGAACAGGAACATCACCAGGAACACCAGCACCACGGCCTCCACCAGGGTCTCGGCCACTTGCGACAGCGAGATCTTCACGAAGCCCGAGCTGTCGTACGGAATCGCGTAGGACACGCCGGCCGGGAAGTAGCGCTGCAGGTCTTCCATCTTGGCCTTCACCGCCTTGGCCGAGGCCAGGGCGTTGCCCGAGGGGGTCAGCTGGACACCGATGCCGGTGGCCGGCTTGCCGTTCAGGCGGGCCGAGGTGGCGTAGGTCTGGGCACCCAGCTCGATGCGGGCCACGTCCTTGAGTCGCACGGTCGAGCCGTCGGCATTGGCGCGCAGCACGATGCGGCCGAACTGCTCCACCGAGGCCAGCTGGCCCTTCACCACCACCGTGGCGGCAATGCCCTGGCCGGTGATGTTGGGCAAATCGCCGATGGCGCCCGAGGACACCTGGGCGTTCTGGGCCGAGATGGCCGCGTTCACGTCGGCAGGAGACAGGTTGTAGCCGGTCAGCTTGGCCGGGTCGATCCACACCCGCATGGCGCGCTCGGTGCCGAACAGCTGGGCCTGGCCGATGCCGGGCAGGCGCTGGATTTCAGGGATCACGTTGCGCGAGGCGTAGTCGCCCAGCGCGATCGGGTCCAGCGCACCGTTGTCCGAGGACAGCATGATGAACAGCAGGAAGTTGCTGCGAGACTTGTCCACGCGCACGCCCTGCTGCGTCACCGCCGCCGGCAGGCGCGGGGTGGCGCGCGAGAGGCGGTTCTGCACATCCACCTGGGCCAGATCGGGGCTGGTCGAGGGGTCAAAGCTCAGCGTGATCGTGCCGGTGCCGTCGGCCTGGCTGACCGACTCCATGTAGAGCAGGCCCGGCGAGCCGTTCATTTCACGTTCGATCACACTGATCACGCTGTCTTCCAGCGTCTGGGCCGAGGCGCCGGGGTAGCTGGCGCTGATCACCACCGAGGGCGGGGCCACCGGCGGGTATTGGGAGATGGGTAGCTGGGTGATGGACACCCCGCCCAGCACCAGGATGAACAGAGCGATCACCCAGGCAAAGATGGGCCTGTCAATGAAGAATTTCGCCATGGATCAGGCTCCTCAGGACTTGGCGGCCGGGGCAGCCGCCGGGGCGGCAGCAGCCGGTGCCGCGCTGCCCGGCGCCTGCCAGGGCACGGCCTTCACGGGGGCATCGCCACGCAGCTTCTGGAAGCCATCCACCATCACCTGTTCGCCGGCCTTCAGGCCGTCCAGGATCACCCACTGATTGCCCTTGCCGGCAGCCACCTTGACGGGGCGCGGGCTGACCTTGCCCTCGGGGCTGACCACCATCACCACATCGCCCTTTTCGCTGCGTGTGACGGCTTGCTGCGGCAGGGTGATGGCATCGCTGGCCTGGGCCTGTTCCAGGCGCACGCGCACATACAGGCCAGGCAGCAACTGGCCGCCGGGGTTCGGCACCTCGGCGCGCAGGGTGATCTGGCCGCTGGTGCTGTCCACCGTCAGGTCCGAGAACAATAGCTTGCCGGCCTTGGGGAACTCGCTGCCGTCATCCTTCACCAGGCGCACGCTGGCCGCCTCGGTGCCCGGAGCCCGCTTGAGCTGCCCGTTGGCCAGCGCATCGCGCAGCTTCATCACCTCGGCTGCCGACTGCGTGAAGTTCACATACAGCGGGTCGATCTGCTGCACCACCGCCATCTGGGTGGCCTCGCTTTGGCCCACGAGGGCACCCACGGTCACCAGCTCACGACCGATGCGGCCCGAAATCGGGGCCGTCACCGTGGTGTAGCCCAGGTTGATCTTGGCCGTCTGCAGCGCCGCCTTGGCCGAGGCCAGATCGGCTTCGGCCTGCTTCTGCGACGCCTCGGCGTTCACGTAATCCTGTTTGCTGATGGCATTGGCCTCCACCAGCGGCTTGTAACGGGTCAGCTGGGCGCTGGCCTGCATCAAGGTGGCCTCGGCCTTGGCCACGGCGGCCTGGGCGCTGTCGTAGGTGGCCTTGTAGGGCGCGGCGTCGATCTGGAACAAGGGCTGGCCTGCCTTCACGTCACTGCCTTCGCGGAACAGACGCTCTTGCACGATGCCGGCCGCACGGGCCCGCACCTGAGCCACGCGTGAGGCCTCCAGGCGACCCGGCAATTCGGTCTGCAAACCGACCACGCCCGGGGTGACAGTGACCACACCCACCTCAGTGGGCGGCATGCCGCCGCCAGGACCCCCAGGCCCGCCCTGTGCACCCGAAGGGCCGCATGCGGCAAGAACGGCACTGAGCGTGCCCACAGTCATGAAGAGTGGCAGGCGGCTCAGCAAAGGCCGGCGCTGCAATGCGGCCGCTGCCGCAGGTTGGGATTCGGTCATGTCCGTTTTCCGGTGTGAGTATGTTGGTATCGGGTAAGACTTGCTAGGGTCATCCCGTACTGTGTCTTGTTCGTGTAAAAAACGAAAGGGCAGTATACATACATTCGTGAATGTATGATGTACGCTGTATTTCATACCCACAACAGGAGACGCCATGGCCCGCCGAACCAAAGAAGACGCCCTCGCCACCCGGCACAGCCTGCTGGATGCGGCCGAGCGCGTGTTCTCCGAAAAAGGGGTTTCCCGGTCCTCGCTGAACGACATCGCCGTGGCCGCGGGGACCACGCGTGGCGCCATCTACTGGCACTTCAAGGACAAGGCCGACCTGTTCAACGCCATGATGGATCGCGTCACCCTGCCCATGGAGGAGGCCCTGCAGCAGATGGGGCGCGACCCCGGACGCGATCCGTTGGCTGACCTGCGCCGCGCCACCCTGGATGTGCTGCGCAAGATGACGCAAGACCCCACCACCCAGCGGGTCTTCGAGGTGGCCAGCTACAAAGTCGAATACGTGGGCGAGGCCCTGGCCATCAAGGGGCGGCATCTCGAGGCCCGCCACGACTGCCTGGCCGAAATGACCCGCAGCCTGCAGGCCGCAGCGCAATTGCGCGGCGTGACCTTGCGCTTGCCGGTTCAGGCGGCCGTCATCGGCCTGCATGCGCTGCTCGATGGCTTGATCCAGAACTGGCTGCTGTCGCCCGATGACTTCGATGTGGTGAGCATCGGGGAGCAGGCCATGGACACCTACCTGGCCGGCCTGGGCTTTGCCCACCCTGCCAACTGAGGTCATCACCAGCGGGCACCAGAGGCCCGATGTCCTCTCTTGACGCCTCTCTCGCCTTTGCGTCGCAAGGCCTCCGGCCCGTGCCATAATCCGCGGATCGTTTGCCTGCTGTCAGGCACGCGGCTGTAGCTCAGTGGATAGAGTATTGGCCTCCGAAGCCAAGGGTCGTGGGTTCGATCCCCGCCAGCCGCACCAAACCTCCGAGGTCTTACCGACAAAGACTGTTACAAAAAGCCAGCCGACCAGGTTGGCTTATTCGTTTTCTGGCTTTTGGGTGATCGTGGGATGGTATGGTTCCGGTCAGATAGGAGCCCGAGCGAGGCAACGCGCGGCTTACCTTTGCTGGGGCTGGCCTTGGATGGTCCTGACTTGGAGAGGGCCCTAACGCAGATGGGCTGGCGCCGGGCGGCAATCGGCATGGTGCAGCTGTTCCTTCTCCAACGTTCAGTGTTTTTTTCTGTTCCTGGTTGCTTGGAAGCCTCTTCGGACCTCGACGGAATTGCTTCAACGAAGCGCTGCCGATGTCATCGGCTGGCAGCATGGCACTTTATGCGTGCATGAAGTGCCCGCGCAACATGAGGTCACAAATGGCCTTCATCGGTGGCGAGTGCCTGCAATATGCGGTTGACGCAGTCCATCGGATCAAGTAGGTCACATCGCACGTGCACTTCCGGCGCCAGGGGGGGCTCATAGGGGCTGTCGATACCGGTGAACTGTGTCAATTCACCGCGCCGAGCTTTGGCATACAGACCTTTGACATCCCGTTGCTCGCATACTGCCAATGGAGCATCGACAAAAACCTCAACAAATTCACCCGGCGCAAACAACTTGCGTGCGTGTTCGCGCTGGAAGCGGAACGGAGAGATCAAGCTCACCACGACAATGAGTCCGGCATCAATCATCAGTCTGGCGACTTCTGCCACACGGCGGATGTTCTCGCCACGGTCAGCGTCAGCAAAGCCAAGGTCGCGGTTGAGGCCGTGGCGAACGTTGTCGCCATCGAGTACGTAGCTGTGCTTACCTGCCGCGTGCAAGTGCTGCTCCAGCAGGTAGGCCAGGGTAGACTTTCCGGCACCTGACAGACCGGTCAGCCAAATGCAAACCGGCTTTTGCTGCTTCATGGCTGAACGCGCAGTCTGGTCGATCCTGCCGGTTTGCCAGTGAAGATTGGCGACAAGCGCTGTCTTGCCTGCTGTATCCATCGGTAGTTGATTTCTGCTGTTGAAGTCGGGCCATAGAATCGATGCTCTCAAGTTTATCCCGACGGCATGCGCTCGTTGGTCTGCACAAGTCAGTCCGATGACGGAATGACCTGAGACAGTCGCGATATGACGCAGGCAAGTATTGCAAGCGCCGGTTTCGAGCGCTGCTGACACGAGGCCCCTCTTTGGACGACAGCCTTGAGCGTTCGATATTCTTTGGATCTTATCGGAGGTGCCCGACAACGTACATGGCGGGAATCAAGCGAAATATCGTCGCGTGGTGTGAAGACGGCCAGAGCGACCGCTACAGATGCGGCCCAGTTTTGCGCTCTAGCTGTGCAGTTTGTATCAGGGCCCCCCTTTTCGTGTTGCCTTGGCTTCTGCCCAACTGGCTGCTGCTGGACATCGCCAAGCTGCGTATCTTCAGCGCGGTGTTTCACCGCCTGGCGGAGCCCCTGAGTTGAGCCGCAGGCATTTCGGTTCTTGTGCCGCTGCTGACGCCGGCGCAGTGAGCCAAGGGGTGGCTGATCAGCCGCGTCGTACAGACAGCTGCGCGCTACAGCCCTGGAATCCCTGCTGCTTTCGGCAGGGCGTCGAAGCCCGCTTGCCTCAGCGCTTTGACGGCAGACCCAATGCACTGTGTTTCCACCTGCAGCGCAAGGCCGCGTCGGCCGAATTCAAGGCCCTTGCCTGAGTGAGTCCGGTTCGACAGGCGTGCCTGGTGGCGCCAGCTTGGGCCATGACACAGTGGTGCTGATGTACGCGGCCCCAGACCCGCAAACGCCTTGATTTCTCGCGCGCTATTTGATCCCGCCCCGAAGCCCGTGCTGCGTTATCGCCTGATTCTCGGAAAGTGCAGGACCCGGAGGCAAGTTGCGCAACTGGTTGGAGACAAAAGGGGCAAGTGCAGTTGGAGCCATTTGTCACTAGAGCGGGTGCTACCGCGTCTAGTGGCTACCATGACCTGCCTGATCTCCAGCTTCACCCCATTTCCCGTGTCTGACGCCGATACCGACACCTTTGTGGCCTTGCGGCCGCGCCTGTTTGGCATGGCCTACCGCATGCTGGGCACGCGCGCCGATGCCGAGGACGTGCTGCAGGAGGCCTGGCTGCGCTGGCATCGCAGCGATCGTGCCGCACTTCAATCGGGCGAGGCCTGGCTGGTGACGGTGGTGACCCGACTGTCCATCGACCGCCTGCGTGCCGCCAAGGCCGAGCGTGAGGCCTATGTGGGGTTCTGGCTGCCCGAGCCCCTGGTGGCGGTGGACGACCACAGCCCCGAGGCGGCGGCCGAGTTGGCCGACGATCTGTCGGTGGCCTTGCTGCGGGTGCTGGAGCAGCTGTCGCCTGAAGAGCGGGCCGCCTTTTTGCTGCGCCAGGTGTTCGATCACGACTACGCCGACATCGCGGCAGCCCTGGGCAAGAGCGAGGCGGCCTGCCGGCAGCTGGTGCACCGTGCCAGCCTGCGGGTGAAGCCGCAGGGGGCGCAACCTGCCCCCCGGTTTCTGGTCCCGCGTGAGCGCCACCGGGCCTTGCTGGCGCGCTTCATGCAGGCGGCCCAGCAGGGCGACCGCGCGAGCTTGCAGGCCCTGCTGGCCGACGATGTGGAACTGATGGGTGACGGTGGTGGCCGGGTGGCGTCGGTGGGCCATGTGCTGCGCGGCGCATTCCGCGTCACCAACCTGTACTGGGCCGTGGCGCTGCGGTTGGGTGATCAGGTCCGCTACCGGCAGGTGCTGGTCAATGGCGAGCCAGGGCTGTTGCGCTATGTGGGTGGTCAACTCGAATCGGCCCAGGCCTTTGTGATCGAGGGCGAACGCATCGTGGCGGTGTATGTGGTGCGCAACCCCGACAAACTGGCGGGCATTGCCTTGCAGGCTTGAGGCGCGTTGTCACAACGTGGCGTCGGCCAGCGTCTAACAGGAGAGAGGCCGCATCGGGCGGTCTCCACCTTGAACAGAAAGCCCATGCCATGCACACCTCTGCTGCCCGCGTCCCCTACATCCAACTGGCCCCCAAGGCGTTTCAAGGCCTGCTCGACTTGTCTCAGACCCTCAAGAAGGGGCCCCTGGGCGAGCGCTTGATCGACCTGGTCTGGCTGCGTGTCTCGCAACTCAATGGCTGCGCCTATTGCATCGACATGCATGGCCAGGATCTGCTGCGCCAGGGCCTGTCGCCACGTGAGCTCAATGCCGTGGCCGGCTGGCGCGAGGCGCCGTTTTTCAGCGAGCGCGAACGGGCCGCCCTGCGCTGGACCGAACTCATCAACGCCACCCCGAACGGCGACGCCAGCGATGAAGAATTTGCCCGCCTGAGCCAGCAGTTCTCGCCCGCCGAGATCGCCGAGCTGGGCTTTGCGATCTCCACCATCGTGGCCTGGAACCTGCTCAACGTGGGCTTCCGTCAGCCGCTGCCGGCCTGAGTGGTCCGGGCGGGAAACCGGTAGTTACAACTTGGCGCGCAAGACGTCATCGACGGTCGAAACCAGGGCGTTGAAGGTAGCAACCAGGCCTTTTGCCTGGGGCTCAACGAGAGAAAAGGGTTTAGCTATGAACAAGCTGTTTGCCATCCTTCCCGCCACCGTGCTGTCGGCCTGTGTGTCCCTGGGTGCCTGGGCGCAGGCACCGGCCGCCACCCCTGCCATGCCCGCTGCAGCCGCCCCGGTCACGCCGGCGGTTGCGGCCTCGGCGCCGGGCGTGAAGCCGGTGGAGGTCAAGCCCGCGGTGGTCAGCACCGTGGGCCCGGCTGCCACCCCGCCGGCAGCAGACAAGGCGAGCCCAACCACCGCCGCGGCAACACCGGCCGCCAAGGCCAAGCAGCCCACCACGCTGCATGCCAAGGCGGCTCACAAGACCGTGCACCCCAATACCGCCAAGGCCGCCAATGCTGCCAAGGCCAGCGTGACCAGTAGCGCCGCGATCAAGTGAGTGGGGATGCACCAGGCCCTATGGGGCCCTGATGCACCTGCTGTCCTCATCAGGCAAGTGTTCAGCGCGGAACCATCTCGGCCTGCGCTGCTCACAGTGAGCCTGGCCGGATCTGTCTCTTGTCGATCCGGTTCAACCCCGTCGTGTCGCGACGGGGTTTCTGTCGCTTGATCCTCTCTGCTCCCCACCGATGCTGTTGCGCCCTCTGCGTTCCTTTATCCTTCCCTTTCTCCTGCTTTCCACGCTGTTGCTGAGCCTGGGCCTGGCCCATGCCGAAGAGGCCGAGAGCGACCTGGCCCTGCGCTATGCCGACGTGCAACGCTGCATGGCGCGCGGCCTGGGGCCGCATTGGGACCGCACCTACCAGATCGACCAGGTGCGCAACCGCTGGGGTGGGCTGGAGCCCAAGGCCCAGTCGCTGGAAAGCGCGCCGCAGGGCGTGCGCATCACCGAGCTGCGCTGCCGCTACCAGGCCGGCCTGCAGGATGCCGAGCGGCCCTGAGCTCCGCTCAGCCGCAAGATCCGAGGTAGCCGCAGTGCGTGCAGAATTCGCAGCCATCTTTCTTGACCAGCGCATGGGCGCCACATTCAGGGCAGGGCTTGCCCGGCGTGACCTCCATGTGCGGCAGCATGGCGGGCTCGCCCGGGGCCGGCGCCGGGGTCTGGCCTGGGGCGGCGGCCCGCGATGCGTGCTGGCGCAGCGCCGGGATCACACGGCCCTCGTCGTCCAGAAAGCCGCGTCGGTACAGGATCTGCTGCACCGCATAGGCGATGGCCGCCACTTCCGAGCTGTGAAAGCGCGGTACCCGGGTGCCATCGGCCTTGCGGTAGTAGCCCGAGCGCACCGGGCCTTTGTCCCAGGTCACCTTGCGCAGATCGGCCAGCGCCTTGGGCAGGCGGCCGTCGCGCGCCGTCAGCGACAGCACGCGGGCCACGGCGGTCACCCATTGCTGGGCCTCGTCGTTCTGGCCGGCCGGGATGAACACCTCCAGTGGCCGCTCCACGGTCACGCTTTGGCCCTCCAGAAAGCCCTCCACGCTCACGAAGGACACCACCAGGTACAGCGATTTCTGGCCTTCGGAGGTGTGGTAGACCAGCTTCTCGGTCACCGCCGGGGTTTCGCCTTCGGGGCGTTTTTCGATGCTGATGCGCAGCGGGTCCATGTCCAGCGGGGCCGGCGCGGGGCCGGGGCTGGTCCCAGGGGCGGCGTTGTTGGCGGTGGCGGCGGTGGGCACCTCCAGCACCGCGCCCAGGGTGTCGTTGGGCCGGTAGGTGGCGCAGCCCTTGAGCCCGTAGGCGTGGGCGCGCAGGTACAACTTCTTGAAATCGTCAAAGGGGTAGTCGGCCGGCACGTTGACGGTCTTGCTGATGGCCGTGTCGATGAAGGGCTGCACCGCGCCCATCATGGCCAGGTGGTCATCGCAGGACATGGCCAGCGCGGTCACCATCGAGTCGGGCAGCACCTGGCTCACGCGCAGGCGCTGGCCCTCGTGGCTGAACTCGTCCTGGTAGCGGCACACCGCGTCCAGCACGGCGTTGCCGAAGGCCGGCTCCAGCGTGCCAAGGAAGACCCGCAGGCCGTGGTCCACCACGGCAAAGGCCTGGGTGCCGCCATCGGGGGTGCGCTTGTTGCGCGTGTAGGCCAGCGAGAACGGCGGCTCGATGCCATTGCTGGCGTTGTCGGCAAAGGCCAGGCTCACGGTGCCGGTGGGGGCGATCGACAGCAGGTGGCTGTTGCGGATGCCGTGCTCGCGGATGCGCGCCTTCAAGGTCTCGGGCAGGCGCGAGGCAAAGGTGCCGGGCGCCAGATAGGCCTCGGCCTGCAGGGCCGGAAACGGACCGCGCTCGATGGCCAGGTCGATCGAGGCGGCGTAGGCCGCATCGCGCATCAATTCGGCGATGTGGGCGGCCTCACGTCGACCGGCTTCGCTGTCATAACGCAGATTCAGCATGGCCAGGGCATTGCCCATGCCGGTGAAGCCCACGCCGATGCGCCGCTTGGCCATGGCCTGTTCCTGCTGCTCTTTCAGTGGCCAGGGCGTGGCATCCAGCACGTTGTCCAGAAAGCGCACCTGCAGCCGCACCGAGGCGATGAAGCCCGCCTCATCGAAGCGCGCCGCCGGTGTGAAGGGCTGCTGCACAAAGCTTGGCAGGATGATCGGCCCCAGGTCGCAGCAGCCATAGGCACACAGCGGCTGTTCGCCGCAGGGGTTGGTGGCGACGATTTCTTCGCAGTAGCGCAGGTTGTTGTCTTCGTTGACCCGGTCCAGAAAGATGATGCCCGGCTCGGCATAGTCGTAGGCCGAGCGCATCACCCGGTCCCACAGGGCGCTGGCACTCACCTCCTGGTACACCCACAGGCCGTCTTCGCGCTGGAAGGCGCCCCGCTCGATCAGGGCCCGTGTCGGTCGCGCTTTGTGCACCAGTTGCACCTGGCCTTGTGCGGCCAGCGCCTGCATGAAGGCCTTGGTCACTCCCACCGACACATTGAAGTTGTTCCAGCGCCCCTTGGTGCGCTTGGCTTCGATGAACTCCTGCACGTCGGGGTGGTCGATGTTCAGGATGCCCATCTGTGCGCCGCGTCGCGAGCCCGCCGCCATCACCGTGCGGCACGAGGCATCGAACACATCCATGAAGGTGCAGGGCCCGGAGGCGTCCGAGTTCGTGCCCTTGACCAGCGCACCTTTGGGGCGGATGGCCGAAAAGTTGTAGCCCACGCCGCCACCACGGCGCAGGGTTTCGCTGGCCTGCGACAGCGCGGTGTAGATGCCGGGCACACCGTCTTCGTCGTAGCCCACCGCCGCATCGCCCACCGGCTGCACAAAGCAGTTGATGAAGGTGGCGTTGTGACCCGCCCCGGCCGAGGCCATGATGCGCCCGGCGCCAATGGCCCCGGCCAGCATGTTGAGGCGGAACTTCTCGCCCATCTCGGCGCGCAGTTCGGGCGTGGGCTCGACCGAGGCCACCGCCCGCGCCACGCGCTCGAACACCTGGCCGGCCGAGTGTTCACCCAGTTCGGCCTGGCAGTATTTCTCCTGCAACACCTCGGTGGTGATGCTTTGGGGGGCGAGCGCCGCAGCGGTGGCGGTGACAGCAGTGTCCATGGGCATTCCTTGGGTGGCGGGCCACCGAAAAGAACGCAGCATAGGCCGAGCTTGAGCCCTGTGCTTGACCCTGATCAGCAAGAGGTTTCAGCGCTTGTTGATGATCGGATCCTGTGTCAGGAGACAACCCGGGCATGTGCCTTGCTTGAGAAGACTGTGATGAGTGCAAATTTAAAGCAATGTTTTTTAGGCGAAACAAGTGCCGACTCTCCCATTGGGTTGGGGGCGTTGCGCACCGTTTTGGGCCTTCGGTGCACTCCGCTGGTCCGGGCGCTTGCCCGTGTGCCGCATTGAACCCGGAGACACCATGCGCATCCCGCATCTGCAAGATCCCAGCACCCCATCGGGGGCACGCATCCACACCCTCCCGGATTCCGCCCCGCGCCTGAAAGCCACGGTGGACGACGGCTCCATCCGCGCGACGGCCATTTTGCTCACCCAGCAAGGGCTGGCCGATGCCCTGCAGGGTGGCGGCGACTGGGCCGAGGCCGCTCCCCTGACGCTGGTCGAGACCGAGCGCGGCGTGCTCACGCTGTGGGCGCTGGTGAAAGACGTGGTGGCCCGGCCCCAGGCCGAAGCCGCCCTGGCCTCGCTGCTCAGTCAGGCGCTGAGCCTGCGCCTGCGTGGCGTGGCCGAGGGCCTGGCCCTGCTGGGGCGGCAGGCGCTGGAGCCGCAAGTGCCGTCAGCGGCGGCCTGAGCCGCCAGGCTGGGCCTGCTGCCTCAGGCGGCGCCCATGCCGCGGGCAAACCACTGCCGCGCCAGCCGGTCCCAGAAGGTGGCGCCCAGGCCCAGGATGTCGTCGTTGAAATCGTAGTGCGCCGCGTGCAGGTTCACGCCGGGCTGGCCCGCAGCCGCGTTGCCGATCCAGCCGTAGGCGCCTGGCACCTGCTCCAGCATGAAGCCGAAATCCTCGGCCGTCATGGCCGGCAGCACGTCGGTGTGGGCCTGCTGTGCGCCCACCACCTCGGCCATCACCTCGCCCATGAAGCGGGCCTCTCGGGCATGGTTCACGGTGCAGGGGTAGCCGGGCTTGATGATCACGCGCGCGGTACAGCCGTGTGCTTCGGCCACGTGGGTGGCGATGCGCTCGATGCCGGCCACCAGGCGCTCCAGCGTCTCGGGCTGCAGGGTGCGGCAGGTGCCGTACAGGGCGGCTTCGTCGGGGATGATGTTCTCTACCGTGCCGCCTTCGATCTTGCCGATGGTGAGCACGGCGCTGTCCAGCGGGTCGGTCTGGCGTGACACCAGCAATTGCAACTGGCCCACGATGGCACAGGCCACCGGGATCGGGTCCAGCGCGGCATGCGGCTGGGCGGCGTGGCCGCCGCGCCCTTGCACCCGCACCTCGAAGCGGTTGGCCGAGGCCATGATGGGCCCCACCCGCACGCCCATCTGGCCGGCCGGCAGGGCCGGCCAGTTGTGCAGCGCAAACACCGCCTGCATCGGAAAGCGCTCGAACAGGCCCTCCTGCATCATGGCCCGGGCGCCGGCGCCGCCTTCTTCGCCGGGCTGGAAGATGAAGTGCACGGTGCCATCAAAGTCGGGTTTTTGGGCCAGCAGGGTGGCCGCCCCCAGCAGCATGGTGGTGTGGCCGTCGTGGCCGCAGGCGTGCATGCGGCCTTCATGTTGGCTGGCATGGCCGAAGGTGTTGATCTCTTGAACCGGCAGCGCGTCCATGTCGGCGCGCAGCCCCACCGCCGGCCCCGGGTTGGCGGCGCTGCGGCCACGGCCGTGCAGCGTGGCCACCACACCGGTCTGGGCCAGGCCTCGGTGCACCGGCAGCCCCAGGGCCTCCAGGTAGGCCGCCACGCGGGCGGCGGTTCGCTGCTCTTCGTATTTCAGTTCGGGGTGGGCATGCAGGTCGCGGCGGAAGCCGATCAACTGACCCAGGTAGGGGGCGACATCGGGCGTGAGGGTGGTCATGGGTGGGGGCAGGGGCCTGCGCTACCAAGGCGCGCCGGGCCCGCAGGCTGGACAAGTCGATCATTGTCCATCTTGTGTTGAGCGGGTGCTTGCCGGGGGGTGTTACCTTTGCAAACTTGATTCACAAATAAGAATCATTCGCATTAGAATCCGGCGAATGACGACCGCACCATCCTCTTCCCTGCTTGCCAGGCGCCTGCGACGGCGCCCCCTCCAACCGCTCAAACCGGCCACTTCTTCCGCTTTCAGCCTGCGTGCCCTGGTGGCTGCCATGGCTGTGGGCGTGCCCGCGCTGCAGGCACAGGCGGCCGATCCGGCAGGCCAGAGCCTCAAGGAGGTGACGGTGTCGGCCGGCGCCGACGCCAGCACCGAAGGCACCGGCGCCTACACCACGCGCGCCACCAGCACCGCCACCCGGCTCGACCTGTCGATCAAGGACACGCCGCAGTCCATCAGCGTGGTCACGCGTTCGCAGATGGATGACTTCGCGCTGCAAAACGTCAACGAGGTGCTGGACAACGCCACCGGCATCCAGGTCGAGCGCATCGAGACAGACCGCACCTACTACAGCGCCCGAGGCTTTGACATCAGCAACTTCCAGGTCGACGGCCTGGGCCTGCCCTTCACCAACGGAGGGCAGGAGGGCGACATGGACACCGCGCTGTTTGACCGCGTCGAAGTGCTGCGAGGCGCCAACGGGCTGATGTCGTCCACCGGCAACCCCTCGGCCACCATCAACTTCGTGCGCAAGCGCCCGACCACCGACTTCCAGGCCTCGGCCGGCCTGAGCCTGGGCAGCTGGAACAACCGCCGCCTGGACGCCGACATCGCCGGCCCGCTGAACGCCGCCGGCACCCTGCGCGGGCGCCTGGTGCTGGCCGATCAGGACAAGAACAGCTACCTCGACCGCTACTCCCTGCACAAGCAGGTGTTGTCGGCCGTGCTGGAGGCCGACCTGGCCCCCAGCACCCGACTGAGCGCAGGCCTGAGCTACCAGAAGAACCAGCCACGCGGCAGCATGTGGGGGGCCCTGCCGCTCTACAACACCGACGGCAGCGCCACCCAGTACCCCGTCTCGACCAGCACCGCGGCCAACTGGAGCAACTGGAATACCTCTGATGCGCGCAGCTTCATCGAACTGGCCCATCAGCTCGACAGCGGCTGGCAGGTCAAAGGTGTGCTCAGTCAGCGCCTGTTGCGCTCAGAGGGCGATCTGTTCTATGCCTATGGCACACCCGATGCCAGCACCGGTCTGGGCCTGTACAGCTACCCTTCTTACTACCGCAGCCGCGAGAAGCAGACCCTGGTCGACGTCTATGCCAGCGGCCCGTTTGATCTGGCCGGGCGCCGTCACGAACTGGTGCTGGGGGCCAGCACGGCGCGCAGCGACACCCAGCAACTCTCCTGGTACAGCGCTGATATCGGCACCGCCTTGCCCTCTTTGAGCCACTGGACCGGCAACTACACCCAACCGAGTTTCGACGCCTATTCGAACAGCGCCAGCTTTGTGATCCGGCGCCAAAGCGTGTACGGCACGGCCCGTTGGAACCTGTCCGACCGACTCAAGCTGTTCACCGGGGGCAATGTGACCCAGGTCGACAGCAGCGGCCAGAACTATGGCGTGCAACACCAGTACGCCAAGACCAAGGCCCTGCCGTACCTGGGGGGCACCTATGCGCTGGATACCCAGCACAACCTCTACGCCAGCTATGCGGGCATCTTCAACCCGCAGACCGAGGTGGGCGCCAACCTGCAACCCCTGCCCCCCATCGAAGGTCGCAACCTGGAAGTGGGTGCCAAGGGCGAGTGGTTCGAGCGCCGACTCAATGCATCGGCCTCGGTGTTCCGCACCCAGCAGAACAACACCGCTGAAGCCACCGCCACCTATGTGGGCAGCACCCTGGTCTACCGCACGGTGGATGCCACCTCGACCGGCTTTGAACTCGATGTGGCCGGCCGCCTGACACCGGCCTGGGAGCTCAGTGGCGGCTTCACCCACATGCGCATCCGCAACGACAGCACCGGGGCCGATGCGCGCACCTATGTGCCACGCCAGACCCTGCGCCTGTCCACCGTCTACAAGCTGGACCGACTGCCTGGCCTGAAGCTGGGGGCCAACCTGCGCTGGCAAAGCCAGATCTCGCGCGACCAGGGCGTGACCGACACCCAGGGGCGCGAGATCGTCACGCGCCAGGCCGCGTATGCCCTGGTCGGCCTGATGGCCCGCTACGACTTTGACGCCCACTGGAGCGCCACCTTCAACATCGACAACCTGACCGACCGCAAGTACATCAACAGCCTGTACTGGGCGCAAGGTTTCTATGGGGCGCCTCGCAATGCCAAGCTCAGTGTCCAGTGGCGCTTCTGAGCGCGTCGCGCCGAGGGCTCAGGCTCAAGCGCAAGCCCTGAGCCTGCGCGCCTGGCTGGTTCGACTGCACCGTTGGGCCGGCTTGCTGATGGCCGGCTTTCTGTTCGTGGCCGGCGTCACCGGCGCGGTCATCTCCTGGGACCACGAACTCGACGAGTGGCTGAACCCTCAGTTCAACCAGGCCACGGCCGAGGGCTCGCCTCAATCGCCACTGGCATTGGCCCAGGCCGTCGAGGCCCGCCACCCCCAGGTCGAAATCAGCTACCTGCCCCTGGCGGCCGAGCCTGGCCACGCCCTGGCCTTGGGCGTGCAGCCGCGCATCGATCCCGCCACGGGGGCTCCGGTGGCCGTGGATTTCAACCAGGTCTTCGTCGACCCGGTGTCGGGGGCCGAGCTGGGCCGCCGCCAATGGGGGGCCCTGTGGCCCTTGGGGCGGGAGAACCTGATCTCGTTCCTCTACGTGCTGCACTACAGCCTGCACCTGCCCGCCGCCTGGGGCATCGACCGCTGGGGCGTGTGGCTGATGGGCCTCATCGCCGCTGTCTGGACGCTGGATTGCTTCACCGGCCTGGTGCTCACCCTGCCGCCGCGCCGGCGTGCCGCACTTGCACGGGCGGCCCCCGGTTTCTGGCAGCGCTGGAAGCCCGCCTGGATGCTGCGCTGGGGCGCTGGCGCCTACAAGCTCAACTTCGACCTGCACCGTGCGGGCAGCCTCTGGACCTGGGCGCTGTTGCTGACGCTGGCCTTCACCGCGTTCTCGCTCAACTTCTACCGCGAGCTGTTCCTGCCCGCGATTTCACTGGTGTCGCAGCGCACGCCTTCGCCTCTGGATGCCATCCCGGGGGCGGCCATCACGCCGCGCCTGGACTGGGCCGAGGCGCTGGCGCGGGCCCGCGGCGAGGCGGCTCGCCTGGGCTGGCGCGAGCCGGCCGGGGCGCTGTACCACGCGCGCTTCCATGGCGTGTATGGGGTGCAGTTCTTCCGCCCCGAAGACGGCCACGGCAGTGGTGGCGTGGGCCACCGCGAGCTGTACATCGACAGCCGCGACGGCCGCGTGCTGGGCCAGCGCGAACCCTGGAAAGGCACTGCGGCCGATCTGTTCGTGCAGGCCCAGTTCCCGCTGCATTCGGGCCGCATCCTGGGCCTGCCGGGGCGGGTGCTGATCTCGGCCATGGGCCTGGTGGTGGCCACATTGAGTGTGACCGGGGTGGTGATCTGGTGGCGCAAGCGCCGGGCTGTTAGAGCCTGTTCACGATCTCGCGCTCGTGGGAGATCGTGAACAGTCTCTTAGACCTCGCCCACCGGCAGCCGCACCTCCGACTTGACCTCGTTGAGCACGATGCTGGAGCGCACCTGCGACACCCCGGGCAGCCGGAAGATGGTGCCGTGCAACAGCTGCTCGTAATGGGCCACATCGCGCGCCATCACGGTCAGGATGTAGTCGGCCTGGCCGGTGGTGCTCAGGCAGCGCACGATGTGGGGCGACACGGCCACCTCACGCTCGAACTGGCGCACCGTGGTCTCGGTGTGCTGGCTCAGGTTCACCTCTACCACCACCAGCAGGTTCAGCCCCACCTTGCTGCGGTCCACCAGCGCGGTGTAGCCGCGGATCACCCCGGCCGCCTCCAGCTCCTTGATGCGCTTCCAGCAGGGCGTGGTCGACAGCCCGGCCTTGGCGGCGATCTGCTGCACGGTCTGGCGTGAGTCGCGCTGCAGCTCCTGCAGGATCAGCAGGCTGGCAGCATCCAGTGTGAAATTCTCGTTCATGACTGATTTTAGGAATGAAAATCTCGAAACTGCGGATTTCTCCAAAAATGAAGAACCAAATTCTCACGCCGGTGCGGCAAGCTCATGGCTTCCCCAAAGCCCTGCGGGGCGCGAGAAGAACATGGAGACACAAGCCACCTTGATGGCGCCGCAAGCCCCTGCGCTGCGCCCTGATTTCAAACTGTCCGACAACCTGTGGGCCGAGCACGGCCAGGTGTTTCTCACCGGCACCCAGGCCCTGGTGCGCCTGCTGCTGATGCAGCGCAGCCGTGACGCGGCCCAGGGCCTGAACACCCAGGGCTTCGTCAGCGGCTACCGGGGCTCGCCCCTGGGCATGCTCGACCAGGCGATCTGGAAGGTCGGAAAAAAATTCTCCGACCATGGGGTGCGTTTCGTGCCCGCCATCAACGAAGAACTGGGCGCCACCCAGGTGCTGGGCACCCAGCGCGTCGAGTCCGACCCCGAGCGCACCGTCGATGCCGTCTACGCCATGTGGTACGGCAAGGGCCCCGGCGTCGACCGCGCCGGCGATGCCCTCAAACACGGCAACGCCTATGGCTCGTCGCCGCACGGCGGGGTGTTGGTGGTGGCGGGGGACGACCACGGCTGCGTGTCATCTTCGATGCCGCACCAGAGCGATCAACTGCTGCAGGCCTTTCACATGCCCGTGGTCTCGCCGGCCAATGTGGCCGAGTACCTGGAGTTCGGCCTGTATGGCTGGGCCCTGTCGCGCTACAGCGGCAACTGGGTGGGGCTGACCGCGCTGTCCGAGGTGGTGGAAAGCGGTGCCACCGTCAACCTCGACGAGCTCAATGCCCGCGTGGCGCAGTGGCAGGGTGCCGACGCGGTGCGCGCCCTCACGGGCCACCAGCCCCCGCCCGACGGCCTGCACTACCGCTGGCCCGATCTGCCCTCGCTGCGCATCGAGTCGCGCCTGGCCGACAAGCTGGCTGCGGTGGCCGCCTTTGCCCAGGTCAACAGCATCGACCGGCACATCATCGAATCGCCCCATGCCCAGGTTGGCATCATCACCTGCGGCAAGGCCCACTACGACCTGATGGAAGTGCTGCGCCGCCTTGAGATCAGCCCCGCCATGCTCGCCACGGCGGGCGTGCGACTCTACAAAGTGGGCCTGTCCTTCCCCATCGAGACCACCCGCGTGCGTGCCTTTGCGCAGGGCCTGCGCGAGATCCTGGTGATCGAAGAGAAGGGCGCGGTGGTCGAGCAGCAGCTGCGCGAGCTGTTCTACAACGCCCCGCCCGAAGCCCGCCCGGCCCTGGTCGGCAAGCACGATGCGCAAGGCCGGCCCCTGGTCTCGGCCCTGGGCGAGCTGCGCCCCTCGCGCCTGATCGAGTTGATGGCCGACTGGCTGCTGCGGCATTTCCCGGATAACACGACCTTCAACGACCACCGCCGCCACGTGGTCGACTTCGTGCCCGCCCCGCTGCTGGCCAACAGCGCCGACAGCGTCAAGCGCCTGCCTTACTTCTGTGCGGGTTGCCCGCACAACACCTCGACCGTGGTGCCCGAGGGCTCCAGCGCGCGGGCCGGCATCGGCTGCCACTTCATGGCCAACTGGATGGAGCGCGACACCGCCGGCCTGATCCAGATGGGGGGCGAGGGCGTGGACTGGGTCTCGCACTCGATGTTCACCCGCACGCCGCATGTGTTCCAGAACCTGGGCGATGGCACGTACTACCACTCGGGCTACCTGGCGATCCGCCAGGCCGTGGCCGCCCGGGCCACGCTGACCTACAAGATCCTGTTCAACGACGCCGTGGCCATGACCGGGGGGCAGCCCGTGGACGGTGTGATCAGCGTCGATGCCATTGCCCGCCAGGTCGAGAGCGAGGGCGTGAAGCAGGTGGTGGTGCTGTCTGACGACATCGCCAAGTACGACGCACAGCGCGAGCGCTTTCCGGCCGGCACCGAGTTCCACGACCGCAGCCAGCTCGATGCGGTGCAGCGCCGCCTGCGCGAAACCCCGGGCGTCACCGTGCTGATCTATGAGCAGACCTGTGCCGCCGAAAAGCGCCGCCGCCGCAAGAAGGGCCAGTTGGCCGACCCCTCGCGTCGCCTGTTCATCTACGACGCGGTCTGTGAAGGCTGTGGCGACTGCTCGGCCCAGAGCAACTGCGTGGCCGTGCTGCCGCATGAAACCCCCCTGGGCCGCAAGCGCCGCATCGACCAGAGCAGCTGCAACAAGGACTATTCCTGTGCCAAGGGCTTCTGCCCCAGCTTTGTCAGCGTCAGCGGCGCTCAGCCGCGGCGCAAGATGGGGGCCTTGCAAGCGGCCTCGGCGGCCTTCGAGCAGCATGTGGCCGCACTGCCCCAGCCCGCGGCCCATGTCTGGGACGCCCCCTATGACCTGCTGGTCACCGGTGTGGGTGGCACCGGCGTGGTCACCGTGGGCGCCGTGATCGCCATGGCGGCCCACCTGGAGGGCAAGAGCGCCAGCGTGCTCGACTTCATGGGCTTTGCGCAAAAGGGGGGCTCGGTGCTGTCCTTCGTGCGCCTGGCCGACCTGCCCGAGCGCCTGAACCAGGTGCGCATCGACACCCAGCAGGCCGATGCCGTGCTGGCCTGCGACATCGTCGTTGCCGCCTCGCCCGAGGCCTTGCAGACTGTGCGCCGCGGTCGCACCCGTCTGCTGGTCAACACCCACGAGGTTCCGGTCGCCGAATCGATCCGTAACCCCGATGCCAGCCTGCAGGTCGATCGACTGCTCGACAAGCTCGAGTTCGCGGCCGGTCCGGGCCTGCTTGAGACCTTTGACGCACAGGCCCTGGCCGAAGACTTTCTGGGCGACACCATCGTGGCCAACATCCTGGCCATGGGCTACGCCTGGCAACGTGGTTTGGTGCCCTTGAGCCTGGCGGCCATGCAACGCGCCATCGAACTCAATGGCGTGGCCGTGCCCACCAACCTGCTGGCCTTTTCGCTGGGGCGTCTGGCCGCCGCCCGCCCCGAGCTTTGCCAGAGTCTGCTGGAGGCCCCCGCGCAGAGTACGGCGGCGCAGGCGCCAGACGATCTGGCGGCCCTGCGCCGCCAGGCCCGTGATCTGCTCAGTGCCTACCAGAGTGCGGCCTATGCCCGCCGGCACGAGGATCTCGTGCAAGCCGTGCTGGCGCGCGAGCTGGTCCTGGGTCTGCCCGCAGGTGGCGCCCTGAGTCAGACCGTGGCGCGCAGCGCGCTCAAGCTCATGGCCTACAAAGACGAGTACGAGGTGGCCCGCCTTTACAGCACACCGGCCTTCCGTGAGGCCCTGGCCCAGCAGTTCGAGGGTGAGCTGCAACTTGAATTCCACATGGCCCCGCCACTGCTCGCACGCGGCCGCCAGGGCCAGCCACCGGCCAAGCTGCGCCTGGGGGCCTGGATGCTGCCGGCCATGCGCCTGCTGGCGCGCGGCAAGGTCTTGCGCGGCACCCTGTTGGACGTGTTCGGGCACACCGATGAACGCCGCCTGGAGCGCGCGCTGATCCAGGCCTACGAGGCCCGTGTGCACGAACTGCTGCCCCTGATCAACGCCGAGCGACTGCCCCTGGCGCTGGAACTGCTCGCCTTGCCGCTGTCCATGCGCGGCTTCGGTCACGTCAAGGCGCGCAACGTCGAGCGCGCCCGCCAGCGCGAGGCCGAGCTGCTGCACCGCCTGGACCCGCAGCGCTACCCGCGCCCGCAAGGGGGGCCGAAGGCCGGCCAGTTCAAAGGCATCGAGGTGCGCGCCGCCTGACCTGGTTGACCCGCTTGACCCGCCAGCGCCGACGCTCAACCTGCCGGCCCTGAGGGGCCAGCCGCCGGCGCATCAACATGGGGTTTTCCAAACCGAGGGCACGCGCCCTCACGCCAGGGAGACCCCATGAAAAAGGAAGTCATTCACCAACTTCACAAGAACTTTGAGGACTGTGCGCGCCAGAAAGATGGCGTGGAATATTGGCTGGCCAGGGAGTTGCAAGTCCTGCTGGGCTACAAGGAATGGCGCAATTTTGATCTGGTGATTGATAAAGCCAAGGTGGCTTGCGAAAAGGCAGGGCAAGCGGTGCTCGACCATTTTGTTGACGTCAACAAAATGGTCGAGCTCGGCTCGCAAAGCCAGCGTGAAGTCGAGGACATCGCGCTGACCCGCTATGCCTGCTACCTGATCGCTCAGAATGGTGACCCACGCAAGGATGCCGTCGCCTTTGCTATGACCTACTTTGCGGTACAAACCCGAAAGCAGGAGTTGATTGAGACCCGCATGGCCGAATGGGAACGCCTGCGCGCCCGCGAAAAGCTGACGCTCTCGCAAAAGGAGTTGTCGGGCGTCTTGTTCGAGCGCGGCATCGACAGCCCTGGCTTCAGCCGCATCCTCAGCCGGGGTGATGCGGCTTTGTTCGGTGGCCTGACCACACAAGGCATGAAGCAGCGCCTGGCTGTGCCGGATAGCCGACCTCTGGCCGATTTCCTCCCGACCATCACGATCAAGGCCAAGGACTTCGCCAACGAAATCACCAACACCCAGGTCAAACAACAGGACCTGCAGGGCGAGCCCGGCATCAGCCGCGAGCACATCAAGAACAACCGCGATGTGCGAAAACTGCTGACCCAGCGCGACATCGTGCCCGAGGACTTGCCGGCCGCCGAAGATGCCAAGAAGCTGGAGCGTCGCCTGAAATCCGAAGCCCAGAAACTTCCCCGCCTGACCCCCAAGCTGGGGCGTAAGCGCCGTTGAGGCTACCCCGGCGTTGCTGCAGTTTCGTCTGTTTCGACGATGCAAACGGCGCCTGGACTGAACCATCATGGTGACCACAACAGTCGCCACCGTGGCGGCAGGAGACGCACATGGCCGGTCCACTGCAAGGGCTCAAGGTGATCGAGATGGCCGGTCTGGGGCCAGGCCCTTTTTGCGCCATGCTGCTGGCCGACATGGGCGCCGAGGTTCTGCGCATCGAGCGCCCTGGCACACCGAAGGATCCACACGACATCCTGGCTCGGGGCCGTACCCACCTCGCGCTGGATTTGCGCGCCGCCGGGGCGGCAGACCAGGTGCTCGGTCTGATCGAGCGGGCTGATGTGTTGATCGAGGGCTTTCGCCCCGGCGTCATGGAGCGCCTGGGCCTGGGGCCTGAACCCTGTCTGCAGCGCAATCCGCGCCTGGTCTATGGCCGCATGACCGGCTGGGGCCAGCACGGACCGCTGGCCCAGGCCGCCGGGCACGACATCAACTACATCGCCCTCAGCGGGGCCCTGCATGCCATCGGCCGCAGCGGCGAGGGGCCGGTGCCGCCACTCAACCTGGTGGGCGATTTCGGGGGCGGTGCCATGCTGCTCGCCTTTGGCGTGCTCAGTGCGCTGTACGAGGCGCAGCGCTCGGGGCAGGGGCAGGTGATCGATGCGGCCATGACCGATGGTGCGGCCTTGCTGTCGGCCATGATGTATGGCTTCAAGGCCGCGGGGCGCTGGAGCAACCAGCGCGGCGAGAACCTGCTCGATGGCGGCGCCCACTTCTACGACACCTATGCCTGTGCCGACGGGCGTTACGTCGCCATCGGCGCCATCGAGCCGCAGTTCTATGCCCTGCTGCGCGAGCGCTGCGACATCGCTGACGACCCCGCCTTCGATGCCCAGATGGACTCTGCCGCCTGGCCTCTGCTCAAGTTGCGGCTGGCCGATGTGTTCCGCACCCGCACCCGAGACGAGTGGTGTGCCCTGCTGGAGGGCAGCGATGCCTGCTTTGCCCCCGTGCTCGACTGGGACGAGGCCCCGCAGCACCCGCACAACCAGGCCCGTGCCACCTTCGTGACCGCCCATGGCCTGACCCAGCCCGCGCCGGCCCCGCGCTTCAGCCGCAGCGTGCCCGATCAGCCTGGTACCCGCCCGGCGCCGGCCGCGGCTGAGCTGTTGCGCCGATGGGGCCTTGATGCAGACGCCCTGAGCGCCGTCCTGCCCACCGGGGCCTCCCATGACTGAGCCGGTGCTGCAGGTGCGCGAAGAAGGCGCCGTGGCCTGCCTCACGCTGAACCGCCCCGAGCGCCTCAACGCCCTCAACCCCGCGCTGGTGCAGGCCCTGTTGACCTACTTTCAGGCGCTGTACCACCGCCCAGAACTGCGGGTGGTGCTGCTGCAGGGCGCCGGCAGCGCCTTCTGCAGCGGACTGGACCTGAAAGAGGCCCCCGATGCCCGCGCCCTGGGTGTGCCCCGCATGCTCGAGGTGCAGCGCGATCTGCGCGACATCATGATCGCCATGCGCCGCTGCCCGCAGCCCATCATCAGCCTGGTGCAGGGGGCGGCCAGCGGCGGCGGCTTTGCGCTGGCGCTGGCCTCCGACCTCCGCCTGGCCACGCCCGATGCGCGCTTCAATGCGGCCTTCATCCGCATCGGCCTGTCGGCCTGCGATGTCGGCGTCAGCTACTTTCTGCCCCGCATGGTAGGCAGCTCGGTGGCGGCGCACTACCTGCTCACGGGGCGCTTCATGGACGCGGCCCGGGCCCAAGCCTTGGGCCTGGTCAGCACCGTGGCCCCCTGGGCCGAGTTGCAGCAGGAGGCCCGTGCGCTGGCCCACGACATGCTGCGCGCCAGCCCCTTGGGCCTGCGCCTGACCAAGGACGCCCTGGGCCATGCGGTGGACGCCGCCAGCCTGGAGGCCGTGGTGGCGCTGGAAGACCGCAACCAGATCCTGTGCAGCCAGACAGACGACTTCCAGGAAGGCATCGAGGCCTTTCTGGGCAAGCGCCCGCCGCGCTACCGCGAACGCTGAGACGAACCTTGACATTTTGGGAGACCTCGCATGACCCTGGACGACCTGATCTACCAACCCGGCCTCATGGCCGGCCAACGCATTCTGGTCAGCGGCGGCGGCACCGGCCTGGGCCGGGTCATGGCCGAGGCGCTGCTGATCCTCGGGGCCGAGATCTACATCTGCGGCCGCCGCGCCAATGTGCTGGAGGCCACGGCCAACGAGCTGATGGCGGCCCACGGTGGTCGTGTCGTGCCCCTGGTGTGCGACATCCGCGACGAGGCCGCCATCGCGGCCATGGTGCAGCAGATCTGGGACGACGGTGGCGCGCTCACCGGCCTGCTCAACAATGCCGCGGGCAACTTCGTCAGCCGCACCGAAGACCTGTCTCCGCGCGCTTTCGATGCCATCGCCAGCATCGTGTTCCGCGGCAGCTTCGTGCTCACGCTGGAGTGTGGCAAACGCTGGCTGGCGGCGGGGCAGAAGGCCTCGGTGCTGTCCATCCTCACCACCTGGGTCTGGAACGGCTCGCCCTACACCGTGCCCTCGGCCATGGCCAAGGCCGGCGTTCATGCCATGACCCAGTCGCTCGCCGTGGAGTGGGGCGGGCGCGGCATCCGCTTCAATGCCATCGCGCCGGGCCTGTTCCCCACCGAGGGCATGAGCGCGCGGCTCAACCCGCAAGGCGGCGAGCACCAGGCCGTGGGCAACCCCATGGGCCGCACCGGCCGCATGCCCGAGCTGGCCAACCTGGCGGTCTTCCTTCTCGGCCCCGGCTCCGAATACCTCACCGGCCAGACGATTGCCATCGATGGCGCCCAGTTCCAGGCCACCGGTGGCAACTTCTCTCGCATGGCCAGTTGGTCGGACGACGACTGGGATCAGGCTCGCCACAACATCCAGAAGCGCAACGCCGAAGACCGGCGTCAGCGTCAGCCCGAAGGATTCGCCTGAGCACTGAACCTCTGCCTCAAGGGGTTCAAGGGGGAATCAACTTCATGCGCCTTGCCAAAGCCACTGCCTGGGTTCGGCTGTGCGCCCCCAGTTTGGCAAAGATGCTGCGCAGGTGGGTGCGCACGGTGCTGTCGGACACGAACAGCTTCTCGGCCATGGCGCTGTTCGAGTAGCCCTCCACCAGCAGTTGCAGCACGTGCAGTTCCTTGCGCGTGAGGGGCTCGGTCAGGCCTCTTGACGGGCCCTGCGGGCTTTCCGGGCCATCCGGCGCGCTGTCGGTATCGCAAGGCAGGGGGCCAAAGGCCTGCAGCAGGCGTTGCAGGTAGTCACCCAGGATGGGGTCGCGCACCGTGCCGCTGTCGTGCAGGGCCTGGTAGCGCTGCACCAGCGGGCCCACGGCCGGGCCCTCGTCCAGGATCAGGCGCATGAAGCCCTCGGCACTGGCCTGCTGCAGCACCTGGCCGATCTGAGCCACCGCAGCCGGGGTGTCGCCGCTGCGCGCCAGGGCCAGGCTGCGCAGCACGCGCAGGCTCAGCAGGCGCCGGTTGCGGGCCACGGCCTGGGCTGCCGCGATCTCGCGCTCCAGCGCCGGCAGCGCCTCGCTGGCCTGGCCCGCCTCAATCTGCCAGCGCAGCCGCGCCAGGCCCAGGTACTCGATGTCGTGCGCCAGCAGGCGCAGCCGTTCTTCACGGGCCCACACGGTGGGGTCTTCGGCCCGGCGCAGCTCGTCGCGCGCTGCGGCCGTGTTGCCCTGGCGCAGCAGCAGGCGGGCCCGCTCCAGCTTGGCGCCCACCACCACCCGCGGCAGCTTGCGCTGGTGGCCCAGGTACTCCAGCTCGGTCAGGGCCAGCGAGGCGGCATCCACGTCGCCGCTGACGAAGGCGATGCGCGAGCGCATCGCGTGGCTCAGGATCATGTGGTCGGGCAGGCCCACATCGCGGGCCAGCGGCAGGTACACATTCAGCAGGTGGTCCGCCTGGTCGAGCTGATTGGCCTCGTACACGGCACAGGCATAGAACACCCCGGCCCAGGCGTTGCCGTGGGTGTGGTTGTAGTTCACCGCGTGGGTGGCATCCACGGCCAGCCGAAAGCGCGCCGTGGCCTGGCGCAGTCGCCCCTGCTGCAGGTCCATCAGGCCCTCGGTCGACTCGGTGTACATGCGGTGAAAGGTGCTGGCGCCGCCCTGCTCGCGCCGCGCCGCATCCAGCAGTTGCTGGGCCTCGCCCGGGTCGCCCATCACCGACAGGATGTGGGCCATGGCATTGAGCAGGGTGCTGTCTGCAAAGGGCAGGCCGGTGGGCAGGCGCTTCAGGCTGTCGCGCCCGATCGCCAGGGCCTGCTCGCTCTGGTCCTGCATGGCCAGCAGCATGGGGCGCATGCAGGCGGCCTGGGCCAGCACCTGCGGGTCGTTCGGGTGGCGCAGCAGGGCCTGCTCCAGCTGTTCGCCCGCCGCCCAGGGCCCGCGGGTGAAGCAGGTGGCCCACAGCGCCACCATCTCCAGCGCCGGGCGCTGGTGCAGCAGCGGGGCGGGCACGGCGTCAAACCAGCGCGCCAGCAAGCGCATGCGCCCGGCGCGCAGAAACGACTCGGCATGCTGGTCCAGCAGGCTCAGCGCCAGCGGGTGGTCACCGCCCTCGATGGCGTGGTCGATGGCGGGCACGGGGCGGCCCTGGGCCTCGTACCAGCCCGCGGCCGCCAGGTGCAGCCGCGCCACTTCGTCGGGTAACTCGCGCTGCAGCTCCTTGCGCAGGTAGTCGGCAAACAGGCTGTGGTAGCGCCAGGTGCGCTGCTCGCTGGACACCGGGGTCAGAAACAGGTGGGCCTCATCGAGCCGGGCCAGCAGGCGCCGGCAGTCGGCTCGGGGCATCAGGGCAGCGCACACCTCGGCATCGAGCTGGCGCAGGATGCTGCTGCGCAGCAGAAAGTTGCGCACCTCGGGTGGTTGTTGCTGCAGCACGTCTTCGGCCAGGTAGTCGGCCACCGCCCGGTCAGAGCCCGAAAAGCGCGCCACGAACTGTTCCACCGCCTGCGCCTGCTGGCCCTGCCGCTCCAGCGCCAGCGAGGCCAGCCACAGGGCTGCAATCCAGCCCTCGGTCTTCTCGTGCAAGCGATACAGCAGGTCGGCCCCCAGGGCCTGTGGCAGGCTGCGCGCCAGAAAGGCGGCCGTGTCGTCCAGGCTGAAGCGCAGGCGCTCGGCATCCACCTCGATCAGCTTGCCGCGCGCCCGCAGCCGCCCCAGGCCCAGGGCCGGCAGGCTGCGCGAGCCCAGCACCAGGTGGCCGCGCCGCGGCAACTGCTCGATGATCTCGCGCACCAGGCCCAGCACGGCGGGCTCATGCACCGCCTCGAAGTCGTCCAGAAACAGGGCAAAGGGCTCGTCAAACAAGGCCAGCGCGCGCAGCGCATCGAGTGTCGAACCCGCACCGGCCGCTGTGGCCGCAGTGGCGCCCAGGCGTTGGATCGCCTCGTCCAGCCCGCCCAGAAAGCGCGACACATCGTTGTCGGAGCGGTCCAGCGTGAGCCAGGCCGTGCTCACGCCCTGGGCCTCGAACCGCGCACGGGCCTGCACCATGGCCGTGGTCTTGCCAAAGCCGGCCGGGGCGCGCACCAGCACCAGCTGGCCTGCCCCTTCGGTGATCCTTTGGCACAGGCCCTCGCGCACCACCTGGGTGGCTGTGGGGGCGGGCGGGTTCAGCTTGGTCTCGAAGCCGCGTGCGGGTGGGCCGGGCTCGGCGGGCAGGGCGACGGGGGCAGCATCCATGGCGTGGTTCGGGTGGGCGTGGGGCGTGGGGCATTCTGCGACACAAGTCCGGAGGCGTGAGTCACCTCGGTGGCGCCGGCCGCCTTGCGCTTCATTTCGTCGCTTCGGACGATGCATCGGTGTCGCTGGATTTCTAGACTCGTCTTCCATCACAACCCCACGCATCCCCGTCCAGGAGCCCCACCATGCAACTCGATTCCAGCATTGCCGCCGTCGTCACCGGAGGGGCCTCGGGCCTGGGCGCGGCCACGGCACGGCGTCTGGCCAGCCACGGCGTCAAGGTGGCGCTGTTCGATCTCAACGCGGCCCAGGGTGAGGCGCTGGCGCGTGAGATCGGCGGGGTGTTCTGCCTGGTGGACGTGACCTCGGAGGCGCAGGTCGACGCCGGCTTTGCCCAGGCCCGCGCCGCCCACGGGCAAGAGCGCGTGCTGGTCAACTGCGCGGGCACCGGCAATGCCGTCAAGACGGCCAGCCGCGACAAGGCCACGGGCGAGATCTGGCACTTTCCGCTGGCCAACTTCGACCGCATCATCCAGATCAATCTGGTGGGCACCTTCCGCTGCATCGCCAAGTCGGCGGCGGGCATGCTCACCCTGGCGCCGCTGCCCGACGGCGAGCGGGGCGCCATCGTCAACACCGCCTCGGTGGCCGCGCAAGACGGCCAGATCGGCCAGGCCGCCTACACCGCCTCCAAGGCCGGCATCGTGGGCATGACCTTGCCGATCGCGCGCGACCTGATGAACGAAGGCATCCGCGTCAACACCATCCTGCCCGGCATCTTCGACACCCCCCTGCTGCAAGGCGCGCCCGAACATGTGAAGGCAGCACTGGCCGTCTCGGTGCCCTTCCCCAAACGCCTGGGCCAACCCGCCGAGTACGCCCAACTGGCCGAGAGCCTGATCCTCAATGGCTACCTCAATGGCGAAAGCATCCGCCTCGACGGGGCCATCCGCATGGCCCCGCGCTGAAGCCCTGAGCCCACCTCAATATCGTCTGTTCCGACGACGCCCCGGCACGCCGGGCCGGCGAACAATCCAGGCACCCCACCTCACCCCATCCCATCCTTTTCTTGACGAGGAAGCCCGCCATGTCTGAAGCCTATGTTGTTGCCGCTGTCCGCACTGCCGGGGGGCGCCGTGGCGGGCGTCTGGCGGGTTGGCACCCGGTGGAACTGGCGGCCCAGGTCATCAATGCCGTGCTGGACCGCACCGGCATGGACCCGGCGCTGGTGGACGATGTGTTCCTGGGCTGCGTCAGCCAGGTGGGCGAGCAGTCGACCAATGTGGCGCGCAATGCGGTGCTGGCCTCGCGCCTGCCTGAGGCGGTGCCGGGCACCTCGATCGACCGGCAGTGCGGCTCTTCGCAGCAGGCCCTGCACTTTGCGGCCCAGGCCGTGATGTCGGGCGCGCAGGACATCGTGCTGGCCGGCGGCGTCGAGTCCATGACCCGGGTGCCGATGTTCAGCCCCTCGGCCCTGGCGCAGAAGGCCGGTCTGGGCTTCTACCAGAGCGAGAGCGTGAACCGCCGCTACCACGACGTGGTGTTCAGCCAGTTCACCGGTGCCGAGATGATGGCGCGCAAGTACGGCCTGGGCAAAGACGCACTCGACCAGTTTGCCCTGCTCAGCCACCAGCGCGCCATCGCGGCCACCGAGGCCGGGGCCTTTGCCGACGAGATCGTGCCGGTGCCCGTGCGGCGCGCTGACGGTGGCCATGACGGCAGCCTGCACAGCGTGGATGAGGGCATCCGCTTCGATGCCACGCTGGCCGGCATCCAGGGCGTCAAATTGCTACAGGAGGGCGGGGTGATCAGCGCCGCCAATGCCAGCCAGGTGTGCGATGGCGCCACCGCCGCGCTGGTGGTCAACGAGCGCGGCCTCAAGGCCCTGGGCCTGCAACCTCTGGCCCGCGTCCATCACATGAGCGTGCTGGGCCACGATCCGGTGATCATGCTGGAGGCCCCGATTCCGGCCACCGAGCGGGCCCTGCGCAAGGCGGGCCTGAACATCGCCGACATCGATCTGTACGAGGTCAACGAGGCCTTTGCCTCGGTACCGCTGGCCTGGCTGAAAGCCCTGGGCGCCGACCCCGAACGCCTGAACGTGCACGGCGGGGCCATCGCCCTGGGCCACCCGTTGGGCGCCTCGGGCACCAAGCTCATGAGCACCTTGATCCATGCCCTCAAGCGGCGCGGCGGGCGCTATGGCCTGCAGACCATGTGCGAGGGCGGCGGCATGGCCAACGTCACCATCATCGAACGGCTCTGAGCCCGGCATGAGCACCGGCCAGCCCCTGCTGTCTGTCGAAGACGTCACGGTGCGCTTTGGCGGCATCGTGGCGCTCGATGGTGTGTCCTTCGAGGTGCGGCGCGGCGAGATCTGCGCCCTGATCGGCCCCAATGGCGCCGGCAAGAGCACCTTGTTCAACTGCCTGTCGCGACTGTACGAATGCAGCGCCGGGCGCATCTGTTTCGAGGGCCAGCCGCTGGCCGCGCTGCCGCGCCACCGCATGGCGCGCCTGGGCATCGGGCGCACCTTCCAGAACCTGGCCCTGTTCCGCAGCATGACGGTGCGCGACAACGTGCTGCTGGGCTGCCACAGCCGGTATCACGCGGGCCTTTGGCGCAATGCGCTGCGCCTGCCCGGCGTGGCCGCGCTGGAGGCGCGGGCGCACGAGCGGGCCCAGCAGCTGATCGACTTCGTGCAACTGGGCGACGACGCCGAACGCCCTGTGGCCGATCTGCCCTTCGGCACGCAAAAGCGGGTCGAGCTGGCGCGCGCCCTGGCCGCCGAGCCCCAGTTGCTGCTGCTCGATGAGCCGGCCTGCGGCCTCAACCACCAAGAACTGCAAGGCCTGGGTGAGCTGATCCGCGACATCCGCGACCGCCTGGGCGTGACCGTGCTGCTGGTCGAGCACCACATGGGCCTGGTGATGGGCCTGTCTGACCGGGTGGTGGCGCTGAACTTCGGCAAGAAGATCGCCGAAGGCCGGCCGGCCGAGGTGCGTCAGCATCCCGAGGTGATCCGCGCCTACCTGGGCGACGAACTCGAAGACACCCCGCAGGAGGCCGCATGAGACCCCCAGCCGCCGCCGCAGGCGCCCCCTTGCTGCAGGTGCGCGGCCTGCACGCCCGTTACGGCAACACCCCGGTGCTGCATGGCCTGGATCTGGACCTGCCGCAGGGCCAGGTGACGGCGCTGCTGGGTGCCAACGGCGCCGGCAAGACCACCACCTTGCGCGCCCTGTGTCGCCTGTCGGTGCAGACCTCGGGGCGGGTGGCGCTGGGTGGCCAGGCCATCGAGGCCTGCAGCACCGAGCAGATCGCCCGCCTGGGCGTGGGCCATGTGCCCGACGGGCGTGGCACCTTCCTGGGCCTGAGCACCGAGGAGAACCTGCGCCTGGGCAGCCATGCCCGGGCCAGCCAGCAAGGCGCCGAGGCCGACATGGAGCGCATCTACGGCTACTTTCCGCGCCTGCGTGAGCGGGCCCGGCAGCAGGCCGGCACCCTGTCGGGGGGCGAGCAGCAGATGCTGGCCATCGGCCGGGCGCTGATGGGCCGCCCGCGCCTGCTCTTGCTTGACGAGCCTTCTTTCGGCCTGGCCCCGCTGGTGGTGAAAGACATCTTCTCGATCATGCGGCGCATCAACCAGGAAGAGGGTGTGACCATCCTGCTGGTCGAACAGAACGCGCGCCTGGCCCTGGCGCTGGCGCACCGGGCCTACCTGCTGGAGACGGGGCGCGTGGTGCTGTCGGGCAGTGCCGCCGAGCTGCGCAGCAACCCGGCCGTGCAGCGCGCCTACCTGGGCGAATGAAGCGAGGCCCCCCATGAATGAATTCCTGCACCAGTTGCTGGCCGGCCTGGCCACCGGGGGCATCTACGCCAGCGTGGCGCTGGCCCTGGTGATGATCTACCAGGCCACCCACCACATCAATTTCGCCCAGGGCGAAATGGCCATGTTCTCCACCTTCGTGGCCTGGGCGCTGATCGATGCGGGCCTGCCCTACTGGGGGGCTTTCGCGCTCACGGTGCTGCTGTCGTTTGTGGTGGCGGCGGCGGTCGAGTTCGTGGTCATCCGGCCCATGCACCGGGCGCCCGAGCTGTCGGTGGTGGTGGTCTTCATCGGCCTGCTGGTGATCTTTCACAGCCTGGCGGGCTGGCTGTTCGGCTACACCATCAAGCCCTTCCCAAGCCCGTTTCCGCGCGATGCCTGGTACGGCTCCACCCTGATGTCGGCGCACGAGGTGGGCGCCATCGTGGTGGCCTTGCTGATGGTGGCGCTGCTGTTCGGCCTGTTCCGCTTCACCCGGGTGGGGCTGGCACTGCGCGCGGCGGCCCAAAACCCGGTGTCGTCTCGGCTGGTGGGCATTTCGGTCGGCCGCATGCTGATGCTGGGTTGGGGCCTGGCCGGCGCCATCGGTGCCGTGGCCGGCATGATGGTGGCGCCGGTGGTGTTCCTCGACCCCAACATGATGACGGGGGTGCTGCTGTATGCCTTCGCCGGGGCCCTGATCGGGGGCATCGACAGCCCCGTGGGCGCCGTGCTGGGCGGCTTCATCGTCGGCGTGCTGGAGAACCTGATCGGCACCTACGTGGTGGGCACCGAGCTCAAGCTGTCGGTGGCCCTGGCCCTGATCATCGGCGTGCTCATCGTGCGGCCTCAGGGCCTGCTGGGGCGGCGCCTTGTCACCCGTGTCTGAAAGCCCCCCATGCTGAATGCGCCCAGCCCATCCGGATTTCTCCACTCACGCTGGCTGTGGCTGGCGACCCTGGTGCTGGCCCTGAGCCTGCTCTTTGTGCTCAAGGGCTACCAGCTGTTCCAGGCCACCATGGTGCTGTCGTATGCCATGGCCTTGCTGGGCCTGAACATCCTCACCTGCTACAACGGGCAGATCTCGCTCGGTCATGGGGCCTTTTTTGCGCTGGGGGCGTATGCCGCCGGGGCGTTGATGGAGCACGCGGGCCTGCCGTACTGGGCCACCGTGCCTGCGGCCTTTTGTGTCTGCGGTGGGGCCGGCTACCTGTTCGGCCGCCCTGCGCTCAAGCTCGAAGGCCTGTACCTGGCCCTGGCCACGTTCGCGCTGGGCCTGGCCATGCCCCAGCTGCTCAAGTACAAGCACCTGGAGGCCTGGACGGGTGGCGCCCAGGGCCTGGTGCTGATGAAGCCCGACGCGCCCTTCGGCCTGCCCCTGGACCCGGACCAATGGCTGTACCTGTTTGCGCTCGCGGTGGCGCTGCTGCTGTTCTGGCTGGCGCACAACCTGCTGCGCGGCAGTTGGGGCAGGGCCTGGCGCGCCATCCGCGACCACGCCATGGCGGCCGAGGCCATGGGGGTGGACCGCAGCCATTGCAAGGCCACGGCCTTTGCGGTGTCGGCCGCCTACACCGGGGTGGGCGGGGCGCTGTCGGCGATTGCGGTGCAGTTCGTGTCGCCGGATTCGTTCTCGCTGTTCCTCTCGATCTCCTTGCTGGTGGGCATCGTGGTCGGCGGGGTGGGCACCCTGTGGGGGGCCTTGTATGGCGCGCTGTTCATTTTGTTCGTGCCCAACCTGGCCGAGAAGGTCTCCAAGGCGGCGCCCTGGGCGGTCTATGGGGTGGTGCTGATTTTGCTGATGTTCGTGCTGCCGGGCGGCGTGGTGGGCGGGCTGCGCAAGCTTCAGGCCCTGGCTCGGCGCAGCCCTTGACGCCCCTTGACGCCCCTTGAGGAGGAGACCCCATGACCCCCGACAACGATCCCGTGCTGGAAGAACGCCATGGCGAGGTGGCCGTGTTGCGGCTGAATCTGCCCCAGCGCCTGAACCCGCTCGCCCAGCCCCTGCAGCAGGCCCTGCGCGCGCACCTGGCCCGCCTGGCCGACGACCGCAGCGTGCGGGCCCTGGTGCTCACCGGGGTGGGCAAGGGCTTTTGTGTGGGCGCCGATCTGGGCAGCATGCAGGCACCGCCCGCCGGCCAGAGCCTGGGCGAGCAGACCGCAGCCACCATGGAGGCCTTGTCCAACCGCCTGATCGAAGACCTGCGCCAGATGCCCTTTCCGGTGCTGAGCGCGGTCAATGGCCCCTGTGCAGGGGCCGGGGTGGGCCTGGCGCTGGCGGCCGACGTGGTGTTGGTGGCACGCTCGGCCTACTTCTACCTGCCCTTCATGCCGCGCCTGGGCATCGTGCCCGACCTGGGCTGCACCTGGTTTCTGGAGCGCCTGCTGGGCCGCTCACGCGCCGTGGCCCTGTCGCTGCTGGGCGAGCGCGTGTCAGGCGAGCAGGCCGCGCAATGGGGCCTGGCCTGGGCCTGTGTGGACGATGCAGTGCTGGGCGAGCAGGCCCTGGCCCTGGCGCAGCGGCTGGCGCGCCTGCCGGCCCATGCGGCGCGTGAGATCCGCAGCGTGTACGAGCAGGCCGCCCACCACAGCCTGAACGAGCAGATGCGCCACGAGGCCGAACGCCAGCGCGAACTGATCGACCGGCCCGAGTTCGCCGAAGGCGTGCAGGCCTTTCTGGCCAAGCGTGAGCCGGCGTTCGCCCCGCGCAGCTGACCGCCCCGAGGGGCTCAGCCCTCGACCTGCAGCCGGTAGCCCACGGCGGTTTCGGTCAGCAGGTGGCGCGGCTGGGCCGGGTCGTGTTCGAGCTTTTGCCGCAGGTGGCCCATGTAGATGCGCAGGTAGTGGCTTTGCTCGGTGTGCGAGGCGCCCCACACCTCGCGCAGCAGTTGGCGGTGGGTGAGCACCCGGCCCGCGTGGGTGACCAGCACCGACAGCAGCCGGTATTCGATCGGGGTCAGGTGCACCAGCTGGCCATCGCGTCGCACCAGCCGGGCCACCCGGTCGATCTCCACGCCGCCGAAGCGGAACACCGGATCGGCGGCCTCACCGTGCTGGCCGGCCTCGGCCGGCAGGCCGCGTGGGCGGCGCAGGTTGGCACGCACCCGGGCCATCAGCTCGCCCACGCCGAAAGGCTTGGCCAGGTAGTCGTCGGCACCGGCATCCAGCGCGGCGATCTTGTCGGCCTCGTCGCTGCGTGCCGACAGCACCACGATGGGCACCTGGCTCCAGCCACGCACATCGCGGATCAGCTCCAGCCCATCGCCGTCAGGCAGGCCCAGGTCCAGCACGATCAGGTCGGGTTTGCGCGTGCCCACCTCGATCAGCCCGCGGCGCAGGCCTTCGGCCTCGTGCACCCCCCAGCCTTCGGCTTCCAGGGCGGCGCGCACGAAGCGGCGGATCTGCGGCTCGTCTTCGATCAGGATGGCGGTGGGGCTGGGCATGGCAATCAGGTCACTCGGTGGGGTCGATGGCGGGCGGGGTGCCGCGCGGCAGGCGCAGGGTGAATTCTGCACCGCCACCGCGCTGCGACAGATCGGTGGCCGTGATCTGGCCGTGGTGGGCTTCGACGATGGCGCGGGCAATCGCCAGGCCCAGGCCCATGCCCGGCGTGGCCGATTCGCGCTCGCCCCGCGTGAAGGTGTCGAACAGCGCTTGCTCGCGCCCGCGCATGGCCGCCGGCAGGCCGGGCCCGTGATCGCGCACCGTGATCCACAGGGCCTGGGGCTCGACGCCGGCGTGGACCTCGATCGGCGGCTGGCCGTACTTGGCCGCGTTCTCCAGCAGGTTCACCAGCACCCGCTCCATCAGGGTGGCGTCAAACTCCACCAGCGGCAGCTCGGCCGGCAGCTGCACCTGCACGGGGCGGCCCGCCAGGGCCGGGGCGGCCAGGCGGATGGCGGCGCCCACCACCTCTTCGACCGATTGCCAGTCGCTGCGCAGCATCACCGCGCCGCTTTGCAAGCGCGCCATGTCCAGCAGGTTGCTGACCAGGGTGTGCAACTGGCGGGCCTCGTCGGTGATGGCCTGGGCCATGCGGTCTTGCTCCGCATCCAGCGCCGGGCGCGAGGCACGCAGTGATTCGGCCAGGCCGATCAGGGCGGTGAGTGGGGTGCGCACATCGTGCGAGATCGAGGCCAGCAAGGCACTGCGCAGGCTCTCGGACTCCATCTGCACCAGGGCCTGCTGGGCCACTTCGACGTAGTGCACGCGCTCTTGCGCGATGGCGATCTGGCGGGCCAGGGTGTCGAGCTGCTGCAACTGCTCGGGGATCAGCAGCCAGCGGGCCTGCGCCGGCTGCAAGGCCAGCACGCCACGGATGCGCATCGGGGCTTTCAGCGGCAGGTAGTGCCAGGCGCTGGCCGACAGTGTGCTGGTGGCCAGCCCGGCCGGCTGGCCGTTGCGGAAGGCCCAGTCGGCCACGGCCAGGTCAAAGCCCGGCGGCAGCTCGGGCGGCAGCGGCAGGTGGTCGTCGGCATCGCTGAGCAGCACCCGCACCTGGCCGCCGAAGCTGGCCCGCACCGCGGCTTCGCCGATCTCGGCCACCTGCTGGCTCTGCAGGGCTGAAGACAGTTCGCGCGTCAGCTCGAACAGCGAGCGTGCCCGGCGTTCGCGCCCGGCCGTGATGCGCGCCTGAAAGCGCAGCCCGGCGGTCAACTGCCCGGTCAGCAGGCCCACCGCCAGCATCACGGCAAAGGTCAGCAGGTACTGCACATCGCTGACCGCGAACGAGAAGCGCGGCGGCACGAAAAAGTAGTCGAAGGCCGCCACGTTGAGCACCGCCGACAGCGCCGCCGGCCCGCGCCCCAGCTTGACCGCCACGCCCACCACGCCGAGCAGGAACAGCATCACGATGTTGGCCAGGTCGAACCAGCCGATCAGGGGCGTGGCCAGCACCGCGGTGAGCACCGACACCGCCAGCGCCGTGGCGTAGCGCAGCCAGCGGCGTGGCAGCCCAGCCGGGGTGTCGTCTTCGACCTCGCGGGGCAGGGCACTGGGCAGGCGGCGCGAGGCGGGGCTGCGGCCCACTTCGACCAGGTCCAGCTCGGGGGCGGCGTCGGCCACCCGGCGCGCCAGTGGGGCGCGCCAGCGCGGGCGCCGGCGTGGCCGGCCCAGCACCAGTGTGGCGCAGTTCTGCTGGCGTGCCAGCTTCAGCAGCTCGGCCGCGATGTCGTCACCGGCCAGCACCGAGGTGATGGCCCCCATCTCCTCGGCCAGCTTGAGCACGGCCAGGATGCGGTCGCGCTCGGCCGAGGGCAGGCGCTGCAGGCGCGGCGTCTCGACATAGGTGGCCAGCCAGCGTGCGTTGAGCTGCCCGGCCAGCCGGGCCGCGGCGCGCACGGTCTGCTCGGCGCCCTCCAGCTCGTCCACGCCCACCAGCAGTGAACCCGAGGTGTTCCACACCGGCTGGGGCCCTTGCGACTGCTGCACCCGGTAGTGGCGCACATCGTCTTCCACCCGCTCGGCGGTGCGGCGCAGGGCGATCTCGCGCAGCGCGATCAGGTTGCCTTTGCGAAAGAAGTTCTGTGCCGCCCGCTCGGCCTGCTGGGGCAGGTAGACCTTGCCGGCCTTCAGGCGCGTCAGCAACTCGTCGGGTGTGACGTCGACCAGGATGATCTCGTCGGCACGGTCCAGCACGGTGTCGGGCACGGTCTCGTGCACGCGCACGCCGGTGATGGCGCCTACCGTGCCATTGAGGCTTTCGAGGTGCTGCACGTTGAGTGCCGTCCAGACCTCGATGCCGGCCTCCAGCAGCTCGTTCACGTCCTGCCAGCGCTTGGGGTGGCGGCTGCCTTCCACATTCGCGTGGGCCAGTTCATCCACCAGCAGCACCTGGGGGCGGCGTGCCAGTGCGGCGTCGAGGTCGAACTCGCCCAGCACGCGACCGCGGTAGGGCACCGTCTTGAGTGGCAGGCAGGGCAGGCCGGCCAGTTGGGCCGCGGTGTCGCCCCGGCCATGGGTTTCGATCACGCCCACCACCACATCGCGCCCGGCGGCCAGCTCGCGCTGGGCCGTGGCCAGCATGGCGTAGGTCTTGCCCACGCCCGCGCTGGCACCGAAATAGATGCGCAGGCGGCCCTGCGTGGCGCGCGCCTCGGCGCCCCGGATCTGGTCCAGCAATTGATCGGGGTCGGGGCGACCGTCAGGGGCTAAGGCCAAGCAGAACTCCTTTGATCACTCATTTTGCCCGGCCGATCAGCAGCCAGGCCAGCGCCATGGGCAAGGCCAGCACTGCCAGTGCCAGCAGGGCCATTGCAAGGTCTTCCAGCATGGCGGCTCAGTGCAGCGCGTCCAGCGCCAGGTTCAGGGTCAGCACATTCACCCGGGCTTCGCCCAGTGCGCTGATCAGGGGGCGCTCGGTGTGTTGCTCGACCAGTGCCTGCAGCCGCGCCGGGTCCAGGTGGCGCGCCCGCGCCACGCGGGGCAGCTGATAGGCCGCAGCCGCCGGGCTGATGTGCGGGTCCAGCCCGCTGGCCGAAGCCGTCACCAGGTCCACCGGCACCGGGGCCTTCTGATCGGGGTCGGCCTCGCGCAGGGCTGCGATGCGGGCCTTCACCGCCTCCGTCAGGGCCGGGTTCAACGGGCCCTGGTTGGAGCCGCTGGAGGCGCTGGCGTTGTAGGCCATGGGGCCGGTGGCCGAGGGGCGGCCCCAGAAGTGGGCCGGGTCGGAAAAGCTCTGCCCGATCAGGCGCGAGCCCACGGGGCGGCCCTCACGCAGCAGCAGGCTGCCGTTGGCCTGGTCGGGGAACAGGGCCTGGCCCAGGCCGGTGACGGCCAGGGGGTAGAGCACCCCGGTGAGCACGCTCAGGGCGATGAAGAACACCAGGGCGGGTCGGACCAGGGGAGGCATGGAATGAGGCATGGGAGACATGGCGATTCTCGAGTCAGGGTTGGATGAGGTTCAGGCGAGGTGCAGTGCCACCAGCAGCAGGTCGATCAGCTTGATGCCGGCAAAAGGCACCACCAGACCGCCCAGGCCGTAGATCAGCAGGTTGCGGCGCAGCAGGGCCGCGGCCCCGATGGCGCGGTAGCGCACCCCTTGCAGGGCCAGCGGGATCAGGAACACGATCACCAGCGCATTGAAGATCACCGCCGACAGGATGGCCGAGCTGGGGCTGGCCAGGGCCATGATGTTGAGCGCACCCAGTTGCGGGTAGGTCACCACGAAGATGGCCGGGATGATGGCAAAGAACTTGGCCACGTCGTTGGCGATCGAGAAGGTGGTCAGCGAGCCGCGGGTCATCAGCAGGGCCTTACCGGTCTCCACCACTTCCAGCAGCTTGGTGGGGTTGGAGTCGAGGTCGACCATGTTGGCCGCCTCCTTGGCGGCCTGGGTGCCCGAGTTCATGGCCACGGCCACGTCGGCCTGGGCCAGGGCCGGGGCGTCGTTGGTGCCGTCGCCGGTCATGGCCACCAGGCGTCCCTGCTGCTGGTACTGCCGGATCAGCGCCAGCTTGGCCTCGGGGGTGGCTTCGGCCAGGAAGTCGTCCACACCGGCCTCGGCGGCGATGGCGGCCGCCGTGAGCGGGTTGTCGCCCGTGATCATCACGGTCTTGATGCCCATGCGGCGCAGGGCCTCGAAGCGCTCCTTGATGCCCGACTTGACGATGTCCTTGAGCTCGACCACGCCCACCGCCACCGCGCCATCGGCCACCACCAGCGGCGTGCTGCCACGGCGCGCCACGTCTTCGGCGGCGCGCACCAGCTCGGGCGGCATGCGCCCGCCCAGGGCTTCCACGTGGCGGCGCACGGCGTCCACCGCCCCCTTGCGCAGCACCCGGATGCTGCCGCCCTCCGGCAGGTCGACGCCGCTCATGCGGGTCTGTGCGGTGAAGGGCACGGGCAGGGCCTGACCCAGGCCGGCCTGCAGGCGCTCCAGGGCCGATGCATGGAGCTTTTGCGCTGCCAGCGCCACGATGCTGCGGCCTTCCGGGGTTTCGTCGGACTGCGAGGCCAGCCACGCCACCTGGGCCAGGCTGGCCTCGGTGTGGCCGTTGCCGGGCAGCAGGGTGGCGGCCTGGCGGTTGCCGTGGGTGATGGTGCCGGTCTTGTCGAGCATCAGCACGTCCACATCGCCCGCCGCCTCGACGGCGCGGCCCGAGGTGGCGATCACGTTGGCCTGCATCATGCGGCTCATGCCGGCCACACCGATGGCGCTCAACAGCCCGCCGATGGTGGTCGGGATCAGGCACACCAGCAGCGCCACCAGGGCGGTCATGGTGACCGGGGCGCCGCTTTGCGCCGCCTGCACGCTGAACACCGAGTACGGCAGCAGGGTCACGGTGACCACCAGGAACACGATGGTCAGCGCCGCCAGCAGGATGTTGAGCGCGATCTCGTTGGGGGTCTTCTGGCGCTTGGCGCCTTCCACCATGCTGATCATGCGGTCGATGAAGCTCTCCCCCGGGTTCACGGCGATGCACACCACCAGCCAGTCGGAGAGCACGCGCGTGCCCCCGGTGACGGCCGAGAAGTCGCCCCCCGATTCGCGGATCACGGGGGCGGATTCGCCGGTGATGGCCGATTCGTCCACCGAGGCCACGCCTTCGATCACCTCGCCGTCGAGCGGGATCACGTCGCCCGCCTCGACCAGCACCACATCCCCCTTGCGCAGCAGGGGCGACTCCAGCGGCAGCCAGGGGCTGCCGTGGCGCGGGTGCTGCAGCTTCTTGGCCCAGCCGGTCTGCTGGATGTTGCGCAGCGAGGCGGCTTGCGCCTTGCTGCGCCCTTCGGCCAGGGCTTCGGCGAAGTTGGCGAACAGCACGGTGAACCACAGCCACACCGCCACGCTGAAGATGAACAGGGGCGAGGCCTCACCCTGACCGCCCAGGGCCTGGAGGCCCAGCACGGTGGTGAACAGGCTGCCCACGTAGACCACGAACATCACCGGGTTGCGCCATTGCACACGCGGGTTGAGTTTGGCAAAGGCCTGCCCGATGGCGGGCTTGACCAGGGCCGGGTCGAAGAGTGCGAAACCGCTGGATTGACTCATGATTTTGATTCCTTCTCGGTCGGGCTCAATGGCTGGGCCAGAGCATGAAGTGCTCGACCACCGGGCCCAGGGCCAGGGCCGGCACATAGTTCAGCAAGCCCACCAGCAGCACGGTGCCCACCAGCAGGACGACGAACAGCGGCCCGTGCGTGGGCAGGGTGCCGGCGCTGGCCGGCAGGCGCTGCTTGCGGGCCAGGGCGCCGGCCATGGCCAGCACCGGCACGATCACGCCAAAGCGCCCCAGCCACATGGCCAGGCCCAGCGCCAGGTTGTAGAACGGGGTGTTGGCCGACAGTCCGGCAAAGGCACTGCCGTTGTTGTTGGCGGCCGAGGTGAAGGCGTACAGGATCTCGCTGAAACCGTGCGCCCCCGGGTTGGCCACGCCGGCCCGGCCGGCCTCGGCCAGCACGGCCACGGCCGTGCCCACCAGCACCACGAGGGGGGTGACCAGGATGGCGATCGAGGTCATCTTCATCTCGTAGGCTTCGATCTTCTTGCCCAGGTACTCGGGCGTGCGGCCGATCATCAGGCCGGCGATGAACACCGCCAGCACCGCGAACACCAGCATGCCGTACAGGCCGGTGCCCACGCCGCCGAAGACCACCTCGCCGAGCTGCATCATCACCAGCGGCACCATGCCGCCCAGGGGGGTGAGCGAGTCGTGCATGGCGTTCACGGCGCCACAGGAGGCGGCGGTGGTGATGACCGCGAACAGCGCACTGGCGTTGACGCCGAAGCGCGTCTCCTTGCCCTCCATGTTGCCGCCGGCCTGCTGCAGGCTGGCCATCTGGTCCACGCCCAGGGCCGTCAACTGAGGGTTGCCGGCCTGTTCGGCCGGGGTGATCACCAGCACGGCGGCCACGAACATCAGCGTCATGGCGGCCAGCACCGCCACGCCCTGACGCCGGTCGCCCACCTCGATGCCGAAGGCCAGGCACAGGGCCGCCGGGATCAGGAAGATGGCCAGCATCTGCAGCAGGTTGCTGAAGGCGCCCGGGTTCTCATACGGATGGGCCGAGTTGGCATTGAAGAAGCCGCCGCCATTGGTGCCCAGCATCTTGATGGCCTCTTGCGAGGCCACGGGGCCCATGGGCAGCAGTTGGGTGTCGGTGCTCTGGGCCTCTTGCACCGGCTGGCCCTGGGCGTCGAGCACGGGCTGGCCGTCGGCCCCCAGCTTGGGCTGGGTGTAGGCCTGGGTTTCCAGCGTGTGCACTTCCTGGTAGGGGCTGAAGTTCTGGATCACGCCCTGGCCCACCATCACCAGGGCCAGCAGCAGTGACAGCGGCAGCAGCAGCCACACGGTGGCGCGCGTCAGGTCGACCCAGAAATTGCCGATGGCCTGGGCCGAACGCGCGGCAAAGCCCCGGATCAGCGCGAACACCACGGCGATGCCGGTGGCGGCCGAGACGAAGTTCTGCACCGTCAGCGCGAGCATCTGGGTCAGGTAGCTCATGGTGGATTCACCCGAGTAGCCCTGCCAGTTGGTGTTGGTGACAAAGGACACCGCGGTGTTGAAGGCCGAGTCGGGCGACACGGCCGCAAAGGCCTGCGGGTTCAAGGGCAGCCAGCCCTGCAGGCGCTGCAGGGCATACACCGCGAACACACCCAGCAGGTTGAAGGCCAGCAAGGCGTAGGCGTAGTGGGTCCAGCGCATCGGCGCGTCGCTGCCCTGGCCGCCCAGGCGCAAGAGGGCGGCTTCGCTGCGCAGCATCCAGGCGGGCAGGCGCCCTGCGCACAGGGCGGCGAGGTAGCGACCCAACGGCCAGGCCAGGGCCAGCAGCAGCACCAGGTACAGGGCCAGCAGGCCCCAGGCGGAGGAATTCATGCCCATTCAGAACTCCTCTGCGCGGATCAGCGCGAACACGAGGTAGGCCAGCAGGCCGCATGCGAGCACGGCGCCCAGGCCGTAGAGCCAGTCGGCGGCGTTCATGACGCGTCTCCCGCGCGGGGTTCAAGGGCCTGCAGACCGCGGGTGAGGGCGGCCAGCAGGCCCCCCAGCAAGGCCGCACAGGCGAGCCAGGCGATGTCCATATCAACGCTCCATCGAGGTGAAAAACGATGGGCCAAGCGTAGGATTTCAGGCGTAAAAAGCGGGTTGAATTGGGTCTGAGGGCTGTATAAAAAGCGTAAAAATCCAGCCTCAGAGCAGCCCTGCTGCCCGCCTGCGACGGCGCGCGCCATGCCTCGGGAAGGGGGCAGCAGACGACGGGCTCTGTACAAAACCGCTCGCTTCGCGTCATGATCTTGCTGTCCCCGACAGGCGAGGTTGCTGAGATGGGGCAGGGAGCCATCACTTGTCCTACGTTTCCACTTCGCCCTGGCAGGCGGGCCGCGCCGAAACGCCGGCCCAAGTCACCCCTTCGCTCGCCAGCCCGGTGCGCGATGCCCGGCGCGTGCGCCATTGGCAGTTGCAGGCCCTGGCGGCTCTGCTCTGCCAGATCGGGGGCATCCTGTTCATGGTGATCGCAGCCCGGCTGGGCCATGCCTCCTGGGCCTTTGTGCTGGTGTGGGCGCCCTTGTCGATGGCGCTCACCCTCTGGGTGCTGCTGGGGCTGTCGCTGGGCTTCGGGCTGCGTTGGCGCGACCCGACCCTGACCGTGCCGCAGATCGCCTACTCCTCGGTGTCGGCCGTGGCCTGCTACGCCGCGGTAGGCCCGATGCGGGGCCCCTCCCTGGCCATGGCCTGTCTGGCGCTGGTGTTCAGCATCTTCGCCCTGTCGGCGCGCCAGGTGCGCTGGTTGACTGCCTTCGTGGTGTCGCTGTATGCCCTGGCCATGGGCATCCTGCCGCACTGGCAGCCCAGCCGCTACCCCGCGGGCGAGGAACTGGCCAACTTCATCATCGTGCTGACGGTGCTGCCCGCCTTTGCCTTGCTGGCCGGGCGCCAGAGCAATTTGCGTGTCCAGCTGAACCGGCAGAAGTCTGAGTTGCAGCGTGCCCTGGCGCGGTTGGACGAACAGGCCGGCCAGGACGAACTGACGGGCCTGATGAACCGGCGCCGCGCGGTTGAAAAGCTGCAGGAGCGTTGCGCCCAGGCCCGCCGCGGGGCCGGGTTTTGTGTGGCCCTGGCCGACCTCGATCACTTCAAGGCGGTCAACGACCGGTGTGGCCATGCGGTCGGTGACCTGGTGCTGCGCCGCTTCGCCTCTGAACTGATGCCGCTGCTGCGCGAGGGTGATGTGCTGGCGCGCTGGGGGGGCGAGGAGTTTCTGCTGCTGCTGGGAGGCGCCGACCCCGTGCAGGCCAGCCAGGCCCTGGAGCGCCTGCGTCAGCATGTCGAGTCCCTGGCCGTGCCCCTGCCGGACGGCCACCTGCTGCGTTTCACGGTGTCGTTCGGTCTGACCGAGTACCGGCCACCGGAGGAGGGCAGTGAAGCCGTGGCGCGGGCAGACACGGCCCTGTACCAGGCCAAGGCGCAGGGGCGCAACAGGGTGGTGACGGCCGATCCGGGTGGGCCGGCCGCTGGGGGGGGCGCTGGGGCACTGAATGCTGGGGGCTAGACGACAGGCGGTAGTCCGTCTGTCGTCTTAACAATACCTTTGAGTTTTGCCGGCTCCTAGAATTGGTCAGAAATGCCAAATTCTAGGTGTAGGCGGCATGAGACTTGATCTTGCTCTGGCCCTTCGGCTACTCGGTTGGTCCGGTGCGCGCGGTGCCTTGACGCGGCGCACGCTCTCGCATCGCTTGCACCTGTGGCTGGGTGCGATCCGTGATGCCTACGTCACGCTGCTGCCCATGACCATTGTGGGCGCCCTGGCACTGGGCCTGGCCGAACTGCCTCCGCTGGTGGCCCTGCTGCGCCATCTCGAACTGCCGGCCTCCGACCTGGTGCGGGCCGCCAAACTGTTCTTCAATGCCACCTTCGGAATCATGGGCCTGCTCGGCGCCATGGCGATTGCGGCCCGCACCACACGGCTGTTGCAGCAGGAGGATGGCGTCAACCGGCACTCCATCGTCACCGTGTCGGCGGTGGCCGCCGTGGCGTTTCTGGTGTGCGTGCTGCCCCTGGAGGGGCCTGATTTCCAGGTGCTGGGCTATGCCAGCGTGTTCCAGAGCATCGTGATCGGTGTGCTGGTGGCCGAGAGCATGCATGCGCTGGCCTACCATGCCGAGGCCTGGTCCGAGCGCAACCTGCTGGAGGCCGGCGCCTCGCTGGGCTATGCCTTGCAGATGGTGGTGTACGCCCTGCTGCTGTTCATCGTGGTCGGGCTGTTGCGGGTGTCGGTGGCGGGCATGCTGGCGCAACTGGCGACGGGCTTTCAGGGCCTGGCCCATGTCTGGGCGCAGCAGGGGCAGCTCAGCGCGTGGTGGCTCAACCCGGTGTTTGTGCTGGTGAATCAGCTGTTGTGGACGGCGGGCATCAATGGCGGTCAATGGTTGCTGCACCTGGCCGGCCAGGGTTCGGAGCTGCTGGCCACCGGCGCCCAATGGCATGCCCCTCACCAGGCCTCGCTGATGTTTCTCAACACCTATGCCCACCTGGGCGGCGCCGGCGCCACCTGGGGGCTGATCGTGTGCACTTTGCTGCGGGCCCGCGACCCGGCATTGCGGCGCCTGGCCTGGTATTCGGTGCTGCCGGCCTTGCTCAATGTGAACGAGCTGCTGTTGTTCGGCCTGCCCCTGATCCTGAGCCGGACCTTGTTCCTGCCTTTTGTGCTGGCGCCGCTCGCTGCCTGCCTGGTGGCCGAGCTGGCCGTGTACCTGCAGTGTCTGCCGCTGGAGGGCGCGGCGCTCACCTGGTCGACACCGGCCCTGCTCTCGGGCTACCTGAGTTCGGGGGGCTGGCAGGGGGTGGCGGTGCAGGCCGCCGGCGTCGGGCTCAGTGCCCTGGTCTATGCCCCCTTTGTGCGTCGCTTCGAGCAGCGTCGCGCTGCCCGGCTGGCGGCGCATTTCCGCGAGGCGCTGGGCACGCTGCAGGGCGTCACCCAGACGGCGGTGCAGCCCCGGGTGCTGGCGCGGGCCGATGCCGTGGGGGCGGTGGCCCGCTCCCTGCACGCGGACTTCGAGGCCGACCTGGGGGGGCCGCGGGTGTACCTGGCCTACCAGCCACAGCATGACCGGGATGGGCGTCTGGTGGGCGCCGAGGCCTTGCTGCGCTGGACCCACGCGGTGCATGGCCCCATTTCACCGGCCGTGATCATCAAGATCGCCGAGGAGAGTTCGCTGATTCTCGAGATCGGTCGCTGGACACTGAACCAGGCGGCCCGCGACATGCGCGCCTGGCGTGATCTGGGCCACCGGGGCTTCCACGTCGGGGTGAACATGTCGCCCCTGCAGCTGGAAGACCCGGCCTGGTCCAGGCAGGTGGGCCTGGTGCTGCAGGCGCATGGCTTGGCGGCACACGACCTGGAGCTGGAGGTCACCGAGGGCCAGGCCCTGGCGTCCACGGCGCAGACCGACCGCTCGCTGGCGGAGCTGAACGCCCAGGGCCTGCTGCTGTCCATGGACGACTTTGGCATGGGCAGCACCTCGCTGCTGTACATGCATCGCTTCAAGTTGCACACCATCAAGCTCGACGGCAGCCTGACCCGTGAGGTCTGTCGCAACGTGGTGGACCGCGACATCATCTCCTGCGTGTGCCGCCTCGGGCATTCGCAGGGCGTCGAGGTGGTGGCGGAATATGTCGAGACGCCCGAGCAGCGGCAGGCGCTGCTGGCCCTGGGCTGCGATCGCTTCCAGGGCTGGCTGTTCAGCCCGGCCCTGCCGGCCGATGAGTTTCTGGCCTATCTGGTGCGTCAGCGTTCGGCGATGTAGTGCGACATGTGCACGCTCTCACCCGGCGCCAGGTGCTGGCGCACCTCGGCCTCCAGGGCCTGATCGGCCAGCGTGGAGCGGGCGCGCTGGTGCAGGTAGTCGGCCCAGGAGCTGACGATGAAGCGCTCGACGTAGCGCGAAGGCTCACCCAGGTCCTTATAGACACGCCAGAAGGTGGCGCCGTCGCGTCTGCGATGCGCCTTGAGCTGGGCTGCGGCATCCAGAAAGGCCCGGTCCTGTCCGGGCAGGATGCGGTAGCCCAGTTCCACCGCCACCGGCCCGGCGCTGGCCTCGGGCTCGTCGGCCACGAACAGATCCTCCCAGGGCGTGGCCTGGGTCACGTCATGGCGGTCGCCCATGCGCAGCGGCATGGGCCGGGCCAGCAGCAGGCTGGCCGCCATGGCCACCGCCGCGGCCGTGAGGGCGGCATTGAGCCCGGCCATTTCGGCCACCGCACCCCAGAAGGCCGAGCCGATGGCAAACGCCCCCAGCGAGGCCACGATGTGCAGGGCCACGGCGCGCGAGCGCACCCAGGGTGGGGCGCTGGCCTGGGTGGCGCTGTTGAAGGTGGACAGGGCCGCCATCCAGGCTGCCCCGCCGAAGGCCATGGCGAGGTACACCACGGCCGACTGTCGCACCCAGGCCGCCAGCAGCATGGCGGCGGCAAACACCGCGCTGCTCAATGCAATCAACGGGTCCAGGCCGAAGCGGGCCCGCACCCGCCCGATCACCAGGCCGATCAGCACCGCCCCGGTGCCCATGCAGCCCATCAGCAGGCCGAAGCCCTGGGCCCCGGTGCCCAGCTGGCGCTGGGCGATCACGGGCAGCAGCGCCCACAGGGCCGAGCCGGCGGCGCTGTAGGCCATCACCCGCACCAGTTGGGCCAGCACCATGCGCGAGTGCCAGGCAAAGCGCAGCCCGCTCAGGGTGCCGCCCCAAAGCCGCTCGGGCGGCAGGCGCGAGGGTGGGTGCGGACGCGGCGGCCAGCGCCGGATCGATTCCCACATCACCCCGGTGCAGGCCACCGTGAACACGAACACCCAGCCGGCACCCAGCTGCGTGAACACCAGCCCGGCCAGGGTGGGCCCGATGGCGCGGGCCGCGTTGTAGGCGATGCTGATGGCGGTGATGGCCTGCGGCCACTCCTCGCGCGGCACGGGGTCGATCACGGAGGAGTTCCAGGCCGGCGTCAGCACCGCCAGGCAGCAGCCGCAGACCAGGATCAGCAACAACACCGAGTGGGGGCCGCCCCAGCCCCCCAGCACCAGCACGGCCAGCAGGGCCGAGGCCGCGGCCAAGGCCAGCAGCGAGCCCGAGATCAGGCGCTGGCGGTCGGTGGTGTCGGCCAGCACACCGGCCGGCAGGGCCAGCAAAAACATGGGCAGGAACACCGCGGTCTGCACCAGCGCGGCGAGAAAGGATGAGCCCGTCAGCTCGATCATCAGCCAGGCCGCCGCCATCGACTGCATGCCGCTGCCGATGAAGAAGATGCCGCCACACAGGCACAGGCCTCTGAACGCGGGTTGGCGCAGGGGCGCCCAGATCGAGGTGGAGGCAGCAGCAGTCATCCGGACGATTATTCCCCAGCATGGCTTTTTCTGTGCGCTGCTTTCAGGGGGCGAGCGAGGCCTGGTCTTCGGGCGGGTTGCAGGGCTCATGGGGGCCCGGGCAATATCGTCAGTTCCGACGATGTGAGTGCCCTGGCCGGCTTCTACGATGCCCGCAGGCTGTCCGCATGGCGCCCTGGCCCCGGCCTGCCCACAACACCTCGGAGACACCTCATGTTCACTCGCTTCCAAGCCGGCCTGCGTCGGCATTTCAAGTTGGCCGCCGCAGGCGTGCTGCTGGCCTGTGCCCTGCCTCTGGTGGCGCAGGCCCAGAAGAAATACGACCCGGGCGCCAGCGACACCGAGATCAAGATAGGCAGCCTCTCTCCCTACTCAGGCCCGGCCTCGGCCTATGGCACTGCGGGCAAGGCCATGGCCGCCTATTTCGACCGCCTCAATGCGGCCGGCGGCATCAAGGGGCGCAAGATCAACTTCCTGGCCCTGGACGATGCCTACAACCCGGCCAAGTCGGTGGAGCAGACGCGCAAGCTGGTCGAGCAGGACGAGGTGCTGCTGATGTTCGCCTCGCTGGGCACGGCGCAGAACATGGCGGTGCAGCGCTACCTGACGGCCAAGAAGATTCCGCAGTTGTTCGTGAACACCGGCGCCACGCGCTTTGGCGACCCGAAGAACTTCCCCTGGACCATGGGCTGGCAGCCCACCTACCAGGCCGAGGCCCGGGCCTACGCCCAGCACATCCTGGCCACCAAGCCCAATGCGCGCATCGCTGTGCTGATGCAGAACGACGACTTCGGCAAGGACTTCATGAAGGGCTTCACCGACGCCCTGGGCGACAAGGCCAAGACCCAGATCGTGCAGCACCTGACCTACGAGGTGACCGACCCCACCATCGACAGCCAGATGGTCACGTTCAAGTCGTCCGGGGCCGATGTGTTCTTCAACATCAGCACGCCCAAGTTCGCAGCCCAGGCCATCCGCAAGGCCGCCGAGCTGGGCTGGAAGCCCACGCACTACCTGGTCAGCGTGTCGCAGTCCCTGAGCTCGGTGCTCAAGCCCGCCGGCCTGGACAACGCCACCGGCGTGATCTCCTCCACCTACCTGCTGGCCCCGTCCGACCCGGCGGCCAAGGGCGTGAAGGAGGTGGCCGAGTACGTGGCGGTGATGAAGCAGTACTACCCGGCAGGCGACCCGGAGGACACCCTCAATGTGCTGGGCTACTCGGTGGCCGCCACTCTGGCCCAGGTGCTGCGCCAGGCCGGCGACAACCTGACGCGCGAAAACATCATGAAGCAGGCCGCCAGCCTCAACTTCACGCCGCCGGGCCTGTACCCGGGCATCGAGGTCAAGACCGGGCCCGACGATTTCTACCCGATCGAGAAGAAGGTGCTGCAGCGCTTCAATGGCAAGGACTACGAAGCCTTTGGCGGCCTGTACGGCGGTTGAACCGGAACTCAAGGAGGACTTCCCCATGCAAGGATTGATGCAGGACCGCCCGCTGCTGATCTCGTCGCTGATCGAGCACGCGGCCACCTTCCACCCCGACACCGAGATCGTCTCCCGTCTGCCCGAGGGGCCCACCCACCGCACCACCTGGCGCGGCCTGCGCGACCGGGCCCGGCAGGTGGCCCAGGCCATGGGGGCGCTGGGCATCCGCCCGGGTGACCGGGTGGGCACGCTGGCCTGGAACTCGTACCGGCACCTGGCGCTGTACTACGGGGTGTCGGGCATGGGGGCGGTGCTGCACACCGTGAACCCGCGCCTGTTCCCTGAGCAGATCGACTACATCATCAACCACGCCGAAGACCAGGTGCTGTTCTTTGACATCGGCTTTGCGCCCCTGGTGGCGCAGCTGGCGCCCCGGCTCAAGTCGGTGCGCGCCTTCGTGGCCATGACCGACCGGGCCCACATGCCCGCCATCGAGGTGCCGAACCTGCTGTGCTTCGAGGAACTGCTGGACGCCCAGAACGGCGACTATGTGTGGCCCGAGTTCGACGAGAAGTCGGCCTCTTCGCTGTGCTACACCTCGGGCACCACGGGCAACCCCAAGGGGGTGCTGTATTCGCACCGATCCACCGTGCTGCACACGCTGATGGAGCTGGCGCCCGACACCTTCGGCATCAGCTCGTCCGAGACCGTGTTGCTCATCGTGCCCATGTTCCACGCCAATGCCTGGGGCACACCCTATGCGGCGGCCATGGTGGGGGCCAAGCTGGTGCTGCCCGGGCCGCACCTGGACGGGCAGAGCGTCTACAACCTGATGCGTGACGAGCGCTGCACCTTCTCGCAAGGGGTGCCCACGGTGTGGCTCATGTTGTTCCAGTACCTGGATGCCCACCCGCAGATCGACCCGCGCGAGATCGGGGTCAAGCGCATCGGCATCGGCGGGGCGGCGGTCTCGCGCGCGGTGCTCGAACGCTTCGAGCGCGACTTCGGCGCCGAGGTGGTGCAGGGCTGGGGCATGACCGAGACCAGCCCCATCGGCGTGATCAGCAAGCTGCTGCCCAAGCACGCCGAGCTGGACGGCGATGCGCTGCTCAAGGTCAAGCTCAAGCAGGGCCGGGGCGTCTGGGGGGTGGACCTGAAGATCGTCGATGCTGCCGGCCAGACCCTGCCCTGGGATGGCGTGGCCTACGGGCACCTGCATGTGCGTGGCCCCTGGATCTGCAGCGGCTACTTCCGCGGCGAAGGGGGCGAGGTGCTCGATGCCGAGGGCTATTTCCCGACCGGCGATGTGGCCACCATCGACCCCGATGGCTACCTGCAACTGGTGGACCGCGCCAAGGACGTGATCAAGTCGGGCGGCGAGTGGATCTCGTCCATCGACGTGGAGAATGCAGCCTGCTCGCACCCGGGCCTGCTGGAGGCCGCCGTGATCGGCCTGCCGCACCCCAAGTGGCAGGAGCGCCCGCTGCTGGTGGCCGTCAAGCGCCCGGGCGCCGAAGTGGATGCCGCCTCCGTGCTGGCGCACCTGAGCACCCGCATTGCGAAGTGGTGGCTGCCCGACGACGTGGTGTTTGTCGAGAGCCTGCCGCACACCGCCACCGGCAAGCTGCTGAAGACGAAATTGCGCGAGCAGTTCAAGGACCACCGCCTGCCCACGGCCTGAGCGGGAGGGCTGGGTCGGTGTGAGCCCTCGGTGCGGGCTCAGAAGCCGATGAACTCCACCACCTCGGACAGGGGCGCGCGCGCCGTCTGCAGGCGGTTCACCGGGTGCTCGGGGTTGGCGTAGCCGATGGCCATGCCCGCGAACAGCATGCGCTCGGGCGGCAACTTCAGGGTCTGGCCCACGGTCTGGGGGTAGCGCGCCCAGCACTCCTGGGCGCAGCTGTCCAGGCCTTCGGCGCGCAACAGCAACATGAGGGTCTGCAGCAGCATGCCCAGGTCGGACCACTGCGGTGGGCCCATGCGGCGGTCCACGCTGCAGAACAAGGCCAGCGGGGCCCCGAAGAAGGCGTAATTGCGCGCAAACCAGCGCAGCCGGCCCGCCTTGTCCTCGCGTGGGATGCCCAGCTCGGCGTACATGGCTTCGCCCACCTGGAAGCGGCGCTCGCGGTAGGGTGAGACCAGCTCGGGCGGGTAAACCGTGTATTCGCCGGGCTCGGGCGCCGCGCTGCCGGCCGCCTCGTCTTGCAGGCGCTGCTGCATCTGGGCCTTGAAGTCGGCCAGCGGCGCACCGGTGAGCACATGCAGGTGCCAGGGCTGCAGGTTGCCCCCGGAGGGCGCACGCAGCGCCTGCTCCAGCACACGGCGGATGACCGCTTCGGGGACCGGGGTGTCCAGAAAGTCGCGCACCGAGCGGCGCGAGGCGATGGCGTCATGCAGGTTCATGGCAGCGGTGGGGCAGGTTGGGTGGGGCCGTGGGTGAGAGGGCGTTGGGTCGGATGACTTGTCCATCATCCGGCATGGGCTTGTAGCTTGGCTGTCTTGTGAATGACTTTCAATCGTCTGAAATGACGATGTGGGGCTCACGAGCCTGGCGCTGGGGTGGCGGTGCGACACAATCGGGCCTCATTCAAAAAGCAGCGGCAGCCTTCAGGAGGAAATCACCATGGCCTTGGAAATCGAACGCAAATTCAAACTCAGGACCCCGGCAATCCTGGAGGGCCTGAGCGGCTCCCATTTTCTGCAGGCTTACCTGGCCAAGGGCGCGGTGCTGGTGCGGGTGCGGGTATCGCAGGACCGGGCCTGGCTCACGCTCAAGAGTGCACCCCTGAGTGCAGCCACCCGCCATGAGTGGGAGTACGAGATCCCGGTGGCCGATGCCCAGCAGATGGCGCGCCAGCCGGGCGCCTATGCCCTGGAGAAGACGCGCTTTTTCATCGAGCACCAGGGCCATACCTTCGAGGTGGACCGCTACCACGGCGGGCTGGAGGGCCTGTACACGGTGGAGGTTGAGTTGCCGAGCGAGCAGACCGCGGTGGATCTGCCTGACTGGGTGGGCGAGGAGTTGACGGGGCGCAAGGGCTGGGACAACGAGTCGTTGGCCAGGGTGGGGTGGCCTGAATAAATGGCCCCCACGGTCGTGCACTTCGTGTCACTCCCTGCCCCCCAAGGGGGCCGCAGCCTGCCTTGGGGCGGCCCGGCGGCAGGCTGACCTCTTCGCTTCAGGCCTGCTGAATGAAGAAGGGGGCCTGGCGGCCCCCTCGTTCTTTGGTCTCTGTCCCTTTGTGGGGGCTTTTCAGGGTTGATGTTCGGGGGTGTGGCAGGCGACGGCGAGTTTGTTGCCGTCGGGGTCTTTGAAGTAGGCGCCGTAGTAGTGGGCGTGGTAGTGCGGGCGGGGGCCGGGGGGGCCGTCGCAGGTGCCGCCGTGGGCCAGGGCGGCGGCGTGGGCGGCGTGGACTGCGGCTCGGGTGGGGGCCAGGAAGGCGGTCATCTGGCCGTTGCCGGGGCTGGGGGCTTGGCCGTCGTGGGGGCGGGCGATCACGAACAGGGGGCGCTGGCCGCCGGCGCTGTGCCAGCCGGCCCAGGGGCGTTCCGGTTCACAAAAGCGTTCTTCGATGCCCAGGCTGGCCAGCACGGGGCGGTAGAAGCGCAGGGCGCGGTCGAAGTCGGTGATGCCGACAAAGATGTGGGACAGCATGGGGGGTCCTTCAGGCCTTCGAGGCCAGCTCAGAGGTGTTGCCAGGCCTGGGCCTGCAACCAAGCGGCGCACCAGCCGGGCAGGTCCTGGGCGGGCATGGGGCGGGCGATGCCATAGCCTTGTGCGCAGTGGCAGCCCATCTGGCGCAGCCGGGCACCATGCTCCAGGGTTTCCACGCCTTCGGCAATCACCTGGCGATGGAACACGCCGGCCAACTGGATGACGCTTTGCACGATGCGCAGGTCGTCGGGGTCGGTGAGCATGTCGCGCACAAAGCTTTGATCGATCTTCAGCGTGTCCACGGGCAACTGGCGCAGGTAGGTGAGCGAGGAGTAGCCGGTGCCGAAATCATCGAGTGAAAAGCACACACCCAGGGCCCGGCAGTTGCGCAGGATCTCGACAGCCTGGCCCATGTCGGCGATGGCGGCGCTCTCCAGCACCTCCAGCTCCAGGTGGGCGGGGGGCACCTCGGGGTGGCGGGCCAGGGCCTGGGCCAGGCGGGCGCAGAACTCGGGTTGCAACAGGTGGTTGGCGCTGATGTTGACGCTCACCTTCATGGGCAGGCCTTGAGCGATCCAGTGGCTGAGTTGATCCAGGGCGCTGGCAATGACCCATTCGCCCAGCGATGGCTCCAGCGCGCTGCCGTGCAGCTGCGGCAGAAAGTCGGCCGGCGGCAGCAGGCCACGTTCGGGGTGTTGCCAGCGGATCAGGGCTTCGGCGCCGATGACCTCGCCGCTGTCGAGGTCCACCTTGGGCTGGTAATGCAGCACGAACTCGCCTTGCGCCAGGGCCCGCTCCAGGGTCTCCAGGCCTTGCCGGTGGGCCTGGGCCAGGCGGTCGCTTTCGGGGTCGAACAACTGGTAGCGGTTCTTGCCGGCCTGCTTGGCCAGGTACATGGCCTGGTCGGCATGGCGCAGCAAGGTGTCGGGGTCGGCATTGTCGGCCGGGTACAGGCTCACGCCGATGCTGGCGCTCACGCCCAGGTTCAGGTCGGGCGCCAGTGCGAAGGGCTGGCGCACGGCCTGCAACAGGCGGTCGAGTATCAGCGTGCACTCTTCGGTGGAGCCGACTTCGGACAACACCAGCACGAACTCGTCGCCCCCGGTGCGGGCCAGCGTGTCTTCGGCGCGCAGCACTTGCTGCAGGCGGGTGCTCAGCCCCAGCAGCAGCTGGTCGCCCACGCTGTGGCCATGGCGGTCGTTGATGCTCTTGAAGCCATCCAGATCCAGCACGCACACCGCACTGGGGTGACCGCTGCGCTGCGAGCGCAGGATCGACTGGCCCATGCGGTCCGACAGCAGGTGGCGGTTGGGCAAGCCGGTGAGCAGGTCGTGGTGCGCCACGCGGTCGAGTTCGGCTTCGTGGGCCTTGAGCTGGCTGATGTCGGCAAACACCCCGATGTAGTGCAGCACCTGGCCCTGAGGATCGCGCACCACCGAAATCGTCTCCTGCGCCACGTACAGCTCACCGCTCTTGCGCCGGTTGCAGATCTCGCCACGCCAGAAGTCGTGCTGCTGCAGGGCGCGCCACAGCTCCTGGTAGAAGGGCTCGCCATGCTGGCCGGAGGCCAGCAGCCGGGGGGAGCGCCCGCTGACCTCGGCTTCGGAGAAGCCCGTGATGCGCGTGAAGGCGGGGTTGACCTTGGTGATCAGCCCCTCCGGGTTGACCATCATGATGGCTTCGTGGCTGCTCTCGAACACCACGCTGGCCTCGCGCAGCGCCAGTTCCGACTGCTTGCGTTCGGTGATGTCGGTGTGGGTGCCCGCCATGATCAGGGGCTGCCCGTCCTCACTGCGCGTGACGATGCTGCCGCGCGACAGGATCCAGCGCCAGCCGCCTGGCTTGGTGCGGCAGCGGATCTCGACCACATGGGCATCGCTTTCGCCCTTGAGGTGGCGCTCGATCGAGGCCAGTGCGGCTGGCAGGTCTTCCGGGTGCACGAGTTCGGGCCAACGGCTGGTGGCCACGTCCATCTCGCCGGGCTCGAAACCCAACATGGTCTCCCAGCGTTCACTCACCAGGAAGGTGTTGCTGGGCAGGTGCCAGTCCCAATAACCCTGGTCTGAGCCCTGCAGCACCCGGGCCAGTTGCTGTTCGCGGTCGCGCAGCGCCGCCTCGCTCGCCAGCAGGCGTTCCTGATCGGCCTTGAGGTGGGTGATGTCGCGCGCGATACCGAAGAGACCGTTGACCGTGCCGGCTTCGTCGACCACGGGGCCTTTCGTGACCATGAACACCCGCTGCTGCCCCTCCAGCGTGGTGAGGCTCTCCTCGTGGGTCTGCACCTCGGCGCTCTGCATCACCTGCCGATCGAGTTCGCGCAAGTGCTCTGCGGAGGCGGCGTCGAACAGTTGCGCATCGGTGACGCCCAGCATGCTCTCCGGGGCCTGGTTGACGAAGGCCCCGGCGGCACCGTTGGCCAGCAGGTAGCGTCCCTGGGGGTCTTTCACGAACACGGCGTCCGAGGTGCCGGTGACCACGGCATGGAGCAGCCGGCTGCTGCGCTGCAAGCGCGCACTGGCACGCCTCAGGCGATCGCTGAGCAGGCTCAGCACCAGCCCATTGAGCAGCAGCAGGCCCCAGCGGAACTGGTTTTGCGGCGAAGCGGCCAGGCTGTGCAGTGCAGGCTGTGACGTGAGATCGACGCCGATCAGCGCCGTGAACGTGGCCAGCAAACCCGGGCCCAGGCCGCCCACCAGCGCGCTCAGGGCGATGGGCAGCACGAACAGGATGAATTGCGGGTGTCCCGCATCCATGGGGGTCATGGCCTGATGGACCAGCAGCATGCAGCCGGTGATCAGCAAAGCGAATCCGTAGCGCAGCCAACGCTGGCCGGTGCTGATCCGAGGCGCCGGCTCGGGCAGCCCTGAATCGCTGGCCACGACCCGGCCTCCCGGCACTGAGCGCAAGGCCATGAACAGGGCTGCCGCGGACGCCAGCACAAAAAAGATGCCCTTGGCCGCCGACAGGGCCGCCAGGTCCAGCGGGTTGGCCAGAGCCAGCAGCACGCGGTCCGACAGCACGATCCAGCCCAGCCCGAAGAGCAGGTAGAACGCTGTTGCCCGCAGGATGTAGCTGCTGCGGCTGGGCTCACTCATGCGTCTCTTTCTGCGGGCTGTGAGGCCTGCTTTTTGTCCGATTGGGCCTCAGGTGGCTTGCACGGAAATGACGGGCTGTGACGGTCGATGCAAAGTTGTTTATAGCCCATCAGGTGGGGACGATCTGGCAACCTTGTCGCGAAGCGGGGCACTGTCCTGGTGGGCGGCGTCATGCAGTCTGTCCTGTCGAGCGCATTCGGCCTTGAGTTTGTTCAGCGTCTGGTACAGCCCTTGCCGCTCGGTGGGGCTGAGCACACGCAGCATGGCGGCCTGGCGTTCGCGGGCCACGCGGATCATCTGGTCATGCAGGTCCAGGCCTGCGGGGCTCAGGCGGCACATCAGCTTGCGCGCGCGACCTCTCCCGCTGGCCTGCAATTGCACCAGACCCCGCTGCTCCAGCAATTTGAGTGTGCGGCTGACCAGGGCCTTGTCGGTGCTGGAGAGTTGGGCCAGTTGTGAGAACGACAGCTGGCCCTCGTGAACGATGAAGGCGCAGCATGCGCCATTCGGCCACGCTGACGCCAAAGGGCTCGGCATAGCTCAGCGTCAAGGTGCGGCGCAGTGCGTGGCTGAGCTGGTTCATCCAGGAGCTGATGAAGTTGTCCACCGACAGGCCGCTGCCGTGCTCGTCCAGATCGGCCCAGGGGCAGGCGGGCGCAGGGGTGAGTTCTGGCGGTTCGGTTGACAGGGTGGGGCGGCGTCGTGGCACGGGGCAGAGGGGCAGCGGCGGTGGCCTGATTCTTTCACAGGACACGGGGCGCCCGATCGCAAAAAAGCCTGCCAGACCCAGGGAAAAACCCCGGGCCGTGGCAGGCCAAGTCAACCTCGGAGAAACCTTCGATCAGAAGAAGTGGCGCATGCCCACTTCGTAGCCGCTGGAGGTGCCCCCCAGCGAGGTGCCGGCGGCACCCAGGCCCTGGATGTTGATGGCGCGCTGGGCGCCGGCCTTGTTGCTGATGTGGCCGTAGCTGGTGTAGAGCTGGGTGCGCTTGGACAAGTTGTAGCCGTAGCCCAGCGACACCTTGGTCCAGTCGGCGTTGTTGCCGGCGGTGTCGTAGCGGCCCACCGAGGCGCGCAGTTCGCTGGCGCCGATCGGGGCGCTGGCGCCCAGTTGGAAGGCCGTGATCTTGGTGGTGGCGGTCTTCTCGCTGGCCCAGATGAACGAGGGCTTGACCACGCCGAAGTCATACCAGCCGGCGATGTTGTTGGCGGTCACGTCGGCGGCGGCGGAGGCCCCCTTGAGCTTGCCGGTGGCCAGGGCCACATGCACCGGGCCCTGGCGGTAGCCGCCGCGCAGGCCGCGGTAGTCACCCAGGTTGGGGGTGGTCGAGTTGGAGGCCTGGCCGCCGAAGGCCACCTGGGCCTGGCCATAGAAGCCGCCCAGGTTGGCTGGCAGGAAGTAGCTGACCGCATTGCTGATCTGGATCGGGGCACCGTTCATGACAAAGGTGCCGGTGCCGCCCACGCCGTTGGTCAGGAAGGGGTCGAAGATCAGGGTGTTCAGGAAGGTGGCCGAATCGTCGCGGCCCACGCGCACTTCACCAAAGTTGCCCAGCAGGCTGACGGTGGCGCGGCGGTTGAAGCTGAAGGCGCCGCTGGTCTTGCCGGCGCCGGTGTTCACGTCCAGGCCACCTTCGAGCCAGAAGCCGGCGGCCAGGCCGCCACCCAGGTCTTCGGTGCCGCGAAAGCCGATGCGGCTGATGTTGGCGCCGCTGGTGGACAGGCCGGTGCGGCTCAGGGTGTCGCCGGTGACGCGGGCCAGGCCCACGTCAATGGTGCCGAACAGGGTCACCGACGAGCTGGGGGCCGTCTGGGCCGAGGCCCCGGTGGCTGCGGCCAGGGCGGCCAGAACGATGAGGGATTTTTTCATGGGCTTCTCCTCCAAGAGATGTGCCGATTGAGGAAACGAAGCGCTGCTTCGTCGTGGGGAGTTCCGGCCAGGGCAGCCCAGCCGGGCGGGGGAACGTGGTGGGTGCCAGGCTCAATCGGCCTGGATGCCGAAGTCCTTCACGACCTTGCCGAAGCGGGCCAGATCGGCGGCGTTGCTCTTTTCGAGACGGGCCGGGTCGCCCCCGAGCGGCAGGCCGCCGAAGGTGCCGACCTTGCTGACCACATCGGGCATCTTCAGGATGTCGTTCATGTGGGTGTTGAGCGTTTTCACGATGTCGGCGCTCAGGCCCTTGGGGCCGAACAGGCCTTGCCAGGCGGTGAGTTCGATGTCCTTGTAGCCCAGCTCGGCCAGGGTGGGCACATCCGGCGCCAGGGTGGATCGGTGGGTGTCGGCCACGCCCAGCAGCTTGACCTTGCCCGTGGCCAGGTGCGGGGCGACGGGGCCCAGGGTCATGAAGGTCAGCGGCACGTGGCCGCCCAGCACGTCGTTCACCGCCGGCGCCACGCCGCGGTAGGGCACGTGGGCCAGGTCGGCGCCGCTGGCCTTGGTGAACATGGCGGCCAGGATGTGCATGGGCGAGCCGCTGCCCGGGGTGGCATAGGTCAGCGGCTTGGCCTTGGACTGGGCCACCAGATCCTTGATGTCCTTGATGCCGCTGGCGCCCGAGGCGGCCACGAACATGGGCATGGTGACAGTCTGGATGATGGGGGTGAAGCCGTTGAGCACGTCGTAGCCCGAGCCCGGGCCGGTCTTCATCACCAACTGGGCGATCGAGAAGGTGCTGGGGGCCAGCAGCAGGGTGTAGCCATCGGCCGGGGCCTTGGACACGAAGGCGCTGCCGATGATGCCGCTGGCGCCGGGGCGGTTGTCCACCACCACAGGCTGGCCCAGGCGGCCTTGCAGCTTCTCGGCGAACAGGCGCGCCATGGCGTCGGTGTCGCCACCGGCGGGGTAGGCCACCACCAGGGTGATGGGCTTGTTGGGGTAGCCGCCCTGGGCCAGGGCGGGTTGGGCGACCGCGCCCAGCCCGAGGGCGGCGGCGGTCAGGGCCAGGGCATGGCGGCGGGTGAGGGCAGAGCGGGTGGACGTGGGGGTGGGCATGGGGAGGGTCCTGGGAGATGTGGTGGGGTGGGTCGGTGAGGGTTCTTGAATCGGGCACGGCCCGTCACTGGGCTTCGATCTTTCGGCTCTTGATGACGGGCAGCCAGGTCGCTGTCTCTTTTCGGATGACGTCGCCAAAGGCGGCGCCTGCGGTGATCCACACGACCAGGCCTTGTTTTTCGAGTTGGGCTTTGTTGGCGGGCGTGTTCAGAATCTGGCCGATGTCGGTGGCCAGTTGGGTGCGCACGGCCTCGGGCGTGCCCTTGGGGGCCATCACGCCGTACCACGAGGTCACGGCCACGCCGGGTACGCCGGCCTCGGCCAGCGTGGGCACCTCGGGCAGCAGGGGGGCGCGCACGGGGTCGGTTACCGCCAGGGCGCGCAGCTTGCCCTGCTGGATGTGCGGCAGCAGGGTGGGCAGGTTGCCCACGATCACCGGCACCGTGCCCCCAAGCACATCGTTGAGCGCGGGCGGCGAGCCCTTGTAGGCCACATGCAGCAGGTCGGCGCCGCTTTGTTGCTTGAACAGCTCGCCGGCCAGGTGCAGGCCCGAACCCACGCCCGGCGTGGCGTAACTCAAGGTGCCGGGATGGGCCTGGCTGAGCGCGATCAGTTCGCGGATGCTGCGTGCCGGCACCGCGGGGTTCACGGCCAGCACGTTGGGGGCCTTGGCCAGCGAGGCCACGGGGCTGAAGTCGGCCTCCACGTCGTAGCCCAGGCGGGGCATCAGTGTGGGGTTGATGGTCAGGTTGCCGGCCGGCACCACCAGCAGGGTGTGGCCCGTGGGGGCTGCCCGCTTGACCGCCTCGATGCCGATGTTGCCATTGGCGCCGGTGCGGTTGTCCACGATGGCCGCCTGCTTGTAGCGCTCACCCAGGCCGTTGGCCAGCATGCGGGCCAGCGTGTCCACCGGGCCACCGGCCGGGAAGGGCGCCACCAGCGTGAACGGCGCTGCCGCCAGGCTGCGTTGGGCCTCCGAGAGCTCGCCGGGGGCCGCGTGGCACAGGCTGGAGGTGCCCAGCACGGCGCAGCACGCCACCGCCCAACGGCGTGCCAGGGCCAGGACGGGACGCTTCATGTCAAACCCTTGCCGCCGCATTGTGGCGGGCTGAGGGAGCCAACAGAACCTGGGGTGAGCATGGGGGCCTTTCGTTTTATATACGAAACGGTGATCAATAGATGAAACTATTTGAGGGAGAATACGAAGTACCCCCCGTTTTTCAAATAAGTAAAAGCACGTATTCATGGGGTGGTCACATCTGTGTTGTTGATCTGGCGCATGGACGAATGCCTGTGTTGGCCGCCTGAAAAAGTGGCATCGGCGACCCTTCTTGGTGTTTCAAAAACCCTGTGTGATAGTCGGGATAGGGGTGGGATTGTGGGTTGGTGACACAATTGCGATTCAAATACGAATCAACGTTTCATAAGTGAGACTGAAAAAGGCCGCGCTGAAGCCCGATCACCAAGACAGGGCGGCGCACGGCAGACACAGGAATCGAAGCATGAATCAGACCAGCGTTCCCTCTCTTGAAGGCCACCGCATCCTCATCACGGGCGGTGCCCGCGGCCTGGGCGAGGCCTTTGCCCGCGCCTGTGTGGCCGCCGGTGCCCGGGTCGCCCTGACCGATGTGCTGCATGAACGTGGCGAAGCCTTGGCCGCCGCACTGAACCAGGGCCGGGCCCAGCCCGTGGCGCATTACCTGCCCATGGATGTGTCCGATCCGCAGGCGATCGAGCAGGCCACGGCCGCTGCGGCCGAGCGCCTGGGCGGCCTGGATGGCCTGGTGAACAACGCCGCCATCACCAACTCGGGCGGCAAGGACATGGCCGACATCACAGTCGACACCTGGGACCGGGTGATGGCCGTCAACGTGCGCGGCCCCTGGCTGGTGACGGTGGCCGCACAGCGTTGGCTGCAGGATTCGGGTCGGGGCCGGGTGGTGAACATCGCCTCCGACACTGCGCTGTGGGGGGCCCCGCGCCTGATGGCCTATGTGGCCAGCAAGGGCGCCGTGATGTCCATGACCCGCTCGATGGCGCGCGAACTGGGCGCGCACGGTGTCACCGTCAATGCGGTGGCGCCGGGTCTGACCCTGGTCGAGGCCACCGAATACGTGCCCGAAGCCCGCCACCGCCTGTACAGCGAAGGCCGCGCCATCAGCCGGGCCCAGGTGCCTGACGATGTGGTCGCCACCGTGCTGTTCCTGCTGTCCGAAGGCAGCGGCTACGTGACCGGCCAGGTGCTGCCGGTCAATGGCGGCTTCGTCATGAACTGACCCCCCCTTCCAACCCACCGCATTGTTTTGCAAGGAGTCCCCATGAGCACACCCCACACCCCCGCGGCCAACGAGCCGGTGTTCAACGAACGCGGCCTGCAGGATGCGCGCATCCCGCCCGAGGCTGAAATCCAGCAGGCCATGATGCAGGCCCCGGGCCAGAGCTTTGCCGAGTGGATGGAGTCGCGCGTGGCGCGCCGTTCCACCCGCCGCTACGACTGGGACGCGCTGAAGTTCCAGGCCGATTTCGACCCCAAGTACCGCCGTGCCCAGATGCGCTACGTGGGCACCGGCGGCACCGGTGTGGCCGCTGACAACAACACCGTGCCCTCGGCCCACTTCACCTTCTCGACCATGGTGATCCCGGCGGGCAACATCGGCCCCTCGCACATCCATTACGACGTGGAAGAGATCTTCTTCGTGATGCGCGGCGCCATGAAAGTGATCTGCGAAAAAGACGGCCAACGCTGGGAGACCGTGGTGGGCGAGCGCGATCTGATCTCGGTGCCACCCGGCGTGTACCGCGAAGAGCACAACATCGGCGACGAAGACGCGCTGATGTGCGTGATGCTGGGCTCGCCCAAGCCCATCACCCCGGTCTACCCGCCGGATTCGCCCCTGGCCAAGATCAAGCGCGACCTGGGCCGCTGAAGCAGGCGACACGAACATGACGCTGCAAGAACTGGCACAGCAGTGGCCTGCCCAGGTGGTGTCGACCGCCGGGGGCGATATCGCCTACCGCCGGGCGGGCCAAGGCCCCTTGCTGGTGCTGTTGCACGGCATTGGGTCGGCCTCGGGCAGTTGGATGCGCCAGTTGCAAACCCTGCAAAGCCGCTTCACCGTGCTGGCCTGGGACGCCCCCGGTTACGGCCAAAGCACCCCGGTCGAAGCCGAATGGCCGACGGCCGCCGACTACGGCGCGCGGGTCTGGCCATGGCTGCAGGCCCTGGGCCTGGCGCAGCAACCAATCCGGCTGGCTGGCCACTCCCTGGGTTGCCTGATGGCGGCCGCGGCGGTGGCACAGCGCCCGCAGGCGGTGGAGCGGCTGGTCCTGCTCTCGCCGGCGCTGGGCTACGGCCTGGCCGATGCCGCCGTGCGCGAGACCAAGCTGCGCGACCGCCTGGCCAATCTGGAGCGGCTGGGCCCGGCCGGCATGGCCGAGCACCGGGGCGCCGCCATGCTCTCGGCCCAGGCCGATGCCCCCCTGGTGGCCTATGTGAAATCGATCATGGCGGCCATCCACCCGACGGGCTACACCCAGGCCGCCCGACTGCTGGCCAACGCCGATCTCGACAGCCTGCTGGCTGCGGTAACCTGTCCGGTCACCGTGGCCAGTGGCAGCGCTGACACCATCACCCCGGCGGCCGCCTGCGAAGCGCTGGCGCAGCGGGTGGGTGCTCCCTATCTCTCACTGGGCCCGGTGGGCCATGCCTGCGCGCTGGAGGCCGCCGATGCGGTCAATGCCCTGCTGCAGGCCACCCCCTGAACACAGATCGAGAGACCAGGAGAACCAACACATGAACAACGCAAGCGACCGCTACCTTGTCCCGGGCCTGGCCCGTGGCCTGCAATTGCTGGGCTGCTTCACCCGCCAGGAGCCGCAGCTCACCGGCGCCGAGCTGTCGCGCCGCCTCGATGTGCCGCGCGCCTCGGTGTTCCGCCTGCTGCAGACCCTGGAGCAGATGGGCTTTGTCGAGCGCGTCAGCGACAGCCCCAACTACAAGCTGAGCATCGGTGTGCTGCGCCTGGGCTTCGAATACCTGGCCTCGATGGAGCTCACCGAGCACGGCATTCCGATCATCGAAGGCCTGCGCGACCAGAGCGGCTACTCGGCCCACCTGGTGGTGCGCGATGGCCGCGAGGTGGTGTTCGTGGCCAAGGCCATGGGCCGCCAGGCCGTGTTCCATTCGATCCAGGTCGGCGCCCGGTTGCCGGCCCATGCCACGGTGCTGGGCCGCCTGCTGCTGTCCAACCTCGACATGGCCGGCCTGTCCCAGCTCTACCCTGAGCCGGCACTGCACGCCTTCACCCCCAAGACGCCCACCACCCTGGTGCAGCTCAAGGCCCTGATCGATCAGGACATGGCCAACGGCTACGGCATCAGCCAGGGTGGCTTCGAGACCGGTATCTCGACCATCGCCGCCCCTGTTTTCAATGACCGCCACCAGGTGGTGGCGGCCGTCAGCCTGACCGTGCCTGCGCAGCAGATCGAGGCCGATCAGGCCCGCAGCCTGGTCCAACTGGTGCAGCAAGCCGCTGCCCAGGTCACCCAACGCATCAGCCACCTGCCGCAGCGCGGCGGCATGAACGTCAACCCCCTCCCACCCCCCACACCATGACCACAGCAGCCCCCCATCGCATCACCGTTGGCGAACTTGCCGCCCGATTCCTAGAGCAATGTGGTGTTCGCGCCGCCTTTGGCGTGATCTCGATCCACAACATGCCCATCCTCGACGCCTTCCACCGGCGTCAGAAGATCCGATTCGTGTCGGCACGGGGCGAGGCCGGAGCCTGCAACATGGCCGATGCCTACGCCCGTGTCAGCGGCGCCCTGGGGGTGTGTGTGACCAGCACCGGCACCGGTGCCGGCAATGCGGCCGGCGCCATGATCGAGGCCCTCACTGCGGGCACGCCGATGCTGCACCTGACCGGCCAGATCGAGTCGCCCTACCTGGACCGCGACCTCGGCTACATCCACGAGGCCCCGGCCCAACTGGCCATGCTGCAGTCGGTCGGCAAGGCGGCCTTCCGCATCCGCAACGCCGAGACCGCCCTGGCCACGCTGCGTGAGGCGGCCCGCCTGGCCTTCACCCCGCCCTGCGGCCCGGTCAGCATCGAAATCCCGATCGACGTGCAGGCCACCCTGCTCGACCTGCCGGCCGATCTGCGCCCGCTGCCGCTGCGCCCGGTGCAGCCTGAGGCCGAGAGCGTGCAGGCCCTGGCCGATGCGTTGGCCGGTGCCAAGCGCCCCCTGCTGTGGCTGGGCGGCGGTGCGCGCGGTGCCAGCGCCGCCGTGGCCCGCTTCGTGAAGCTGGGCTGGGGCGTGGTGACCTCGGTGCAGGGGCGCGGCATCCTGGCTGAAGACCACCCCGCCAGCCTGGGCTCGTACAACCTGCAAAAGCCCGCCGAAGACCTGTACCAGAGCTGCGACGCCCTGCTGGTGGTGGGCTCGCGCCTGCGCAGCAACGAAACCCTGCGCTACAAGCTCAAGCTGCCGCAGGCCCTCTACCGCATCGACGCCAATGCCCTGGCCCACAACCGTGGCTACAACAGCCAGTACTTTGTGCAGGGCGATGCCGAGCTCACGCTGAACGCGCTGGCCGATCTGCTCGAAGGCCGCATGCAGGTCGACCCGCAACTGGTGCCCGACGTGCAGAAGGCGCGCGCCGCCGCCGCCGCCCATGTGGACGACACCCTGGGTGCCTACACCGAGCTCAAGAACCAGCTGGCCGCCGCCGTCGGCAAGCAGCTCTGGTGGGTGCGCGACATCACCTTGTCCAACAGCATGTGGGGCAACCGCGCCCCGGTGCTGGACCACCCCCGCGCCGGTGTGCACGCCCTGGGCGGCGGCATCGGCCAGGGCCTGGCCATGGCCATCGGCACCTCGGTGGCCAACACCGAACACCAGCTCGGCCGCAAGACCGTGGCCTTAGTGGGCGACGGCGGCTTCATGCTCAACGTGGGCGAGCTGGCCTGCGCCGTGCAGGAGAACGCCGATCTGGTGGTGCTGCTGATGAACGACAGCCGCTATGGCGTGATCAAGAACATCCAGGACGACATCTACGGCAGCCGCCATTGCTATGTCGAGCTGCACACCCCTGATTTCGCGAACTTCTGTGCCAGCCTCAAGGCCCACCACTTCCTGCTCGACAGCCCGGCGCGCACTGCCGAGGTGCTGGGCCAGGCCCTGGCTGCCAAGGGCCCGGTGGTGGTCGAAGTGGACATGAAGGCCTGGGGCCCGTTCGCCGCCAAGTTCGCCGGCCCCATCCTCAAGAAGGAGTCCGCATGAGCAACGCCAGCACTCAGGCCCGTCCTGCACGCGCCACCCAGCCCGTCACCCTGATCGGCTTCGGGGCGATCGGCCGATCCATCTTCCAGCGCATGGCCGGCCACAGCGGTGTGCGCATCACCCACATCGTGGTCCAGGCCGCTGGCCTGGACGAGGCCCGTGCCGTGGTGGGTGAGGCCGCCACCGTGACCACGGCAGTGCCCGCCGAGGCCAGCCTGGTGCTGGAATGCGCCGGCCATGCGGCCCTGATCGAGCACGTGGTGCCGGCGCTGCAGCGCGGCGTGGAATGCGCGGTGCTGTCGATCGGTGCCCTGTCGGGCCCCGGCATGGCCGAGCAGCTGGCCGCAGCGGCCGAGCAGGGCGGCACCCAGCTGCACCTGCTGTCGGGTGCCATCGGTGGGGTGGATGCCATCGCGGCCGCACGCCTGGCCGGCCTCACCGAGGTGCGCTACACCGGCCGCAAGCCGCCCTCGGGCTGGCGCGGCACACCGGCCGAAGCGGTGTGCGATCTTGCCGCCATCACCGAGCCCACCGTGATCCTGGAGGCCACGGCCCGCGAGGCGGCCCAGCTCTACCCCAAGAACGCCAACGTGGCCGCCACCATCTCCCTGGCCGGCCTGGGCCTGGACGCCACCCGGGTGCGTTTGATCGCCGACCCCACCGTGAGCGAGAACATCCACCAGATCAGCGTGCGCGGCGAGTTCGGCGAAATGGAGCTGACCATGCGCGGCAAGCCCCTGGCCGACAACCCCAAGACCTCGGCACTGACCGTGCTGTCGGGCCTTCGTTTCCTGCACAACCGCGGCGCCGCCGTCACTGTCTGAGACCTCCCATGAGCGAAAAACTGCAAACCCTGCTGGCCGGGCGTTGGCGCGACGCCTCCGGCCCCGAGTACGCCACCGAGTACCCGCACGACGGCAGCACCGTCGCCACCCTGCACGCGGCCACCGCGGCCGATGTGGACGAGGCGGTGCAATGCGCCGAACGTGCCCGCCAACAGCCCTCGTGGGCCGGCCTCAAGCGACATGAGCGCGCCGCCATCCTGCACCGCATTGCCGCCGGCATCCGCGAGCGCGGTGAAGAGCTGGCCCAGCTGCAGCGCCTGGACAACGGCAAGCCGATCAAGGAAACCCGGGCCCTGGTGGCCAGCGCCGCCGGCACCTTCCAGTTCTTTGCCGCCGCCTGCGAGACCTGGGAAGACCAGCTCACGCCGTCGCGGGGCGACTACTTCACCCTCAGCGCGCACGAGCCGCTGGGCGTGGTGGGGGCCATCACGCCCTGGAACTCGCCCATCGCCAGCGAGGCTCAGAAGCTGGCGCCGGCGCTGGCCGCCGGCTGCGCCGTGGTCTTCAAGCCCGCCGAGATCACCCCGCGCATGGCCATCGAGCTGGCCCGCATCGCCCAGCAGGCCGGCGTGCCCGACGGCATCATCAGCGTGCTGCCGGGCAAGGGCTCGATCGTGGGCGATGCCCTGGTCAAGCACCCCCTGATCAAGCGCATCGCCTTCACCGGGGGCACCACCGTGGGCCTGGGCATTGCCCGCCTGGCGGCCGAAAAGCTCATGCCCACCTCGCTGGAGCTGGGCGGCAAGTCGCCCACCATCGTGTGTGCGGATGCCGACCTGGACCACGCCGTGGCCGGGGTGCTGTACGGCATCTTCAGCTCCTCCGGCGAATCCTGCATCGCCGGCTCGCGGGCCTTTGTGCATGAAAGCGTCTATGCCGAATTCAAGGCCCGCCTGCTGGCCGGCGTGAAGGCGCTGCGCGTGGGCGACCCGTCCAGCGAAAGCACCCAGATGGGCCCTCTGGTCAACCAGGGTCACCGCGCCTCGGTCGAGCGCTATGTGCAGCTCGGCCTGGACGAGGGGGGGCAACTGCTGGCCGGCGGCGTGCGCCCAGAGGGCGCTCTGTTCGAGCGCGGCAGCTACTACACCCCCACCGTGATCGAAGGCCTGGCCAACAGCGCCCGCATGTGCCAGGAAGAGATCTTCGGCCCGGTGCTGGCCCTGCTGCCCTGGCGCGACGAGGCCGACCTGGTCGCCCAGTGCAACGACAACGTGTTCGGCCTGGCCTCGGGCATCTGGACGCGCGACTACAAGACGGCCTGGCGCCTGGGCCAGGCCCTGCAGACCGGCACGGTCTGGGTCAACACCTACAAGGTGTTCTCGGTCAGCACGCCCTTCGGTGGCGTCAAGATGAGCGGCACCGGTCGCGAGAAGGGGCGTCTGGGCATCCTGGAGTACACGGCTCAGAAGAGCTGGTACTGGGGGCTGAACGAGTCGCCCATGCCCTGGGCCACGGCCTGAAGCATCCGCCGGGCGCCACGCCTGTTGAGTGCGCTGGCGCGGCGCTGATCATGGAGAACTGAGTCATGGATCTTGGAATTTCGGGCCGCAAGGCCCTGGTGTGCGGCGCCAGCTCCGGTCTGGGCCTGGCCTGTGCCACCGCCCTGGTGCGTGAAGGCGTGCAGGTGGTCATCGTGGCCCGCACCGAAGGCCCGCTGCGCGAGGCGGCCGAGCGTCTGAATGCCCTCGGCCCGGGCCGCGCCGAGTGGGTGGCCGCCGACGTGGCCAGCGCCGAAGGGCGCGCCCGCATCTTTGCCGCCCACCCCGACTTCGACATCGTGGTCACCAACGCGGGCGGCCCGCCGCCCGGCGACTTCCGCCAGTGGCAGCGCGAGGACTGGATCAAGGCCCTGGACGCCAACATGCTGGCGCCCATCGAGCTGATCAAGGCCACGCTGGACGGCATGATGGCGCGCGGCTTCGGCCGCATCGTCAACATCACCTCCAGCGCGGTCAAGGCGCCGGTGGATGGCCTGGGCTTGTCGAATGGCGCGCGCAGCGGCCTGACCGGCTTTGTGGCCGGGCTGGCGCGCAGCACCGTGGCGCGCGGCGTGACCATCAACAACGTGCTGCCCGGCACCTTCGACACGGCCCGCCTGGCCGGCAACTTCGAAGCCCAGGCGCGGCGCGAAGGCAGCACCGCCGAGGCCGTGCGCGCCGCCCGCATCGCCCGCCACCCGGCCCGCCGCCTGGGCCAGCCCGAGGAACTCGGCAACACCTGCGCCTACCTGTGCAGCGTGCATGCGGGGTACATCAACGGGCAGAACGTGTTGCTGGATGGGGGCTCTTACCCGGGCACGTTCTGAGATCAGGATGACGACGGTCATGGCGGGTCACGCCACGTTCATGGCCGTCGCGCTTCAGCCTGCCTTCGGTACCCGTGTCACCTGGTAGCGCACGGTACGTGTGCCGTCCTGCCATTCAAGGGTGCTGACCTGGGATCGGGGCTGCGCCTGAGCCCCAAGGATTTCCGCACCGCTGCGGGCGACGAGGTGCCGCAGTTGGGCGCTGGCGCCGCGGTTGGCCAGCAATTGCTTGGCCAGAGGGCTTTTGAGGGCTTTCATGGTCTACAGCATGTCCGCCCGGTGCCGCGTTGAACAGACGGCCGCGGCCATAGCAGCTGCCGTCTGTCAGATCGCCTCAGGCGAAGTTGCTCAAAGATCCAGCACCAGGCGCTCGCTCTTGCAGCCGGACACGCAGATCATCATCACCTTGTTGGCCGCGCGTTCGGCGGTGCTGAGCACCGAGTCGCGGTGGTCGGGCTGGCCGTCTAGCACGCGGGTTTCGCAGGCGCCGCAGATGCCTTCTTCGCAGCTGGTCACGCAGTTCACCTTGGCGGCGTTCAGGGCTTGCAGCAGGCTCTGGCCGGCTTCGACAGCGATGGTCTTGCCGCTGCGCTTGAGCTCCACCGTGTAGCTCTGGCGGGCGTCCGAGGCGGCGGCCACTTCGACGGCGGCGAAGCGCTCGATGTGGGCGTTGGCGTAACCCAGCTCGGCGCAGAACTTTTCGAAGGCGTCGAGCATCACGGCGGGGCCGCAGGCGTAGTAATGGGTGTCGGCCTGGGCCGGCCGGGCGGCCAGCAGGGCTTTCAGGTCAGGCGGGCCGTTCTGTTCGTCATCGAAATGCAGGTGCAGCGGGGCGCCCAGGGCCTGCAGTTCGGCGATGAAGGCTGCGCTCTTGCGCGAGCGGGCGAAGTACAGCACTTCGAAGGAACGGCCCAGCTGCTTCAGGCGCGTGGCCATGCACAGGATGGGCGTGACGCCGATGCCACCGGCCACCAGCACCGAGTGGCCCGCGTCTTCGTGCAGCGCAAAGTTGTTGCGCGGCTCGCTGATGTCGATCGCCTGGCCCACGCGCAGGGCTTCGTGCACGCAGCGCGAGCCGCCTCGGCTGCGCCGGTCTTTCAGCACCCCCAGCACATAGCGGTGGCGCTCGCCGGCGGCGTTGAGCAGCGAGTAGCTGCGCACCAGCCCGTTGGGCAGGTGCAGGTCGATGTGGGAGCCGGCGGCGAACTCGGGCAGTTCACCTCCGCCGGCGCGCCGCAGTTCGACGCTGTGGATGTCCTCGGCCTCATAACGAAGCGCGTGGATGTAGGCTTTGAGTAGATTCGACATGGCCGTGACGGGGCTGTGGGTGGGGGGCGGGAGGGCTTGAGTTTAATGTCGGTCACAGAGCGCCGCGCCCCCGAGGCAGGCTGGTAGCCAGGGCTTGCCAGATGCGGTCAGGGGCGCTTGGTGGGCGTTTTCAGGGGGCTTTCAGGTCGTGCCGGCCCGCATCGGGCCGTGCGGCCTCAGGCCGGGGTGGCGGCGCGGTCGATCTGGGCCTGGGCCAGGCCCTTCAGGTGGCGGCGCAGGCGCACGATGCCCATGTCGTGGGCGTACAGGAACTCGCGCTGGTTGGCATCGGGCTCCATGGTCTCGACGGCCACGCGGTCTTGCTCCAGCACATTCCAGTGGCGCTGCTCGAGGCGGTTCTTGTACAGGAAGCGCCAGGTGTCGCGCTGCCAGCCATCCACCTTGCGGCAGCGCCAGTGGAACACGCCCGAGGCCTGGCGGCTGATGGGGGTGTAGCTGCCGATGATGGCGAAGTTGCCGCCAGGGCCGCCGGTCTTCGGGTAGGGGATCTCGAGGCGCATCAGGTGGATGCCGGTGTCGATCCACTCGGTCCAGTCGAAGTTGACGTTGCGCTGGCCCTTCTTCTCGAACACGAAGCCGGTGTCGGTGTCGCGGATGTGGAATTCGGCCGTCACGTCGCCTTCGTACATGGTGTGCGACTGCTTGTGCAGGTAGGTGCCGTGCATGGGGTCGATCACGTTGTCGATCACATAGCGGTAGTCGCAGCCCCATTCGGTGTAGCACAGGAAGGACGACCACTCGGGCGAGGTCAGCTCTTCGGGCAGGCGCAGCGGCGGCGGGGTGTCGATCTGCGGCTCGGTCGAGTTGAACAGGAAGATCGCGCCATTGCTTTCCACGGCGTGGAACATGCGGGTGGTGCGCGAGCCTTCGAGCTTGCAGCCGGGCATGGCGGGCACGCTGGTCACGGTGCCGTCGTGGCGCACTTCCACGCCGTGGTAGGGGCAGGCCAGGCGGTCGCCCAGGATCACGCCCAGCGACAGCGGTGCGCCGCGGTGCGGGCAGTGGTCCTCCAGGGCATGGACCTTGCCCTCGTGGTCACGCCACAAGGCGATCTTGTAGCCCATGCGGCGCAGCGAGATCGGGTTTTCCTTCACGAAGGACGAGGGGCAGACCGGGAACCACAGGTCTTTCAGGCCCACGGCCAGGGCGGCGTCGACCGGGTCTTGCTGGAAATAGACGTTGGACGTTTGCATCTTGATGTGCTCCAGGGTGGGGGTGAATCAGGCGCCGAGGCGGGCCATTTCGGCCTTGAAGGTCTCGACTGTCCAGGGCTGGCTGTTGGGGCCGGCCGGGCCGGCCTTGTTCAGGTAGTCGATCAGGGCTTCGATCTCGTGCAGGCCTTGCGCGAAGCCTCGCTCGATCGAGTCACCGAGCAGGTTTTCGTACGCGGTCGGTGCGGCGTCGCGGTGCTGATGGGTTTCGTTGTAGAGAGGGGGGGTGTTGCTCATCAAAAACCTCCGGATGCTTCGGTTGGTGTCAGGTGGGGTTGGATCGTGCGGCGATCAGTCTTTGGGGCGGTCTGTCATGAAACGGCCGCTCGGTGCGTCGGCGTTGACCTGGCGTCGCGTCTGGCCGTCGATGCCGCCCTTGATGGCCCATTCCGCAAACACGGTGGGGCCGGGGGTGAAGTCGCGGGGTTGCCAGTCGGCGGTCAGCTCGTCTTCGTCGGTGTAGTACTCGACCAGGGCGCCGGCCGGGCTGATGAAGTACCAGAACAGCGCCGAGGAGATCGGGTGCCGGCCCGGGCCGAGTTCGGTGCTCCAGCCGCAGCGCGACATGTGCATGCCGCCGCCAATCACCTCGTGCAGGTCACGCACCGTGAAGGCCACGTGGTTCAGGCCGGCGCGGGGTTCGGGCAGTTGCAGCAGGAACAGGTCGTGGTGGCCACCCTCGGGGGCGCAGCGCATGAAGTGGCCGCGACCGGGGTAGCGGTCGGACACCACAAAGCCCAGATGCTGCTCGTAGAAGGCGGTGGTGGCCGCCAGGTCTTTCACGAAGAACACCACATGGCCCACCTCGACCGGCGTGGCACGGTCGTAGGCCGGGCTGGGCTGGTTCACCCGGCCGCGGGTGGCCCAGGTGTTGGTCTGGGCGCAGGGCAGGTCGAGCACGCGCTTGCGGGTCACCTGCACCCGCACGGCCAGGCCGTTGGGGTCGGTGCAGCCGATGCGCTGGCCGTCGTCCACATAGCCGGGCTGGCCGGCCAGGCGCGTGCGCAGGGCCTCCAGTTCGGCGATGGAGCCCACGGCCCATACCACTTCACGCAGCGTGGGATCGGCCTCGATGCCGGCGGGCAGGCCGGGCTTGTCGGAATGGGCCACCTTGACGCGGCAGCCGTTGAGCGACTCGAACACCAGCTCTTGCGGCTCTTCGGCCACCAGGTGCAGGCCCCAGTCGCTGAAGAATTGGCGGCACTTGGCCAGATCCGCCGCACCGAAGGTGATTTCGTCAATGCCCAGAACACTCATGTTGTTTCCTCGTGGGGGTGCGTTGCGCAGGCTCAGCGCTTGACTTTGGCCAGGGGGTGGCTGGGCGGGTAGGTGGGGGTCACCGGCTTGGGGTTGCCCACCATCACACACATCAGGGCCTCTTCGTCACCGATGTTGATCACGCCACGGTACACGCCCACCGGCCAGGAGATCAAGTCGCGCTCGCCGGCTTCCATTTCCCAGGTTTCACCGTTCAGTTCGGCGATCAGTTTCACCCGACCGCGCAGCACGAAGAACACTTCTTCGGCATCGGTGTGGATGTGCAGCGGGCCTTCGGCGCCGGCCGGCAGGATCATGGTGGAGAAGGTGAAGTGCTCGGCCACCACGGTGTTCTCGTCGCTGGCCACGCCGGTGGCACCGGTGCCCACGTAGCGCATCTGGGCCCGGGCGTACTTGGGGTCGAAGTCGGCCTGGAACTTCAAGGCCTCCCAGTCGTAGCGGCGGGTGGCACGGGTGGCCACCCGTGATTTCAGCCATTGCCCCAGATCCATGCCCTCAGGGGGGTGGTACGCGGTTTGCACGCCTTCGGCGGCCGCTGATGCACTCATGACGTTCTCCAATCCGTTTCGTTTCTTAGGTAAAACATAGTTTCGTGATTGAAACGAGCCAAGTCTATAGCAGAGTTGCCGAAATTCCAAGAATTTCAGATCAATGCTTGAGTGGAAAACTCGGGGCCTGGGGAGGGGGGGCCGTGCACATCCGGCGGGCCGGTCTGGCTGCCGTCATGGCCAGTTGGCGTGCATGCAAGAACCGGGCGCGCAGCGCCCGGGGGGCGGTTCAGCCGCGCAGCGCTGCGGCGGCAATGTCCAGCGAACGCAGGCGCAGCGCGGGGTCGAACACATCGCTGACCAGCATGAACTCGTCGGCCTGGGTCAGGTCGGCCAGCCGGGCCAGGCCTTCGCGCACGGTGCCCGGCCCGCCCACCACGGCGGCGGCCAGAAAATCATCGATCGCGGCGCGCTCCTGCGGGGCCAACTGGGCCCGGTAGTGCGGCAAAGGGGGCTGCAGGCGGCGCCGGTCGCCGGTCAGGATGCCCAGCACCCGCTGGTAGGTGCTGCTGGCCAGGAACTCGGCCTCTTCATCGGTGGGGGCGGCAATCAGCGGCACACCGATCACCACATGCGGCTTCTCCAGTGTGGCCGAGGGCTTGAACAGGCGCCGGTACAAGTCCACCGCCTGCAGCAGCATGCGCGGCGCAAAGTGCGAGGCAAAGGCGTAGGGCAGGCCGCGCTCGGCGGCCAACTGGGCCGAGAAGAGGCTCGAACCCAGCAGCCAGATTGGCACGTTGGTGCCGGCGCCCGGCATGGCGATCAGGCGCTGGCCGGGTTGCGTCGGGCCCAGCAGGCGCTGCAGCTCGGCCACGTCGCGCGGAAAGTCTTCTTCGGTCTCCACCCGGTCACGGCGCAGCGCCCGCATGGTCAGCCCGTCGGTGCCCGGCGCACGGCCCAGGCCCAGGTCGATGCGGCCCGGGTACAGCTCGGCCAGGGTGCCGAAGGCCTCGGCCACCACCAGGGGGGCATGGTTGGGCAGCATCACGCCGCCCGAGCCCACGCGGATGCGCTCGGTGCCGCCGGCAATGTGGCCCACCAGCACGGCAGTGGCCGAGCTGGCGATGCCGCTCATGTTGTGGTGCTCGGCCAGCCAGTAGCGCGTGAAGCCGAGCGTTTCGGCATGCTGCGCGGTGCGCAGGGCGATGGCCAGCGCGTCGGCCACGGTGCCGCCTTCGCGCACCGCCACCAGGTCGAGCATGGACAGGGCAATGTCTTGCAGTGGTTTCATGCCATCCATTGTGCGGTGCTCGCTTGACCTGCGCACGGCAGGTGTTTTTCGTGGTGATTTATTCGGTAATAGGTGCAAATTATGGATAAATATTCATGTGAATGGCTAAGAAGATAGCGCAATTCACCGAATCCGAGGAGCCTCACCATGTCCGTCCGCCCGCCCCTGAGCCCCGCTGCCGACACCTGCACCCCCTTCCAGCCCTTCACGCCGGGCCTGCAGCCGGCCAGCCCGCTGCGCGCTGCCATCACCGCGGCCTGGCGCCGCCCCGAGACCGAGGTGGTGCCCGAGTTGCTGGCGCAGGCCCGACTGCCCCAGCCCCTGGCCGAGGCCACCCAGCAACTGGCCCAACGCCTGGCGCGTCACCTGCGTGAGCGCAAAAGCGCCGGCGGCCGGGCTGGCCTGGTGCAGGGGCTGCTGCAGGAGTACGCGTTGTCGTCCCAGGAGGGCGTGGCCTTGATGTGCCTGGCCGAGGCCTTGCTGCGCATCCCCGATGCCGCCACCCGCGATGCCCTGATCCGCGACAAGATCGCCCATGGCGAGTGGGCGCGCCACCTGGGCAAGAGCCCCTCGCTGTTCGTCAACGCCGCCACCTGGGGCCTGCTGCTGACGGGCAAGCTGGTATCCACCCACAGCGAAAGCGGCCTGGGGGCCGCACTGGGGCGGCTGACCGCGCGCGGTGGTGAGCCCCTGATCCGCAAGGGCGTGGACATGGCCATGCGCATGATGGGCGAGCAGTTCGTGACCGGTGAGACCATCGCCCAGGCCCTGCGCCATGCCGCCACCCTCGAGCCCCAGGGCTTTCGCTACTCCTACGACATGCTGGGCGAGGCCGCCCTCACCACGGCCGATGCTGAGCGTTACCTGCGCGACTACCAGCAGGCCATTGCCGCCATCGGCCAGGCCTCGGGCGGGCGCGGCGTGTATGAAGGCCCAGGCATTTCGATCAAGCTGTCGGCTTTGCACCCGCGCTACAGCCGTGCCCAGCATGACCGCGTGCACGCCGAGCTCTACCCGGTGCTGCGCCAGTTGGCCTTGCAGGCGCGGGGCCAGAACATCGGTCTGAACATCGACGCCGAAGAGGCCGACCGCCTGGAGCTCTCGCTGGAGCTGCTGGAGCGCCTGTGCTTCGAGCCCGCACTGGCCGGCTGGAACGGCATCGGCTTCGTGATCCAGGCCTACCAGAAGCGCTGTCCGCAGGTGATCGACCACGTGATCGACCTGGCCCGCCGCAGTGGCCACCGCCTGATGGTGCGCCTGGTCAAGGGCGCCTACTGGGACAGCGAGATCAAGCGCGCCCAGCTCGATGGCCTGAGCGACTACCCCGTCTACACCCGCAAGGCCTACACCGATGTGTCCTACCTGGCCTGTGCGCGCCGCCTGCTGGCCGCGCCCGAGGCCATCTACCCGCAGTTCGCCACCCACAACGCCCACACCCTGGCCGCCATCTACCAACTGGCCGACCCGGCGCGCTACCAGCCTGGGCAGTACGAGTTCCAGTGCCTGCACGGCATGGGCGAACCCCTGTACGAGCAGGTGGTGGGCCCGGAGGCCGCCGGCCGCCTGAACCGCCCCTGCCGCATCTACGCGCCGGTGGGCAACCACGAAACCCTGCTGGCCTACCTGGTGCGCCGCCTGCTGGAAAACGGCGCCAACACCTCCTTCGTGAACCGCATTGCCGACAACACCCTCTCGCTGGACGAACTGGTCCAGGACCCGGTGCAGACCGTCAAGCAGATGGCCCTGCGCGAAGGCACGCTGGGCCTGCCACATCCCTCCATCGCCACCCCGCCCGAGTTGTACGGCGCCGCGCGCCGCAACTCCCAGGGCCTGGACCTGGCTTGCGACACCGCGCTGGCCCGACTGCACCTCGATCTGTTGAGCAGTGCCCGCACCGAATGGCAGGCCCAGCCTCTGCTGGCGGGCCCCGAGGCCCAGGCCGAGTGGGCCGAACCCGCCCAACCGGTGCTGAGCCCGGCGGACCTGCGCGACCGCGTCGGCCGGGTGCAGGAAACCACCCTGGCGGGCGTGGAATGGGCGCTGCAGGCGGCCACCGAGGCCGCACCGGCCTGGGCCGCCACAGCCCCGGCGCAGCGTGCCCTGGCCCTGGAGCAAGCGGCCGATTTGATGGAGCAACAACTGGGCGTGCTGATGGGCCTGCTGGTGCGCGAAGCCGGCAAGACCTGCGCCAATGCCGTGGCCGAGGTGCGCGAGGCGGTCGATTTCCTGCGCTACTACGCCGCCCAGGCGCGCCGTGATCTGGGCGATCTGCCGCACCGGCCGCTGGGCCCAGTGGTCTGCATCAGCCCCTGGAACTTTCCGCTGGCCATCTTCACGGGTCAGGTGGCGGCGGCCCTGGCCGCCGGCAACCCGGTGCTGGCCAAGCCGGCCGAGCAGACCCCCTTGCTGGCGGCCCAGGCCGTGCGCCTGCTGCGCCAGGCCGGCGTGCCCGACGCCGTGCTGCAACTGCTGCCCGGCCGCGGCGAGACCGTGGGCGCCACCCTGGTGGGCGATGAGCGCGTGCAGGGCGTCATGTTCACCGGCTCCACCGAGGTGGCTCGCCTGCTGCAACGCCAGTTGGCCGGCCGCCTGAGCCCGAGCGGTCGCACCGTGCCCCTGATCGCCGAAACCGGCGGCCAGAACGCCATGATCGTGGACTCCTCTGCCCTGGTCGAGCAGGTGGTCAGCGATGTGCTGGCCTCGGCCTTCGACAGCGCGGGCCAGCGTTGCTCGGCCCTGCGTGTGCTGTGCGTGCAGGAAGAGGCCGCCGACCGCGTGCTGGAGATGCTGGCCGGCGCCATGGCCGAGTTGCGCCTGGGCCGCCCCGACCAACTGCACACCGACGTGGGCCCGGTGATCGACGCCGAGGCACGCGCCGGCCTGCTGCGCCACATCGATGCCCTGCGTGCCCAGGGCCGCCGTGTGCAGCAGCCCCTGGGCCGGGGCGGGCTGGACGACACCCGTCACGGCCACTTCGTGCCACCCACCCTGATCGAACTCGGCAGCCTCAGCGAGCTGCAGCGCGAGGTCTTCGGCCCGGTGCTGCACGTGCTGCGTTACCGCCGCGAGGCCCTGCCCGAGTTGCTGGACCAGATCAACGCAACGGGCTACGGCCTGACCCTGGGCCTGCACACCCGCATCGACGAAACCATCGAGCGCGTGGTGGCCGGGGCCCGCGCCGGCAATGTGTATGTGAACCGCAACATGGTGGGCGCCGTGGTGGGCGTGCAGCCCTTTGGCGGGGAGGGCCTGTCGGGCACCGGCCCCAAGGCCGGCGGCCCCCTGTACCTGTACCGCCTGCTGGCGCAGCGCCCCGAGGCGGCCCTGACCCGCAGCCTGGCCGGCGAAGGCGCCCCGGCGCAAACGGGCCACCTGCCGGAGGTGTCGCCGGCCGCGTTGCAGGCCCTGGCCGAGTGGGCCGGGCGCAACGCTCAGCCGGCCGTGGCGGCGGCCTGCGTGGAATGGGGTGAACAGGCCCGCGCCGGGCACGCCCGCCTGCTGTGCGGCCCGACCGGCGAGCGCAATGTCTACACCCTGCTGCCGCGCGAGGCCGTGCTGTGCCTGGCCGATCAGGACGACGACCGCCTGCGCCAACTGGCCGCCGTGCTGGCCGTGGGCAGCCAGGCCGTCTGGCCCGACAGTGCCCAGGCCTTGCTGCAGCGCCTGCCCGACGCCGTGCAGGGCCGCGTCGTGCTGTGCAGCGACTGGACCCGCCCCGAAACCCACTTCGATGCCGTGCTGCACCAGGGTGAGCCTGCGGCCCTGCGCCAGGTGGCGCTGCGGGTGGCCCAGCGCCCGGGCCCGATTGTCGGCATCACCGGCCTGCTGCCGGGCGAGGTGGCGATTCCCCTGGAGCGGCTGTGGGTCGAGCGCGCGCTCAGCGTCAATACCGCGGCGGCGGGTGGCAATGCCAGCCTGATGACATTGGCCTGAGCGAAGCGCCTGCCGGGCTTGCGGAATTCGTATCGGATTGTTACATTCGGAGGGCTTCTCAGCCCATTTGTCGCCAAGCCGGGGCCAACGGCGCGTCAGGGCGCTGAAGGGCTGATAAGCATGCAGGGAAGAATGTGGGCGCCGATGGGTCGCCCCGGGTCGTCTTCCGGAGTCGCGCCAGCGATTCTTCGCTGTCCGGAAGTGCAGACCCTGGGGACAAATGCCCCTCAGGCGCTGGATGCTGGTTGATTGTTACGCAATACCTTTTCAACTCCAGTTTGGAAAACCCGGCAACTGCCGGGTTTTTTTTCGCCTGCGCACCGTGTTGCATCCGTCATGCCCCCGATCGGTGCGCCAAAGCACGCTCCACCCCCACGGAACCCTGGAAACAACCCCGGGAAGAACCCCATGCGGCAGGCCTGTAAATTGCTTTACAGTATTTCAGTTATCTGAAAACTTCTTTACAGCGCCCCTTTTCTCCCCTTTTCTCTCTTCGCACCATGCCCCGTGACCCAGCCACCGTCTCCGCTGCCGATTGGGCAGGCCGCTTTGCCGGTCTGCCGGTGCTGCAGCACGTGGCCAGTCAGGCGCCGTCCCTGCCGGCGGCGCTGCAGCGCATGGCGCGGGCCGTGCTGGCCCACCCTTTCCGGGCCGCCACGCTGAGCATCGAGGAGTTTGCGCGCGAGACCGAGGTGTCGGTGGCCAGCGCCAACCGCCTGGCCCGGGCGCTGGGCTTTGCCGGCTACCCGCAGTTCCGGGCCGAGCTGGCGCGTGGCTTCGAGTCGGTGCTGGCGCCGGTGGAGAGTCTGCGCAGCAACCTGCAGCAGCCTGCCGGCACGGTGCAGACCATGGCCGCCTCGCTGCAGGAAACCCGCGACAACCTCGACCACACGCTGCAGGCCTTGCAGGACCAGCCCTGCGAGCAGGCCGTCGAACTGCTGCTGCAAGCCGATCAGGTCATGACCCTGGGCTGGGGCAGCAGCGCCTTCCTGGCCGGTCTGCTGCAGCACGAACTCGAACCCTATTGCAGCGGCGTGAGCTGCCTGGCCCAGGCCGGCGGCCCCTCGCACGCGGCGCGACAACTGTTCCGGCGCGGGCCCCGTGATCTGCTGATCACCCTGGCCTTTCCGCGCTACGTCAGCGATACCGTCGAGCTGACCCGGCTGGCGCGTGAGCGCGGCGTGCGCATCCTGGCCCTCACCGACAAGCCCGCCTCGCCCCTGGTGGAGCTGGCCGACTGCACCCTGTATGCCCACATCCAGCGCCAGGTGGCGGCCACCTCGAACGCCACCGCCCTGGCCCTGATCGAGGCCCTGGTGGCCGCGGTGGCGCGGCGCAGCGACGCGGCCGTGCAGCGGCACCAGGAACTCACCCAGAGCGTCATGCCCTGGCTGCACCTCGATGCCCCCACCGAGGGCCGTGACCGACCCCGCCCCTCCAAACGATTGACTGATTGAGCCCCCGTCCATGCTGCCCACAGCCTCTTCCATTTCTCCCCGCCCGGTCCCGGTGCTGGTGCTGCACGGCGGTGCCGGCACGCTGACCCGTGGCGCCATCACCCCCGAGCAGCAGGCCCGCTACCGCGGCGCCCTGAACGACATCCTGCTGGCGGGCCAGGCCCTGCTGGCCCGGGGCGCCGAGGCGCTGGACGTGGTGACCGAGACCGTGCGCCTGCTGGAGGAGTGCCCTCTGTTCAATGCCGGGCGCGGCGCGGTGTACACCGCCGACGCGCGCCACGAACTCGACGCCTGCGTGATGCGCGGCAGCGACCTGGCCGCCGGGGCGGTGGCCGGCGTGACACGCCTGCGCAACCCGGTGCTGGCCGCGCGCGCCGTGCTGGCCTCGGCCAGCCCGGTGCTGCTGATCGGGGAGGGGGCCGAGCGCTTCGCCATCGAGCGCGGCTGCGAAACCGTGGCGCCCGAGTGGTTCGACACGCCCGAGCGCCTGGCCCAGCTGCACCGCGTGCAGGCCGCCCGCGGCGGCGCCGCCGCACTCGATCACGATGCCCAGAACCTGCTGGCCGCACAGGCCCCGGCCCCGCTGGACGAGCGCGCCAAGATGGGCACCGTGGGCGCGGTGGCGCTGGACGCGCACGGCCACCTGGCGGCCGCCACCAGCACCGGCGGCGTCACCAACAAACTGCCCGGCCGGGTGGGCGACTCGCCCCTGGTGGGCGCGGGCAACTACGCCAATGACCGCACCGTGGCCGTGTCGTGCACCGGCATGGGCGAGGCCTTCATCCGCGGCATGGCGGCCTACGATGTGTCGGCCCTGATCGAGTACGCCGGCCTCAGCCTGGCCGAGGCCTGCCGCCGCGTGGTGCACGACAAGCTGCCCCCGCTGGGCGGGCGCGGCGGCCTGATCGCGGTGGACGCGCAGGGCCGCATCGCCTTGCCCTTCAACACCGAGGGCATGTACCGTGGCTGGGCCCGCCCTGGCCAGCCACCGGTGGTGGCCATCTACGCCGACGAAGACGACCGGAGCCCCGCATGAGTGCCTTGCCCATCACCCCCGCCGACAGCCCGCGCCGCGTGCTGGAGGTGCAGGACCTGCGCGTCAGCTTCCGCACCGAACAAGGCCGCCTGCAGGCCGTCAAGGGCCTGAGCTTCCATGTCGATGCGGGTGAGACCCTGGCCATCGTGGGCGAATCGGGCTCGGGCAAGTCGGTGTCCTCGCTGGCCCTGATGCGCCTGGTGGAGCAGGGCGGCGGCGCCATCGACAGCGGCCAGATGTGGCTCACCCGGCGCAGCGGCGAGCGCGTGGACCTGGCCCGCGCCAGCGCCCGCCAGATGCGCAGCCTGCGCGGCGCCGACCTGGCCATGGTGTTCCAGGAGCCCATGACCAGCCTGAACCCGGTGTTCACCGTGGGCGAGCAGATTGCCGAATCGATCCGTCTGCACCAGGGCCTGGGGCGCACGGCAGCCCTGGCCGAGGCGCTGCGCATGCTGGACCTGGTGCGCATCCCCGAGGCACGCAACGTGCTCACGCGCCACCCGCACCAACTCTCGGGCGGCATGCGCCAGCGCGTCATGATCGCCATGGCCCTGGCCTGCAAGCCCGCGCTGCTGATTGCCGACGAGCCCACCACGGCGCTCGATGTGACCATCCAGGCCCAGATCCTCACGCTGATCCAGCAGTTGCAGCGCGACCTTGCCATGGGCGTGATCTTCATCACCCACGACATGGGCGTGGTGGCCGAGGTGGCCGACCGCGTGCTGGTGATGTTCCGGGGCGACAAGGTGGAAGAGGGCGCCTGCCAGCCGCTGTTCGCCCAGCCGCAGCAGCCCTACACCCGGGCCCTGATGGCGGCCGTGCCGCGCCTGGGCGCCATGCAGGGGCACGCCTTGCCGGCCCGCTTTGCCCTGCCGGGCCAGGAGGCCAGCGACAGCGTGGCCAGCCTGTCGGCGGCCGACACCGTGCGCCGCGACCAGCCCCCGGTGCTGCAGGTCGAGGGCCTGGTCACGCGCTTTCCCTTGCGCGGCGGCTGGCTGGGCCGGGTCACGCGCCAGGTGCACGCGGTGGAGCAGCTGAGCTTCAGCCTGCAACCGGGCGAGACTTTGTCGCTGGTGGGCGAGTCGGGCTGTGGCAAGTCGACCACGGGCCGCTCGCTGGCGCGCCTGCTGGAGTTCAGCGCCGGTCGCGTGCAGGTGGCGGGGCGCGACATCGCCGGCCTGCAGGGGGCCGACCTGCGCGCGCTGCGGCGCGACATCCAGTTCGTGTTCCAGGACCCCTTTGCCTCGCTGGACCCGCGCCTGACCGTGGGCTTCTCGGTCATGGAGCCCCTGCTGCTGCATGGCCTGGCCACGCGTGCCGAGGCCGAGCAACGGGTGCAGTGGCTGCTGCAGAAAGTGGGTCTGCCACCCGAGGCGGCGCACCGCTACCCGCATGAGTTCTCGGGCGGGCAGCGCCAGCGCATCGCCATCGCGCGCGCCCTGGCGCTCAACCCCAAGGTGGTGATCGCCGACGAGGCGGTGTCGGCGCTCGACGTGTCGATCCGCGCCCAGATCATCAACCTGATGCTCGACCTGCAGGCCGAGTTCGGCATCGCGTTTTTGTTCATCTCGCACGACATGGCGGTGGTCGAGCGCATCAGCCACCGCGTGGCCGTGATGTACCTGGGCCAGATCGTCGAGATCGGGCCGCGCCGCGCCGTGTTCGAGAACCCGCAGCACGCCTACACGCGCCGCCTGATGAGCGCGGTGCCGATTGCCGACCCCAGCCGCCGCCCCGTGCGCGAATTGTTGTCGGACGACATTCCCAGCCCCATCCGGGCGCTGGACAATCCGCCCGAGGTGGCCCCTTTGCACGAGGTGGCCCCAGGGCATTTCGTGGCCCGCCACCGCGTGGGCGGAGCCTACTGATTTCCTTTCTTCCTCTTCTTATTCATCAAGGAGTGTCCTCGCCATGAAACTGAAACTGAATCACCTCGCCGCCGCCCTGGTGCTGGCCGGCCTGTCGGTCTCGTCCGCCCACGCCTCCAAGGACGTGGTGGTGGCGCTCTATTCGAGCTTCACCACCACCGACCCCTATGACGCCAACGACACCGTGTCGCAGGCCGTGGCCAAGTCCTTCTACCAGGGGCTGTACAGCTTCGACAAGGACATGAAGATGGTACCGGTGCTGGCCGAGAGCAACAGCGTCAGCAAGGACGGCCTGGTCTACACCATCAAGCTCAAGAAGGGCATCAAGTTCCATGACGGCACCGACTTCAATGCCGAGGCCGTGAAGGTCACCTTCGACCGCGTCACCAACCCCGACAACAAGCTCAAGCGCTACAACCTGTACAAGAACATCATCAAGACCGAGGTGGTCGATCCGTCCACGGTGCGCTTCACGCTGAAGGAGCCCTTCTCGCCCTTCATCAACACCCTGGCCCACCCCTCGGGCGTGATCATCTCGCCTGCGGCCCTGGCCAAGTACGGCAACAAGGGCATCGCGCAGAACCCGGTGGGCACCGGCCCCTTCAAGTTCGTCGAGTGGAAGGCCACCGACTACATGAAGGTGGCCAAGTTCGACGGCTACTGGAAGAAGGGCTACCCCAAGGTGGACACCATCACCTGGCGCCCGGTGGTGGACAACAACACCCGTGCCGCCATGATGCAGACCAACGAGGCCCACTTCGCCTTCACGCTGCCGCCCGAAGCGGTCGAGAACCTGAGCAAGAAGCCCAGCCTGGAGGTGACCCAGGGCCCCTCGATCGTGCAGCGCTACATCTCGTTCAACATGCAGCAAAAGCCCTTCGACAACCCGAAGGTGCGCCAGGCCATCAACTACGCCATCAACAAGGAAGCCTTGGCCAAGGTGGCCTTCTCGGGCTTTGCCGACCCGATGGACTCGGTGGCCCCCAAGGGCGTGGACTACTCGGTCAAGCTGGGCCCCTGGCCCTACGACCCGAAGAAGGCGCGTGAGCTGTTGAAAGAGGCGGGCTACCCCAATGGCTTCGAGAGCACGCTGTGGAGCGCCTACAACCACACCACGGCGCAGAAGGTGATCCAGTTCGTGCAGCAGCAACTGGCCCAGGTCGGCATCAAGGTGCAGGTGCAGGCCCTGGAGGCCGGCCAGCGCGTCGAGCGCGTGGAAAGCGCGCAAGACCCGGCCACCGCCCCGGTGCGCATGTACTACGTGGGCTGGTCGTCGTCCACCGGCGAGGCCGACTGGGCGCTGCGCCCGCTGCTGGCCTCGGAGTCCTTCCCGCCGCGCCTGTTCAACACCGCGTACTACAAGAACGAGGTGGTGGACAACAACATCGCCCGGGCCCTGAACACCACGGACCGCGCCGAGAAGACCCGCCTCTACACCGAAGCCCAGCAGCAGATCTGGAAAGACGCGCCCTGGGCCTTCCTGGTGACCGAGCGCTCGCTGTCGGTGCGGGCTCGCAATCTGGCGGGCTTCTATGTGATGCCGGACTGGAACTTCAACTTCGACGAAATCGAGTTGAAATAATCCCCCCTGAGTCGCCTTCGGCGCCATCCCCCCTGAGGGGGGACAACACCAGCGGCCTGGCAAAGCCAGCTCCGCGGTGTCTGCTGGCATGGCTTGCTCCGCAGCCTTCTGAACGGGAAGTGCAGGGTGTTGTCCGTGCCGCGCCAAGGACGGACTCAGGACGTGTTCCTGAAATCAGAGTCAGGATCTCACCGGAGGTCGTGAGCCTGTCGGGACTGTTTTTGATTGAGCTTGAGATCCATGATCCATTACCTTTTCAGGCGCCTGCTGGGGCTGTTGCCGACGCTGCTGATCGTGGCGGTGCTGGTGTTTTCGTTTGTGCACCTGTTGCCGGGCGATCCGGCGCGGCTGGCCGCGGGGCCGGAGGCGGGGCCTGAGACGGTGGAGCTGGTGCGGCAGGATCTGGGGCTGGACCTGCCCCTGCACCAGCAGTTCCTGCGTTTTTTCAGCCATGCGCTGCAGGGCGATTTCGGCACCTCGATCCGCAGCAAGCGGCCGGTGTCCACCGAGATCGCCGAGCGTTTTGCGCCCACGCTGTGGCTCACGGTGGCGGCCATGGTGTGGTCGGTGCTGCTGGGCGGGGTGCTGGGCATGGTGTCGGCCGTGTGGCGCAACCGCTGGCCCGACCGGCTGGGCATGACGCTGGCGGTGTCGGGCATCTCGTTTCCGTCGTTCGCGCTGGGCATGCTGCTGATGCAGCTGTTCTCGGTGCAACTGGGCTGGCTGCCCACGGTGGGGGCCGACAGCTGGCGCCACTACATCCTGCCCTCGCTCACCCTGGGCGCGGGCGTGGCGGCGGTGATGGCGCGCTTCACGCGCAGCTCCTTCATCGACATCCTGAAAGAAGACTACGTGCGCACGGCCCGCGCCAAGGGCCTGTCCGAGACGGTGGTGGTGGTCAAGCACGGGCTGCGCAATGCGCTGATCCCGGTGGTCACCATGATGGGGTTGCAGTTCGGCTTTCTGCTGGGCGGCTCCATCGTGGTCGAGGTGGTCTTCAACTGGCCCGGCATGGGCCGCCTGCTGGTCGACGCGGTGGACATGCGCGACTACCCCGTGATCCAGGCCCTGGTGCTGCTGTTTTCGCTCGAGTTCATCCTGATCAACCTGGTGGTCGATCTGCTGTACGCCCTGATCAACCCGACCATCCGATTCAAGTAAATGACTGAACAACCCACCCCCGCCAGCCCCGTGGCTGCCCAGCAGGTCCGCACCCCGGCGGCAGAGTTCTGGCGCCAGTTCAAGCGCCAGCGTGTGGCCCTGTGGGCCGGCGGCTTTGTGCTGCTGCTGGTGGCCGTGGCCGTGCTGGCCCCCTGGCTGGCCCCTTACGACGCCGAAGGCTATTTCGATTACGACGCGCTCAACAGCCCGCCCAGCGCGGCGCACTGGTTCGGCGTGGACGCCCTGGGGCGCGACATCTTCAGCCGCATCCTGCTGGGCACGCGCATCTCGCTGGCCGCCGGCTTCATCTCGGTGGCGGTGGGCGCGGTGATCGGCACCGGCCTGGGCCTGCTGGCCGGCTACTACGAAGGCTGGTGGGACCGCATCGTGATGCGCATGTCCGACGTGCTGTTCGCCTTCCCCGGCATCCTGCTGGCCATCGGCATCGTGGCCATCCTCGGCAATGGCATGGTCAACGTGATAGTGGCGGTGGCCGTGTTCAGCGTGCCGGCCTTTGCCCGCCTGGTGCGTGGCAATGTGCTGGCGCTCAAGCACCAGACCTACATCGAAGCGGTGCGCTCCATCGGCGCCACCGATGCCGTCATCATGCTGCGCCACCTGCTGCCCGGCACAGTGTCCTCGGTGGTGGTGTACCTCACCATGCGCATCGGCACCTCCATCATCACCGCGGCCAGCCTGTCCTTCCTGGGCCTGGGGGCGCAGCCGCCCACCCCCGAGTGGGGCGCCATGCTCAACGAGGCGCGGGCCGACATGCTCAATGCCCCGCACATCGCGCTGTTCCCCAGCCTGGCGATCTTCGTCACCGTGCTGGCCTTCAACCTGCTGGGCGACGGCCTGCGTGACGCGCTCGACCCCAAGCTCGACCGGAACTGAGCCATGCAACGCAGCTTCCTCGGTGCGCCCCAGCTGGGCACCCTGGCCAGCGGCCCGCTGGACGCCATCACCGATGTGGCCGGCGTGTCGCTGGGCCACGTCACCCTGTCCGAAGGGGCGGTGCAGACCGGCGTCACCGTGCTGCTGCCCGCCACGGGCGATCTGTTCCTCAACAAGCTGCCGGCGGGCCTGGCCGTGATCAACGGCTTTGGCAAGAGCGCCGGCCTGATGCAGGTGCAGGAGCTGGGCCAGATCGAATCACCCATCGCCCTGGTCAGCACCTTCGCCGTGGGCACGGCCAGCACCGCGCTGATCCGCGATGCCATCGCCCACCAGCCCGAGCTGGCGCGTAGCCTGCCCACCCTGAACCCGCTGGTCTTCGAGTGCAATGACGGCTGGCTCAACGATGCCCAGGCCCTGGCGCTGCAGGAGTCGCATGTGCTGCAGGCGTTGCAGACCGCGCGCGAGGCGGGTGCGGGCGCCTGCTTTGCCCAGGGCGCGGTGGGCGCCGGGCGGGGCATGTCCTGCCACGGGCTCAAAGGCGGCATCGGTACGGCCTCGCGCCAGTTCGAGTGGCAAGGGCGTCGCCACACCCTGGGCGCCCTGGTGCTGGCCAACCAGGGCCGGCCCGAGGCCCTGACCCTGGCCGGCTGCCGCATCGGCCCGGTGCTGCAGCAGCGCATCGCCAGCGCCGAGGCGCCGGGGCCTGAGCGTGGCTCCATCATCATCGTGCTGGCCACCGATGCCCCGCTCGATGCCCGCCAACTGCAGCGCGTGGCCCGGCGCTCGGCCGCCGGCCTGGCGCGCACCGGCTCGGACTACGGCCACGGCAGCGGCGATGTGGCCCTGGCCTTCTCCACCGCCTACCGCCTGCCGCAGCGCGCCGACCAGCCCATGCCCAGCGTCACCCTGCTGCACGAAAGCGCGCTGGACCTGTTCTTCCAGGCCGCCGCCGAGGCCACCGAGCAGGCCATCGTGCACGCGCTGTGGGCGGCCGTGCCCCTGAGCGGGCGCGACGGCCACCACCGCCACGCCCTCACTTCCGTGGCGCCTGAACTGCTGACCCAAGCGCCCTGGGCGCTGCTCCACCCGAAAGACTGAAGCCATGTCTGCACCCAAGATCCTGATTTCCATGGACATCGAAGGCGTGGCCGGTGTCTGGCGCCCCGAGCAGACCCAGGCCGGCAACGGCGAATACGAACGCGCCCGCCGCTGGATGACCGAAGAGGCCAATGCCGCCGTGCGCGGCGCCCTGGCCGGCGGCGCCGGCGAGGTGCTGGTGAACGACTCGCACGGTCACTTCGGCAACCTGCTGGCCGACCTGCTGGACCCGCGGGCCCAGCTGATCCAGGGCAAGCCGCGCACCCTGGGCATGATGGCGGGGGTGGAACAGGACGTGGACGGCGTGCTCATGATCGGTTGGCACGCCCGCGCCAAGACCCGCGGTGTGCTGGCCCACACCAGCAACAGCTTCGCCTTTGCCCGCGTCTGGCTGGGCGGCCTGGAACTGGGCGAGGTGGGCCTGTACGCGGCCCTGGCCGGCGAGCTGGGCGTGCCGGTGCTGCTGGTCAGCGGTTGCAACGTGCTGGCCGACGAGGTGACCGCCTTGCTGCCGCACACCGACATGAGTGTGCTCAAGTGGTCGGATGGCGCGCGCAGTGGTCGCTCGCTGTCGCCCCAGGCCGCCTGCGCCGAGATCGAACAGGCCAGCCGCCAGGCCCTGCTGCGCCTGCAGGGCGAGGGGGCTCCCCCGGCCTGGACGCTGCCGGGGCCGCTGACCTTGCGCGTGCAATGCCAGACCCCGGCCCTGGCCGATGTGTTCAGCCTCTGGCCCGCCGTGCAGCGCGAAGACGGCGACACCCTCAGCCTGCCCTGCGCCAGCGTGCAGGACGCGGTGCGCAGCCTGAATGCGCTGGCGGCGATGTCGAGTGTGTTGCGTTGAGGGTGGGTTGACGATATTGCCGGGCGGCCTCTGTCAGGAAGACTGAGAAGCTCACCGCAAGGTCTGGATGACCGCTTTTGACGGGCTCGCTGACCAACGTTTGCCCGAACGGCTTGACAGTGCCAGGGCCCCAGCGGACGATGGGGCGTCACTTTTTGCCCATTGTCCATGTCCACATTCCAGGTCAATCTGCGCGACGTCATCTATTCGCTGTCCGATGCCCTCGATCTGGTGGGGGTGACCCACATCCACCACGGCAAGCGGGTGGCCTATATGGCGGTGGAGTGCGCCAAGGTGCTGGGCTGGGCGCCCGAGCGCCTGGACCGGCTGTTCCAGGCCGGCATGCTGCACGACAGCGGGGTGTCACGCACCTACATCCACCGCCGCCTGACCCAGTTCGAGTGGGAGGGCGAGGCCGAGCACTGCCGCATCGGGGCCGAGCTGCTGCGCAGCTGCCCCTCCCTGGCCTCGCTGGCCGACATCGTGCTGCACCACCACACGCACTGGAGCGCGCTGCAGGCGCTGCCGCTCAGTGACGAGGTCAAGCTGGCGGCCAACTGCATCTACCTGGTGGACCGCACCGACATCCTGACCCTGGCCGCGCTCAAGGACCAGTCCAACATCCTGTACGGGCGCGAGGACACGCGCCAGGCCATCGCGGCCCGGCGGGGTGACTGGTTCTGCCCCGAGCTGGTGGATGCCTTTTTGCAGGCCTCGGCGAGCGAGGCCTTCTGGTTCAGCCTGGAGAGCGAGCAGGTGCGCGGCTATGCCCACGAATGGATCGCCCACGACCAGGTGCGCGCCGTGCCCTTTGCCGAGCTGCGCAGCCTGGTGCGCATCTTTTCGGTCATCGTCGACGCCAAGAGCCCCTTCACCCGCGAGCATTCCGAGGGCGTGGCCCGGCTCTCGCGCGCCCTGGGCGAGCGCCTGGGCCTGGCGGAGCGGCGCTGCGAGATGCTCGAACTGGCCGGCCTGCTGCACGACCTGGGCAAGCTGCGCGTGCCCGACGAGCTGCTCGACAAGCCAGGCCGCCTCACGCCCGAGGAGTACGCTGTCATGAAGCGCCACAGCTTTGACACCTACAGCATCCTGCGCACCATCCACGGCCTGGAAGATGTCGCCCTGTGGGCGGCCCAGCACCATGAGCGCGTGGATGGCTCGGGCTACCCCTACCACCTGGCCGGCGAGCTGTCGATCGAGGCGCGCATCGTGGCCGTGGCCGATGTGTTCCAGGCCCTGGTGCAGACCCGTCCCTACCGGGCCGGCCTGTCACCCGCCGAGGTGATGGCCATCGTGCATGAGCACACCGAGCGCGGCGCGCTGGATGCCTCGGTGGTGGCCCGGCTGGATGCCGAACTGGACGCGTTCTGGGCGCTGGCGGCGCCCGCCGTGACGTCAGAGCCCCCGGCGGCCTCAACCCGGCAATAGGTGCAGAAAGTGGTCCAGCACCACGAAGTGGTCGTCAAAGAACTGCTCTTCCAGGCCCGCCAGGTCCTGCTGCGCCACCCACAGGGCCTCGCGGGCGTCGTCGTCCCCGCTCACGGCGGGCAGGGGGCGGCTGCCCAGGTCAAAGAAGTGCGCATGGGTGATGGTGCGCCCGCGCTGGCTGCGGCCCGGGGCATCGAACACGGCCACGCCCTGCAGGGCGGCACGCCACTCGGCCAGGGGCAGCGCCAACCGGGTTTCCTCCTGCACCTCGCGCAGGGCTGATTCGAGCAGGGTGTCCTGCTGTTCCAGAAAGCCGCCGGGCAGGGCCAGCAGGCCCGCACCCGGGTGGCGGTCGCGCCGGATCAGCAGCACGTGGCCGGCACAGCGCACCACCGCGTCCACCGTCACGAACACGGGCGGGTAGGGCGCCACGGCCCAGGCCTCGCGCTGCTGGCGCAGCGTGCGCCATTCGGCGCGCAAGGCTTCGTAGCGCGCGGTGTCGACCTGATCGCCCAGCGCCTTCAGGGTGTCCGGCGCCAGGAGGGGCGCCAGGCGGGCCAGCCCACGCGCGGGGCTGTCGGCGTTGAACCACAGGTCGCGCAGCGCGGCCTCATCGGGCCAGGGGCTGGCTTCGACGGCGTCGGCCTGCAGCACCGGGGCTGCCGCCATGGCCTGCCACCAGGCGGCTTCGGGCGTGCCTGCGGGCAGCACGCGCAGCACTGTGTCCGGTGCCTCGCCGCTGAGGCGGGCCACGCCGTCGCGCAGCGCCTGGGCGTTGCGATCGGCCTCGCCCAGCTCGCGCAGGGGCAGAAAGCGCAGGCGCTCGGCCTCGCGCGGCGGCAGTGAGGCGCGGATCAGGTCGGCGCGCTCGCCCCAGCTCAAGGGGTGGGCCGGGCTGCGCGCCAGCCAGGCGCCGGCCAGCACCACCACCACGCGCTGGGCGTGGCGCAACGCGGTCTGGATCAGGGCCAGGTCATGGCGGTGCAGCGGCTGGAAGTGGCCGGCACAAACGGCCCAGGCCTGGCGGGCAGGGGGCATCGCGGGGTAGGGAGTAGCTTTCGACATGGTGGCCCAAGCGTAGCCTGCGTGGGCCCCGCCAGGGCTGTGACACAATCCCGGCCTTCGATTTTTTTGTTCTCGGCGGGCCTGTGGGGCGGCCGGGGCGTTCAGGTATTTCATGGCAAGCACACTTCCCGGCACGCTGGGCATCGACTTCGGAACCTCCAACTCGGCCGCCTCCTGGGCCCAGCCGGGGCAGGACGCCCGCCTCATGGTGTTGGAGGGGCAGGCCACCACCCTGCCCACCACCCTGTTCTTCAACGCCGAAGACAAGACCGTGCATTACGGGCGCGACGCCCTGGCCTGCTACCTGAGCGAGACCGAAGGCCGGCTGATGCGCTCGCTCAAGAGCCTGCTGGGCAGCCCGCTGCTGCTTGAGAAGACGGCGGTGAACGACCAGCAGATCAGCTTCCAGGAGATCATCTCGATGTTCCTCGGCGAGCTGGTGCGCCGCGCCGAGGCCCAGCTGGGTGGGCTGCCGCGCCACCTGGTGCTGGGCCGCCCGGTGCACTTCGTGGACGACGACGCCGAGCGCGACCAGCTGGCGCAGGACATGCTGCTGCAGGCCGCCGCCGGCTGCGGCTTCAGCGAGGTGGGTTTCCAGCTCGAACCGATTGCCGCCGCGCTCGACTACGAGCGCCGCCTGAGCGCCGAGACCCTGGTGCTGGTGGTCGACATCGGGGGCGGCACCTCCGACTTCACCGTGGTGCGCCTGGGCCCGCAGCGCATCGCCCAGGCCGACCGCACGGCCGACATCCTGGCCACCTCGGGGGTGCACATCGGCGGCACCGACTACGACCAGCGCCTGAACCTGGAGCAGGTCATGCCCTTGCTGGGTTACCGCCACCTGGGCCCCAAGGGGCGCGAGGTGCCCAGCCGCGTGTTCTTCGACCTGGCCACCTGGCACCTGATCCACTGGCAGCAGACGCCCAAGGCGGTGCGCGAGGCGGCCGAGCTCAAGGTCGACTACAGCGACCTGCGCCTGCACGAACGCCTGATGACCGTGCTGCGCGAGCGCCACGGCCACCGCCTGGCCAACAGCGTCGAGCAGGCCAAGATCGGCTGCTCGTCCGGCCAGGGGCCGCAGACCATCGACCTGTCCCTGATCGAGGCCGGCCTGCAGGCCAGCCTGAGCCCCGAGGACCTGGCCCGCCATCTGGACGGGCTGCTGCAACAGGTGGTGGCCTGCGCCCTGCAATGCGTGAGCGCGGCCGGGCTGCAGCCGCAGCAACTGGGTGCCGTGTACCTCACCGGTGGTTCATCGGCCCTGCGCCCGTTCCAGCAGGCCCTGGCCCAGGCCTTCCCGGGCGTGCCCCTGGTCGAAGGCGACCTGTTCGGCGGCGTGGCCTCCGGGCTGGCGTACGGGCACATGGGCTGAGGGGAGCCTGAGTTCGCTGCGCCGTTTCCTCATTTGGCACATTTGGCACAATGGGCCCGCCGAGCCGGTGCGAAATACCGGCTTCTGGCGTCCAACCGAATTCCGTTGTAGGAGCGTGTATGAAGCCCTCCGTCGCTCTGGCCATGAACCGTTCCGAAATCCGGCGCGTGGTGGCCTTGCATCGCGCCTGCAACGCTCGCGTGTTTGGTTCGGTGCTGCACGGGCTGGACACCGATGGCAGTGATCTGGACCTCCTGATTGACCCGACGCCTGAGACGACCTTGATGGATGTGGCCGCGATACAGGTCGAGTTGCAACAGCTGCTGGGCGTGTCGGTCGATGTGCTGACCCCGAAGGCGCTGCCAGAGAAATTCCGCGGCGCCGTGCTCGCCGAGGCCGTTGCGGTATGAACAAGGCGCTGCGTGTGCCTGACTACCTGGAGCATATTCTCCAGGCCCTCGAACGTATCGCACGATATACGGCGGGCGTTTTTAAGCCGGTGAAGGCGCTGGTGGCGGCTGACCGTTCCTCAGGGGCGACGCAGGCATGAAAAAGCCCGGGCAAGCCGGGCTGTTCGGGGCGTGAGGCCTGGGGGCTGATCAGTTGGCCGGCAGCAGGATCACTTCCACGCGGCGGGCTTCGGCTTCCGTGCCGGTGCCGGTGCTGACTTCGGGCTTGCGCAGTTCGATCGCTTCTTCGCTGGCGCCCAGGGCTTTCAGCACTTCGCGCACGGCGATGGCGCGTTGCTTGGCCAGTTCGGCGTTCTGCTCGACCGAGCCGGTGGCGTCATGGAAGCCCGAGATGGCGGCCTTGCGGCCAGCGGCCAGGCCCTGGGCCACTTCGGCCAGGGCTTGTTGCGCACCTTCGGCCACGTCGGCGCTGTTGGTGGCAAAGAAGAACTTGACCACGCCGTTCTCGACCTTGACCGAGGCCACTTCCACCACGGCATCGGCCACGGCGGCTGGGGCTTCTGCGGCAGCCGGGGCCGGGTGGCGGACGCCGAACTTGGTGACCACGGTGCCCACCACCGAACCCACCACCAGCAGGATCAGGACGGCGAGAAAACCGAGGGCGAATCGTTGTTGGCTGTCGTTGTCTTGGCTGCTGGACATGGGGTCTCCTGGGTGGGGGATCCGCTTGGGATCGGGGTTGAATGGATGACAGGCTGAAATTCAGAGCCCTGGGCGGCCATGGCACGCCGGGCGCAACCCGCGATCATAAACAAGCCACGGTGCTGCCGGGTGTCACAGGCCCAGCGGCAGATCGGCTTTCTTGAGCGTGCGCAACACAAAACGCGACTGACTGTGACGTATGCCCTTGATCTGGTACAGGCGCTCGCGCAGAAAGCGCTCGTAGTCGCGGGTGTCGCGCACCGCCACCTTGAGCAGGTAGTCGTACTCGCCCGACACCAGCAGGGCTTCCACCACCTCGGGGATGGCGGCCAGGGTTTCGCCGAACTTCTCCAGGGTGTTGTCCGAGTGGCTGTCGAGCGTGACCTGCACCAGCACCGTCTCGTTCAGGCCCAGGGCCTGGGGGTTGAGGCGCACGGTGTAGCCCTCGATCACGCCGGCCTCTTCGAGCTTGCGGATGCGCCCCCAGCAGGGCGAGGGGCTCAGGCCCACGGCCTGCCCGATGTCTTGCAGGCTGGTGCGCGCATCGGATTGCAGCACCTGAAGAATTTTCCGATCGATTCTGTCCATCCGGAAAATTCTAGGGTGAATTGAGTAATTTCAGAAAATTATTCTGTTTTAAGGGCGATTCTCTGGAAGAACAGAATGTGAATCGGTGACCCTGCAGGCAAACTTGTGGTCATGGCGAAGGGCTGACCGGCCCGGCTGCCTCAGGGGCTGCCCTGCCGGTGACCGCCGGCATTGGGGGCCAGCGCTGCAATTCACCAGCCAACCTGGGTTGAAAGGGGGTGGTTTCAGAAATAATGGACGTTTTGCCACGTCAACCATTTCTGGAGCCGCCCCATGGACCGCCTGCAGTCAATGAAGGTTTTTCAGGCCGTCGTGAACGAAGGCGGTTTTGCCGCCGCCGCCCGCCGCATGGACCTGTCGCCCGCCGTGGTGACGCGCCTGGTGGACGATCTGGAGCAGCACCTGGGCACGCGGCTGTTGCAGCGCACCACCCGCAAGAACGCGCTCACCGAGGCCGGACAGGCCTACCTGACGCGGTTGCGCCTGATCCTGAGCGACATCGAAGAGGCCGAGGCCTCGATGCGCGAGCACACCCAGGAGGTGGCCGGTCTGCTGCGCATCCAGGCCCAGCCGGTGATGGCGGTGCACATCCTGGCGCCCCAGGTGGCCGAGTTCCGGCGCCTGCACCCGCGCGTCTCGCTGGACATCCACACGGCCTCGGCCAGCGAGCTGGCCATCGAAGACTTTGACCTGACCCTGCTGGGGGCCGGTAGCGAGTACGACGCCAATGTGATTGCCCGCCCCATCGTGTCGAGTGTGGGCATCGTCTGCGCCTCGCCGCGCTACCTGCGCGCCGCCGGCACCCCCCGCCAGCCCGAAGACCTGCGCCAGCACGCCTGCCTGCGCCTGCGCCTGCCCAGCATGCGCCCAGGGGTGTGGCGTCTGATGAACCCCGAGGACGGTGACCGGGTGCTGGACCTGCAGGTCGACCCGGTGATGGTGGCCGACCACACCGACACCGTGCTGCAGGCGGCCCTCAATGGCGCCGGCGTGTGCGCCCTGCCCATGGACCTGGCCGCGCCCTACCTGCGCATCGGGCAGCTGCGCCGTGTGCTGGCGCCCTGGATCACGGCCCGCTTCACGCTGTATGCGGCCATGCCCAGCCGCAAGTTCGTGCCGGCGCGCACCCGCGCGTTTCTGGATTTCCTGATCGAGCGCACCCGCTGGATGCTGGCCGAGGCCGAACGCACCTGGCCCACCAGCTCCTTGGTGCCGCAGATCGTGCCCGAAGCCCTGTCGCCTTGCCCCCCTGGTGCGCCGGGCTCGGCCGAGGTCGACCCGCTGACCTGCGAGGAGCTGCAGCCCTTGCCGTCCGCTGAGGTGGCGTCTGATGCTGCGGCCGATGCGGGCCCGGGTTCAGACCCGGCGGCTCCTGCGGCCCGGCGCAAGCCTGGGCGCAAGAAGCCCTTGCCGGGCATGCCGGGCTGAAGCCCGTCACTCTTCGGCCGGCTGGCCTTTCTTCAGTTCGAGGGCCTGCTGGTAGAGCGCGTTCTTCGAGCCCCCGGTGATCTCGGCGCACAGCCGGGCTGCCGTCTTCAGGGGCAGCTCGGCCAGCAGCAGTTTGAGCACGCGCAGCTCGTCGCCATGGTCCTGCACCACGGCCTCGGGCGGGTGGATCAGCACCGCGAACTCACCCCGGGTGCGCTGAGGCTGGGCCGCCAGCCAGGCGCTCAGGCCCTCGGCGGGCAGGGTGGCCACCTCTTCGAACTGCTTGGTCAGCTCACGCCCCAGCGTGACGCGGCGTGGGCCCAGCACGGCCAAGGCGCGCGCCAGGTCTTCGATGCGGTGCGGGGCCTCCAGCAGCACCACGGCCCGCGCTTCGCCGGCCAGGGCCTGCACGGCGTGGTCGCGTTCGCCGGCCTTGGTGGGCAGAAAGCCGGCAAACACAAAGCCGCTGGCCTGCTGTGCCTGCGCCGCCACGCCGGCCACCGACAGCAGGGTGGTCACGCTGCTGGCCCCAGGCAGGGGCACGGTGCGCAGGCCGGCGGCCTGCACCGCCTGCACCAGGCGGGCGCCCGGGTCGCTCACCGCCGGGGTGCCGGCATCGCTGGCGTAGGCGATGCGCTCGCCGCGCTGCAGGCGCTCGATCACCATCTGGGCCGCTTCGGCCTCGTTGTGTTGGTGCACGGCCAGCAACTGGGCGCCGGGCCGGTCGATGCCATAGGCGCGCAGCAGGGCCTGGGTGTGGCGGGTGTCCTCACAGGCCACCGCATCCACCAGTTGCAGCACGTGCAGGGCACGCAAGGTCATGTCGGCCAGATTGCCGATCGGCGTTGCCACCACGTACAGGGTACCCTGGGGGTAATGCTGCGGGGCGGCCGCCTCGCGGGCGGCATTCAGGGCGGAAACAAAAGAGGCGCTCAATGGGATTCCTTGGAAAGAAGCCGGCTGGGCCGGCCCGCCCGACCACGCGGGCACAGGGCGAACTCGCCGAACAGCAGGCCTTGCAGCACCTGCAGGCGGCGGGCTTGCGCCTGCTGCAGCGCAATTATCGAACGCCCGGGCGCGGTGGCGGTGAGATCGACCTGATCATGCGTGCGCGCGACGGCACGCTGGTCTTTGTCGAGGTGCGGCGCAGGCGTGCCGACACCCATGGCGGTGCGGCCGCCAGCGTGGGCGCCACCAAGCAGGCCCGCATCGTGCTGGCGGCACGCCACTACCTGATGCGCCTGGCCACGCCGCCGCCCTGCCGTTTCGATGTGGTCTCGGTCGAGGGCGATGCGCCAGGCACGGTGCACTGGCTGCAGGCGGCGTTCGATGCCTCTTGATGGCCTCGGGGGCGCGCGGCCGCTTGACCCGCCCGACAACCCTGGTTTCTGCCATCAAGCGGGCATGGTGCGGGGGTATCATCGGCGCCCATGCTCGAGCAACGCATCCAACAGCACTTCATCGACAGTGCCGACCTGAAATACCAGTCGGCCCAGATCCTCAGCAAGCCCATTGCCGACGCCGTGCAGGCGGTCATGACCTGTGTCACCAGTGGCTGCAAGGTCCTGGTCTGCGGCAACGGCGCCTCCTCGGCCCTGGCCCAGCATGCGGCCGCCAGCTTTGTGGGCCAGTTCGAGCGCGAACGCCCCGAACTGGCTGCCTTGGCCCTGGGCACGGACGCGGCCGCCCTCAGCGCCCAGGCCGAACAGGACTACCGCCAGGTGTTCGCGCGCCAGGTGCGGGCCCTGGGCCTGGCCGGCGACGTGCTGCTGGCCTTGTCGGCCGACGGCCAGTCGCCCAGCGTGCAGGCGGCGGTCGAGGCCGCCCATGAGCGCGACATGACCGTGGTGGCCCTGACGGGGCGCAGCGGCGGTGCGCTGGGCGCGGGTCTGCGCGAAACCGATGTCCATATCTGCGTCCCGCACGATCGCGTGGCGCGCATCCAGGAGGTCCACCTGCTGGTGCTGCATTGCATCTGCGACGGGGTGGACGCCCAATTACTTGGTGAACAGGAGCTTCCAACATGAATCAACGTTTGACACGGGTGGCCTTGGCTGCCCTGGCGGGCGCCGCCCTGGTGAGTCAGCTCACGGCCTGCTTCCCGCTGGTGGCCGGCGGTGCCGTCATGACCGGCATGGTCGCGACCGACCGCCGTACTTCCGGCGCGCAGGTGGAAGACGAGGGCATCGAACTGCGCTCGGTGAACCGCCTGCACGAGGCGCTGGGCGATGGTCTGCATGTCAATGTCACCAGCTACAACCGACGGGTGCTGTTGACCGGTGAGGCCACCACGGCCGAAGCCAAGCAGAAGGCCGAGCAGATCGTGCAACGTGTCGAGAATGTGCGCGGTGTCTACAACGAACTGGTGGTGGGCATTGCCAGCCCCTTGAGCGACCGCTCGCGCGACACCCTGATCTCGGGCAAGGTGAAGGCCAGCCTGGTCGATGCGCGTGACCTGATCTCGAACTCGTTCAAGGTGGTGACCGAGCGTCAGGTGGTCTACCTGATGGGCCGCGTGACCCAGCGCGAAGCCAACCGGGCCACCGAGATCGCCCGCGGTGTCGATGGGGTGCAGAAGGTGGTTCGTCTGTTTGAGATCATCACCGAAGAAGAGCTCAAGACCCAGATGCCCACCCCGCCGAAGAACACCGAGCCGGCCAAGACGGGCGGTTGATCGGGGCCGGGGCGCGCTGCCCCTGGCCAGCAGGCCGGCTGCCGGGCCCCAGGGGCCTGGGGCCGGCTTTCTTGTTTCAGCGCAGGCGCTTGATCAGGCTGGAGGTGTCCCAGCGGCGGCCCCCCATCTGCTGCACATCGGCGTAGAACTGATCCACCAGCGCGGTCACCGGCAGGCGCGCGCCGTTGCGCTTGGCCTCGTCCAGCACCAGGCCCAGGTCCTTGCGCATCCAGTCGACGGCAAAGCCGAACTCGAATTGGTCGGCCACCATGGTCTTGCCGCGGTTGTCGAGCTGCCAGCTCTGGGCCGCCCCCTTGCCGATCACGTCCAGCACCTGGGGCATGTCCAGCCCGGCCTTCTGGCCGAAGGCAATGGCCTCGGACAGGCCCTGCACCAGACCGGCGATGCAGATCTGGTTGACCATCTTGGCCAGTTGGCCGGCGCCGCTTTCACCCAGCAGGGTGAAGGCGCGTGAAAACGCCATGCCCACCGGGCGGGCCGCTTCGAAGGCGGCCGCTTCGCCGCCACACATCACGGTCAGCAGGCCGTTCTGGGCCCCGGCCTGGCCACCGGACACCGGGGCATCGACAAAGCGCAGGCCGATCTGGCGCGCGGCGGTGGCCAGTTCGCGGGCCACCTCGGCCGAGGCCGTGGTGTGGTCGACAAACACGGCGCCGGGTTTCATGCCGGCGAAGGCGCCGTCAGCGCCCAGGGTGACCGAGCGCAGGTCGTCATCGTTGCCCACGCAGCAGAACACCAGGTCGGCGTCCTGGGCGGCCAGGCGGGGCGTGGCCGCAGCGCGGGGGGCGGCGGCGGCGGCAAATTCCTTCACCCAGGCCTCGGCCTTGGCCGGCGTGCGGTTGTAGACCGTGACCTGGTGACCGGCCAGGGCCAGGTGGCCGGCCATGGGGTAGCCCATCACGCCCAGGCCGAGAAAGGCGACCTTGAGGGAGGGGGTGGCTTCGTAAGTGCGTGCGTTGGTGCTGGACATGGTGGTGTGAAAGCGTGGGTGGGGTTTCGAAAAAGAAAAGCCGCCGGCGCCCCCTTGGGAGCTGCCGGCGGCGCGGATTCAGACGATGGCGAAGTGTTCGGTGCCGGCCGACAGGTCCTGGTTGCGGGCACGCTGGCTGTTGAGCTTGATCTGCAGGCGCAGGTCGTTCAGCGAGTCGGCATTGCGCAGCGCGTCTTCATAGGTGATGACGTTGCTCTCGTACAGATCGAACAGCGATTGGTCGAAGGTCTGCATGCCCAGGTTGCGGCTCTTCTTCATGATCTCCTTGATCTCGGAGACCTCGCCCTTGAAGATCAGGTCGGAGATCAGCGGGGTGTTCAGCATCACCTCGACCGCGGCGGCCCGGCCCTTGCCGTCCTGCTTGGGGATCAGGCGCTGCGAGATCATGCCGCGCAGGTTCAGCGACAGGTCCATCAGCAGCTGATCGCGCCGCTCCTCGGGGAAGAAGTTCACGATGCGGTCCAGCGCCTGGTTGGCGCTGTTGGCGTGCAGCGTGGCCAGGCACAGGTGGCCGGTCTCGGCGAACACCACGGCATGCTCCATGGTCTCGCGGTCGCGGATCTCGCCCATCAGGATCACGTCGGGGGCCTGGCGCAGCGTGTTCTTGAGCGCGGCCTCCCAACTGTCGGTGTCCAGGCCCACCTCGCGGTGGGTGACCACGCAGTTCTTGTGCGGGTGCACGAACTCGACCGGGTCTTCGACCGTGATGATGTGGCCGTAGGAATTCTCGTTGCGCCAGTCCACCATCGAGGCCAGGGTGGTCGACTTGCCCGAGCCGGTGGCGCCCACCATGATGCACAGGCCGCGCTTGGTCATGGCCACCTCCTTGAGCACCTGGGGCAGGCCCAGGTCGTCAATGGTGGGCAGGGTCATCGGGATCACCCGCAGCACCATGCCGACCTTGCCTTGCTGCAAAAAGGCGTTGACGCGGAAGCGGCCGATGCCGGCCGGCGAAATCGCGAAATTGCACTCCTTGGTGCGCTCGAACTCGGCCGCCTGCTTGTCGTTCATGATCGAGCGGGCCAGGGCCACGGTGTGCACCGAGGTCAGCGGCTGGGGCGAGACCTTGGTGATGCGCCCATCCACCTTGATGGCGGGCGGAAACTCGGCCGTGATGAACAGGTCGCTGCCGTTCCTGCTCACCATGAGCTTGAGCAGATCGTTGATGAATTTGCTCGCCTGATCGCGTTCCATGTGGGGAAGTCCTGCTGTGGGGGCTGTGTCTATTTCTGGTGGTCGCTGAGCCGCGCGCTCACCACGCGCAGGCGCAGTGAGAGCTTGCGGGCCAGCAAGGCCACCAGACTGGCGGCCAGTTGGGGCGCCTGGGTCATCATCTCGTCGAGGGCATCGGCGTTGAGCACCGCCACGTCGCAGGGCGTCAGCGTGGTGCAGGCCGAGAAGCGGATGCCGCTGTCGAGCAGCGACATCTCGCCCAGGATGTCTCCGGGCCGGGTCTCGGCCAGGCGCAGGTGCTCGCCCCAGGGCTGCACCCGGTCCACCGCAATGGTGCCGTTGAGCAGCACCACCATGAAGTTGCCGTACTCGTCCTGCAGGATCAGGTCGCGGTTGGCCGGTACGGTGGCGAAGTCGAAGAAGCGCTCCATGCGCTCGATGCCATCGGTCGGCAGCTGCGCCATGTACTTGTCGCGTGCCCACAGGGCCTGCAGCATCTTGCTGCCCTGGGCGGCCGACAGCCGCTTGGCGCCCACTTCGACCGCGCGGGCCTCCCAGGGCACCAGCATGGCCGAGTCCACGCCCTGGCCGGCAAAGGCGGTCGAGAACAGGACCGAGTCCTGGGGATCCTCCGGTCGCTGTGCGGCTTTCTGTTTGAGCAGTCCGAGGATGCCTTTCATGGGTGACTCCCTGTGTGTTGTTGTGGTGTTCGCAAACGATTTCAGCCCGGGAAGTTCTCCGGCGTCTTGGCCTTGCTGCGGGCCTCGGCGGCGCTGATCACATTGCGGCGCACCAGGTCGGTCAGGCATTGGTCCAGGGTCTGCATGCCCACGCTGTTGCCGGTCTGGATGGCGGAGTACATCTGCGCCACCTTGGCCTCGCGGATCAGGTTGCGGATGGCGCTGGTGCCGATCATGATCTCGTGCGCCGCCACCCGGCCCTGGCCGTCCTTGGTCTTGCACAGGGTCTGCGAAATCACGGCCTGCAGCGATTCCGACAGCATGGCGCGCACCATTTCCTTCTCTTCGGCCGGAAACACGTCGATGATCCGGTCGATCGTCTTGGCCGCACTCGAGGTGTGCAGGGTGCCGAACACCAGGTGGCCCGTCTCGGCCGCCGTCATGGCCAGGCGGATGGTTTCGAGGTCGCGCATTTCACCGACCAGGATGGCGTCCGGGTCTTCGCGCAGGGCGGATTTCAGAGCCGCGTTGAAGCTCAGGGTGTGCGGCCCCACCTCGCGCTGGTTGACCAGGCATTTCTTGGATTCGTGCACGAACTCGATCGGGTCTTCCACCGTCAGGATGTGGCCGTACTCGCTTTCGTTGAGAAAGTTGACCATGGCCGCCAGCGTGGTCGACTTGCCCGAGCCGGTCGGCCCGGTCACCAGCACCAGGCCCCGCGGCTTGAGCGACAGGTCGGCAAAGATCTTGGGCGCGTTGAGCTGCTCCAGCGTCAGGATCTTGGACGGAATGGTCCGGAACACCGCCCCCGAGCCGCGCTGGTGGTTGAAGGCATTGACCCGGAAGCGCGCCAGACCCTCGATTTCGAACGAGAAGTCGACCTCCAGGAACTCTTCGTAGGCCTTGCGCTGCGAATCGTTCATGATGTCGTACACCATGGCGTGCACGGTCTTGTGGTCGAGCGCGTCCACATTGATGCGGCGCACATCCCCGTGGACCCGGATCATCGGCGGCAAGCCCGCCGACAGGTGCAGGTCGGAGGCCTTGTTCTTGACGCTGAATGCCAGCAGCTGGGTGATATCCACGGAAACCCTCTTTCCTCTTTGATAGTTTGCTACGCTCCCGGGTAATTATGACGATGATTGGTAACAACCTCCAAGCTGTGCAGGAGCGCATCCGCCGCGCCTGCGAGGCAGCCGGGCGCGCACCGGGCAGTGTGCGCCTGCTGGCCGTGTCCAAGACCTTTGGCCCCGAGGCGGTGCGCGAGGCCGCCGCGGCCGGCCAGCACGCCTTTGGCGAGAACTATCTGCAAGAAGGCGTGGCCAAGATCGAGGCCCTGGACGCCCCCCCCGAGCCCCTGCGCCCGCGCCCCGAATGGCACTGCATCGGCCCGGTGCAATCGAACAAGACCCGGCTGGTGGCGGCCCATTTCGACTGGCTGCACTCGGTGGACCGGCTGAAGATCGCCCAACGCCTGAGCGAGCAGCGCGGGGCCGAGCAGGCGCCGCTGCAGATCTGCCTGCAGGTCAACATCGACGGCGGCCCCAGCAAATCGGGTGTGGCGCCCGACGAGGTGCTGGCCCTGGCCCGCGAGGTGGCACTGCTGCCGCGCCTGTGCCTGCGCGGTTTGATGACCATCCCCGAACCCCAGCCTGATTTCGAGGCGCAAAAGCAGGTGCACCTGCGTGCCCGGGCCCTGTTCGATGCGGTGCGCGCCGCAGGCCTGCCGGGGGCGGATCAGTTCGACACCCTGTCCATGGGCATGACCGGCGACCTGGAGGCCGCCATCCACGCCGGCAGCACCATGGTGCGCGTGGGAACGGCCATCTTTGGCGGGCGCAGCTACCCGGCGGCGTGAGCACGATCCGCAGGCGGCCGCACCGGATCTGACGTCCGGTGTCGGGCTGCGTCCTGACCGGATGGCGGTTGGGTCTTCAAGCGCCCGTCTCCTCCCCTTCGCATGGGGCCATGGGCTCTGTTTTTCGAGACTCCAAGGGCGCGCGGCCGTCCTCGAATAACCGGCGAGGCGCCATGGCAGCGCGCTCGGCGGGTGTGGCGGCGACAAGCCGCTTGGCAGCGCTGCGCCACGACATGATCTCCGGCGGCTTCCATCGCAAATCACCCAGGCGCCAGAACAAGGCCTGAGCAGTCCGTGCCCCGGCGTTCAGAAAGGCTGGGCGTGCACCGGTGTCCCGACCGGGCTTGCGAGCCACAACTTCGAGGAGACAAGATGCTTGGCACCGCCATTCCTGCCCTGTTCATCAGCCTGTGGGCGCTTTCTGCCTGGGCCCAAGACGACGCGGGCGCACGCACGACCCCCGTGAAGCGCGTGGACGAAGCTTTCATCCGCGCCAATGAGCAGAAGACGGCCGACTGGCCCACCACGGGCGTCGACTATGCCGAGACGCGTTACAGCCGCCTGGATCAGATCCATGCCGGCAACGTTCAACAGCTCGGCCTGGTCTGGTCGTACAACCTGGCGTCCACGCGCGGTGTGGAGGCCACACCGGTCGTCGTCGACGGCGTGATGTACCAGACCGCCTCGTGGAGCGTGGTGCACGCCATCGACGCGCGCACCGGGCGGAAGATCTGGACATACGACCCCCAGATCGACCCCGCGCTGGCCAAGAACGGATGTTGCGATGTGGTCAACCGGGGTGTGGCACTCTGGCAGGGCAAGGTCTACGTCGGCGCCTTTGACGGCCGCTTGATCGCGCTAGACGCTGCCACTGGCCAGGTGGTGTGGCAGAAGAACACCTTGGAGGGCCACCGAGGGGCCTACACCATCACCGGCGCGCCGCGCGTGATCCGGGGCAAGGTCATCATCGGCAATGGGGGCTCCGAATATGGGGTGCGGGGCTTCATCACCGCCTACGACGCCGAGACGGGTGAGCAGCGCTGGCGCTGGTACAGCGTGCCCGGCGATCCGTCCCGGCCCTACGAGACGCCTGAGCTGAAAGCCGCCGCCAAAACCTGGGACCCCAGCGGCCAATACTGGAAGGCGGGGGGCGGCGGCACGATGTGGGACAGCATGGTCTTCGACCCCGAGCTGAACACCCTGTACGTGGGCGTGGGCAATGGATCCCCCTGGTCGGCCAAGGCGCGCAGCCCGAAAGGCGGCGACAACCTGTTCCTGGGCTCCATCGTGGCGCTGGACCCGGACACGGGCAAGTACAAATGGCACTACCAGGAAACGCCTTCGGACAACTGGGACTACACCTCCACCCAGCCCATGATCCTGGCCGACCTCCAGCTCGGCGGCAAACCGCGCAAGGTGATCCTGCACGCACCCAAGAACGGCTTTTTCTTCGTGGTCGATCGCACCAATGGCCAGTTCATCTCCGCCAGGAACTTCGTCCCGGTGACCTGGGCCAAGGGCTATGACAAGAAGGGGCGCCCGATCGGCATCGCGGCCGCGCGTGATGGCCGTGATCCGGATGCCGTGCCCGGCCCCAGCGGGGCGCACAACTGGCACCCCATGTCCTACAACCCGAAGACCGGGCTGGTCTACCTGCCCGCACAGCACGTGCCCGTGGCGCTGGTGGACGATCCCATGTGGAAGTTCAACCAGGCCCGCCCCATGGCCTTGGGGTCGGGCACCGGTTGGAACACCGCCAAGACCATTCCGGCCGAGCCACCCAAGAGCCAGCCCATGGGCCGTCTGCTGGCCTGGGACCCCGTGCAGCAAAAGGAGGTCTGGCGCGTGGAGCACATCTCACCGTGGAACGGTGGCACGCTGACCACGGCAGGCCAGCTGGTCTTTCAGGGCACGGCAGATGGTCGATTTGTGGCGTATGACGCTGGCAGCGGCAAGAAGCTCTGGGAGAGCCCGGTGGGCACCGGCGTGCTGGCCGCGCCGAGCACCTACCTGGTGGACGGCCAGCAATACGTGTCCGTGGCCGTGGGCTGGGGCGGTGTGTACGGCCTGGCGGACCGCGCCTCAGACCAGCAGATGCCCGGCACCGTCTACACCTTTGCGCTGGGCGGCGCGGCCAAGCTGCCCGACTTTGTGGCCTATCGCACCGGCAAGCTGCTGCAAGGCGTGAAGTACGACCCCGCCAAGGTGCCTGAAGGCACGGGCCTGTACGTGGCCAACTGCTTTGCCTGCCACGGCATGCCCGGTGTGCAGAAAGGTGGGGCCTTGCCCAACCTGGCCTACCTGGATGCGGCCTACATCGAGCACCTGCCCAGCTTCATCTTCAACGGGCCGGCCACCGCACGCGGCATGCCCGATTTCACCGGCAAGCTGACCCGCGATCAGGTGGAGGCCATCAAGGCCTTCATCCAAGGCACTGCCGACGCCATCCGCCCTCAGTCCGCTCCATAACGCTCCAAGGAGACCCCATGACCGTACAAAAGCACCTCCAGTTCTACATCGATGGTCAGTGGGTGGACCCCGCCGTGCCCGCCATACACGAGGTCGTCAACCCCTCCAACGAAGAGGTCTGCGCCCAGATCAGCATGGGCAGCGCCGCTGATGTGAACCAGGCGGTGGCGGCAGCGCGACGCGCCTTTGCAAGCTACTCGCAGACCACGCGCGAAGAGCGCCTGACCCTGCTGGGCCGGGTGCTGGAGGTCTACCAGAAGCGCTACGGCGACATCGTGGCCGCCATCTCCCTGGAGATGGGCGCGCCCCTGTGGCTGTCCAAGGCCGCGCAGGCGGCGATGGGCGTGGCGCACCTGGCCACGACCCTTGAGGTCTTGAAAAACTTCCCGTTCGAGCAGCTGCAAGGCAGCACCGCGATCGTGCACGAGCCCGTCGGCGTGGTCGGCATGATCACGCCCTGGAACTGGCCCATCAACCAGATCCTGTGCAAGGTGGCACCGGCGCTGGCGGCGGGCTGCACCATGGTCCTCAAGCCCTCCGAGGTGGCGCCGCTCAATGCCCTGCTGATCGCCGAGGTGCTGCATGAGGCGGGCGTGCCGCCCGGCGTGTTCAACCTGGTCAACGGAGACGGCCCGTCCGTGGGCGAAGCGCTGTCGGTGCACCCCGACATCGACATGGTGACCTTCACGGGCTCCACCCGCGCCGGCATCGCCGTCGCCAAGGCGGCCGCCGACACGGTCAAGCGCGTGGCCCAGGAACTGGGCGGCAAATCGGCCAACATCGTGCTGGAAGATGCCGACCTGGAGCGGGCCGTCACGCAGGGCGTGCAGGCGGTGCTGATGAATTCGGGGCAGAGCTGCAATGCGCCCACCCGCCTGTTCGTGCCGCGCGCCAGGCAGGCGCAGGCCATGGCCCTGGCCAAGGCCGTGGCCGTGGCCGAGGCCACCCCGGTGGCCGACGCGCTGACCGAGGGCATGCACATGGGCCCGGTGGCCAGCCAGGCGCAGTTCAGCAAGATCCAGGGCCTGATTCAAAAGGGCATCGACGAAGGGGCTACCTTGGTCGCCGGCGGCACTGGCCGGCCCCAAGGGCTGAACAAGGGCTTTTTCGTCAAGCCCACGGTGTTCGCCGATGTGCGCAATGACATGACCATTGCGCGAGAAGAGATCTTTGGCCCGGTCCTGGTCATCATCCCGTACGACAGCGAAGACGATGCCATCCGCATGGCCAACGACACGCCGTACGGGCTGTCGGGCTATGTGCAGTCGGGCAGCCTCGACCATGCGCGGCGCGTGGCCCAGCGTCTGCGCACGGGCATGGTTCATCTGAACGGGGCGGGCCCCGACCCGGCGGCGCCCTTTGGCGGCTACAAGCAGTCGGGCAACGGGCGCGAGTGGGGCGAGCACGGCTTCCGGGATTTCCTCGAGGTCAAGGCCATCATGGGGGCCGTGGCGCGCTGAGCCCGCCCCCGTCCAGGGCGCTGATGCCTGGGGATGGCATGGGCACCGGCGCGATGGGGGCATCCATATCAAGCACGCCCGACGCCGGCCTGGTCACCCTGGCGGCCCTAGAGCAGCTTCAGGTGGGTGGTGTTCTTCACCTCTTCCATCACTGCGTAGGTGCGTGTCTCGCGCACCCCCGGCAACTGCCACAGCACCGTGCCGGCAAACGACCGGTACGAGGCCATGTCGGCCATGCGGGTCTTGAGCAGGTAGTCGAATCCGCCGGCCACCATGTGGCACTCCATGATCTCGGGGCGCACCTGCACCGCGGCCTGGAACTCTTCAAACACATGGGGGGTGGTGCGGTCCAGCAGCACCTCCACAAACACCATCATCCCGGCCCCGAGCTTGAGCGGGTTGAGCCGCGCCTCGTAGCCCAGGATGTAGCCCTCGCGGGTCAGGCGCTGCACCCGGGCCAGCACGGCAGTGGGTGACAGGGCCACGGACTCGGCCAGTTTGAGGTTGGAGATGCGCCCGTCTTCCTGCAGCACTTGCAGGATGCGCAGGTCGATGCGGTCGAGGTCGGTGGGGGTGTCGCTCATGGTCGGGGGCGTGCTGGGCAGGCCCCGATTGTGCGTCGTCTCAAGCCACCTCAGACCATCTCAAGCCGCTTCAGGCGCCAGCCCCGCATTCATTGCGGGCGTGTCATGCGGCATTCGGTGCCCTGGGCCAGCTCGTTGCCGGTGTACATCGCATCGGTGCGGAAGCCATAGTTCGTGCCTTCCCAGCCCACCTTGACGGTCTTGCCGTCGACCGGCGCGATGGTGTTGACCACCTGGGGCAGCAGGGCCTGGTGGTCTTCGCCGCGCATGCGCACCGGGCCCACAGGGGTGTCCAGGGTCAGGTCTTCGAGCGAACGGGCGATCTTGACCGCGTCCAGCGACTGCGCCTTCTGGATGGCTGCGGCCAGGAAGCGCGGCGTCATGTCGATGCGGGGCGCCAGAAACTCCTTGCCGGTGCGGGCCTTGTAGGCCTTGGCCAGGGCGTCGACCCGGGGTGTGCCGGCCTCACCGGGGTGCCACTCGGCCACCCAGGTCAGCTGGCCCAGCTTGGCCTGCGACACGGCCAGCACGGTGCCCGGGATCGAGCCCGCGCTGTGGTTGAAATAGCGCAGCCCATAGCCGGCATCGCCCGCCGCCTTGAGCAGCAGCGTCATGTCCTGGCCCCAGTTGCCGGTGATCACCGAGTCGGCACCCGCGGCCTTCATCTTGGCCACATAGGGCGAAAAATCCTTCACTCGCCCGATCGGGTGCAGGGTCTCGCCCACGAACTGGATGTCGGGCCTCGCCAGGCCCACCAGCTCCTGCCCATAGTGCGCCCACTGCTTGCCGTGGGCGTAGTCCTGGTTCAGCAGGTACACCTTCTTGACCTCGGGCATCTTCTTGATGGTGTTGGCAATGGCCTTCATCTTCATGGCCGTGTTGGCCTCGAACTGAAAGTGCCAGAAGTTGCACGATTTGCCGGTCAGGTCGGGGTCGATGGAGGAGTGGTTCAGCACCAGCACCGCTCGATCGGGGTTGCGCTCGTTGTGCTTGGCCGCGGCCTGCACCAGCGCCGCCACCACCGACGAGCCCGAGCCCCCGGTGACGATGGCGCGGGCGCCTTGGTCGATGGCCGATTGCAGCGCGCTCAGGCTTTCCTGGGCCGACAGCTTGCTGTCGAACTGCAGCAGCTGCAGCTTCACCGGGCCCTGGCCAGCCACGGCGATGCCGCCCTTGGCATTGATCTCTTCGATCGCGAACTGGGTGTGGGTGAGCATCAGCTCGCCCACATTGGCAAACGGCCCCGACAGCGGATCGATGTAGGCCACCTTGAAGCCGACCTCGCCCGGCGCGGCCTGGGCGTTTGTGGTGAGGCCAGCCAGCAGCAGGGCTGCGGCACTGAGCACGTGGCGGCCATATTGGTCATGTCGGCCAGATCGGCCAGATCGGCCAGATCGGCACGGGGGATGGTTCATGGGTGTCTCCGGTTTGGGGTGTGAAAGGGCGACCCGGCGGGCCGCCTGAAGGAATCCATCCGCCCGGCTGTTCTCATGCAGCCCCCCGCATGCTCAGGTGGCGGCCGTGCCGCGCCGGCGGCTGCGCCGCAGGCCCAGAACGCGCCAGGCCAGCGGGGCCAGGGTCTGCACCAGCTCCTCGGGGCCCATGCGGCCATCGGGGCGGTACCAGTTGTACAGAAAGCCGGGCAGGCTGCAGGCCGCCAGGGCGGTGATGCGGGTCTCGTCGAAATCGAACATGCCTTCGCTGCGCCCCTGCTCCAGCAGGGCGCACAGCCGGTCGTAGAAGTGGTTGGCCAGCTTTTTCTGGGCCACCAGGTACTCGGGGCGGTAGACCTGCGGCTCGCGGTAGGGGAAGAAGGCCGCCGGGTAGTGCGCCAGCGTGGCGCGGATCAGCCGTTCGATGCCTTCGGTCACCTTTTCATGCGCGGGGCGCGGGTCGTCGGCGGCAAAGTCCATGCTGGTGAAGCAGGCCACGGCCGGGCGCCAGGACAGTTGCTCGAAGATCTCGAGCTTGTTGTGGAAGTAGTAGTAGACGAAAGGCTTGGTCACCCCCAGGCGCTGGGCGATCTGGTCGATGGTGGTGTTGGCATAGCCCTGCTCGGCGAACAGGCCTTCGGCGGCGCGCAGGATGCTCTCGCGCTTCTCGTCGGTGCGGGCGGTGTCGGCCTTCTGGCGGCCACGGGGAGGGGTTGATTTTTTGCTCATGGCCAGATTTTGCCTGTCGCGCCGGTTATACCTTTGGGTAGCATTGTTCTACCTGACGGTATATATTGGCAAGCCGCCGATGGGGGTTCAGTCCTATCGCAAACCCTGATGCATCGCCCGGGGCCGACCCCCCATGCCCCGGGCCATCCCCATAACACCCAAGGAGACACCATGGCCCCGACCGCCCAGACCGTGCAGACCCCCGCTGTTGCCGAACTCCCGCTGCACGAACACCTGCGTCGCCACGCCCGCGAGCGACCCGAGGCGGTGGCCTACCTCTGGTACGGGCGCGCCCTCAGCTGGGCTGAGATCGACCGTGCCAGCGACGCCTTTGCCGCGCGCCTGCAGGCACTTCAGGTGCAGCCCGGCGAGCCGGTGGCCCTGTTCCTGGGCAACTGCCCGCAGTACGTGGTGGCGCATTTCGGCATCCAGAAGATCGGCGCCATCGTCTGCCCCTGCGGCCCGCTCAACAAGGAGCATGAGCTCAGCTACCAGCTCAACGACCTGCGCGCCCGGGTCATCGTGGCGGCCGACAGCCTGCTGCCGGTGGTTGAAAAGGTGCGCGCCCAGACCGCCCTGCAGCAGGTCTTCATGGTGCGCCAGGCCGCCTGGCTGCCGACGGACCCGGCCCTCGATGTGCCGCCCGAGTTGCTGGCCTTGCGCGACGCCCCCCTGCCGCTGCCTGCGGGCTGCGAAGACTTCCAGGCCGCGCTCGACGCCGGCGGCCAGCCCGCGCCGGTGACGATCCGCCTCGATGATGTGGCCCTGATGACCTACACCTCGGGCACCACCGGCCTGCCCAAGGGCGCCATGCTGAGCTACGGCAACGCCTTGTTCAAGACCGCAGCCGCCTCGAACTGCAACGTGGTCAGCCGTGACGACGTGCTGCTGGCGATTGCCCCGCTGTACCACATCGCCGGCATGGTGATGGGCATCAACGTGCCGGTCTACACCGGGGCCACCACCGTGCTGCTGCAGCGTTTCGACCCGCTGGCCACGGCCCAGGCGCTGGCCCGGCACCGCGTCAGCTGGTGGTACAGCATCGCCCCCATGAACGTGGCGGTGATGCAGGTGAGCGGGGTGCGCGAGCTCGACTTCTCGGCCCTGCGCATGAACCCCGTCACCAGCTTCGGCATCACCTTCACCGAAGCGCTGGCGCGCCAATGGCAGGGCCTGGCCCCGAACTGCACCAGCTTCGAGGCCGCCTACGGTCTGAGCGAGACCCACACGGTCGACACCTACATGCCGCACGACGCCATCCGCTGGGGCGCGCACGGCAAGGCCGTGCCCGGCAACGAGATCCGCATCGTCGACCCCGAGACCGGTGCCACCCTGCCCCCCGGCGAAGTGGGCGAGATCACCCTGCGCAGCCCGGGCAATTTCAAGGGCTACTGGAACCAGCCCGAGGCCACCGCCAAGACCCTGCGCCAGGGCTGGGTCTGGACCGGTGACATGGGCCGGCTCGATGCCGACGGCTACCTCACCTTCATCGGTCGCTTCAAGGAGATGATCAAGGTCTCGGGCTACAGCGTGTTCCCCGAAGAGGTCGAAACCATCCTGATCAAGCACCCCGCGGTGGCCCAGGCCGCCGTGCTGGGCGTGCCCGACCCCGACAAGGGCGAGGTGGTGCGCGCCTTCATCGTGCGCAAGCCTGGCGCCACGCTCGAGGCCGCCGAGCTGCTGCAGTGGTCGCGTGAGAACATGGCCCCCTACAAGGCCCCGCGTGAGGTCCGCTTCATCGACGCGCTGCCCGCCACCGGTGCCGGCAAGGTGCTGCGCCGCCTGCTGCGCGACGTGGCCTGAACCCCTGATCCCCTGCTTTTTTGCGCCCTGGCGCATCCCTGTTTCAACCGGTCTGGAGCCCTTGTGAGCCATCCTGTGTTTTCCAAAGTCCTGGTCGCCAACCGTGGCGAGGTGGCCTTGCGCATCGTGCGCGCCCTGCATGAAATGGGCATTGCCAGCGTGGCCGTGCATGCCCAGGACGATGCCCACGCGCCCCATGTGCAGGCGGCCGACCAGGCCGTGGCGCTGACCGCCACCGGCCCGGCCGCCTACCTCGATGCGGCGGCCCTGATCGCCGTGGCGCGCGACACCGGCTGCCAGGCCGTGCACCCCGGCTACGGCTTTCTCAGCGAGCGTGCCGACTTCGCCGAGGCCTGTGCCCAGGCCGGCCTGCGCTTCATCGGGCCCGGCGTGGACACACTCAACACCCTCGGTGACAAGGCGGCTGCACGGGCCCTGGCCCAGCGCTGTGGCGTGCCGCTGATGCCGGGCAGCACCGGGGCCGTCACGCTCGAGGCGGCCCAGGCCTTCATGGCGGCCCAGCAGGGCGCGGGCGTGATGGTCAAGGCCGTGGGGGGCGGCGGCGGGCGCGGCATGCGCGCCGTGCAGCACCCCGACGAGCTGCCCGAGGCCTGGCTGCGCTGCCGCTCCGAGGCGCTGGCCGCCTTCGGGGTCGAGGGCGTCTATGTGGAGCGCCTCATGACCGGCGCCCGCCACATCGAGGTGCAGGTGCTGGGCGACGGCCACCAGGTGATGGCCCTGGGCGAGCGCGAATGCAGCGTGCAGCGGCGCTTTCAGAAGCTGGTCGAGGTGGCGCCCAGCCCTTCGCTCACGCCGGGCCTGCGCGCCGCCCTCACCGAAGCAGCCCTGCGCCTGGCGCGCGAGCTGCACTACCAGGGCCTGGGCACCTTCGAGTTCCTGGTCGACCTGGCCTCGGCGGACCTGCCCTTTGTCTTCATCGAGGCCAATGCCCGGCTGCAGGTCGAGCACACCGTCACCGAAGAAGTGACCGGCCTGGACCTGGTGCAGCTGCAGATCGCCCTGGCCGGCGGCCGCAGCCTGGCCCAGCTCGGGCTGGATTCGCTGCGCCCGCCTGAACCTCGCGGCTATGCCGTGCAGTGGCGCATCAACGCGGAAACCCTCAGCGCCGATGGCCAGGCCACGCCGGGCCACGGCACCCTGAGCCGTTTCGACCTGCCCACCGGCCCCGGCATCCGCATCGACACCCATGGCGTGGCCGGGGCCAGCCCCTCGCCGCATTACGACACCTTGCTGGCCAAGCTCATCGTCAGTTCGCGCAGCCCGGCCTTTGCCGATGTGTTGCGGCGCTCACAGCGCGCCCTGGCCGAGTGCCGCATCGAAGGCCTGGCCACCAACCTGGGCCTGCTGCAGGCCCTCGCGGCACGGCCCGAGATGGCCAGCCAGCAGATCCACACCCGTTGGCTGGAGCAGGTGCTGCCCGAGCTGCTGGCGGCCCTGCCCGTGGTTGCCACCCGCTCGCAGGCCGCGCCCGGCGAGTCACGCGCCAGTGCGCCCGCCTTGCCCGAGGGCGCGGTGGCCGCCCCCATGCCGGCGCGCCTGGTGCAGTTCCATGTGGCGGTGGGCGATGTGCTGCCCGCCGGCGCGCCGCTGGCGGTGCTCGAGGCCATGAAGATGGAGCACGTGCTGCAGGCCCCGCAGGCCGGCCGCGTGCTGGCCCTGGCGGCGGTGCCGGGCGACTACCTGAGCGCGGGCCAGGCGGTGCTGGTGCTCGAGCCGGTGGCCGGCGAGCTGCAGGCCCAGGCCGTGCTGCAGACGCTCGACCCGGACCACATCCGCCCCGATCTGCAGCGCGTCATCGACCGCCACGCCCACACCCTCGACCAGAACCGCCCGGCGGCTGTGGCCAAGCGCCACGCCCAGGGCGGGCGCACCGCCCGCGAGAACATCGCCGACCTGTGCGATGCCGACAGCTTCATCGAATACGGCGCACTGGCCATTGCCGCCCAGACCCGCCGCCGCAGCCTCGAAGACCTGGTGGCCAACACCCCGGCCGACGGCATGGTGACGGGCATCGGCAGCGTCAACGCAGCGCAGTTCGGCCCCGAGCGCTCGCGCGCCGTGGTCATGGCCTACGACTACACCGTGCTGGCCGGCACCCAGGGCATGCGCAACCACCACAAGACCGACCGCATGCTGGCGCTGGCGCACCAGCTGCGTCTGCCCGTGGTGCTGTTTGCCGAGGGCGGCGGCGGGCGCCCGGGCGACACCGACATGCCCATCGTGGCCGGCCTCAACAACCACACCTTCAGCCGCTTTGCGGCCCTGTCGGGCCAGGTGCCGGTGGTGGGCATCGTGCACGGGCGCTGCTTTGCCGGCAATGCCGCCTTGCTGGGCTGTGCCGATGTGATCATCGCCACCGAGGCCAGCAACATCGGCATGAGCGGGCCGGCCATGATCGAGGGCGGCGGCCTGGGCGTGTTCAAGCCCGAGCAGATCGGGCCCAGCGGGGTGCAGTCGGCCAATGGCGTGATCGATGTGCTGGTGCGCGACGAGGCCGAAGCCGTGGCGGTGGCGCGTCAGTACCTGTCGTATTTCCAGGGCCCCGTGGCGGGCTGGGCTGCGCCGGATCAGCGGCTGCTGCGCCATGCCGTGCCGGAAAACCGCCTGCGCGTGTACGAGGTGCGCGAGGTGATGCGCGGCCTGGTCGACGAGGGCTCGCTGCTGGAGCTGCGCGCGGGCTTTGGTGCCGGCATGGTGACGGCGCTGGCGCGCATCGAGGGCCGGGCCGTGGGCCTGATCGCCAACAACCCCAAGCACCTGGGCGGCGCCATCGATGTGGAGGCCGCCGACAAGGCGGCCCGCTTCATGCAGCTGTGCAATGCCCACGGCCTGCCCATCGTCTCGCTGACCGACACCCCGGGCTTCATGGTCGGGCCCGACATCGAGGCCCAGGCCCAGGTGCGCCATGTGTGCCGCATGTTCGTGGTGGCGGCCCACCTCAGCGTGCCCTTTTTTGCCGTGGTGCTGCGCAAGGGCTACGGCCTGGGCGCCCAGGCCATGACGGCCGGCGGCTTTGATGCGCCGGTGTTCACTGTCGCCTGGCCCACGGGCGAGTTCGGCGCCATGGGCCTGGAAGGGGCCGTGCGCCTGGGCTTCCGCAAAGAGCTGGAGGCGGCGCCCGCCGGGCCCGAGCGCGAAGCGCTGTTCAAGCGCCTGGTCGATCAGCAGTACGCCAACGGCGAAGCCATGAACATGGCCGCCACGCTGGAGATCGATGCCGTGATCGACCCGGCCGACACCCGCAGCTGGCTGCTGCGCGGCCTGGCCTCGGCCACCCAGCAGCCACGCCAGCCGGGGCGGTTTGTGGACACCTGGTGATGCTCTCGTTGCGGGACTGCCGCCACTGAAAATAGGTGGGCCTCGGTAGTCCGGTAGGGTGGCGCGCCCGCTGAATTGTGAGCATCGAAAGTGCGCTATACAATAGCTATATACGTCTTTGAGGAGGTATGTATGTCCATCGGCACCGTGTTCATCAACAACCGTACCCAGGCTGTCCGCCTGCCACTGGATGTCCGCCTGCCTGAAGGTGTTCACAAGGTCGTGATACGAGTCAAAGGCAACGAGCGAATCATCGCTCCCCTGGGGCAATCTTGGGACAGCTTTTTTCTCGGCGGCCCCCCCGTCAGTGACGACTTCCTGCCCGAACGTGCAAGTCAGCAGCAGGCTGAGCGGGAAGACCTCTGATGTTGCGCTACCTGCTGGACACCAACATCGTCATCTACGTTCTGAAGCGACGCCCTGTCGAGGCGTTGTCAACATTCAATGCCAATGCAGGTCGCATGGCCATCTCTTCCATCACCTTGGCCGAGCTCTTGCACGGTGCGGAAAAGAGCAGCCGGGTGAGTGAGAACCTGTCCGCTGTCGAAGATTTTTGCAGCCGTTTGGAAGTCCTGCCTTATGGCGCCAGGGCCGCGCAGCATTACGGCGCCATCCGTGCTGCGCTGGAGAAACTCGGCCAGCCCATCGGCGTGAACGATCTGCACATTGCAGGCCATGCACGCAGTGAAGGCCTGGTGCTGGTGACGAACAACACGTCGGAGTTCGAGCGTGTGCCTGCGTTGGCGCTGGAGAACTGGGTGTCAACGCCCAAGCGTTGAAAAGGCGCTCAATCCTGAAAGCGCCCGTGCCGCCCAGCCCCTTGCGCAAAGCGGGCCGCGCCGGCCTCGCCCTCGGCGGCCACCAGGGGCACGCCCAGGCGGCCTTCCTGGCGCAGCGCCTCGTCCAGTGGCAGGTCCCATTGGGCGTAGGCCGAATGCCGGTCGGTCAGCATGCATTGCTGCGGAAAGGCGGCGATCTCTCGCGCCAGGGCCTGCGCCACGGCCAGGGCCTGGCCGGGCGGCGTGACGCGGTTCACCAGTCCCATCGCCAGGGCCTCGGCCGCGCTGACGGGGCGCCCGGTCAGGATCAGGTCCAGCGCCCGGCCCATGCCCACCAGGCGGGGCAGGCGCACGGTGCCGCCATCGATCAGGGGCACGCCCCAGCGTCGGCAGAACACGCCCAGCGTGGCCTCTTCATCGGCCACGCGCAGGTCGGCCAGCAAGGCCAGCTCCAGCCCACCGGCCACGGCATAGCCCTGGATCGCGGCAATCATGGGCTTGCTCAGTGCCATGCGGGTGGGCCCCATGGGTCCGCTGCCCCCGCCTTCGGGGGCGAGCTCGTTGCGCCGCGCCGGGTCGCTCACGGCGGCCAGATCGGCCCCGGCGCAAAAATGGCCGCCCGCACCCGTCAGCACCGCCACCCGCAACGCGGGATCGGCCTCAAAGCATTCAAAGGCGTCGCGCAACTCGGCGGCCACCACGCCGTCGACGGCGTTGCGCTTGTCCGGGCGGTCCAGGGTGATGGTGCAGATCGGGTCGGCGGCTTCAAAGCGGACGCTGGGCATGACGGGTCTCCTCGGGTGTGGCCGCCATGGTAGGCCGCCTCGGGTCGCCCTGCCAGGCGTCAAACCCCGACGCCCGCCTCGCCCTGACGCCTCAGCCCGGCGCCTTGTTCCAGGCCGAGCACCAGCCGTTGCCGGCCACGTGCTTGCGGCCGAACATGGCGCAGCCACCCCATTCATCGGTGGGCTTGCCCTGGTAGAACGAGCAGTTGTGGCAGCGCTGCTGCGGGGTGTGCTGGGCGTACTTCTTGGCATCCACGTGCTTGGTGTCGTGCTTGTAGCCCAGGGCCATGGCCTGGTCGCTGGCTTCGTCCACATGGGCGCCCGCCTGGGCCTGGGCGGCGCTGCTGGCGAGGGCGGTGCCTGCCACGGCAAGGTGGCAGATGAACTGGCGGCGGTTGCTGGATGCGGTCATGGATGTCTCCTGTCAGGGGGCGGGAATGCCGGTGGCTTCCCCGTTGTTGGGATGCCCTGCTTTTTGCAACACGCGTGCCAGGCCCTGCAGGCCGGGTGTCGGGCCCTGCCAGGGGCGCTTGGCGCCCCCTCTGTGACAGATCTGACCCCGGATGTGTGTCTTGGGCCTGTCGTGGCCTGTTCGCGGTGTGCCAGGCTGGAGCAGGCGGGCAGGGGCTTTCCCTGGGGCCTGCCGGTGGAGCGGCTCAGCTGCCCACGTCGATCAGCCCATGGCGCAGGGCCAGCAGGGTCATCTCGGCCTGGTTGCTCAGGCCCAGCTTCTGTTTCACGTTGTAGAGGTGGGTGCCCACGGTGGAGGCGCTGAGCTTCAGGGCCTCCGAGATCTGGGCCACCGACTGGCCACGCGCCAGCTGCATGAAGACCTCGAACTCGCGCGCCGACAGCTGGCCCACCGGGCCCAGCGGCCCCTGCGGCCCACCGTCCAGGTCTTGCATGGCCATGCGCTGGGCGATGGCCGCGTCCAGGTAGCGCTGGCCGCGCGCGATGCTGCGCAAGGCGTCGATCAGGGCCTCGGGTGCGCTGCGTTTGGACAGGTAGCCCAGGGCCCCGGCCTGCAGGGCGCGGCGCGAGTGGCTGGTGTCCTCATGGGCCGACAGCGCCAGGATGCGCAGTTGCGGCTGGTGCGCCAGCAGCCGCTTGATGGCCTCCAGCCCGCCCATGCCGGCCATGGACAGGTCCATCACCACCACATCGGGCGCGGCGGCGGCCACGCCCTGGCAGGCCGCCTCGCCGCTGTCGGCCTCGGCCACCACCTCGATGTCGGGCTCGGCCTGCAGCAGCAGCTTGAACCCCATGCGGACCACGGCGTGGTCATCCACCAGCATCACCCTCACGCGCCATCTCCCTTCAGGCCCGCGCGTGGCAGCCGGGCGCGCAAGGCCAGGCCGCCCGTGGGGCGTTGTTCAAACACCAGCTCGCCGCCCAGGGCCTGGGCGCGTTCGCGCATGCCGGCCACGCCGTAATGGCGCGGCGCGTGCAGGGCGTCCAGCTGCCCCTGCCCGTCGTCGGCCACCCACAGCAGCACGCTTTGTGCCTGCACCGTCACCGCCACCTCGATGTGCCGCGCCTGGGCGTGGCGCTGCGCATTGGTCACGGCCTCCTGCACGATGCGGTAGGTCGCGCTGGCGGTGGCTTCGTCCAGGCTGTCCAGCGGGCCCTCCAGGCGCAGTGAGAACTGCAGGCCTGGGTGGCTCTGGCGCCAGTCGCCCAGCAGGTCTTGCAAGGCGTCGCTCAGCCCGAAGGGCTCGAGCGCCAAGGGCCGCAGGCGGGCCACCAGCCTGTGCATGCCCTCGTAGATGTGGTCGGCGCAGCTCAGCACCAGTTGCGCCGACTGGTTCAGCGCCGGGTCGCCGGGGCCGATGCGGCGCTGGATGGTCAGGCCCGCGCTCTTGATGGCCGTGATCTGCTGGCCCAGTTCGTCGTGCAACTCGCGGGCGATGGCCCCGCGCTCCTCTTCGATGCGGGCGTGCACCAGCTGGGCCAGTTCGCGGCTCTCGGCCAGGGCCTGGCGGGCCTCCTGGGCGGCGCGCTGGGCCTCGGCCTTGTCCTGCACCGCCTGGGCCATGCGGTTGAAGGCCTGGGCCACCAGGCGCGGCTCGTGCCCGCCGCGCTCGGGCAGGCGGATCGCGTAGTGCCCGCCCTCCATGGCGCGCAGGCCCTCGGCCACCTGCTGCAGCGGCTTCAGGGCGCGGCCCATCAGGGCCCACACCGCGGCGTTGGCCAGGGCAAAGCCGGCCAGCACCCCACCCAGCGTGGGCAGCAGGTCGTCCCAGCCGTCGAGCACCGCGCGAGAAGGGTCGGCATACAGCACGATGCGGCCGCTGGGCAGGGCAATCTCACGCGGGGCCAGGGGCGGCGACACCAGCCGGGTGTACCAGCCCGGGGCCTCGCGCCCGGGCTTGTAGGGCGAGGGGGGCGAACGGTACAGCTGCTGGCCCAGCGCATCAAACAGCTGGATGTCGTTGGCGCGCACCCGGCCCACGCCATTGAGGAACTCGCGCATGCCGTCCAGGCCGCCATAGCCGTACACCCAGTTCACCCGGCCCAGCAACTGGCTGGCCACCACGTTGGCGCCCTCCACCTCGTCGCGCACGCTGCGCCGGGTGTTGTCGATCTGCAGGCCCACCAGCAGCGAAGCCATCAAGCCCAGCAACACAGTGATGATCAGGTTCACTTGCAGGCGCAGGCTCATGGGGGCGCGCTCCGGGTGGGGCAGGGGGCGGGGTTCGGCATATCGCTGATGCTAGCGCCCATGGGCACTCGGGTTTGCCCGTAGCGGCGGCCATTTCATGAAAATCATGAGCCCCAAATACAGATCCCACCGATGGCGCCGGGGGCGCTGATTGCGCACACTGGGTTCCCAAGCAGCGGGCTGTCTCCGCTGCATGGCCTTCACCGATTGTTGAACCTGCCCATGTCCTCTTTTTGCCCGCCCCCTCATCTTCTGTTGCCCTCCCGATTCCGTTGCACGGCCACGGCCGGTGCCGCCCTGTGCTGCTGCCTGTTGGCGGGCGGCGCCGCCGCGCAAAGCCTGTCCGATGTGGTGGTCTCGGCCAGCCGCGCCGAGCAGAAGATCATGGACACCGCGGCCTCGGTCAACCTCGTCTCGCGCGAGCAGATCCAGGAGGGCCAGGCCCAGGCCAACCTGTCGGAGTCGCTGGTGCGGGTGCCCGGCCTGTATGCGCTGAACCGCCAGAACTACGCGCAGGATCTGCAGATCTCCTCGCGCGGCTTCGGCGCCAACTCCACCTTCGGCGCGCGCGGCCTGCGCATCCTGGTCGACGGCATCCCCGGCACCGTGGCCGACGGCCAGGGCCAGATCTCGCACATCGACCTGGCCTCGGCCGACCACATCGAGGTCTTGCGCGGGCCGTTCTCGGTGCTGTATGGCAATGCCTCGGGCGGCGTGATCAGCGTCTTCACCGAAAAAGGCCAGCCCGGCCTGCAGCTCACGCCCTACTATGAAACCGGCTCCTACGGCCTGCGCAAGTACGGCCTCAAGGCCACGGGCGAGCAAGACGGCATCAACTACGTGCTCAACACCGGCAAGCTCGAAAGCACCGGCTACCGCCAGCACAGCGCGGCCACGCGCGACAACAGCAATGCCAAGCTGGGCTTTACGCTCTCCACCGGCACCCAGGTGCAGCTGGTGGCCAACCAGGTCGACCTGAGCGCGCAAGACCCGCTGGGCCTGACTGCCACCCAGCTGCAGCAGAACCGCACCCAGGCCGGCAACTTTGCCCTGGCCTACGACACCCGCAAGACGGTGCGCCAGACCCAGGGCGGCATGGTGCTCACCCACGCCTTCGATGCCAGCAACAGCCTGGTGATCTCGCCCTACTACGGCGAGCGCAAGACCCAGCAGTTTCTCGCCGGCTCGGCTGTCTCGGGCGTCACGCCGGCCAGCAACGGCGTGATCAACCTGGCCCGCACCTTCTATGGGCTGGATATGCACTGGCAGCAGAAGACCACGCTCGCCGGCCTGCCCTTGCAATGGGTGGCCGGGCTGGACAGCAACCGCAACAACGACCGCCGCCTGACCGCCAACAACGTGGCCGGCCAGGCCCAGCTCAGCACGGCCAGCAACCAGGACCTGAGCCAGTACGCCAGCAACCTCGACACCTACCTGCAGGCCGAGCTGCGCCTGGGCGAGCGCGACACCGTGAGCGCCGGCCTGCGCCACTCCAGCACCGAGCTGGGCTCGCAAAGCAACAACAAGCAGCCCGGCACCGGCCTGAGCCGCTTCCGCGCCACCACCGGCATGCTGTCGTGGCAGCACTACCTGCGAGACGACACCAACGTCTATGTGTCGTATGGCAGCGGCTTTGACACCCCCACGCTGAACCAGTTGGCCTACACCCCGGCCGCACTGATCAACAGCAGCGTGGCCAACACCGGCAACTTCAGCCTGCAGGCGGCCAGCACCCATCAGATCGAACTGGGCCTGAAGGCCGAGCTGGCCCAGGGCGTGCGCGGGCAGGCCGCGCTGTTCTCGTCCAAGACCAGCAACGACATCGTGATCGCGGCCAGCAACAGCGGACGCACCGCCTTCATGAACGCGCCGCGCACCCGCCGCCAGGGCTTCGAGCTCAGCCTGGCGGCCGAACTGCCGTGGCAGCTGCGCTCCAACACGGCGCTGAGCTTTTTGAGTGCCACGGTCGATCAGGCCTACACCAGCTACGCCGCCGCCACCCCGGTGCTGATCGCCGCCGGCCGGCGCCTGCCCGGCGTGCCTGCGCGCAGCCTGTTCACCGAGCTGGTCTGGCAAAAGCCCGACCGGGCCTGGGAGGCCGGCGTCGAGGCCCGCCTAGTGGGCAACATGGCCGCCTCCGATGCCAACACCGCGTTCGCGGGCGGCTACGGCGTGCTCAATGCGCGCGTGGTGGCGCGCCAGCAAGTGGGGGCCTGGCAGCTCACCGAGTTCCTGCGCGTGGACAACCTGGCCGACCGTCAATACGTGGGCTCGCTCATCGTCAACCAGGCCAACAGCCAGTTCTACGAACCGGCCCCGGGGCGCAACTGGGTGATGGGCGTGAAGGCCGTGCTGAAGTTCTGAGCGGTATCGACGATGCGCCACCTGTGTGCCCCTGGAAAATGCCCCCCCACACTCCCTCGCTGCGCGTGGTCGCTGCACCCCATGGGGGGGGCATCTTGGGGCGCCCCGGCGATGAAAAACGCCGCGGCGGGCCCCGGAGATCGGGGCCCGCCGCGGCGCGGGTGGCACAGGCTTGGCAGCCCGGCTTACTTGGCGTCAGCCAGCTTGAACACCCACACGCTGCCGCCTTGCTCCAGGAAGTTCACGCGCTTGGCCACGTCGCCGCCCCACAGCGGCACCGCACCACCCCAGCCCGAGACCACGGCCACAAACTGCTGGCCGTCCTTCTGCCAGGTGACCGGGGGGGCCACCACGCCCGAGCCGGTCTGGAACTGCCACACCACCTTGCCGGTCTTGGCATCGGCGGCCTTCAGGAAGCCCTCCGGCGTGCCCCAGAACACCAGGTTGCCGGCGGTGGTCATCACGCCACCCCACAGCGGGGCGTTGTTCTTGACTTCCCACATGATCTTGCCGCTCTTCGGGTCCACCGCGCGCAGCGCGCCGATGTAGTCCTCGTTGAGGGGCTTGATGGTGAAGCCGGCACCCAGGTAGGCCGCGCCCTTCTTGTAAGCGATGGGCTCGTTCCAGATCTCCATGCCCCATTCGTTGGCGGGCACGTAGAACATCTTGGTGTCCGGGCTGTAGGCCATGGGCATCTGGTTCTTGCCGCCCAGGAAGCCGGGGGCGGCGAACACGGCGCTGCCCTTCTTGCCGTCGGCACCGGCGGTCGGGTCGCCCGGGCGGTTCTCAGGCACGAAGTTCGGGCGGCCGGTCTTCAGATCGATGCCATTGGCCCAGGTGGTCTTGCGCACGAAGGGGAAGGCATTGACCAGCTTGCCGGTGGTGGCGTCGTTCACATAGAAGTAGCCGTTGCGGTCGGCCTTGCCGCCCACGCGCTTGCCATCCATGTCGAAGGTGATGAATTCGTTCACCCCGTCGAAGTCCCAGGCGTCGTTGGGCGTGTTCTGGTAGTGCCACTTGATCTGGCCGGTCTTCACGTCGATGGCCACGGTGGAGCTGGAGAACAGGTTGTCGCCCTTGCGCAGGTGGCTGTTCCAGGGCGCGGGGTTGCCGGCGCCGAAGTAGGCCAGGCCGGTGCGCTTGTCGTAAGTGCCGCCCAGCCAGGTGGCTGCGCCGCCGGTTTTCCAGAGGTCGCCGGGCCAGCTCTTGTTGGTGTCGCCCGAAACGCCGTTCTCGGTGGCCTTGCCGTCTTTGTCGTAGGTGTAGCCCATGTGGCCTTCCACCGTGGGGCGGGTCCAGACCAGGCGGCCGGTCTTGGCATCGCGCGCTTCGACGCGGCCCACCACGCCGAACTCACCGCCCGACACACCGGTCAGCAGCAGGCCATTGGCCACGATGGGGGCGGCCGTGGCCGAGTAACCGGCGCGGTAGTCGTCGATCTTCTCTTTCCAGACCACTTCGCCGTTGTCCTGGTTCAGGGCCACCAGCTGGGCGTCCAGCGTGGCGAAGATCACCAGGTTGTCGAACAGGGCGGCGCCGCGGTTGACCACGTCGCAGCAGGGCATGATGCCTTCGGGCAGGCGGTGCTCGTACTTCCAGAGCTTCTGGCCGGTGGCGGCATCGAGCGCGTAGATGCGCGAGTAAGAGGCCGTGACAAACATCTTGCCGTTGTGGATCACAGGCTGTGACTCCTGGCCGCGCTGCTTCTCGCCGCCGAAGGAGAAGCTCCACGCCGGCACCAGGCGCTTCACCGTGTCGGTGTTCACCTGCTTGAGCGGCGAGTAGCGCTGGCCCTCGTTGCCCATGCCCCAGGTCAACACCTCTTTGGTGTCACCGGCGGCGTTGTCCACCATCTCCTGCGTCACCACGGCATGTGCTGCCTGGTTGCCGACGCCCATGCCCACGGCCATCAAAGCGGCCAACAATTTCAGTTTCATCTTGATCTCCTCGTTGTACTCATCCTGGGTGAAACGACATGTACCCGGCGGCCTTCTCCGCAATATGCGTACCAGTCCTTTCACGCTCGGCGGGCAGCGCTTTCGGCTCCGTGGAAACCCGGGTGGCGCGGGCCCGAAACCTGCATTGAAAACAGCGATTGCTGATCGTGCCGAAGCCCCGGAATGCGGGATTTTTTCCCTTGCAGAGCGGGGTTTTCAGGGGCGGGCCCCCTTGGATGGCGGCCAGGTTCGGTGTGGGCCTGCCGCGACGCCGGCTGGGTGCGGTGCAGCATGACAAAGAGCCCCTCCAGGGCTCCGTGAATACCCGGAGAGCTGTACCAGAATGAATCGATGGCCTTGTCGCGACTGTTGCAGTCGTCCGCGTGTCACAGCCGCCGTGGCGGGCCTGTCGCGCTCCGTGAAAACCCGCAAGCCCGGTGCCTGGAGGGGGCTGTGGCCCTGGCTTGCCAGCCTGTTGCTGTGGGCCCTGGCCGGCCTGGCCCAGGCCGGCGTGATGGACCGCGCCGCGATGGAGAAGGCCTTTCCCTCGCCCCTCATCGTGGGTGAGAAGGCAAGCGACCTGCCGGTCTGGCCCATCCTCAAGCAAGACGCCACCGCGACCCCGGTGGTGGCCTATGCCTTCGAGTCGATCGACCTGGCGCCCTTGCCCGGGTTCTCGGGCACGCCCTTCAACCTGTTGGTGCTGCTCGATGCCAAGGGCCGCTTCGTGGATGTGCGCGTGCTGTCGCAGCACGAGCCGGTGTTTCTCGACGGCCTGGGCGAGGCGCCCATGCATGCCTTCGTCGAGCAGTACAAGGGCCTGTCGCTGACGCAGAACATCCGCATCGGCGCGCCGCAAGGCCGGGGCGACCGTTCGGGCAGCAATGTCAGCATCGACGGGGTGGCCAAGGCCACGGCCTCGGTGCGCATCCTCAACCAGTCGCTGCTGTCGGCCTCGCTGAAGGTGGCGCGTGCCCGTCTCGGCTTTGGCGAGGGGCGCGACCCCGATCTGATCGCCCACATCCGCCCCGGCGTGTTCCAGCCGCTGGACTGGGCCGGCCTGCAGAAGGCGGGGCTGGTGGTGAGCCGGCGCTTTCTCAATCGCGACATCGAGCAGGCCTTTGCCGGCACCGTGGGTGAGGGCCAGGATGCCCAGGCCCTGGCCCGCCCCGAGGAACGCTTTGTCGACCTGCACTTTGCCTGGCTCAGTGTGCCGGCCGTGGGGCGCAACCTGCTGAGCCCGGCCGACTGGGAGGCCCTGAACCGCAGCATCGAGCCCGGCGACCACGCCTTGCTGCTGCTGGCCGAGGGGCGCTATTCGATGCTGGGTGACGACTTTGTGCGCGGCGCCGTGCCCGATCGCCTGACCCTGCAGCAGCAGAAGCTGCCGCTGGAGATGCGCGACCTCGACACCGACCTGAAGCAGCCCCTGCACCTGCCTGAGGCCTTGAAGGGCGCGGAGTGGCGGGTGTTCCGCGTCATCGGTGCGGCCGGGCTGGACCCGGCCCAGCCGCTCGATTTCGGCCTGCAGGTCACGCGCAGCAAGGGCGCCATCTACCCCGAGAAGGTGCGGCGCAGCTTCGACTTCTCCGTGCGCCTGCCCGAGGCCTACGTGGAGGCCGGGGCCAGCGACAGCAAGACCTGGCACAGCATCTGGATCAGCCGCGCCTGGGAGCTGGCGGTGCTGGTGCTGGCCCTGGCGGTGCTGGCGGTGGTGCTGAGCCGCCCCGAGCGCCTGAGCCGGCACCCGCAGCGCCTGCGCTGGTTTCGCAACGGCTACCTGCTGTTCACCCTGGGCTTCATCGGCTGGTTTGCCCAGGGGCAGCTGTCCGTCGTCAACCTGACGGCCCTGCTGCAGGCGCTGCTGGCGCGGCGCAGCCTGGACTTCTTCCTGTACGACCCCATGACCGTGTCGCTGTGGGCCTTTGTGGCGCTGAGCTTTGTGCTGTGGGGGCGCGGCACCTTCTGCGGCTGGCTGTGCCCCTTCGGCGCCCTGCAGGACCTGAGCAGCCAGCTGGCGCGCCGCCTGGGCCTGCGGGCGCGCAAGGTGCCCGAGCGCTGGGACGCCCGGCTCAAGCGCATCAAGCACGCCGTGCTGATCGTCATCCTGCTGAGCGCCTGCCTGTCGGTCACCTGGACCGATCGCCTGGTCGAGGTCGAGCCCTTCAAGACCAGCATCACGCTCAACTTCGTGCGGGCCTGGCCCTATGTGCTGTGGGCGCTGGCGCTGGTGGGCTTCAGCGCCTTTTTCTACAAGGGCTACTGCCGCTACCTGTGCCCGCTGGGGGCGGGCATGGTCTGGCTCGGGCGGCTGCGCCGCTTCGACTGGATCGCCCGGCGCAGCGAGTGCGGCCAACCCTGCCAGCGCTGCCGCAGCGATTGCGCCTACCAGGCCATCGAGCGCAGCGGCCGGGTGGACTACGACGAGTGCTTTCAGTGCCTGGACTGCGTGGTGATCTATGAGAGCGACACCTTGTGCGTACCCCGCATCCAGCAGCAACGCCAACCGGGCCGCGCCCGCGTGATCCGCGTCACCCCTTTGCCGCCGATGTCGATTCAGGAGGAGACAACATGAACAAGCGCGTTTTCTTGCAGACCAGCCTGGGGCTGGGGGCCACCGGCATGCTGGGCCGGGCCTTTGGCGCCGAGCGGCGGGCGCCGCGCCGCTTTGCCAGCGATCTGGCGCTGGAGGGCCTGGTCTGGCGAGACCGGTCGATGGTGGCCTTGGGCACCGTGCTGTCCTTGCGGGTGGCCCACCGCGACGGCGAGCAGGCCGACGCGGCGCTGGACGCGGCGGTGGCCACGCTGCGCCACATCGAGTCGCAGATGAGCCTGTTCCAGCCCGACAGCGCCTTGCGCCGCCTGAACCGCCACGGGCGGCTGCGCCAGCCCGACGCCGATCTGCTGCAGGTGCTGCAGTTGGCGCAGCAGGTGTCGGCACGCAGCCAGGGCAGTTTCGATGTGACGGTTCAGCCCCTGTGGGAGGCCTTCGAGTCGGCCGGCCGAGAGGGGCAGTTGCCCAGCGCCCAGGCCGTGTCGGAGGCGCGTGCCAAGGTCGACTGGCGGCAACTGCAGCTGGATGCGCAACAGATCAGCCTGGGCGTGCCGGGCATGGCCGTCACCCTCAACGGCATTGCCCAGGGCTACGCGGCCGACCGGGTGCGCGCCACCTTGCGCGAGCATGGCATCGAGCATGCCCTGATCAACACCGGCGAATGGGCCGCCCTGGGCCGGCCCAATGCGCAGCGCGGCTGGGTGCTGGGCATTGCCAACCCGCGCGACGAAAGCGCCATGCTGACCCGGCTGGCCTTGGGTGGGCGCTGCATCGCCACCTCGGCCGACAACCAGACCACCTTCAGCGCCGACCGCCGACACCACCACATCTTCGACCCCCACACCGGCTACTCCCCCACCGGCCTGGCCGCCGTCACCGTGGCCGCATCCTCGTGCGCGCTGGCCGATGCCCTGACCAAGGTGATGTTCGTGGCCGGCTTCGAGGGCGCGCTGCAACTGGCCCCGCAGTGGGCGGTGGATGTGCTGGTGGTCGACAAGGCCGGCCGCTGGCAGGCCACGCCGGGTCTGGTGCAGGTGTGAGCCTGAGCTGAACCGGCCCCATCGCCGGCATGCTCGTCGGGCCGCGACGGCGGCCTTGTCGACTGCGCCCAGGCCCCTCAGTTCGTGGCGCGCCCCCCGAAGGTATACGTCAAGCTGACCCACAGGGCTTGCGGTGCGGCCGGGGTGATGAACTGCTGGGTGGCCAGGGTGTAGACGCTGCGCAGGCCCGACATGCCGTAGGTGGCGTATTGCTTGTTCAAGGCATTGCTCAGGTGGGCGTTGAGTTGAAGCTCCGGGCTGAGGCGCCAGTGGGCGTCGAGGTTGAGCACGCCGTAGCCCGGCACCGTGCCGCCCGGAGTCTGGTTGCTTTCGTTGCCGTGGGCGACCTGCGAGCTGGCCAGGATCAGCTGGCTGCCCAGCACCAGGCTGGCGCTGGCCTGGTAGCTGGCGCGCAGCTTCAGAGTCTGGCGGGCGATGCCCGGGATCCGGTTGCCGCTGACCACGTTCTGGCCGCTGGCCGTGGTGAAGGGGGTGCGGTAGCGGGCATCGACCAGGCCGTAGTCGGCCGCCAGCGTCAGGTCCTTGAAGCGGGTCTGGGCGCCCAGCTCCAGCCCGCGGCGTTCGGTGTTGCCCACGTTGGCAAAGTAGCCCAGCGAAGACGAGGTGGCGATGAACTGGATGTCGTTGCTCAGCCGCGTGTCATAGACCGCGGCGTTCCAGCGGCTGGATTCGCCCAGGCGGCCGCGGGCGCCGAACTCGACCGTCTTGGCCACCACGGGCTTGAGGTCGGGGTCGCCATTGAAGCCGGTGGGCAGGGCGCAGGGGCTCTTGGGGTCGGCGCAGGACAGCTCGATCGAGGTGGGCGCCCGCATGGCTTCGCTGTACTGGCCGAACACCCCGGTGCTGCGGTCCAGCGGGTAGTTGAAGCCGAACGAGGGGTTGAAGCGCTGGTAGTGGTGCTTGCCATTCAGGCTGTGCGACTCGGGCCCGGCCACGGCGCCGGCCGGGATGCCATTGGCCGCGGGCTTGGCGCCGCTGGCGGTGGTGTTCGAATACTGGTAGGCGCCGAGGTAGGCGGGGTTGTAGTAGCTGACGCCACTGACCGTGTCGGTCCAGCTGTAGCCGCCGTCATCGTTGAGGTACTGGTTGCTGGTGCCGCTCTGGTTGAGGATGGTGGCATTGAAGCTGCCGGCGGCCGTCAGGCTCAGGCGCTCGCTGGCCTGCCAGGTGTTGCTCAGGTAGGTGCTGAACTGGTGGGTGGTGGAGACCAGGTTCACCGAACCCAGCACATTGGAGCCGCTGAAGCTCAAGGGGTTGCTGGCCGAGGGGGCCTTGCCGTCGGCGGTGAAGCCATAGCTCTGGTTGGGGGTCTGCACGGTCTGGTAATCGACCAGGCGGGCCAGGGTGCGGGTCTGGTCGTAGGTGATGCGCGCGCTGTCCCAGCTGGCACCGATCTGCAGGGTGTTGTCGCGCCCCAGGCGTTGCTGGAAGTCGGACCACTGCACGCTGCTGCCCCAGCCCTGCTGCCGCGTCAGCGATTCGACCACGCTGGTGTTGATGCTGCTGGTCCAGCGGGCAAAGCCCAAGCCCTGGGCGGCGGCCGAGGTGACGGCATTGGTGGCCGTGCCGTGGGGGGCCTTGTTGCCGCATTTGGGGCTGCCGCCCGACAGGGCCAGGCTGCCATCGTCGTTGAGGCAGCCGTCGTCGAGCTCGGCATTGCTGTTCACATTGCGGCTGCGCCCCTGGCGCAGGTAGAACTGGCCGCTGATCTGCTGCTCATCACTGAGCCAGTGGCTGCCTTTGAGCTTGGCCATGAACAGCTGGTTGGCCGTGCTGTCGGGCCAGGTGTAGGCGGCGCTGGGGTTGGCCATCATGTCCATGGGCAGGGCCTGGGTGCCGTTGAGCACGGTGTCGGCCGCGGTCAGCGACAACTCCAGCCGCGTCTTGCCGCCGTTGCCCTGCCAGCGGGTCTTGCCGAACAGCTGGCGCACCTCGGAGCTGGAGTGGCTGCGAAAGCCGGCCTGCCTGTCCCAGTTGCCGGCGATGAAGTGGTCGGTGCCCAGCGCCGCGTCGGCCCAGCCGGTCTCGAAGCGCAAGGCTTTGCGCTGGAAGGAGCCGCCCTGGGCGGTGATCGAGGTGCCGGCGTTGTCCTGGCCGTTCTTGGTGTTGACCACCAGGGCCCCGCCCAGGGTGTTGAGCCCGAACAGCGGGTTGGAGCCCGGCAGCACATCCACGCCCGCGATGGCGTTCACGGGGATCAGGTCCCAGTTGACGATGGAGCCGAAGGGCTCGTTCATGCGCACGCCGTCGAAGTAGACCGACAGGCCCACCGGTGCGCCCAGCAGGGACGAGGCCTGGAAGCCGCGGTAGTTCACATCGTTCTGGTAGGGGCTGCCGCTGCCATTGCTCACGCTGACCGAGCCCAGGTTGTTGTTGAGCAGCTCGGCCAGGTTGCTCGCGCCCTGGGCCTCGGCCTCCTGGCCTGTGATCTTCTGGGCATTGGCCGGCACCTGCGCCAGCGGCACGCCGATGCCATCGATGGGCGTGCTGCCCACCACGTTGACGGTGCTCAGCTGGGCCACCTCCAGGGTGTCGGCGGCCCAGGCCAGCGATTGAAAGCCCAGGGCGCACAGGGCCGAAGTCAGCACGCGCAGGCGCAGGGGGTGGGAGGCTTGAAAGGGGCGTTGGGGCAGGCGCAGGGTGTTCACGGCGGTTCTCTTTGTTGTGGGGCCGGGGTCGCTCGCCTCTTGAAAAACGGCGGGCGCCAGGCGGCTTGTCTCCAGGGCTGAAAGTTAGCGCCGTGCGCTCTTGCGGCCCAGGGAAAATTTCCCGCGATGCCGCCCCGGCCGGGGCTCAGATGGCGCTGGCCGTCATGGCGCCGGAAATCAAGCCCTGCTGCAGCGCCAGGTGCACCAGCGCGGCCGAGGTGCTGACCTGCAGCTTCTCCTTCACCAGGGTCTGCACATTGGCCACCGTCTTGGGGCTGAGCTTGAGCAGCTCGGCGCATTCGGCGGCGCTGCGCCCTTCGGCCAGCAGGCGGAACACGCTGAACTCGCGCGGGCTCAGGCTGGCCAGTTGGTCGTCGCAGGGCGCGGCCTCGCGCAGCAGGCTGGGCGGCAGGTCGGGGCTCAGGTAGCGCTGGCCCTGGCGCAGGGCGCGCACGGCGGCGATCAGACTCTCGGGCTCGGCGTTCTTGCTGACAAAGCCACGCGCGCCTTCCTGCAAGGCGCGCCGCACCACATGCGGCGAGTCGTGCATGCTGAACACCAGCACGCAGGCCTCGGCCTGGCGGGCCCGCATGCGGCGCAGGGCGTCCAGGCCGCTGGCGCCGGGCAGCGAGAGGTCGGTGATGCTGAGGTCGGGCTGCTCGCGCACAAAGGCGGCGTAGCCGCTGTCAGCGTCGGCGCACTCGGCCACCACGCTCAGATCGCTCTCCTGCTCCAGCAGGCGGCGGTAGCCGGCGCGCACCACGGGGTGGTCGTCGATGAGCAGGATGCGGATCATGCGGCGCGCTCCGCGGGCAGGGTGACGTGGATGCGCAGCCCGCCCGTGGCCGCGCTGTCGAACTGCAACTCGCCTTGCAGGGCCGCCACGCGTTCGCGCATGCCGGCCAGGCCGAAGCCCGTTCGGGGCGGGGCCGCGCTTTCATCGTTGGCCGCGCCGGGCAGGCCGCAGCCGTTGTCTTCGATCTGCAGCTGCAAGGGCTGCTGGGGCCAGCGCGCCGCCTGCAGGCTCACGCAGGCCTCGTCGGCGCCGGCGTGGCGGGCGATGTTGGTCAGGCCCTCCTGCACCAGGCGGAACAGGGTCACGGCCACGGCGTCGTCCAGGGGCTGCTCGGGCAGCTGGGTGTGCAGCCGGCAGGCCACGCCGGTCTGCGCCTCCCAGCCTTCGCACAGCTCGTGCAGGGCGGCTTCCAGGCCCAGGCTGTCCAGGCTGTGCGGGCGCAGGCGCACCAGCAGCTCGCGCACCAGGCCGTACAGGTGCTCGGCACTGCGGGCGATGCGCTGGGCGCCCTGGCGCACGGCCTCCGGCGCCTCGGGCCGGTTCAGCAGCCGGGCCTCGATGCGGATGGCGGTGCAGCCCTGGCCGAACTCGTCGTGCAGCTCGCGCGCGATGCTGCGCCGCTCGGCCTCCTGCACGCGGATCAGCTGGCGCGCCAGGTGTTGGTTGTGGGTCAGCAGCTCGGCAATGCGCTGCTCGGCGGCGGCGCGCTCGGCCAGCATGGCGCGCAGCTCACGCAGGCGTCGCCCGGCAAACCACACCAGGCCCAGTGACAGCAGCAGCAGGCCCAGGGGCCATTCGTCGAGCTGCCAGCGTTCATGGCGTTGGGCAAAGCGTGAGAAATGCTCGAACCAGTTGCCCTGCACCGAGGCGGCCCAGCCCAGCAGCACGCAGGCGCCCATGCCCAGCAGGTCGCGTTGCCAGCGGGGGGGCAGGTGGGCGTGGGGCAGGTGCTTGGGCATGGTGTGGCTCCTCAGGCGTTGGGCGCGATCAGGCCCTGGCGCTCGGCCTGGCGGCGCTCCAGGGCGTAGGCCTGGGCCATGGAGCGGCCATAGTCGGCCGGACCCAGGTAGGCGGGCTCCTGGTCGTACTTGGCCAGTTCGGCCAGGTGGCGCGGGTGGAACAGCGCGGCCTTGAAGGAGGCGTGCAGGCGCTGCACCAGCTCGGGCGCCATGCCGCGCGGCCCCACCAGGCCGTAGGGCGAGGTGGCCACGATGGGGTAGCCCAGCTCTTTGAGCGTGGGCACCTGCGGCCAGCGCCGGGTGCGGGCCTCGCTGAAGGTGACCAGCAGGCGCAGGCGCCCGCTGTCCACATAGGGGGCAAAGCCGTTCGAATTGACGCCCACCATCACCTGGCCGGCGGCCACGGCCAGCATCTGCTCGGCAGTGCCCTTGTACGGCACGTGGATGTAGCGCAGGCCCTGCTCGCTCAGCAGCTCTTCCATCACGACATGGGGGGTGGTGCCGTTGCCGTTGGTGGCCACCGAGAGTTCGCCCGGGTGCTGGCGCGCAAAGTCGAGCAGGTCGCCCAGGTGGCGCAGCGGGCTGTTGCTGGCCACCAGGATGCCGAAGGTGACCCCGCTGATCTGCAGGATGGGCGTGGTGTCGCGGATCGGGTCCCAGGCCACCTTCTGCAGAAAGGGGATGCGGAACACCGGCTGCGGCATCTGGGCCAGCACGCTGCCGTCGGCCGGGGCCTGCTGCAGCAGGGGCATGGCCAGGCTGCCCCCGGCGCCGGGGCGGTTCTCGATGATGATTTTCTGGCCCAGTTGCTGGCCCGCCAGATCGGCCAGCATGCGCAGCGTGACGTCGGTGGCGCCGCCGGCGGGCCAGGGCACGTACAGCGTGATCACGCCGGGGTTGCCGGGCTGGGCCTGGGCGGGCCGGCTGCCCAGCAGCGGGCTCAGGGCGGCCAGCAGGGCCAGGGCCCGGCGACGGGGCGAAGCTGGGGCGACGGAGACGACGGAGACGACGGGGCTCAGGGCCATGATTGCAGATCCAGGGTGAGGGTGCCGCCCGTGACAAAGCTGGAGGCGGTGTGTTCTTCGCGGCTCAGGCGCACCAGGCCCACGCCGGGGCAGTACCACTCGCGGGTGATCAGGGGCAGGTCCTTCCAGCCCGAGGCGGCGTCCACGTACAGGTGCAGGCTGGCCACGCCCTGCACGCGCAGGCAGTGCTCGAAGCGGCCCGCCCCCGTGTCCACGGCTTCGTCGGTGGCCTCGATGCGGTAGACCATGGGCACGGCCGGGTGGCTGTGGCGGATCTCGGGCGGAAACTGCTGGGCCCGCTCCAGCAGGTAGGGGGCGGTGTCGGCCTGCCAGCTGGTGCCCACGCTCAGGGGCTGCTTGAGCACGTAGTGGCGGGTGGCGTCCGGCGTGTAGAACTCGTCGAGCTCGAAGCGGCTGGCCACGCGGTAGGTGCCGCTGTCGTCGCTGCGCAGCCAGTAGTGCATGCCGTCGTCGCTGTAGCGGTGCCAGGCGGGCTCGTCGTCCAGGCGGTCTTGGCCCAGGTTGTCCAGGCGCAGGCTGCGTTGGCTGCGCTGGCCGTTGTCACGTTCGGTGGTCTCGGTGTAGGTCCAGTGCTGGCCGCTGGCCAGCGGAAAGTAGTCGCTGCTGGCGGGCGCGCGGTCGCAGCCTGCCACCAGCACGGACAGGGCCAGGGCGCAGCAGATCAGCACGGCAGGGGCAAGGCGCAGCGACATGGCTCACTTCTCCGGCAGCTGTGGCTTGGGCATGTCGCGCAGCTTCACCACCTGCTCGTCGCTGCCCGGGCGCAGCCACGACAGGCCGGGGCGGCCGCGCTGCGGCTCCAGCGTGCCGAGCTGGCTCACGCCTTCGCGCACCTTTTTCAGCGAGTCGTTGAGCAAGGCATGCAGGTCCTTGGTGTAGGGCAGGCGGTAGGCGCGCGGCTGGGTCTGGGGGCGGCCGTTCTCGACCGCGTTCACCCACAGGTACAGAGCGCCGGGGTTGCGCTGGGTGGGCTCCTCGATGACGGCGGCCAGCAGCTGGAAGCGCTCGGGCAGGCGGTGGGGGCTGGGCCAGCCGGCGATGTTGTTCACCTCGTCGTGGGCGAAGAAGTAGAAGACGGTCACGCCCAGCAGCAGCGCGGCCTTGAGCCAGGCCGGCCAGTGCGACCAGAGCAGGGCCAGGGCGCACAGCAGGGCCAGCACGGCGGCGCCGAGTTCGATGGCGAGGGTCATAGGCGTTCCACCAGGGTCTTGGGCAGGTTGTTGATGTGGGCCACGCTGCCGTCGGGCAGCAGGGTGAAGCGCACGGCGGTCACCTCGTCGCCGGGGCGCATGAGCTTCAGGCTGCCGTAGAACACCACCTCGGCGCGCGGGTTGACCTTGAGCACCGAGACGGTGGCATCCACCGGCTGGCCGTTGCGGGTTTCGTAGTACTGCAGGTTGACCGTGTACTCCCCCGGGGCGATGCCGCGCAGGGTGACCACCTCCTGGTTCAGTGGGTTGACCACCTGGCGGCCATTGATGGTGATGACGTCGTTGGACATGCCGCGGTCATCGCGGTCCAGGTGCATCAGGCCGGCCTCGCGGTTGCGGAACCAGACCAGCTTGCCGCCCGGGTCCTGCACCCAGGTGTCGAGGTCGTTGGGGTTCAGGTCGGGCCACGACACGGTGATCACGTACTCGGCCTTGGAGGGGATGTCGCCGGCCTTCAGGGCCTTGGGGTTCATGACCAGCAAGGCGATCAGAAAGCAGAACACGAAGGCGATCAGCATGTTGAACAACATGTCGTAGAACGGGTCGACCTCTTGCTCGCGCGCGCGGCGCCGGTGGCGCAGGCTCATGGCACGCCCGCCTGGTGATGTTGTGGGCGCTGGTTCAGCCCATGGCGCTGGCAATCGGCCACCAGCCTGTCGGCGTAGCGGTCGAGCCGCGTCAGCTGCAGGCCCAGCAGGATGTTGGCCACCAGCCCCACCATGGTGGTCAGCAGGGCCACACCCAGGCCGGTGGTCAGGCTTTTGAGCAGCTCGCTCGACTGGCTGGCGTCCAGGCTTTGCAACTGGCCGATGTTCAGCGCCAGGATGCAAAAGCCGATCACCTTGCCCAGCAGGCCCAGCTTGAGCTGGATGCCGTTGACCCACCAGGCCGTGCCATGCGGGCCATGGCTGTGCTCCAGCAGCACCTCCAGCGCGGTGGCGGCATCGCCGCCGGGTTGCCGGCAGGCCAGCCAGTAGTCATGGGCCCAGCCCTGGCCGGGGCTGCCGGGGCGCAGGCTGGCCTCCAGGGCCTGGCGCTGCGCCTGCAAGGCCTTGGCGCGGCTGCCGCACCAGGCGGTGCTGCAGGCGAACACCGCCACGATGACCAGGGTCAGGCCGGTGGGGTCGGCGTGCAGCAGCAGGGCCCACACGCCGCGCACGCCCAGCAGCCAGGTGCCGAACACCAGCAGACCGCCCAGGGCCAGCCATTCGAGCCACAGGGGTTCGCTCAGCGGCTCACGTCGGTTGGCACGCCAGGGGCTCATGCGCCACCCCCGCGCTTGCTCAGCGCGCCAAAGCCGCGCTGCGGGTCGTAGCCCCAGCAGGCCAGCACAAAGCACAGTGCGCCGGTGCCCAGCACCACCCAGGGCGAGGCGCCCGCGTCCTGGCCGTAGAAGGCGAAGCGGATCCACTCCACGGCGTGGGTGAAGGGGTTGAAGCGCGCCACCTGGTACACCCATTCGGCGCCCGACTCCTGCAGCTTCCACATCGGGTACAGCGCGGTGGACATGAAGTACATCGGGAAGATGACGAAGTTCATGGTGCCGGCGAAGTTCTCGAGCTGCTTGATGTGCACGCTCAGCAGCAGGCCCAGCGCACCCAGCATCAGGGCGGCGCTGGTGCTGGCCAGCAGCGCGGCGGGCAACTGCGGGCCCCACAGCGGCAGCGGTGTGCCCAGGGCCCAGGCGATCAGCACAAAGCACAGGGCCTGCAGCAGCGACAGCACGGCGGTGGCGGCCAGCTTGCAGGCCAGCACCCACCAGCGGGGCAGCGGGGCCACCAGCAGCAGGCGCATCAGGCCCATCTCGCGGTCGTAGACCATGGCCAGCGAGGACTGCATGCCGTTGAACAGCATCACCATCCCGATCAGGCCGGGGGCGATGTAGACGTCGTACGGGATGTAGGTGGAATAGGGCTCGACGATGGCCACCCCGAACACATTGCGAAAGCCCGCGGCAAACACCGCCAGCCACAGCAGCGGCCGCACCAGGGCCGAGGCCAGGCGACCGCGCTGGCGCGAGAACTTGAGCAGCTCGCGCCAGACGATGGCGCGCATGGCCTGCAGCAGGTGGCGCAGCGACAGGCTCATGGCTGCCCCTTGCAGAGCTTTTCGGGCTCGTCGGCACCCAGGGTGTCGAGCGCGTTGCGCGGGTGCAGCACGCCCTCGGCCGGGGCCAGCGCCTGCACACCCTGGCCGTCGCTGAGCAGCAGGGGCTGGCGCAGCTGTCGGTCCCAGGGCCGGAACTGCAGGGCCACGCCTTTGGCGCCGTCCACGCTGACCGAGCCCAGGGCCTGGCGCAGCGCCTGGGCGTCGGCCGAGCGCAGCGTGAGTGCTGCGTTGGCCAGGGCCCGGCCTGCCACCCAGCCTGCCCAGTCGGTGGCCTGCATGCCGCGCCCGGTGGCCTTCTGGAAGCGGCGCGACAGTTGCGGTGCGCCATAGCGTTCGTACTGGGCCTGCCATTCCAGGGCCACCACGCCACCATCGCCCACCACCGGGCGCGGGCTGGCGCTGTTGAAGGGCAGGCTGCGGGCGAACTCGCCCTCGCTGTCCACCACCCAGACCACGTCGTAGGCCAGGCCGCCGGTGAGCAGCAGGGGGTTGGCCAGCTGGCGCTCGCGCGGGTCGGTGGAGAGCTTGAAGGGGCGCTGGGCCACCAGCTTCAGGCCGTAGCGCTGGAGGGCCTGTTGGGCGATCTGGCTGCGCGCGGCGTCCTCCGGGGCGCTGCCGCTGAGCAGCAGCACCTGGCCCCACTTGCGGCTGGCCAGGGCCTGGGCCAGGGCGTCGGCACGCATGCGCTCGCTGGCGATCAGGTGGAACAGCTGGGGCAGGCAGTCGCGTTCGCGCAGGGCCTGGTCGCGCGCGCTCAGGTTGAGCACCGGCAGCTTGACCGCGCCGGCCACGGCGCGCACCCAGTCGGCCGGCAGGTCCAGCAGCAGGGCCTGGGCGCCGGCCTTCTCGGCCTGGCGGGCGGCCTCGCGGGCGGCCTCCAGGCTGGGGCTGGCTTCGGTCTGCAGCCGGAGCGTGGTCTGGGCGGCCTGGGTTTCGAACTGGGCGTCTTCCAGGCCCAGGGCGATGGCGGGCTTGAGCGAGCCACCGCTGTGGCCCAGGTAGGCGCGCTCGAGCTGCTGGCGCTGCCAGGCCGGTGGGTCGGCCTGTTCGATCAGGGTGAGCTTCCAGGCGGCGGCCTGGCTGGCCGTGGCCGCCAGGGCCAGCGCCGTGGCGATCAGGCTTCGGTGAAAGGCGGCGCGCATCAGTACAGCACCACGGTGTGGGGCACGCGCCCGACGGGCACGCTCTTCAGGGCCCGGGCGGCCTTCACGTCGACCACGGTGAGGTCGTCCGACAGGCCGTTGACCACATACAGGCGCGATTCGTCCTGGCTCAGGGCCAGGCCCCAGGCGCGCCGGCCCACCAGCACGCGCTCGGTGATCTGGCGGCTGGCCACATCGATGAAGGCCACATGGTTGGCCCGGCCCATGGCCACGTAGGCGCGCTTTCCGTCGCGCCCGATCAGCAGGCCCACCGGGGTGATGTCGCTGGCGCGGGCGCCCTTGAGGTCGAGCGTCAGGGTGTGCACGACTTTTTGCTCGGCGGTGGAGATGATGCTGATGCTGGCGCCCAGCTCGTTGCTGACCCACAGCTCCTTGCCGTCCGGGCTCAGGGCCATGCGGCGCGGGCGCTGGCCCACCGCAATCGTCTTGACCAGCTTGCGGCTGGCGGTGTCGATCACGTGCACGCTGTTGGCCACCTCGGAGCTGACATACACCGTCTTGCCGTCGGCCGACACCTTCACCCCCTCGGGCTCGCGGCCCACCGGCACGCTGGCCACGATCTTGCGGCTGGTCGCGTCGATGATGCTGAGCGCCGCATCGTCTTCGTTGGACACGTAGAAGGTGCGGCCGTCGGGCGAGAGGTCGAAGATCTCGGGGTCGTCGCTCAGGGGGATGCGGTCCACCGATCTCAGGCTGCGCAGATCGATCACGTCGGCGGCGGCGCTGTCGCTGCAGGCCACCAGCAGCTGCTGCCGGTTGGCGCTGAGCTGCATGTGGCGTGGGCGCTTGCAGGTGGGGATGGGCGCCTGCAGCTGCAGGTCGGCCAGGCGGATGACGGTGATGGCGTTGTCCTTTTCGCTGGACACCAGGGCCAGGGTCTGGGCCTGGGCGGCGCCGTGCAGCAGCCCGGCCAGGGCCAGGGCTGACAGCCAGCGGATGGGGGAAAACAGAGCGTGGTGCATGGCGTTCAAGGGGCTAGAGCGGTGCGGCGTTCAGCCGCGGGCGGCGGTGCGCCGGATGAAGCCGGCTTCCAGGGTGTCGGCGCCCAGGGCCTGGGTGACCTCGGCCGGGCTGCCGTCGGCCACCAGCTGGCCCTGGTGCAGCACCAGCACGCGGTCGGCCTGGGCGGCTTCCTCGACCCAATGGGTGGCCCACAGCACGCTGGTGCCGCGCTGGGCCACGTCCTGGCGCACGGTGCGCAGCAGGTCGTGGCGCGAGGGCGGGTCCAGGCCCACGGTGGCCTCGTCCATCAGCAGCAGGCCGGGGCGGTGCAGCAGGGCGCGCACCAGCTCCACCTTGCGCCGGGTGCCGCCCGAGAGCTCACGCACCGGGCGGTCCAGGTCTTTGTCCAGGCCCAGGCCGGGCGCATCGCTGGCGATGCGCTCCCGGCACAGGGCGCGCGGCAGGCCATGCAGGTCGCCATGGAACAGCAGGTTCTGGCGCACGCTCAGGTCCAGGTCGAGCGACTGCTGCTGGAACACCACGCCGATGCGGGCCAGGGCGCGCGCGGCGGCGTGGCGCAGGTTCAGACCATCGACCTCGATGTCGCCGCTGTCGGGCATGAACAGGCCGGTGAGCAACTGGAACAGGGTCGACTTGCCGGCGCCATTGGGCCCCAGCAGCACGCAGAACTGGCCGTCGGCCAGCTCCAGCCCCAGTTGTTGGAGCGCCTGGCGGGAGCCATAGCTTTTGCTGAGGTGGCGCACGGAGAGCATGGCGGGGTGGCTGTCTTGGCTGGCGGGTGGCAGAGGCTGGGTGTTCTGCAAAGCCCGTGCCGAAAGCCCGGTGGAGGGGGGCTTGTAGGGGTTTTCAGGGGGGCGGTGGTGCCGGGGAGGCGCCTCAGCCCCCGGGACGCAGGGCCACCGGGGCGGATGAGGCGGAACCGGGCAGGCGGCGTGGTGTTGTGCAACGGTGTTGCATCTCCGAGGTGTGACACCGGTGCTCCATCGGTGTCACGCCGGGCCCTGGTTTTCCCCAGGGGGCGAAGCCCTGTTGACAGGCCTCAGGCGGGCCGGTCGCCCACGGCCTTGAGCTTGCGGTAGATGGTGTTGCGGCTGATGTTGAGGCGCTTGGCGGCCTCGGTCACATTGCCGTTGCAGGCGGCCAGGGTCTGGCGGATGGTGCTGAGCTTGAGTTCGTGCAGCACATCGCCCAGCGAGGCGGTGTCGCCGCCCGCGCTCTGCGGCGGCAGGGTGGGGGTGGCCCCGGCGGCTTGGCCGCTCTGGGCTCCCTGGCCGGTCTGGCGTTGCCCGCGCGCGCTGCTCAGGTCTTCGAGAAAGTCCATGGGCAGGTGCACGCGGGTGATCTCGCGGTCGGTGCCGGCCATCACGCAGGCGGTGCGCAGCACGTTGTGCAGCTGGCGCAGGTTGCCCGGCCAGGCGTAGGCCTCGAACTCGGCCAGCAGCTCTTCGCTGATGCCCAAGGGGTGTTGGGGCGAGAGCTGGCTGATCAGGCGCCGGCACACCACGCGCAGGTCGGTGCGTTCGCACAGGCGGGGCAGGCGCACGGCCAGGCCGTTGATGCGGTAGTACAGGTCTTCGCGGAACTCGCCACGCTCGATCATCTCGCGCAGGTTGCGGTGGGTGGCGCAGACCAGGTTGATGTCCACGTCGTTGGCTTTCTGCCCGCCCAGCGGCACCACCTTGCGCTCTTGCAGCACGCGCAGCAGGCGGGCCTGCAGCGACAAGGGCATGTCGCCGATCTCATCGAGGAACAGCGTGCCGCCATGGGCCTGCAGCAGCTTGCCGGCCGAGCCGCGCCGTTTGGCGCCGGTGAAGGCGCCTTCCTCGTAGCCGAACAGCTCGGACTCGATCAGGGTCTCGGGGATGGAGGCGCAGTTGACGGCCACAAAGGCCTGGTCCTTGCGCTGGCTGGCCCCGTGCAGGGCCGAGGCCAGCACCTCTTTGCCGGTGCCGGTCTCGCCCAGGATCAGGATCGGGATGTCGCGGTCGAGCACGCGCCGCACCTGGTCGACCACCTGGGCCAGGCGGGCATCGCCGCGCGCCAGTTCGTTCAGGTCGGGGGCGTGGCGTGCGGCGGTGGCGGCCCGGGTGGACGTGGGGGTGGCCGGGGGCTCGGGGGCCGGGCTGGCGGGCGTGGCGTGGGCGCGGGCCTCGCTCGCGCGGGTCTGGCCGAAGTGGAAGTGCTGGCCCAGCGAGGCATCGTTGCACTGGGCCCGGGCGTAGAGCATGCGGCCATCGGGCAGGCGCATCTGCAAGGGCGCCATGCTGTGGCTGCGCAGGCGGTCCATCAGGGCGCCGAAGTCCATGCCGAACACCACGCGCACGCCCTGGATGCGGGCCGCCGCGCTGCTGGTGCCCAGCAGCTGCAGGCCGGCGCGGTTCACGCCCAGGATCTTGCCGTCGGCGCTCAGCGCGATCACGCCCTCGACCATGGTGCCGATCAGCTCGGGGCGGAAATGGAAGTGCAGGCGCAGATTGCGGCTGAAGTTGTCGCAGAACCAGTAGTTCTCGATGGTGCGGGCCGCCACCCGCACCAGGGCCATGGTGTGGGGGTGGAAGCTGTAGTGCTCGCCGGTGACATCGAGCACGCCGATCACGCCGCCCGAGTGGTCCATGATGGGCGAGGCCGAGCAGGTGAGCACGTGGTTGGACTGGATGTAGTGCTCGTTGGCGTGGACGAAGATGTCACGCTCGGTGACCAGGGCGGTGCCGACCGCGTTCGTGCCCTTGGCCGCCTCGGACCAGCTGACCCCGGGGCGCAGCGCCACGCGCTCGGCAAAATCGACCGAGCCGCTGTGGCCGGCCGACATGAGGATGGTGCCCTTGTCGTCGGCCAGGCACACGATGTTGCCGGTGCCGCTGACCTGCTCCAGCAGCATCTCCATCACCGGCAGGGCCTGGGCCTGCAGCCGGGCACAGCGCTCCTGGGCCAGCTTGAAGTCGGCCAGCGTCTCCATCGAGTAGTCGATGTGGTCCCGCGGGTTGAGGCCCAGCTCCAGGCAGCGATCGTGCGAATCACGGATCACGCTTTCGTGGGGTTCGGCCACGGTGGCCAGGTCGCTGTTCATCGTGGCGCGCACAGGGGCGAAGCTGTGCAGCTCGTGAGGCACAAGGGGTTTCATCGCGTTTGTCTCCTGCAGCCCTGGGGGCTGTCATTTGTCGTTGTTCAACTCGCTCAAGAGGCTTGGCTAGCAAATCCTGGTCCAGCGTCACAGATTGGAGCAACGGCCTGCCACGCTATAGCGCAACCCGGCACATGTCATGCGGAGTTGTCCTAGGGGTTGGTGCGAGGGTACGGGGCTTGGCATGCGCTTTGCTGACAAACGCTCATTGCTTTTCAACAAAAACCCGGAGACACCATGAAATCGACTTCCTTTTTCGGCCGCCCTTTGCTGTGGGCCGGGGCCCTGCTGCTGGCCTTGAGTGGCCTGGCGCACGCCCACGGTGACGTCACCCCGCAGGCGGTGGACACCGGCAACCTGCCCAAGTTGGGCGAGGAGTGGCGGGTGGACAACCCCTACAGCAAGAACCCTGAGGCGATCCGCATCGGCTCGTCGGGCTTCAACCAGAACTGCGCCCGCTGCCATGGCCTGGAGGCCATCTCGGGCGGCATCGCACCCGATCTGCGCCACCTGGACGACGACTGTGCCGGCCTGCGCGACGCCAAGAAGCAGGCCGCCTGCGTGCGTGATGTGAACGACTGGTTCATCGGCCACTTCCGCCACGGCGTGACCCGCAACGGCGCGGTCTACATGCCGGGCTTTGAGGGCATCCTGTCGCAGGAAGCGGCCTGGGCCATCAAGACCTACCTGGAATCGCTGCGCGTCAAGCCGCTGGCGGAGGCCAAGTGATTGCCCGCCGCAGCCTGTTGAAGGCATCGGCGGCCCTGGCGGCCGCCCCGCTGGCCTGGCAGGCCCAGGCCCAGGAGGAATCTGCCTGGGCGCGCATCCAGGCGCGCGGGGTGCTGTCGGTGGCGATCTACAACGACAACCCGCCGTTCAACGTCAAAGGCAAGGGCATCGATGCCGAACTGGCGCGCCTGCTGGCCACCCAACTGGGGCTCAAGCTGAACCTGCTGCCCTTCGACGCCGACGAGAAGATGGGCGACGACCTGCGCAACATGGTCTGGAAGGGCCACTACCTGGGCTACGGCCCGGCGGATGTGCTACTGCATGTGCCGGTGGACAAACCCCTGATGGATGCCGAGCGCCAGGTGCTGATCTTCGGGCCCTATTACCGCGAGCGGGTGGTGATGGCGCGACGGCTGGACCGGCTGCCTGACCTGGAGAGCCTGGCCGCGCTCAAGGGCCACAAGGTGGCGGTGGCCGGGCAATCGCTGGCCGGCTGGCTGCTGATCGGTGCCGACCAGGGGGCCTACCGCGATCTGTTGACCACCCATTTGCCCGATGGCGTGGCGGCGGCACGGTTGCTGCGCGATGGTGAGGTGGATGCGGCGGCGGGACAGGCCTCCGAGCTGTACTCGGTGCTGGGCGACGACAAGCGCTTCTTCATCGAGGCCCTGCCCATGCCCCGCGCCCCGCGCGACGGCTGGGCCGTGGGCATGGCCGTCAAGAAGCAGTCGGTTGAATTGGCGCAGGCCCTGCAGGCCGCGCTCAATGCCGTCGCCGCCGACGGGCGGCTCGCCAAGGCCTTTGCCGCGGCCCAGGTGCCCTGGCAGGCGCCCTGATCTGGCTTGTCACCTGCTTCGCCCTGGAACGTTCCAAAAAGTGACACTGCTGCGCCGCCCCGGGTTTGCCCCGGGGCGGCGTTGTGCTTTCAGCGCCCGCGCGCAGGCGGATCAGGGCAGGTTCAGGATCCAGCCCACCAGCTTCTGCGCATCGGCCTGGCTGATGGCCACGGCATTGGGCGGCATGGCCAGACCGCTGGCCTGGCCCTTCCAATGGCTGTTGTAGGGGTTGGAGCCCTGCATCACGGTCTGCACCAGGGTGTCCAGCGCCTGGGCCTGGCCCTTGTACTTGTGGGCCACGTCCTGCCAGTTGGGGCCGATGGGCTTGCTGCCGTCAGCGGCCTTGGCCCCCGATTCGATGTGGTGGCAGGTCAGGCATCCGCTGCCCAGGGCCAGGGCCTTCATCTGGGCGTCCAGGTTGGCGTCGGCCTGTGCGGCCTGGGCGCCCAGCAGCAGGGCGCCGAGCATCAGGGGGGTTTTGAAAGACATGGTCCATCTCCTTGTCGTTGAACGGTGCGGAACACCCCACGGTGCCCGGCTTGCGGCGGGCTGTGACACACCGTGTCACTTCGTGGGGGCTGAGCGCTCCGGGCGCAAATTCCATGCCTTCAATGGGGTTTTCCGGCGCGCCGGCACGGGTGTTTGCGCTGCATCAAATGCGCGCTCGATGGGCCTCGTGGCCCAGGCCGCAGGCGGGGCAGCGGGCCCGCAGGGGCCGTGCTAAAGTGATTCGCTCCCGGGTGGTCAACAGGCACGGATGGCGTGCCCTCCCACCCGGCGTCTGACGGAGACACAACATGCCCGGACTCTTGCCCCACGTGGACCCCGACGGTCTGCTCGAATTCTCGGTGGTCTACACCGATCGCGCGCTCAACCACATGTCGGCGCGGTTTCGCCGCGTCATGCTCGACATCGGCGACATGCTCAAAGAGGTCTATGGCGCCCACAGTGCCGTGCTGGTGCCCGGCAGCGGCACCTTCGGCATGGAGTCGGTGGCGCGCCAGTTTGCCGGCGGCAAGAAGGTGCTGATCCTGCGCAACGGCTGGTTCAGCTTCCGCTGGTCGCAGATCCTCGAGATGGGCGCGATCACGCCGGAGGTCACGGTGCTCAAGGCGCGCCGCGTGGCCCCCGGGCCTCAGGCCCCCTGGGCGCCGGCCCCCATCGACGAGGTGGTGGCCACCATCCGCGCCGAAAAGCCTGCCGTGGTGTTTGCCCCGCACGTTGAAACCGCCTCGGGCATGATCCTGCCCGACGACTACCTGCGCAGCGTGGCCGAGGCCGTGCACGAGGTGGGCGGCCTGTTCGTGCTGGATTGCATCGCCTCGGGGGCGGTGTGGGTCAACATGCGCGACACCGGGGTCGACGTGCTGATCTCGGCGCCGCAAAAGGGCTGGAGCAGCTCGCCGGCCTGCGCCATGGTGATGATGTCGGAGCGCGCCCGCCAGGCCATCGACGGCACCACCAGCAGCAGCTTTGCCTGCGACCTCAAGAAGTGGCTGCAGATCACCGAGAGCTACGAAAACGGCAGCCACGCCTACCACACCACCATGCCCACCGACGCCCTGGTGCGCCTGCGTGACACCATGAAGGAAACCCAGGCCCTGGGCTTTGCCCGCATGCGCGAAGCGCAGTGGGCGCTGGGCCGTGCCGTGCGTCAGTTGTTCGAGTCGCGCGGCATCCCCAGCGTGGCCGCGCCCGGCTTCCAGGCCCCCGGCGTGGTGGTGAGCTACACCGAAGACCCTGACATCCAGTCGAGCAAGAAGTTCGCCGCCGTGGGCCTGCAGACCGCCGCCGGCGTGCCGCTGCAATGCGACGAGGGCGCCGACTTCCGCACCTTCCGCATCGGCCTGTTCGGCCTGGAGAAATGGCAGAACGTGGAGCGCACCGTCGGCCAACTGGCCGCCGCCCTCGACCAGGTCGGCCACCCCGCCCGCGAACCCGTGGCTGCCTGAGCCCCGCCGCTCAAAACACCGCGGAGCGGGCTTTGCCAGGCCGCGGGTGTTGTCGCCCTCGGGGCTTCCGGAGGGGCATGTCAGAGACGGAGTCGCAGAGGCCGAGCGCAGGGCGCAGCGCTTGAGCCCCGTGCAGCCTTACCGTTCAAAAGGCTGCGGAGCAAGCCATGCCAGCAGACACCGCGGAGCTGGCTTTGCCAGGCCGCTGGTGTCGTCCCCCTCGGGGGGAAGGCGCCGAAGGCGACTCAGGGGGGGTCAAAATCTCGGTAAGCCAGGATGCTTGATCTTCCCGCCCCGCACCAGCTCCTTGCCGTACTCGGCGCAGCGGTGCTTGCTCGGGATCACCTTGCCCGGGTTCAGCAGGCCGCGCGGGTCGAAGGCGCGCTTCACGCCCAGCATCTGCTCGCGCTCCTCGGCGCTGAACTGCACGCACATGCTGTTGAGCTTCTCCACGCCCACGCCGTGCTCGCCGGTCACGGTGCCGCCCATGGCCACGCTGGTTTCCAGGATGTCGGCGCCGAACAGCTCGCAGCGGTGCAGCTGGTCGGGGTCGTTGGCATCGAACAGGATCAGCGGGTGCAGGTTGCCGTCACCGGCGTGGAACACGTTGGCGCAGCGCAGCTGGTACTTCTTCTCCATCTCGCTGATGGCCAGCAGGATGTCGGCCAGGCGCTTGCGCGGGATGGTCGAGTCCATGCACATGTAGTCGGGGCTGATGCGGCCACTGGCCGGGAAGGCGTTCTTGCGCCCGCTCCAGAAGCGCAGGCGCTCGCCCTCGTCGCGGCTCACTGCGATGGCGGTGGCGCCGCAGCGGCGCAGCACCTCGCTCATGCGGCCGATTTCTTCTTCGACCTCTTCGGGCGTGCCGTCGCTCTCGCACAGCAGGATGGCTTCGGCGTTCAGGTCGTAGCCTGCGTGCACAAAGTCTTCCACCGCGGCGGTCATGGGCTTGTCCATCATCTCCAGGCCGGCCGGGATGATGCCGGCGGCAATCACCTCGGCCACCGCATCGCCGGCTTTGCGCATGTCGTCAAAGCTGGCCATGATGCAGCGCGCCAGTTGCGGTTTGGGCACCAGCTTCACCGTGACCTCGGTGGTCACGGCCAGCATGCCTTCGCTGCCGATCACGATGGACAGCAGGTCCAGGCCCGGGCAGTCCAGGGCATCGCTGCCGAACTCGACGGCTTCGCCGGCCATGGTGTAGCCGCGCACCTTGAGCACGTTGTGCACCGTCAGCCCGTACTTCAGGCAGTGCACACCGCCTGAGTTCTCGGCCACATTGCCGCCGATGGTGCAGGCGATCTGGCTGCTGGGGTCGGGCGCGTAGTACAGGCCGAAGGGCGCGGCGGCCTCGCTGATGGCCAGGTTGCGCACGCCGCCCTGGACCACCGCGGTGCGGCTGGCCGGGTCGATGCGCACGATCTGGTTGAACTTGGCCAGCGACATCGTGACCCCCATCTTGTGCGGCATGGCACCGCCCGACAGGCCGGTGCCAGCCCCGCGGGCCACCACCGGCACCTGGAGCTCGTGGCAGGTCTGCAGCACGGCCTGCACTTCGTCTTCGGTTTCGGGCAGGGCCACCACCAAGGGGCGTTCGCGGTAGGCCGTCAGGCCGTCGCACTCGTAGGGCACGGTGTCTTCGGTGTGCCACAGCAGGGCATGGGCGGGCAGCACGGCCTGCAGGGCCGCCACCACCTGGGCCTGGCGCTCGGCGCGGTGGCGGTGGTCGGTGGGCGGCGCGGACAAGGTGGCGTTCATGGCATGGATCCGGACGGTTTCTGGACAACAGCGTGCACGCCAGCACAGGCCGGCGGCAAGAGCCGGTAATTTAAGCCCAAACCGCGGGCACCGGCCATGAAGTTTCTTTCAGCAATGCGTGAAGAAAATGCCCCCGGCCAGCGGGCTGGCAGGGGGCCTGAGGGGAGGGCGGGTGACAAGTGGCTGGCCAGCGGGCGGCAAGCTGGCCACATGGGGCGCCCGTGGACTCAGCTCACGGTGTCAGCTTCACGCTGTGGCGGCTGCAGCGCCTGTCGAGGCGGTGGTCGCTGTCGAGGTGGCGCCGCTGTCAGCGCCGGCCTGGTTGGCGCCCGGGCTTGTGGTGGCCGTGGTTGGCGCGGCCTTGGCGGCGGCTGCGGTGCGGCTGCGGGGCCGGGCAGGTCGTTTGGTCGGGGCTGTGCCTGGCGCTGCCTGCGTGGCCGAACCCTCCGGGCTGCTGCGCTTGGCGGCCGGGCGGGCACTGCGGCTGGCCGGGGTGGTCTTGGCGGAGGGGGCGGTGGGCTTGTCGGCCGTGGCGGTGGTGCGGCGGGCGGCGGCCGGCCGGGGGCGCGCGGTGGCCCGGGCGGGGGTTGGCGAACTCCCGGGCGTGGTGCCCTGTGCCAGGCTCTGGGTCTGGCCGGAAGAGGCCGTGGAGGCGCTCTTGCGGGCGCCGGTGGTGGGGCCTGTTGTTTGGCCGGGCGCCGCAGCGGCCGCCGGCTTGCCGCCGTGGGCCTCGGCCTGGCGGGCCAGTGCCAGCAACTGCTGGTGCTCTTCCAGCACGAAGTCGGCCAGCTCGTGGATCTGGGGCACAGCCTGGCGACAGGCGATCAAGCCGTAGTCCACCCGGCCGTTGTAGCTTTGCACCGTCACGTTCAGGGCCATGCCATGGGTGGGGATGGACAAGGGGTAGTAGCAGACCACGCGGGCGCCGGCGCAGTAGAGGGCTTCCTGGATGCCCGCCACGTTCGAGATCACCACATTGGCCATGGGCGGCAATTGGTTGATGAGCTTGGAGCGCGCCAGCATGGTGTTGAGGCCCGAGATCAGCCAGGGGGCTGCGAAGATGGGGTAGTCGGTGGGGATGGCCGCCTTGATCTGCCCCATCACCCCCTTGTTGGCCTGGGCCGCATCGTGGATGGCGTGGAAGCGTTGGGCGCGGTCGCCCTCCTGGGTGCACAGCGGCACCACCATCATGCTGACCTGGTTGTTGGCCCGGCTGTCGCCCGGGGTGCGCAGGCTGACCGGAACCGCTGCCGTGAGGGACTTCTCGGGCAGGCAGCCCAGCTCGGTCAGGTAGCGGCGCAACGCGCCCGAGGTGGTGGCCATCACCACATCATTGACCGAGCCCCCCAGGTGCTTGGCCACGTACTTGACCTCGGCCAGCGGCACGGTGCGGGCGGCAAAGGAGCGCTGGTTGGTGATGGTGACATTGAACGGGGTGCGGGGCGCCAGCAGCTGCAGGTTTTTCGGCAGACGCCAGCTGCGCTTGCCGTCCTCGCCCGGGGCGGGCAGCAGCACGGTCTTGGCGGCGCGGGCCATGCTGGGGGTCATGCGCAGCAGCTTGAGGTATTGACGCCCGGTGTTCTTGAGCGCCGCGGCGGCCAGTTCGGCCACCCCCAGGTCGCGCTGGCGTGCCGGCGGGCGGGGCAGCGGGGCGGGAACCACCCGGCCACTGGCCACCCGATCGAACAAGGCGTTGCCCAGGGCCACGCCCGACTGGCCGTCGATGCCGCAGTGGTGCACCTTGAGGTACAGCGCCACCTGGCCGCTCTTGAGGCCGGTGATCACGGCCACCTCCCACAGTGGGCGGCTGCGGTCCAGCAGCGAGGAGTGCAGCCGGGCCACCAGGGCCTGCAGCTGGGCGTTGCTGCCCGGCGAGGGCAGGGTGATGGGGCGCACGTGGTAGTCCCAGTCGATGTCGTCGTCGCGCACCCACACCGGGTCGGACAGGTCGAAGGGCATCAGGGCCAGCCGACGGGTCAGCAGGTCGGCCAGGTGCTGGCGCTCTTGCAGGTGGTGGCGCACGTCTTCGCAGTAGTCGCCCTGGTAGCCCTCGGGCAGGTCGAGGACGTGCAGCGAGGCCACATGCATCGGGGTTTCGGGACTTTCAACATGAAGAAAGGTGGCGTCAAGGCCGCTCAGGTGGTCCATGGGGGTCTCCGGGTGGATGGGTTGGAGGGAGGGGCTGGGTGTTGCGGGGGCCGGTGAGGGGATGCGACCGGCTTCAGCGGGAGGGCAGCCGGCGTGGAAACAGCCAGCGTTCGGGGGGCGGCGGGTCGAACTTCTGCCAGTTGCCTTCAGGTTGCGCCAGGCGGTCGCCCACCGCGTACCAGACCAGGGGGTTGAAGCCCAGGCCCAGGTGGCTGGCGCTGTTGATCTCGATGTTGTCGGTGGCGTCGCTGTCGTGCTCGACCGAGGCGGCCCAGGCCACCACGCTGTCGCCGCGCGAGTAGATCGAGGTGGTGGGCACGGGCGGGGCGCAGTCGCCGCGGAAGGCCTTGATGTGTTCCGGGCGGGTTTCGTTGAACTGCTTGTAGATCTGCCACACCAGGGGGTTGGAGTCGGCGCCGGGTGTGCCATACAGCGGGCTGCCCAGGCTCATCACCTGGCGCGTCAGTTCGGGCTCCTGGCGGGCCAGCTCGCGGGCGAACAGGCCACCCAGGCTCCAGCCGATCAGGCTGACCTTGCCGCCGCTGTCTCGGTGCATCTGCTGCAGGCGCTCGCTCAGGCCCTCCTGCACGCCGGGGCGTGGGCCCAGGTTGCGACCCTGGCCCCAACCGCGCGCCTGGTAGCCCAGGCGTTTCAGAAACTGCCGCAGCGGGCGGGTGGAGGCGTCGGAGGCCATCAGGCCCGGCATCACCAGCACGGCGTGGCCGTCACCACGTGGCACGCGCTGCAGCAGCCAGGGCAGGGCCAGCGGGATGGTGCTGGCTTCGATGAAGGCGCGCCCTTCGATCATGGCCAGCCAGGCCGGTGGCGGGCCATCAACAGGTTGGGGTGACCAGGGCGAGAGCGAGGCTCGCCAGGAAAAGATGTTGGGCAATGGAAATCCTATGAGAGGCGTTGGAAATGAGATGGGTAGGCGGCGAGTCATGGGCTGGCGGCTCATGGGCGCTTGGCCAGCTCTTCGCGCAGCATCTGCTTGGAAAGCTTGCCCACGGCGGTCTTGGGCAGCTCGGTGCGCAGCTCGAGGGCCTGCACCATCTCGTGCTTGCCCAGGTGGTCGCGCAGATAGACCTGCAGTTCTTCGAGCGTCAAGGTGTCGCCGGCCTTGCGCAGGCTGATGTAGGCCTTGGGCGACTGGCCACGGTAGGGGTCGTCCTGGCCGATCACCATCACTTCGCGCACCAGGGGGTGGGTGTAGATGGCCTCTTCGATCACCCGCGGGTAGACGTTGAAGCCGCTGCACAGCAGCATGTCCTTGCTGCGGTCGACCAGGGTCAGAAAGCCATCGGCGTCCAGGCGGCCCACGTCACCGGTGCGGAAGAATCCGTCGGCGGTGAAGCTGTCGCGTGTGGCCTGGGGGTTCTTCCAGTAGCCCTGCATCACCTGGGGGCCGGCGATCACGATCTCGCCGATCTCGCCCACGGGCACGGGTTCATCTTGGCCGCCCAGCCGCAGGATGCGGATCTCGACCTGGGGCGAGGGGATGCCGCAGGCACCGGGCTTGCGCAGCCCGGTGGTGGGGGTGAAGGTGCCGATCGAGCTGGTTTCGGTCATGCCCCAGCCCTCGGACAGCATGCAGTGGCTCAGGGCTTCGAACTGGTGCAGCAGTTCGACCGGCAAAGGAGCTCCCCCCGAGGCGCAGGTCTTGAGCGAATGCAGGTCGTAGCGGGCGGCATCGGGGTGGTTGACCAAGGCTGTGAACATGGTGGGCACGCCCGGAAAGCAACTGATGCGCTTGGTGGCGATGTCGTGCAGGATCTGGCCGGGGTCGAACTTCAGCACCAGCACCAGTTCGGCCCCCAGTTTCACGCCCATCAGCAGGTTGATCACCATGGCGTACACATGGAACAGGGGCAGGGCCACCAGCATCCGTTCCTGGCCCGGCTTGAGCTGTTCGCCGCCCAGCGAGCAGACTTCGGCCGCCTGGTCGGTGGCCGCGCTCAGGTTGGCGTGGCTCAGCATCGCCCCCTTGGGGTGGCCGGTGGTGCCCCCGGTGTATTGCAGCACTGCGATCTCATCGAGACCGCCGGCCCCGGCCGAGCGCACCGGCCGGGCCCCCTGGCGGAACAAGGCGGCGTAGCGCAAGATGTGGGGCCCTGCCGTGGGCACATAGGGCGCGTCGTGGCGCAAGTGGGCGTTGGCGGCGGCCTCATCGGCGCCAAAATCGTCCAGCGAGCCCACCAGCAGGTGGCGCAGGCGGGTCTGGCCCGACAGGTCATGCACCTGCCCGTACAAGGCCGGCAGATCGAGCGTGAACAGCAGATCGGTCTCGCTGTCTTCGATCTTGTGGGCAATGGTGTTGCGCGCATCCAGCGGCGAGTAATTGACCACGGTGCCGCCCGCACGCAGCACGGCAAAGAAGCTCACCACATAGTGCGGGGTGTTGGGCAGGTACAGCCCCACATGCACACCGGGCCCCACGCCCAGGTACTGCAGGCCGGCCGCCAGCTCGTCCACACGACGGTCCAGCTCCTGGTAGCTCATGCGCCGCCCCTGGAAGTCCAGCGCCGTCTGGCCGGGCCATCGGCGTGCCGCATCGCTCAGCAGTTGATCAATGCGCCGCGGTGACAAGGCCATGTCCCAGCGAGCCCCTTCGGGGTAGGACGCGATCCAGGGAAATGCTTTCATGGGGTACCTCATGAGAAAGTCGATGAACGGCGTCAGCCCTCCTCAGGCCACGCCAGCCACCCAATTTCCAACAGCCCCCCCAGCCCTTCGTGTCGCGTACAGAACTGAGAAAAGTAATAAATGATCAGCCGTGTGAGAAGTCGGTAAGCCTTGTCCCCAACCAAGGCATGACCGATTCACAAGGTGTTTTTTGTTGCAGTCTGCGTGCTCCCCGTCAATCAGCCGCAAGCCCCCCTGCCCGCCCATCGCCGCTGGTCAGCCAGCCCGCGAAGCGAAGAGCCTCAGTGCCCCGCGGCCGCGAGTAGGAGCGACACAAAGTGAGGGGGCCGTCAGGCCCTCTTCTGAATTCAGTCAGCCTTCAACGAAGAGGTCAGGCCGGCGCCGGGCCGCCCCAAGGCGGCCTGTGGCCCCCTTGGGGGGCAGCGACCACACGAAGTGAGGGAGCGCGGGGGCTCACAGTCCAGGCCGGCGCCCGGCCGCCCGAAGGTAGGCTGCGGCCCGTCTGGGGGCCGTGCGTGACACGAAGTGAGGGGGCCGACAGGCCCCCTTGGGGCTCCAGCAAGCCTACAACGAAGGAGTCAGGCCGGCGCCGGGCCGCCCCAAGGCGGCCTGCGGCCCCCCCGGGGGGCAGCGACCACACGAAGTGAGGGAGCGTGGGGGCGCACAGTCCAGCCCGCCGCCCGGCCGCCCGAAGGCGGGCTGCGGCCCCCTCGGGGGGCAGGGAGTGACACGAAGTGCACGACCGTGGGGGCTAACAATTCACAGAATTGCTTTGCGCAACCACTCCGCAAAGGCCGCGCACTCCCAGCGGTCCATCGATCCGGTGCGCCAGCACAGGTAGTGCGCGTGCGGGCTGGTCACGTTGCGGTCGTACAGCCGCACCAGGGAGCCCGCCTCCAGCCAGGGGCGGCCCAGCTTGAGCCGCACCAGGGCCACGCCCATGCCGGCCGAGGCGGCGTCGCACATCAGGCCCACATCGTTGAATTGGGAGCCTTCGGCCGGTTCGGGCCAGTCCAGGTTGTGGGCCGCGAACCAGGTGCGCCAGGGCTCCAGCGGGCTGCGCAGCAAGGGCACGCCCTCGAGATCTTCGGGGCGGTCGAAGGGGCCATGCTCGCGCACGAAGGCGGGTGAGGCCAGGGGGGTCACGTCGTCACCCGCCAGCTTGATGTGCTCCAGGTCGGCATAGCGCCCCGGCCCGAAGCGCACGATCAGATCGGCGTCCTCGGCGATCACGTCCAGCAGCGGGATCGACACATGCAGGGCCAGGTCGATCTCGGGGTAGGCCTCGGTGAACTGCTTCAGGCGCGGGATCAGGATGGAGCGTGCGAACGTGGGCGTCACGGCCAGCTTGAGCTTGCGCTTGCCGCTGACACCCGGGGCCCCCGGAAACTTCTGCAACGCGTCCAACCCTTCGCGCACATGGGCCAGGTACTCGCTGCCTTCGGTGGTCAGCGAGAAGTCGGCCCGCCCGAACAACTTGGTACCGATGATCTGTTCGAGCTGGCGCACCCGGTGGCTCACGGCGCTCGGGGTCACGCACAGCTCTTCGGCCGCCTGGGTCACGCTGCGCAGGCGCGCCAGGGCCTCGAACGTGAGCAGGCACTGGATGGGCGGGATCCGCTGGGCCTTGTTGCTGCCGTTGTTGTTGCGGTTGTCTTCGTCCATGTCGTTCCTGGGCCTGGCGGGTCGCGTGTCAGCAGCGCGGTGAGGCGGTCGGGTGGTTTACTTGAAGATCACGGTCTTGTGACCGTTCAGCAAGACGCGGTGTTCGCTGTGCCACTTCACGGCCCGCGCCAGCACCTGGCTTTCGGTGTCGCGGCCGAGTGCGGTCAGGTCTTCCACCGTCCGGCTGTGGTCCACGCGGGCCACGTCCTGCTCGATGATGGGGCCTTCGTCGAGGTCGGCCGTCACGTAGTGGGCGGTGGCGCCGATCAGCTTCACGCCGCGGTCGTGCGCCTGGTAGTAAGGCTTGGCGCCTTTGAAGCTGGGCAGGAAGCTGTGGTGGATGTTGATCGCCCGGCCGGCGAGCTTGCGGCACAGGTCGTCGCTCAGGATCTGCATGTAACGCGCCAGAACCACCAGTTCGGCGCCTTCGGCCTCGATGATCTCGAACTGACGTGCCTCGGCCTGGGCCTTGGTGGCCGCCGTCACCGGGATGTGGTGGAAGGGCACGTTGTAGCTGGCGGCCAGCTGGTAGAACTCGCGGTGGTTGCTGATGATGGCGCGGATGTCCAGCGGCAGCAGGCCCGACTTCCAGCGGAACAGCAGGTCGTTCAGGCAGTGGCCCTCCTTGCTCACCAGCAGCACGGTGCGCACCGGCTCGGAGGTGGCGTGCAGGCTCCATTTCATGGCGAAGCCGTCGGCAAACGGGGTCAGCTGGGCCTTGAGTTCCTCGTGGTTCAACGTGTCGCAGGCGAACTGAACGCGCATGAAGAACAGACCGGTGGCCGGGTCGTTGTACTGCGCCGCTTCCTCGATGTTGCCGCCACGCTCGAGCAGGAAACCGGACACGGCGTGAACAATCCCCGTTCGGTCGGGGCAGGACAGGGTGAGAATATAGGCTTTGGTCATAACCCCCGGATTGTCGCAGCACTCTGCCGGGCGTGACAGTGAGCGGGTTTGTGGGGCGCCGAGGTGCCCCGCGGCCAGCCTGCCTGGGAGGGCACTGCGCGTCGGGTTGTGACCTCTGAATCCAACAACGATCAGCCAGTGCGCTGCGCGCCCGCCAGGGCCCGGGTCTCCGGGGCCTGGCTGGGCGTGGAACAGCGCTGCAAAGGAGAAAACATGGCCAATAGTTCAGAAAGTTCTTTGATGGCGCACCGGGTGCGCTGGGGCCTGGGTCTGCTGGTGCTGCTGCTTCTGGTGGCCGGTGGCTACCAGTTGCGCAGATCCTGGCAAGCGCAGGAGGCGGCCAATCAGGCCCCCGCCTGGCCCGAACTGGCGCTGCCACAGCTGGCCGATGCGGCCCGCATGGGCCCGGCGCAGTGGCGCGGCCAGGCGCGCGTGGTGCATCTTTGGGCATCGTGGTGCCTGTCCTGCCGTGAAGAGGCCCCCAACATGCTGGCCCTGGCCGCCACCTTGCGTGCCGACGGGCGTGCCGAGCAACTGATCGGCCTCAATGGAGGCGACAAGACCCAGGACGCCATCAACTACCTGGCCTACTTCGGCAACCCCTACTGGACCTCCCTGGTCGATGCCGATGGCGAACTGCAGCGCCGGCTGGGCAGTGGCAAACCGCCGCAGACCTGGGTGGTGAACCCTCAGGGGCGCATCGTGTTCCAGTTCCACGGGCCGCTCACGGCCGATGTGATCCGCCAGGAGATCCTGCCCCGCCTCAAAGAGTGAGCGCTCGACGGCCGGGGTGGGCCTGGGATGCTGAACGGCCATTTTCATCACTTGATAGACATGTTCATTGATCGACACGGCGGAGTGGCCGGCAGCGGCAGTTCTCGCCAGGAAGCCCCTGCGCCTTGAAAAAACCAGCTCTTCTGTTGGTCACCAGCACGGGTTCGTCCACGGCGGCCCGCCTGGCGCTGGCCCTGGTGCAGCAGGGGTGCCGCGTCGACGTGCTGTGCCCCGTTGGCCACCCTGTGCAGCAGGTGCCGGGCCTGGGCCGATGCTGGCATTTCGCGATGTTCGACGCTCTGGGCAGCCTGCGTGCCGTGCTGGGATCGGGGCATGGCTACCGGCGGGTCCTGCCCTGCGACGATGCGGTGGTGGCCCAGTTGATCGCGCTGCACGAGCAGGTGCCGGTGCTGCGCAGCCTGATCGAGCAGTCCATCGGCCCGGCGTCCAGCCACACCACGCTGCTGCAGCGGCACCGCTTGCTGACGACGGCCCAGTCTCTGGGGCTGGACGTGCCCGAACACCGCCAGCTCGACTCCGCCCAGGACCTGCTGTTCTGGTTCCGCGAAGGTCATGGCCGCAGCGTGCTCAAGCGGGACCTGAGCTTCGATGGCGCAGGCGACTGTGTGGTGGACGACCTGTCCGAGGCCGAACGTGTCTGGCCGTCCTTCAGCCGCCCCCTGTCCGGGGCGGCCCTGCTGCGCCGCCTGGTGGTCGAGCGCGATCCCCTGGCCTGGTGGAGCCGGCGCCACCCTGGGCGGACCCGGGTGCTGGTGCAGCGCTTTGTCGAAGGGCAGCCCGCCAGCACCCTGATTCTCTGCGAGCAAGGGCAGGTGCTGGCCTGGCTGTCGCTGGCGGCGGTGGAGACCCTGGGCCCCGCGGGCCCTGCCACGGTGGTGCGTCGCATCGGCCACCCGGGCATGGAGGCGGCGGCCCGCCAGTTGTGCGCCCACCTGCAACTGACGGGTTTGCACAGCCTGGATTTCAGGCTGGAGCCCGGCACTGACCGGGCCTGGCTGATCGATTGCAATCCGTGCTGCCCCTCCTCGGCCCACCTGGCCTGGGCCGATCAACCCAGCCTGGCGGCGGTGTTGGCCGCCCATCTTCGTGGGCATGCTCCCCTGGCGGTGCGCCAGCCCCTGGGGTCGGATCAGGTGTCCTTGTTTCCGCGGGTGCCCCTGGGCCAGGCCCGGGGCCAGCACGACGTGCCCAGCGGTCAGCCGGCCCTGGTCCAGGCCTTGGCCGACAAGCCCTGGCCGCAGCGGCAGTGGACCTACCGCCTTCAAGCTTGGCGCGGCCCGCCCAGGCCGGCGAGCGTGGTGAGGTATGAGGATGGGCAGGCGCCTGGGCCCGTGGTCGACGCGGTCGATGCACCGCCGACCGCTGCGCCACCGGACGGGGGTTGAGGCGCAGGCTCAGTTCAGCCTTGGTCCAGGCTCCGTTAAAAGCGCAGTCAAGAGTTCAGTTCAGTTGCATGCGTTGGCGCAGTTCACTGCAGTGGTCACGCTCGGGCTGGCGCGGGCTGACCCACAGCAGATCGGTCTCTGCGGACCCGCCCGGGCTGCGCAAGTTCGCTGCGACTTCACTGCCCTCCACCGCGGCCACCAGCACGCGGGTGTTCAGCGACTCGGGCAGGTGCGCCGGAATGCCCACCGGGCGCAGCACATGGCCCGCCCCGGCCAGCAGCAGCACGGTGCGGCCCGGCGGACGCGGGGCCTTCATCACGGCCTGGGCCATGGCCAGGTCACGCGCGATCTGGATGCGGGTCATGGGGGCGACCTGGGCCTCGTCCAGCAGGCCGCAGTGGCTGTCGCGGATGGCGGCGCGCTGGCGCTCCAGCGCCGGCTGCAGCAGGCGCAGGTCCAGGCTCAGGTCTTTCATGGCGGGCCGCTGGCGCTCGCGGGGCAGGTTGGCGCCCAGCACCGGCACCCCGGCCTCCACGGCGGCCATGATGGCTGGCGCGTAGTCGGCCCAGGGCCAGCCCGCGTCGTTCCATTGCAGCGCCTGCTTGACCTGGGCCTCCTTGGCGTTGCGGGGCAGGCCGCGGGTGTCGTGGCCCTGATCGACCATCTCGAGCAGCAGCGCAGACAGTCGGTTCTGCACCGCGAGGATTTCGACCACCTGGCGCTCCCATTGGTGGTGGGCCGGGGCATCGTGCTGCTCGCCCAGCAGCAGCACGTCGGCCGGCAGCAGGCTGGAGAGTTGGCGCGCCGGCAGGTCGGACGAGCTGCTGGCACAGCCCAGCAGGGCGGCCATGGCAAAGCAGCAAGCCAGCCATGCCCGGATGCGAGGGCGTTCAAGACAGGGGAAAACACGCATGCGCGCATACTATCCCGACTCCGGCATGCCACAGGCATGGCCTTCTGGCCCGGCCGGGTTTGCTCTCTGTTCTGCTCGCCTGCCTGTATGCCCACCCGCCTCCATGACGTCATGCGCGCCGCGCTGACCCTGCTGCTGGCCTGGCTCACTGCCCAGGCCTTTGTGGCCCTGCACGTTCCCCTTCCCTGGATGCTGGGGCCCCTGCTGTCGGTGGCCGCGGCCAGCATGCTGGGGGCGCCGGCGCTGAGCCTGGCGCCGCTGCGCAACCTGGGGCAGTGGACGATTGCCGCCGCGCTGGGCCTGTATTTCACGCCCGAGGTCACTTCGCTGGTGCTGGGTCTGTGGTGGGCGATTGTGCTGGGCATTGCCTGGGCGCTGGGCCTGGGTTGGGCCTTTGGCCAATGGCTTTGCCTGCGCAACCGCGCCTTGCTGAGCGGGCTGGACGAACCCGCCTTGCGCGCCACCACCTTCTTTGCCGGGGCCATCGGGGGCGCTTCCGAGATGACCTTGCTGGCCGAACGCGCCCAGGCCCGCACCGAGCTGGTGGCCGCCAGCCATTCGCTGCGCCTGGTGATCGTCACGGTGTTGATTCCGTTTGCCTTCACCTTCAGTGGCCTGCATGGCCTGGATCAGATGCCTGCGACCACCCGGGTCGTTGATGGGGCTGGTTTGGCCTTGCTGGGGGCGGCCACCGGTGTGGGCGCGCTGGTCATGCACCGGCTGGGGCGCGCCAACCCCTGGTTTCTGGGCTCGCTGGTGGTGTCTGCGGCCATCACCATGACGGGGCACACCTTGTCGGCGGTGCCGCAGTGGATGTCGAATGCGGCGCAGCTGGTGATCGGGGTGAGTCTGGGGGTGCGCTTCACGCCGGGCTTCATCCACACGGCGCCGCGCTGGATGGCCTCGGTGGTGTTCGGCACCTTCGCCATGGTGTTGCTGTGCGCCGGCTTTGCCTGTGCGCTGGGATGGGCTGCCGGCCTGCACCCGGCCACCATGGTGCTGGGCACCTCGCCTGGGGGCATTGCCGAGATGTCGATCACGGCCAAGGTGCTGCAACTGGGCGTGCCGGTGGTCACCGCCTTCCAGGTGTGCCGCCTGGTGGCCGTGCTGTTGCTGGTCGAGCCGCTGTACCGGGCCCTGTACCGGCGCTTGAAACCTGGCCAGGCCTGAGCCCGGTCAGCGGGTGGTTGACGTGCTCAGTGCACCAGCACCGGGTTCTGGGCCAGGCCCGAGTAGCGCTCCAGCGTGCTTTCCACCTCTTCTTCGGTGGGGGCGTTGAGCTGCCAGCCCAGGATGATCTGCTGGAACATCTCGGCCCAGGAGCCGTCGAGGTACACCTCTTTGCCTGAGCGTTTGTCCACGATCTCGAAACCATGCCGCGCCAATTGGGGCACGGCGGGCTCCTGTGCCTCGGTGCTGCCCGGCGTCAGGTCGAGGTCGGGCACCAGGTGCACCACCACAAAGGAGTCGGAGTCATAGAGCATTTGCATGAGATGGATTCCTTCTGAGTCCCATGGTAGATGGCAATGACCGTGCCAGTTTCAAGATCTGTGCAAATCCATGCGCACTGCAGGTTTTCAGCAACACCCGGCCTGGGCCGGTCGCTGTCAGGGCGTGAGCACGCCGGTCAGCTGCTGGTCCACGAAATCGCCCTGAGACTGCGTGATGCGGATGCGCGCCGGCAGGTAGTGGATGCCGGGGGCCAGCCACAGCTCAACCCGGGTGTCGAACTCGGTGCGCGGCGCGCGCGTGATCTTGAGGGTGGGCAAGGGGCCTTGCGCCAGGGCCAGTTCTTCGGGGCCATCCACCACAAACACCCAGGTTTCGGCGTCGCGCGGGCCCACCGTGGGCACGGTGATGCGCGTGCCGGGGCCGAACTGGGTCGGCTCGGCCGCCACCAGCGAGGCCAGTTGCATGAACACGCTCAGGCGGTCCTGCATGCCGGGCAGCAGCACCGCATCGGGGGTGTTGGCGCTGAAGGTGACCTTGCCCTGCTCGGCGTCGAAGTGGGCCGCCTGTTCATTGCGCACCTTGTCGCCAAAGCGGGTTGGGGCCAGGCCGGCGGCGGTGATGCGGCCGCGGCTGGTCTGGCTGCGCCCACCGATCAGAAACATCTTGACCGAGGCCTGGGCCTCGTACTGGCTGCCGTCGTGGGTCCAGCTCATCTCACCGTTGGCCTGGTAGTTCAGGTGCTTGACCTCGGCCTTGACCGCATAGCTCAGGCGGATGGGTGGGGGCACCTTGACGCTCAGGGTGCGGTGTTCGGCGGCCGCCGGGCTGACCTCGGGTGCCTTGGCCACCGGGGCCGACGTCGGCCCGATCACCGGCTGCGGCTGGGGCGGATCCGTGGCGGCGGGGCTGGCGCTCAAGGCCGGCGCGTCGCTGGGGGATTCGGGCACGGTGGCGCTCGGGTCGGGCGGGGTGTCGCCGGGGGCCGGGCTCGGGGCCTGGGGCGCCGGGATGCTGCGCGGAGGGCGCCGAATCACCCGGGGCGGTCGGGCCACGGCCCCTACGGCCGCCACCGGGGCCGACACCTCCACGCGCCGGGTGCTGAACACGGGCAGGGGCAGGGCGGCCACCCGTGTGCCCGGGCCTTCGCCCGCCGGCAGCAGGCTGCGGCCCTGCCACAGCAGCGCAGCGTGCACGGCCAGCACCAGCACGGTGAGGCCGACCAGGGCCCGGCGTGAGGGGCCGCTGCGTTCGGGCCGCTGCCGTGCATGGGCTTGAAGGCCGGCCTGTTCCTGTTCCGTGCGCACTAGAATCCGCTGCTTTCCTTGGCTTGAACCGATTGAACCACGCGCCCTGTGCCGGCGCGGTGGGTGCTCGCAAAAAGGCCTTCAGCCCCCCGCCAACCCCCTACGCCGGAGACCCGCGCACCATGAAACTCGCCACCTACAAAGACGGATCGCGTGATGGCCAACTGGTCGTCGTGTCGCGTGACCTGAGCACCGCGCATTATGCGACCGGCATCGCCACGCGCTTGCAGCAGGTGCTGGACGACTGGAACTTCCTGGCCCCGCAGTTGCAGGACCTGTACGAGCAGCTCAACCAGGGCAAGACCCGCCACGCCTTTCCCTTCGACCCGGCGCAGTGCATGGCCCCGCTGCCGCGCGCCTACCAGTGGGCCGACGGCTCGGCCTACCTCAACCATGTCGAGCTGGTGCGCAAGGCGCGCAACGCCGAGGTGCCCGCCACCTTCTACACCGACCCTTTGATGTACCAGGGCGGCAGCGATGACTTCATCGGCCCCTGCGACGATGTGGTGGTGCCCAGCGAAGACTTCGGCATCGATTTCGAGGCCGAGATCGCCGTGGTGACCGGCGACGTGCCCATGGGCACGCCGGCCGACCGCGCGCTGGACGGCATCCGCCTGGTGATGCTGGCCAATGACGTGTCGCTGCGCAACCTGATCCCGGCCGAGCTGGCCAAGGGCTTCGGCTTCTTCCAGAGCAAGCCGGCCACGGCCTTCAGCCCGGTGGCGATCACGCTCGACGAACTGGGCGAGGCCTGGGACCAGGGCCGTGTGCACCTGACGCTGGAGTCGACCTGGAACGGCCGCAAGGTGGGCCAGTGCGAGGCAGGACCCGAGATGACCTTCCACTTCGGCCAGTTGATCGCCCACATCTGCAAGACCCGCAATGTGCGCGCCGGCACCATCGTGGGCAGCGGCACGGTGAGCAACCAGGGCGTGACCGACGCCCAGGGCCGCACCGAGTGGCCCAAGGGCTACAGCTGCATTGCCGAGAAGCGCTGCATCGAGACGATCCAGAACGGCAAGCCGAGCACCGGGTTCATGAAGTACGGGGACACCATTCGCATCGAGATGAAGGGGCGCAATGGGGTGAGTTTGTTTGGGGCTATTGACCAGAAGGTGGTGGAGGTGGAGGGCTGACTTGGCGGTCAGGGCGCATGGGTGGTGGGCAACCTGGGGCTGGTGCCTTGGCCACTGGTTGTGGGTTCTGTGTTGCCGCTGCGCTCTGGTGGTTCTGCTCTTTGATTGAAGTCGGAGGCCGGGATTGCGCCCCGGCGGGCGCCTCACTTTCTTTGTCTCGCCAAAGAAAGTAAGCAAAGAAAGGCGACCCGACGTGCACGCCCTGCTGCGCAGGGTCCGCTGCGCTGCTCAACTTGGGCGGGGTCTCGCTAAACTCGCTGCGCTCAAACAGACGCGAGCCCTTTTTCCGCCCAAGTCTGCGCTGCTCGCCGTGCCCGACGGGAGGGTGGG
>NZ_JADZ01000014.1 GCF_000518645.1 Curvibacter gracilis ATCC BAA-807 | reverse complement strand
TGCTAAGCACTAGTTCCAAAGAACTTGGCAATCACCTTCAAACACCCACGCTTATCGGCTGTATATTTTTAAGGATCCAACTACTCAGAATCTCTTCTTTTCGCAAACTTCGCTGCGATCAGCGAAGCCCTCTATCTTAGCACAGTTTTTAAGTAACTGGCAAAACTTTTTTTCTTTTCTGCTTCAGCAACACCACCAACCTGGCAGCACCGCTTTCTGCAGAGCCTCGAATTATACATCGCTTTTTACAGCAGCAAACTCAAAACCAGAAAACTTCTCAAACCACTCACAACCACCACCCCAACCAGGCACCAGAGGCTTCTCACCCCCAACACCCGTAGAGCACTGTTCTGTGCAGCCGAGCCCGCTAGTATACACAGGGAAACGCGACGGAAAGATGAAGCGGCGCAGAATTCATTAATAACCAAGTTACTTTCTTGGTTATTAAATATCAAATCGTCTCACGTGGAGCGCAGAGGATTCACACAGTGCTGCCAAGCCCACTTCAGCCTGCTGCTTGCCCTGAGGTGTGGGGTCACGGCCTCTATATATATAGAGAGCAGCAAACACCGCAACCAGAAAGCGCTCGCAGCCAGAGTCGCAGTGCGGCATTCACCTGCAACGCATGAGCGCCAAGCCCCTCCGGCCACAAGGGCCGGCGACAAAAGGCGCGCGCCCCCTAAAATGGGCCTGTGACTACTTCTATCCTCAACGCAGACCTGCACTGCCATTCCGTTGTTTCAGACGGCACCCTGACCCCAGAAGCCCTGGCTGCGAGAGCCAAGGCCAATGGCGTTGAACTCTGGGCCCTGACGGATCACGACGAAGTGGGTGGCCAGTTGCGTGCGGCGGCTGCCGCGCGCGAGTTGGGGCTGCGCTACCTGACAGGCGTCGAGATCTCCGTGACCTTCGCCGGGGAGACGGTCCACATCGTGGGTCTGGGTTTCGATGCGACAGACACACGGATGACCGATGGGCTGCACCAGACCCGAGGGGGACGCGGCCAACGCGCCAGGGAGATGGCCGATCAGTTGGCCAAAGTGGGCATCGCGGATGCCTACGAGGGGGCACTGCGATTCGTGGGCAATCCCGAGTTGATTTCACGCACGCATTTCGCCCGGTTTCTGGTCGAATCAGGGGTTTGCAAAGACACCGGTGAGGTGTTCCGGCGCTTTCTCACCGAGGGGAAGCCTGGTTACGTGCCCCATCGCTGGGCCAACTTGCAGCAAGCGATTCAATGGATCACCGACGGTGGCGGGGTGGCTGTGATTGCCCACCCGGGGCGGTACCGCTTCACGGCCAACGAACAGTACGCGCTGTTCTCCGAGTTCAAGGCCCATGGCGGGCAGGGCGTCGAAGTCGTGACAGGCAGTCACTCCACCTCAGAGTACCTGACCTATGCCGACATGGCCATTGAGTTTGGTCTGGCCGCCTCTCGCGGCAGCGATTTCCACAGCCCGGATGAATCCCATACCGACCTGGGCGCCTTGCCCTACCTACCGGGCAAGTTGACGCCGGTCTGGGAACTGCTTGCCGATCGGATCCAGTGAGAGCGACATCGTGAGTCTGGCTTCGGGATACACGCCCCGCGGCATGCTGGCGGGCATCGGACTGGCCATCGCGGCCACGGCCTGCTTTGCCACGCTGGACACCACCACCAAATTCATCAGCGCCTCCGTGCCCTTGATGATGGCCTTGTGGGTTCGCTATGCCTCGCAGGCCGTCGCCACCACCCTGGTCGCCCTGCCGGCCCGGGGCAAGGCCTTGCTGAAGACGGCCAACCCCAAGTTCCAGCTCTTGCGAGGACTGCTGCTGATGGGCAGCAGCATGTTCGCCTTTTTCAGTCTGAAACACATGCCCGTGGGCGAATTCACCGCCATCGTCATGATTGCTCCGTTGGTGATCACCGTGCTGGCAGCCATCGTGTTGCACGAAAAGGTATCGGTGCTGCGGTGGCTGCTCGTGCTGATGGGTTTTGCGGGCACGCTGCTGATCATCCGCCCCAGCGGCGCCAGCAGCAGTGGCTGGGCCGTTCTGCTGCCTCTGGGGCTGGTGAGCACGAATGCGGCCTTTCAGATCGTCACCAGTCGCCTGGCCAGGACTGAAGATCCGCTGACCATGCACTTCTACACGGGCTGGGTCGGCACCTTGCTGTCCTCCTTGATGCTGCCTTTTGTCTGGGCGGCCAACCTGCCCTGGCAAGCCTGGGCAGGCATGTTGCTGATGGGTCTGATGGGTTGCGTGGGCCACTTCATGCTGATCCTGGGCTACAGCCGAACCCCTGCGGCCATCCTCACCCCCTACCTTTACGCCCAGATCGGCTTTGCCATGCTGGGCGGTTGGTTGATTTTTTCCCACCTGCCGGACACCTGGTCGCTCACGGGCATCGCCTTGATCGCCCTGTCCGGTGCCGCCGGCGCCTGGCTCACGCTGCGTGAAGGGCACATTCCCTCACGCCAAGCCGACCAGGTCTGAGCACCCAGAGAAACACCATGGCTCAATTCTTCGAAGTTCACCCCGACAACCCCCAACCCCGCCTGCTCAAGCAAGCTGTGGCCCTGTTGCAGGCCGGTGAGGTGATCGCTGTGCCCACCGACTCCAGCTATGCCCTGGTGTGCCAGCTGGATGACCGCAACGCCACCGAGCAGATGCGCCGCATCCGCCAGGTCGACGACAAACACCACCTGACCCTGCTGTGCCGTGACCTGAGCGAACTGGCCAGCTACGCCAAGGTGGACAACAAGCAGTACCGTCTGCTCAAGGCGGCCACGCCAGGCGCTTACACCTTCATCCTGGAAGCCACCAAAGAGGTGCCACGCCGTGTCAGCCACCCCCAGCGCAAGACCATCGGCCTGCGGGTGCCCGAACACAAGGCCCTGCAGGCACTGCTGGAGCTGCATGGTGCTCCGCTGCTGGCCACCACGCTGATCCCTGCGGGCGAATCCGAACCCCTGAACGATGCCGCCGAGATCCGCAGCCGCTACGAGAAGGCCCTGGCCGCCGTGGTGGATGCCGGTGCCTGCCCGCACGAGCCCACCACCGTGGTCGACCTCACCCCCATCGACCAGGGCGACGAGCCCGTGGTGATTCGCGAGGGGCGCGGGTCCCTGGCCGCTCTGGGTCTGTGACCCATTTGCCCCGCGCCGCACCTCGGCGCGTCTGAGACAATGACGCCGTGAACTCCTTTTCCGACCTCATCCAGACCGTTCTGATCTACGCACTGCCGGTGCTGTTCGCCATCACGCTGCACGAAGCAGCGCATGGCTATGCGGCCCGGTATTTCGGTGACAACACCGCGGCGATGATGGGGCGCATCTCGCTCAACCCCACCCGGCACATCGATCCCATGGGCACCATCGTGATGCCCTTGCTGTTGTACTTTGCCACCTCGGGTGCTTTCCTGTTCGGCTACGCCAAGCCTGTACCCGTCAACTTCAGCCACCTGCGCAACCCCAAGCGCGACATGATCTGGGTGGCACTGGCCGGGCCGGCAGCCAACTTCGCCCAGGCCATGATCTGGGCCCTGGTGCTGGTGCTGCTGGCGGGTACCGGCATCCATGAACGCTTCTTCCTCGAGATGGCCCGCGCCGGGGTGCTGGTCAATCTGGTGATGTGGGCCTTCAACCTGTTTCCGCTGCCCCCGCTCGATGGCGGCCGGATCCTGGTCGGCCTGCTGCCCTGGAAGCAAGCCCAGTGGCTGGCCCGGGTCGAACCCTGGGGCTTCTTCATCGTGATGGGCCTGGTGGTGGCCGGTGTGGTCGGCTCTGTCTGGCTGCGCCCCCTGATGGCGCTCGGCTACGGGGTGATCGAAACCCTGGTGGTCGGCCCCGCCTCCGCCCTGTTCCGCTGACGCCTGCCCCCTTCCTGTTTTTTGTTGACTGCAACCGAACTGTTTCCGCCATGAGCATCAAGCGCGTCCTGACCGGCATCACCACCACCGGCACCCCTCACCTCGGCAACTATGTGGGGGCGATTCGCCCGGCCATCGAAGCCAGCCGCCAACCGGGCGTCGAAAGCTTCTACTTCCTGGCCGATTACCACGCGCTCATCAAATGTGACGATCCGGCCCGCATCCAGCGCTCCACGCTCGAAATCGCCGCCACCTGGGTGGCCGCGGGCCTGGACCCTGAACGCGTCACCTTCTACCGCCAATCCGACATCCCCGAGATCCCCGAGCTGACCTGGCTGCTGACCTGCGTCACCGGCAAAGGCCTGCTCAACCGCGCCCACGCCTACAAGGCGGCGGTTGACCGCAACGAAGCGGCCGGTGTGGACCCCGATGCCGACGTCAACGCCGGCCTGTTCATGTACCCCGTGCTCATGGGCGCCGACATCCTCATGTTCAAGGCGCACCAGGTGCCCGTGGGCCGCGACCAGATCCAGCACATCGAGATGGCGCGCGACATGGCCCAGCGCTTCAACCACCTCTATGGCGAGCACCTGGTCCTGCCCGAGGCCTTGATCGAAGAATCGGTTGCCACCTTGCCCGGCCTCGACGGCCGCAAGATGAGCAAGAGCTACGACAACACCATCCCGTTGTTCACCCCGCCCGAGCAGATGCGCAAACTGATTGCCGGCATCCTGACCGACTCACGCGCCCCCGGTGAGCCCAAAGAGGTGGAAGGCTCGGCCCTGTTCCAGATCTACCAGGCCTTTGCCAGCGCCGAAGAAACCCAGACCCTGCGCCAGGCCTATGCCGACGGCATTGCCTGGGGCGATGCCAAGCAACTGCTGTGGGAGCGCGTGACCCGTGAAGTGGCCCCCATGCGCGCCACCTACGAAGACCTGATCGCCCACCCCGAGCGACTGGAAGACATTCTGCAGGCCGGCGCCGCCAAGGCCCGCAAGCTGTCCACGGCCTTGATCGCCGACCTGCGCCAGGCCGTGGGCCTGCGCCGCCTGGGCAGCAGCGCCAGCCCGGCCCGCGCCGCACAGGCCGAGAAGGTGAGCCTGCCCAGCTTCAAGCAATACCGCGAAAACGACGGCCGCTTCTACTTCAAGCTGCAAGACGGCCAGGGCAAGCTGCTGCTGCAAAGCACCGGCTTTGAAGCCCCCAAGGCCGCGGGCCAGGCCATTGCGCAACTCAAGCAAAGCCCCGAAGCCACGCTGAACGCCCTGCAAGGCCAGTGGGCTGCAGCCGATGGCGTGAGCACCGCCCAGATCATTGCCGCCCTGCAATCGCTGGCAGAAGCCGCCTGAGCGGCTACGGCATCTGCTGCAGCGAGCAGTTGCCCATGAAAAAAGCGGCCGTCCCTGCCAAGGGCGGCCGCTTTTTCAATGTCTGACGGCGAAAGTGCGGTCTTCAGGCCGCGCTCAGGCGAGGCTGTTGGGCATGGCCCAGAGCGGGCACTGCCGGCGCGTCATCGGCATCCAGCTTGAACTCACCCACCACCGCCTGCAACTGCGCCGCCTGGCTCGACAGCGAAGCCGCAGCCTGGGCCGCCTGCTGCACCAGCGCCGCGTTCTGCTGGGTCACCGAGTCCATGTGCGCCACGGCCTGGTTCACGTGTTCGATGCCGGTGCTCTGCTCGTTGAGCGCGCCCGAGATCTCCGCCAACAAGCCAGTCACCTGACCCACGGCGGAGACAATCTCCGCCATCGTGTTACCCGCCTGGCCCACCAGATCGGCACCGCTTTGCACCTGCTCCACCGAGTCACCGATCAGCGACTTGATCTCGCGTGCCGCCACGGCACTGCGCTGCGCCAGTGATCGCACCTCGCTGGCCACCACGGCAAAACCCCGCCCCTGCTCACCGGCACGGGCCGCTTCAACAGCAGCATTCAGCGCGAGGATGTTGGTCTGGAAGGCAATGCCTTCGATCACCTGGATGATGTCCACGATCTTTTTCGAGCTGCCGCTGATGGCGTCCATGGTCTTCACCACCTGGTCCACCACCTGGCCACCACGCTGAGCGATGCCCGACGCGTTCACCGCCAGGCTGCTGGCCGATCGGGCCCGCTCGGCGTTCTGCCGCACGGTCGAGGTCAGCTCTTCCATGCTGGCCGCGGTCTCCTCCAGAGAGGCCGCCTGGTCTTCGGTGCGGCGCGACAGGTCCGAGTTGCCGGAGTCGATGTCGTGCGAGGCCAGCGCGATCGAGTCCGTCGACTGCTTGATGCGGCTCACCAGATCGGTCAGCGTGTCCTCCATGGTGCCCAAAGACCCCAGCAAGCGCCCGAAATCGCCGCCCAGTTCGGTTGAAAACTCCTGGCTCAGGTCACCCGAAGCCACGGTCTCCGCGATCAGCAAGGCATCGTTCAAAGGCTTCACAATGCTGCGTCGCAAGGACCACACCGCCACCGTGGCCACGATGGCGGCCAGTAGACCGATCGCCAGCATCCAATAGCGGGTGGCCACGATCTCGCTGTCCACCTGCTCAACGCTCTGGTCCAGGCGCTGGCGCTGCACATCGGCCATCTGCACCCCCAATTCGCGCAGACCGTCCAGGGCCGGCAACACCTCACCCAGCAGTTTGCGCACGCCGCCGTCGTGGTCGCCCTGCGCCAGTTGGGCCGCCACGGCACGCACGGCAGTCTGGGCGCGCACCGCGCTTTCACCCAGGCGACGGGCCAGGTCTTTCTCGGCAGTCGGCAGGTCCATGGCGCCCAACTCGCGGGAGGCATCCGTTGCGACTTTCAACTGCGCTTCCAGTTGCTGCGCAGATTGAGCCACTTTGGACTTGTCGCTGTCCACCTGGGCCATCACCAGCGCGCTGCGCGCCGCAGCCTCGGTGCCCTGCACAATGCCGTTCAGGGCGTCACGCTCGACGCGGCTGAGCTTGCCCACGGCCTGGTAACTGCGGTCCACCTCACCCAGGCGGCTCACGCCCACCAACACGATGGCCGCCGCCAGGGCCACCACATACCCGAAGGCCAAAGCCAGGCGGGTGCTGATCTTCAAGTTGTCCAGAAAAGCCAAAATGGTCTCCAAGGCTGATGAGATTCACCGCCATCCACAAGCCACCCTGGGGCCTAAAGGGGGGCGCCTTGCCATGCCGGATGTTCATCATACGAGCGGAAAACACCGCCAGTGTCCCAAAAAGTGCCACTCATGCCACACCCTCCGGGACAACCCTAGGTTTCCAAGCCCAGCCAGTCGCTCAAACCGCCCGAAGTGGCAAGGGCGATACCAACCAGTGCGCCCACAACCTGGCGCTCAGGCCATCGGCACCGACAGCGCGCCAGGCCAACAATTCGCCCACCGCCCATTGGTCGGCCTGCGGCAGGCCCTGCAACACGGCGTGCAACACCTGTGGCGGCCAGGTCATCAAGGTGCAGCCCTGGCTGGCCTGGCAGTCACGGGCGTCGCCGGTCAAACCCAGCACCGCCCCGGATACCAGCCAGGCGCCGGGGTGCAGGGTGCGTGTGCGCTCTGCAGGCGCCTGCTGCAGCAAGGCCGCCCGGGCCTGAGGCTCCTCCACCGAATGCGCCAGCGCCTGCCAGGCCAGCCAGGGATCTTCGGTCAGCGCCCCCAGGCGGGCACACAGGCGCTGCGCCACCGGCCCCAGCACCAGGCTGCCTTGCTGAACCAGTTGGTGCATTACCGCCGTCTCCAGTCGGCAGACCGCAGCCTCCGGCTCAGGCTGCTCAGCCAGCGCCTTCAGCAAGGCCTCCAACTCGGCCTGGGCGTCTTCGGTGGCGCCCCCGTCCCTCCAGGGGCGGACCTCGCGCAGGCGCCCTTGCAGCAAGAGCATGAAATCGGGCCCGCCACAGCGCTCATCCCGGCCAAAGTGCTGCAGCCGCCCGGCCTGCAGCAATGCCTCGCGGCCCTGCGCACTCAAGGAATGCAGGCCGCCGATGCGCCCGGCATCCAGGGCGGCCCCTTGGCCACGGCGCCCCGTGGTGCGCGCCCCGACGGGCACCGGAGGCACCACCCGGGCAGGCGTGCCACCAGGCGCTTGCCCCGTCGCCTCTGAAGCCACCGAGGCCTTGTCGCTGGCAGGCGCGGCCTCGCCCTGAGGTGGCCACAGAGCCCACGGGGGTGGCGTCTCGAAAGCCAGCCCCTCGCGCGACATGGCGTACCAGAAGCGCTCCAGAAAGGCCGAGGACAGCGCGCCCCGGTCCAGAAAGCGCGTGGTGTAAAAACGCGCCCCGTAGCGCAAGGTGCCGCTGCCGGGGTCGTTTGACATCAGCACCACGCTGGGTGCGGGGTGGCTGCAGATGCCGGGCAGGTCACTGCCCAGCACCTGCATCACGATGCGCATCACCTGGCCGGGCGGCCACTCACTGCTCACCTGCAACGGCACCAGATGCCGGTAGGGCTGCTCGCGTGGCACCAGCTCCAGTGACCGGCTGGTGAAATCACTGTTGGGCATCACCACCAGCGAGCCCCGATCGGTGCGCAGCGTGACCGAACGCCAACCCAGCGACACGATCTGCCCCTCCAGCTCGTCGCGACGCACATAGTCACCCACCTTGAGTCGCCGCTCGACTTCGATCGACACCCCGGCAAACAAGTGCCCCAACAGCGGCTGCAGTGCCAAGCCCACAATGGCCGACAGCAGCGCCGACGTGGCCAGCAGACGGCCCAGATCCTGCCCCAGGCCCCAGCCCATGAACACCAGCGCCAGCACGCCGAACAGCAGCATCGACAGCACCGACTGCAGCAGATCCGAGCCCGAACCCACGCGAAAGCGATGGCTGCCGCGCAGCAGGTGCACCAGCAGACGGCGCAGCACCAGCCCGAGCGCCAGTGCGCTGAAGCCCATGGCCAACGGCTTCAGCCAGGCGCCCTCGGCCAGCCAACCCGACAATTCGGGGTCGCTGCCCAGCGTCACCTGCATCAGCCACAACAGGGCCGCCAGGGCCAGGGTGATCAAGGGCCACATGAGGTCAGCTCCGAGGGTCTGTGTCCGCCACGGGCGCCGTGTCGGCAGGCACGGCTGGCGACGGCGCGGAAGTGGCGGTCGGCCCGGGTGAGGCGGCCGGGCGCCGCTCGATCAGACGCAGCGCATGGTCCATGCTGGCCTTGAGGCGCTGGATCGCGCGCTGCAGTTCCTCGAACTGGCCATGCCCCGGCGGCAGGGGCACCTCCTCCTGCGCCTTGTCCAAGGGCTTGTCCAGGCTGGTGGCCAGGGCCACGCGGGTCAGCGCCTCCAGCGGGCTGGTCACGTGGCGGCGCAACAGCAACAGCATCACCGCTGCGGCCAGCACAAACACACTGGTGATCGAGCCGATCGTCACCACCACGCTGTTGAAGGCCTTGGCCTCGGCCGGCGCCGTGCTCACCCGCACCAGCTGCAGGCCCACCACATCGCCCATGCGCCAGCCAAAGCCGTTGCCGGCGCCGTAGCGCGCCACCATGGCCTTGGGTGCCGCCTCCGGCGTGCTGTGGCAATACAGGCAGGCCGGCGAGCCCATGCGGATCGGGCGCGCCACGTAGTACTGCCGGTCCTGGCCTGCACCCAGTTCGCCACTGAGCTCCGTGCGTTGGGGATCGGCCTGGAAGGTACGCAGCAGCCCCACTTCCCAGTCGGTGGCCCGGTCATTCAGGTTGGTGGGGTTGAGCGAGCTCTCCCGGTATTGGTATTCGGGCAGTTTCTGCGCCAGCCGGCGCATGGCACTTTGCGCCGCAAAAGACGGCACCTGGGCCGCATGGAAGCTGCCCTTGTCGTCCAGGGCCTGCAAGGCCACGGCCACTTCCTCCGAGGTGTAGGCCCGCACCGCCATGGCCGTCTCCAGCACCATGTCGGCCTTCTGCTTGACCTCTTCACGAGCCTGGCGCGCCTCCAGTCGGTACGAGATGTAGCCGGCCGTGCAGATACCAAAGACAAAACACGAGGCAATGATCCCGGCAAAGCGGGTTTCCAGACGCATGACACCCCCTGAGCACCCCTGCCAGCCTGCGGCACCCAAGGCCGCAACGGCCCCATCGGGGCGTCAAAGACGACAGGGGTTCTTGATTCTTAGAATCCGCCGATCATCCTCGCCTCGCTGCCGTCTGCAAGCGCTGTTGCAGACGATGGAGCGTTCCAGCAACACCGATGGAGGCGCCCGCATGCTCTTCATCAAGCTGTCACATTCAGCCCCTGCGTTTTCACGATTCGTCTGCCGCCGCATCCAGGCCATCGAGCGCGCGCATGTTGTCCAGCAGCTTGAGCAGGTAGTGCAGGGTGTGCGTCAGGTCCCCCACCGAGAAGTCGTGCAGCGCCTGCTCGTAATAGGCATGGATCTTGGGCTGGGCCTTCACCGACCAGACCTGCTGCCCCACCTCGGTCATGGTCACCAGGCGCGAGCGCCGATCGCGGCCGTCGGGCGCGGTCTGGATATGCCCGTCGCGCTCCATGCGGCTGATCAGTCCTGACAGATTCTGCCGGCTCACCATCAGGTAGCGCGCCAGATCCCCCACGCTCATGCCGCCCTGCGCCTCCGGGCGCGACAAGGCCCCCAGCACCGCCCACTGCTGCGTCGTCAGGCCTTCATCCTCCACCGCCCTCGACCCGGTTTTATGCAACATATTTGCACATTGATAGAGCCGAAAGAACAACCTATTGGCCAATTCCATGCGGGCAATATCGGTATTTTTACTAGGGTTTTCCATAGTTATTCCAGCCTGAAAGCGGATTGCAGCCCACAACAGACCGAATCCATAATACGTCCATATGTTTACATATTTAAAAGCAAACATTCATTGAAAGCATAGGGCCAAAGCCCTCACCCAGGAGAAACACATGCAAGGATTGACAGACAAGACCGTGATCGTGACCGGCGGCGCCGGCGGCATTGGCAGTGCCACCTGCCGGCGCTTTGCGCGCGCCGGAGCCAAGGTGGCGGTGTTCGACCTGAACCTCGAAGCCGCCCAGAAGGTGGCCGAAGCCATCCAGGCCGATGGGGGGGTGGCCCTGGCCGTGCGCTGCGACATCACCTCGCGCACCGAGGTCGATGCCGCCGTCGCCACCACCGAAGCCGAGCTCGGCCCCATCGACGTGCTGGTCAACAACGCGGGCTGGGACATCTTCAAGCCCTTCACCAAGACCGTACCGGCCGAATGGGACCGCCTGATCGCCATCAACCTCACAGGCGCGCTGCACATGCACCACGCGGTGCTGCCGGGCATGGTGGCGCGCGGCGGCGGGCGCATCGTCAACATCGCCTCCGACGCGGCCCGCGGCGGCTCCTCGGGTGAGGCGGTGTACGCGGCCTGCAAGGGCGGCCTGGTGGCCCTGAGCAAAACCCTGGCGCGCGAGCACGCGCGCCACCAGATCACGGTCAATGTGGTCTGCCCCGGCCCCACCGACACCGCCTTGCTGGCCGGCGTGGCCGAGGGCGCCGCCAACCCCGAGAAGCTGATCGACGCCTTCAAGAAGGCCATCCCGCTGGGCCGCCTGGGCCAGCCCGACGACCTGGCCGGCGCCATCGCCTTCTTCGGCAGCGACGACGCGGCCTTCATCACCGGCCAGGTGATCAGCGTCTCCGGCGGCCTGACCATGCACGGCTGAGCGCCCCACCCACATCACCCCCACCTTTCTGGAGCAACACATGCAATTCGAAGACATCCTGTACGAGGTCCGCAACGGCGTGGCCTGGATCACCATCAACCGGCCCGAGAAGATGAACGCCTTCCGCGGCACCACCTGCGATGAACTCATCAAGGCCCTGAACAAGGCCGGCTACGACCGCGAGGTGGGCTGCATCGTGCTGGCCGGCGCCGGCGACCGGGCCTTCTGCACCGGTGGCGACCAATCGGCCCACGACGGCAACTACGACGGCCGCGGCACCATCGGCCTGCCCATGGAAGAGCTGCACACCGCCCTCCGCGACGTGCCCAAGCCCGTGATCGCCCGTGTGCAAGGCTTTGCCATCGGCGGCGGCAACGTGTTGTGCACGATCTGCGACCTGACCATCTGCTCCGACAAGGCCATCTTCGGCCAGGTCGGCCCCAAGATGGGCTCGGTGGACCCCGGCTACGGCACCGCCTTCCTGGCCCGCGTGGTGGGCGAGAAGAAGGCCCGCGAGATCTGGTACCTGAACAAGCGCTACTCCGGCCAAGAAGCCGTCGCCATGGGCCTGGCCAATGTCTGCGTACCCCCCGAACAACTCGACGCCACCGTGCAGGAGTGGGCCGAGACCATCTGCGAGCGCAGCCCCACCGCCATCGCCATCGCCAAGCGCAGCTTCAACATGGACACCGCCCACCAATCCGGCATTGCCGGCATGGGCATGTACGCCCTCAAGCTGTACTACGACACCGAAGAGTCGCGCGAAGGGGTGAAGGCCCTGCAGGAAAAGCGCAAGCCCGATTTCCGCCAGTACGCCAAATAAGCCCGGGAGCCCCGCGATGAACAACCCCTACATCGACGAAGACCTGCAGGCGCTGGCCGAACACGCGCGCCGCTTTGCCAACGGGCGCGTGGCGCCCGGCTTTCTGGAGCGCGACCAGACCCGCGTGCTCGACCGCCCCCTGATGCGTGAGATGGGCGAGATGGGCTTCATCGCGCCCGAGCTGCCCGAGCGCTTCGGCGGTCAGGGCCTGGGCTGCCTGGCCGCCGGCGTGATCCACGAAGAGATCGCCCGGGCTGATCTGAGCCTGTCCTACATCAACCTGCTGGCCTCGCTGAACGGCCAGATCCTGGCCGAACACGGCCAGCCCGAGGTGGTCCAGCCCTGGCTGGAAAAACTCACCCAGGGCCAGGCCCTGTTCGCCATCGCCCTGACCGAGCCACGCGGTGGCTCGGACGCGGCCAACCTGCGCCTGCGCATCGAGCGCGTGGGTGACGAGTACGTCATCAACGGCGAAAAGACCTCCATCTCGGCGGCCGACCAGGCCGATGCCTGCGTGGTGTTCGGTCGCACCGGGGCGGTGGACAGCGGCGCCCACGGCGTCACCGCCCTGCTGGTGCCCACCGACGTGCCCGGCCTCACCCGCAACCGCTTCGACTGCCATGGCCAGCGCGCCATCGGGCGCGGCTCGCTGTTCTTCGAGAATGTGCGCGTGCCCGTCAGCCACCGCCTGGGCGACGAGAACAAAGGCTTTGTGCAGGTCATGCAGGGCTTTGACTTCTCGCGCGCCCTCATCGGCCTGCAGGTGCTGGCTGTGGCCCGCGTGGCCCTCGAAGAAACCTGGGACTACGTGGCCCAGCGCGAGGCCTTCGGCAAACCGCTGTCGGCCTTCCAGGGCGTATCGCACCCGCTGGCCGACTTCGACACCCAGGTCACCGCCGCGCGCCTGCTGTGCCTGCAGACCCTGTGGCTCAAGGACCACCACCAGCCCCACACCGCCGAGGCCGCCATGTGCAAATGGTGGGCACCCAAGCTGGCCTACGAGGCCATCCACCAGTGCCTGCTGATGCATGGTCACGGCGGCTACGACCGCGGCCCCATGGAGCAGCGCCTGCGCGACGTGCTGGGCTTCCAGATCGGCGACGGCACGGCCCAGATCATGAAGACCATCGTGGCCCGCACCCGCGCCGGCCGCCAGGCTGTGCCCGCCTGATCCCCACGGGGTGACCTGCGCCACAGAGCGCGGGCGCCCTGCCCCCGCCAAGTAGAACCAGGAGACAAGACATGGAATTCGACGCCCTGCTGCTGCCCGCCCGGCGAGCCACCATGGTGGCCCAAGGCCTGTGGCACGACCGCACCCTCAACGACGCGCTGGCCGCCTGCGTGGCCGAATGCCCGGACAAGCTGGCCCTGACCGCCGTCCAGGTCAGCGGCGGCGCGCCCCAGCCCCAGACCACCCGCTTCACCTACCGCGAGCTGTCGTGCATGGCCGACCGCATCGCCGTCGGCCTGGCCCGCCTGGGCGTGGGCCGCAACGACGTGGTGGCCTGCCAGTTGCCCAACTGGTGGCAGTTCACCCTCACCTACCTGGCCTGCACACGCCTGGGCGCGGTGATGAACCCGCTGATGCACATCTTCCGCGAGCGCGAACTCAGCTTCATGCTGCAGCATGGCGAGGCCAAGGTCATGATCGCGCCCAAGACCTTCCGCGGCTTCGACTTCGAAGCCATGCACAGCGCCCTGCAACCCAGCCTGCCCCACCAGAAGCACCTGGTGATCGTGGATGGCGCTGGCGCCAACAGCTTCGAGGCCCTGCTCAGCGGCCCCGAGTGGGAGCGCAGCCCCGAGGCCGCCGACGTGCTGAGCCGCTCGCGCCCCGGCCCCGACGACATCACCCAGCTGATCTACACCTCGGGCACCACCGGCGAGCCCAAGGGCGTGATGCACAGCGCCAACACCACCCTGGCCAACATCATCCCCTACGCCCAGCGCCTGCAGCTGGGCGCCGATGACGTGGTGCTGATGGCCTCGCCCATGGCCCACCAGACCGGCTTCATGTACGGCCTGATGATGCCCATCGAACTGCGCGCCAGCGCCGTGCTGCAAGACATCTGGGAGCCACGCACCGCCATCGAAGTGATCAACCGCGAGGGCTGCACCTTCACCATGGCCTCGTCCCCCTTTCTGAGCGACCTGTCCAAGGCCGTGATCGACAGCGCCACCCCGGTGCCCACGCTGCGCAGCTTTCTGTGCGCCGGCGCGCCCATCCCCGGCCCGCTGGTGGAACAGGCCCGTCAATCGCTGGGCGCCAAGATCGTGTCGGCCTGGGGCATGACCGAAAACGGCGCCGTCACCCTGACCCGGCTCGACGACGCGGACGAGCGCTCGGTGAACACCGACGGCTGCCCGCTGCCCGGCGTCGAGATCAAAGTGGTCGATATCGACGGCCAGCCCCTGCCGCCCGACCAGATCGGCCGCCTGCTGCTGCGCGCCTGCTCCAACTTCGGCGGCTACCTCAAGCGCCCCCACCTCAACGGCACCGATGAGCAGGGCTGGTTCGACACCGGCGACCTGGCCCGCATCGATGCCCAAGGCTATGTGCGCATCACCGGCCGCAGCAAGGACGTGATCATCCGCGGCGGCGAGAACATCCCGGTGGTCGAGATCGAAGCCCTGCTCTTCAAGCACCCGGCGATTGCCATGGCCAGCATCGTGGCCTACCCCGACGAGCGCCTGGGCGAACGGGCCTGCGCCGTGGTCGTGCCGCGCCCCGGCCACAGCATCGACCTGCCCGCCATCGTCGACTTCCTCAAGAGCCAGCACGTGGCGCTGCAGTACATCCCCGAAAAGCTGGTGCTGCGACAGGAGATCCCGTCCACGCCGTCCGGAAAGATCCAGAAGTTCCGCCTGCGCGAGCTGCTGCGCGAAGGCCAACTCTGACCCGGGGCCAGGCCCCGCATCCAACACGGAGACAACCATGATTTCAAACACCTTGAGCGGCCTGCGCCGCAGCACCCTGGCCTTGATCGGCACCCTCCTCTGCGCGGGTCTGGCCCAGGCCCAGACACCGGCCTGGCCGAGCAAGCCGCTGCGCGTCGTGGTCGGCTTCGCCCCCGGCGGCACCACCGACGTGATGGCCCGACTGATCTCGCAACAACTGGCCGAGGCCCTGGGCCAGCCCGTGCTGGTCGACAACAAACCCGGCGCCAGCGGCAACATCGCGGCCGCCGAAGTGGCCCGCGCCGCCCCCGACGGCCACACCCTGCTGATCGCCCCCACCTCGGTCGAGACCGCCAACCCCTGGCTGTTCAAGTCCAACCTGCTGCCCTCGCGCGACCTGACGCCCGTGGTGGCCGTGGGCCGCACCCAGATGTACCTGGTGGCCAAGCCGCAAAGCACCGCGCACGACGTCAAAGAGCTGGTGGCCCAGGCCAAGGCCGCCCCCGGCAAGATGTCTTATGCCTCATCGGGCGCCGGCACCGCGCCCCACCTGGCCTGTGAGTTGTTCAAGGTGGCCACCGGCACCTTCGTCACCCACATCCCCTACCGGGGCGCCGCCCCCGCGCTGCAAGACGTGCTGTCGGGGCAGGCCGATTTCGTCTGCGACCCCGGCATCGCCTTCCCCCACATCCGCAGCAACAAGGTCAAGCTGCTGGGCATCGTCAGCGCCCGCCGCTCGCCCTTCTTCCCCGATGTGCCCACCGTGGCCGAGCAGGGCTTCCCCGGCGCCGACCTCGACATCTGGTTCGGTCTCTGGGCCCCCAACGGCACAGCACCCGAGGTGCTGGCCCGCCTGGGCCGCGAGGTGGCGTCCATCCTGAACCAGCCCAACGTCAAGGCCCGCTACGCCGACCTGGGCGGCGAGACCGCCTACCTCGACAACGCCGAGTTCCGCAAGCTGCTGATCGACGAGAACAAGCGCCTGGCCGCCCTCATCAAGCAGCAGAAAATCAATGTGGATTGAGCAGGAGACCCCGGTGCAAGACGACACCCCCATCCTCAGCGAAACCCAGGGCCGGGTGGCCCTGGTCCGGCTGAACCGGCCACGCCAGATGAACGCCCTCAACGACGCCCTGATGGACGCCCTGGGCGCCGCCCTGCTCGGCTTCGACGCCCGCGACGACATCGGCGTGATCGTCATCACCGGCAACGACAAGGCCTTTGCCGCCGGGGCCGACATCGCCCAGATGCAGGGCGCGGGCTATATGGACATGCTCCACAGCCAGTTCATCACCCGCAACTGGGAGACCATCCGCCAGGTGCGCAAGCCCGTGATCGCTGCCGTGGCCGGCCTGGCCCTGGGCGGCGGCTGCGAGCTGGCCCTGGCCTGCGACCTGGTGCTGGCGGCCCAGGGCGCGCGCTTCGGCCTGCCCGAGATCAAGCTCGCCCTGCTGCCCGGCGCCGGCGGCACACAACGCCTGCCACGTGCCATCGGCAAGGCCAAGACCATGGACATGTGCCTGAGCGCCCGCACCCTGAGCGCCGACGAGGCCGACCGCTGCGGCCTGGTCTCGCGCGTGCTGCCCGACGATCGCCTGCTGCCCGAGGCCCTGGCCCTGGCGCAACAGATGGCCGCCTATTCGGCGCCCGCGCTGATGGCCATCAAGGAATCGGTCAACCGGGCCTTCGAGGGCCCGCTGACCGAAGGCATCCTGTTCGAGCGCCGCGCCCTGTACGCCCGCTTTGCCAGCGCCGACGCGCAAGAGGGCATGAACGCCTTCCTGGAACGCCGTGCGCCCGAGTTCAGCCACCGCTGAGACGCCCGCGCTGCGTCAGAATCGGGCGCCAGGACCAGAAGCCCCAGGAGATCCCATGAAAGCAGCTTTCATCACCGGCCACGGCGGCAACGAGGTGGTCAGCGTGGGCGAGCGCCCCCTGCCCCCACGGGGCCCCGGCCAGGTGCTGGTGCGCCTGCGCGCCGCCACACTGAACCAGGTCGACCTGTACATGCGCAACAGCGGCGCCGGCATCCGCCACCAGTTGCCCCAGATCATGGGGCTGGACGGCTGCGGCGTGGTCGAAGAGGTGGGGCCTGAAGAAACCCGGCTGCGCCCGGGCCAGCGCGTGCTGGTCTACCCCGGCATCACCTGCGGGCGCTGCGAATTCTGCCTGGCCGGCCAGCCCGTGCTGTGCGCCAGCATGAGCCTGCTGGGCGAGCACCGCGACGGCACCTTTGCCCAGTACCTCAGCGTGCCGGCGGCCAACCTGTTCCCGGTGCCCGACCCCCTGGGCGATGCCGAGGCCGCGGCCCTGGGCGTGAACCACCTCACCGCCTGGCGCATGGTCAACACCCAGGCCCGGTTGCAGGCCCATGAGACGGTGCTGATCTTCGGCATCGGCGGCGGCGTGTCGCTGGCCGCACTGCAACTGGCCCGCCTGATCGGGGCCCGCACCATCGTCACCTCGCGCGACGAGCTCAAGCTGCAGCGCGCCCTGGCCCTGGGCGCGCACCATGCCATCCACAGCCAGCGCGAGGACGTGGCCCGCCAGGTCATGGCCCTGACCGACGGGCGCGGGGTGGACGTGGTGATCGAAAACGTGGGCGCCGCCGTGTGGGACAGCGCCCTGCGCTCGCTGGTGCGCGGCGGGCGCATCGTCACCTGCGGCGCCACCACCGGCGACCAGCCCCCAGCCGACCTGCGCCGGGTGTTCATCCGCCAGCTGCAGGTGCTGGGCTCCACCCTGGGCAACCCGGGCGAACTGGCCCAGGTGCTGGCCCTGTGCCAGCGCGGCCTGCTGCGCCCGGTGATCGACAGCGTCTACCCGCTGGACGAGGTGCACGCTGCGCTGGCACGCCTGGAGTCAGGCGCCCAGTTCGGCAAGATTGCGCTGAATTTGGAATGACGCCCCCACGGTCGTGCACTTCGTGTCACTCCCTGCCCCCCAAGGGGGCCGCAGGCCGCCTTGGGGCGGCCCGGCGCCGGCCTGACCTCTTCGTTCAAGGCTGGCTGAATTCCGAACGGGGCCTGACAGCCCTTCATTGCGTGCCACCCCTGGTGAGGCCACGATGCGCAGACTGCGTTCACCCTGTACAAGCTGGCGCCAAGCAGGTCACGGCGTTGCAGGCTCTGCTGAGCCCGGCGCCATGGCGGCCAGGGTGCGGGTGCGGAACTCACGCGGGGTCTGGCCGGTGTGCTTGCGGAAGAAGCGGGTGAAGTAGGCCTCGTCCACAAAGCCCAGGTGGTCGGCCACCTGCTTGATGCTGTTGCGCGTGTAGACCAGCTCGCGCTGGGCCTCGTGCACGATGCGGGCATTGATCACCTCCAGGCTGGAGTGGCCCAGCAGCTCGCGGCACAGGCGCGTGAGCTGGCCCGGTGAAATGCCCAGGTGCTCGGCGTAGGCCTGCAAGGGCCAGCGCTGGCGGAAGTGCGCATCCACCAGGCTGCGAAAGCGCTCGATCTGCTGCGCCTTGCGCGAGTTGGCGTGCGGGCCGGAGCCCTGCTGCAGCTGTTGCACACGCGCGATCTGCACCAGCACCGCCATCAGCAGCGACAGCCCCGCCGCCACCTGCCCCAGGGCGCAGGCCCGGGCCTCGCGCTCCACCGCCAGAAACAGAGGCATCAGGTTGTCCAGCGCCCGCTCCTGCCCCTGCAGCGACAGCACGGCGGGGCGGCGCAGGGTCTGCAGCAGCTCGGGCATCACCACCGCCGCCAGCGACTCCAGCGGGCGCTGCGCCGCCGTCACCACCGGGCCATCGACATCGGGCGTGAAGTGAAAGCCATGCACGGTCTGTGCAGGCACCAGCAGCAGGCAGGGGGCCTGCACCTCGGTGCGGCTGTGGTCGATGAAGACCTCGCCACCGCCACGTTGCAACAGCAGGATCTGCAAAAACGCGCCATGCGTGTGCGGCTTGATGTCGAAGTTGTAGGGCACCGAGCGCTGCGGGATCCATTCGAAATCGAAGCCGGCCTCCCAGCCCGGGGGGTCCTGGTCGCCGTACAGCGCGTAGTTGGGAATGATTCTGGACATGCGGGAGAGGGTGGCTTGATTTGCACGAATTGTCCAATTGTTGGCCCGAATCGTCAAAGGCGGAAAGCGCCTGGAATCCAACAATCCGCCGGGTCAAACCAAGGAGACAAGATGAAGCAAGAAGCCGAGGCCGGCCGCGACTGGCTGGGCCTGCAAGAACGGGTGTGCGTGGTCACCGGCGCGGGCAGCGGCATTGGCGCCGCCATCGCCGAGAGCCTGGTGGCCGCCGGTGCCCAGGTGGCCCTGCTGGACCGCCAGGCCGAGGCCGCCCAGGGCGTGGCCGCCCGCATCGACCCCACCGGCCGCAACACCCTGGTGGTGCCCTGCGATGTGAGCGACACGGCCAGCGTGGCCCGGGCGGCCAGCGCGGTGCGCCAGCACTTCGGCCCCTGCCAGAGCCTGATCAACAACGCCGGCCTGCTGCGCGCCGGCCCGCTGCAAAGCGTGAGCCTGGACGACTGGAACACCGTGCTCGCCGTGAACCTGACCGGCTACCTGCTGTGCGCGCGCGAGTTCGCCCCCGCCATGTGCGAGCAAGGCGCGGGCAGCATCGTCAACGTGGCCTCGATCGCAGGGCAGTTTCCGCAGACCGGCAGCGGCGCCTACAGCGCCAGCAAGGGCGGCGTGCTGCTGCTGTCGCGCCAGATGGCTGTGGAGTGGGGCCCGCGCGGCGTGCGCAGCAATGCGGTGTGCCCCGGCATGATCCGCACCGCGCTGTCGGCCAGGTTCTACGAAGAGCCGGGCTTCGAGGCCAAGCGCGCCGCCGTCACCGCCAGCCGCCGCATCGGCGAGCCGCAGGACATCGCCGACGTGGTGCTGTTCCTGGCCAGCCCGCGCAGCGCCTATGTCAACGGTGCCGAGCTCAATGTCGACGGCGGCATGAGCTCGATGCTGATGGACATGGTGCCCCGCCCCGGTTTCAACCAGACCGCCTGACCCCCGCCCCGGAGACCCCCATGACCCCTCAATACGAATGCGACCTGATCGTCGTCGGCTCCGGCGCTGCCGGCCTGGCCACCGCCATCACCGCCCAATCGCGCGGCCTGAAGGTGGTGGTGCTGGAGAAAGAACCCGTCTTCGGCGGCACCACCGCCCTGTCAGGCGGCGTGCTGTGGATTCCGCTGGGCCCGCACGGCCGCCAGCAGAACGCTGCAGACCACCGCGACGCGGTGCGCCAGTACCTGATGAACGAGACCGGCAAGTTCTATGACGAGGCCAGCGTCGAGGCCTTCCTGGACAACGGAGCGCGTATGGTCGAGTTCTTCCAGCGCGAGACCGCCATGCAGTTCGTGCCCACGCTCTACCCCGACTACCACCCCGACGTGGGCGGTGGCGTGGACATCGGCCGCTCCATCCTGGCGGCGCCCTTCGACATCCGCACGCTGGGGGCCGACATGGCCCGGCTCAAGCCGCCGCTCAAGACCATCACCTTCATCGGCATGATGTTCAACTCGTCGAACGCCGACCTGAAGCATTTCTTCCGCGCCACCAAGTCGCTCACCTCCTTCGTGTACGTGGCCAAGCGCCTGGTCACCCACCTGAAGGAACTGGCCCTGTACCGGCGCGGCATCCAGGTCACCAGCGGCAATGCGCTGGCGGCCCGGCTGGCGCACTCGGCCCTGCAGCGCGGCATCCCCATCCGCACCAGCACCCCGGTGCGCGAACTGCTGATCGAGGACGGCCGCGTGCAAGGCGTGGTGGCCGAGGGCGAACACGGGCGCCAGACGCTGCGCGCCCGCCACGGTGTGGTGCTGGCCTGCGGCGGCTTTCCGCATGACGCCAAACGCATCGCCCAGGCCTACCCCCATGTGCAACGCGGCGGCGAGCACCTGTCACCCACGCCCACCAGCAACACCGGCGACGGCGTGCGCCTGGCCGAGGCCGCGGGCGGCGTGGCCGACATCCGCTTCGGCGACAGCGCGGCCTGGATGCCCGTGTCACGCGTGCCCTTCGGCCAGGGCGAGTTCGGCGTGTTCCCGCACCTGCTGGACCGCTACAAGCCCGGCGTGATCGGCGTGCTGCGCAATGGCCGGCGCTTCACCAACGAGTCCAACTCGTACCACGACGTGGGCGCCGCCCTGATCCGCGCCTGCGAAGGCCAGAGCGAGACCGCCATGTGGCTGGTCTGCGACAAGAGCACCCTGGCCAAGTACGGCCTGGGCTATGTGAAGCCGGCACCGATGCCGATCGGCCGCTTCCTGCGCAACGGCTACCTGTTCGAGGGCCGCACCCTGGCCGATCTGGCGAAGGCCACCGGCATCGACGCGGCGGGCCTGGAGGCCACCGTGCGCGCCTACAACGTGGACGCGGTGCGCGGTGAAGACCCGGCCTTCGGCCGCGGCCGCACCAGCTTCAACCGCTACCTGGCCGACCCCGAGCACCGCCCCAACCCCTGTGTGGCCCCGGTGCAGACCGGGCCCTTCTATGCGGTCAAGGTGCTGATGGGCGACCTGGGCACCTTCGATGGCCTGCAGACCCGCGTCACCGGCGAGGTGCTGAAGCGCGACGGCAGCGTGATCGAGGGCCTGTACGCCGTGGGCAACGACCGCGCCAGCATGATGGGCGGCAACTACCCGGGCGCCGGCATCACCCACGGGCCCAACATGACCTTCGGCTTTGTCACCGCCCACCACATCGCCGACCAGGCTGGAGCCCGCGCATGAACCTGCAAATGCCCCCCCTGTCCACCCCCGCCAAACCCTTGGTGGACCACCGCATCTACACCATCGCGCTGCGCAAGATGCCCGAGTTCCTGGAGGTGTTCAACCGCCTGGCCATGCCGGTGCTGCTGCAGACCCTGGGCCACCCGCTGGGCTTCTACACCAGCCTGGTCGGGCCGCAGAACCAGTTCGTGCACCTGTGGGGCTACGACAGCCTGGCCGACTACGAGCAACGCTGCGCCGCACGTGACAACCACCCCGACTTTGCCGCCTACCTGGCTGCCTCGGGCCACCTGATCACGGCGCAGGAGACGCGGTTGATCCGCGCCACCGCCCTGCCTTCGGTGCCCCCGCTGCCCGCTGTGCGCGCAACCTAGGGAAACCCCGAGTCACCCATGCACGATTTGTCCTGCTTTTTGCGCCAATCGTGATGGGTTGAGCAGCCCTCGAAAAACACAATCTGCCCCAGACCCCAGGCCCCTGCCAGGGCCCACGAGAGCCCACAAGAGCCCACAAGAGCCGCCCCAAGGCGGCCACACCCAACCCTCCCAGAGGAGACAAACATGAGTTCACACCTCGCCCCCAACGGGGCGCCGGTCGCTGCACGCCCGGTGGCACTGATCACCGGCGCCGCCCAGGGCATCGGCTGGGCCTGCGCCCAGGCCCTGGCCGCCCAGGGCTGGTCCGTGGCCCTGCTCGACCTGGACGGCACCAGCGCCGCACAGCGCGCCGCCGAGCTGGGCCCCGAGCACCTGGGCCTGGCCTGCGATGTGACCCAGGGCGAGGCGGTTGAAGCCGCCGTGCAGGCCGCGCTGGCCCGCTTCGGCCGGCTCGACGGCCTGGTCAACAACGCCGGCATCGGCGACCAGACCGGCCCCACCGTGGCGCAGAGCGCCGCCGCCTTCGACCGCGTGCTGGCCGTGCACCTGCGCGGCAGCTTTCTCATGAGCCAGGCCCTGGGCCGGCATTGGCTGGCCCAGCCCACCCGGACCGGCGAGGCCGTCGGCCAGCCCCGTGGCGCCATCGTCAACCTGGCCTCCATCGCCAGCCTGGGTGGCCTGCCCACGCGCAACGCCTACAGCGCGGCCAAGGCCGGCGTGCTGGGCCTGACCCGCGCCCTGGCCTGCGAGTGGGCCCGAGCCGGCATCCGCGTCAATGCCGTGGCCCCGGGCTATGTGCAGACCGCCCTGGTGGGCGAGCTGGCGCGCCAGGGTGCGCTCGACGCGGCCGCCATCGCCCAGCGCACGCCCCTGGGCCGCCTGGCCGAGCCCGCCGAGGTGGCCGCCGTGATCGCCTTTCTGCTGTCGCCGCAGGCCAGCTACGTCACCGGCGCGGTGCTGCCGGTGGACGGCGGCTGGAGCGCTTTTGGCGCGCCCGACAACACCCTGCCCCCTCTCCCTCTCTGACCCCCTGAAAGCCGACATGCTGACCATCAACTTGTTCAACGGCCTGGTCTACGGCGCATTGCTGATCGTGATGTGCTCGGGCCTGGCCCTCATCTATGGCCTGCGCCGGGTGGTGAATTTCGCCCACGGCTCGCTCTACATGCTGGGTGCCTACCTGGGCTACTCGATTGCCGCGCACAGCAACTTCTGGGTCGCGCTGGTGGCCGCCCCGGCCCTCATGGCCGTGCTGGGCGTGCTGCTCGACCGCTATGGCTTTCGCCTGCTGCAAGACCGCGACCCGCTCAGCGTGGTGCTGGTCACCTTCGGCCTGCTGCTGGTGATCGAAGACGCGGTGCAGACCGTCTGGGGCAAGAGCAACCTCTCGATGGCCGTGCCCGAGCTGCTCAACACCTCGCTCGACCTGCTGGGCACCCCCGTGCCGGCCTACCGCCTGGCCGTGATCGGCGCCGGCATCACCGTGGCCCTGGGCCTGAGCCTGTGGCTGCGCTTCAGCAAGATCGGCCTGTTCGTGCGCGCCGCCAGCACCGACCCCGTGACCACCGCCATGCAGGGCGTGAACACCGATGTGCTGAGCGCCGGCGTGGTGGGCCTGGGCACCGCCCTGGCCGGCCTGGCCGGGGTGGTGGCCGCGCCCTTTCTGTCGCTGTCGCCGGCCATGAGCAGCGACGTGATCATCGACTCCTTCGTGGTCGTGGTGGTGGGCGGGCTGGGCTCGCTGGCCGGGGCCTTCATCGCCGCCATGGTGCTCGGAATGATCCAGGCCCTGGGCGCGGTCTACCTGCCCGATGTGGCCGTGCTGCTGCCCTTTGCCGTGATGGTGGGCGTGCTGATCTGGAAGCCCGCCGGCTTTGCCGGCAGCCGCACCTGACCCCCCTTTTTCCTGGTTTTCCCTGGATCTGTCCCATGACCTTCTTCCACTCCCTTCCGATTCGCCTGCTGGCAGGCGCCGTGGTCGGCGCTGCGCTGGCGCTGTCGATCAGCTCGGGCACCGTGCTGTCCCTGCTCACCCAGGCCACCATCTATGCCGTGTTCGCCCTGGGCGTAGGCCTGCTGCTGCGCCAGAACGGCATGGTCAGCTTCGGCCATGCGCTTTACTTCGGCAGCGCCGGCTACGGCGTGGGCCTGCTGCTGCAGCAACAGGTGATGCCGCCCGAGCTGGCCCTGCTGCTGACCCTGCTGGGCCTGGGCCTGGTGGCCTTCCTGATCGGCCTGGTGATCGTGCGCGTGCCGGGCGTGGCCTTCGGCATGCTCACCCTGGCCATCGGCCAGGTGTTCTACCTCAGTGCCTCGCGCTCGCGCGGCCTGACCGGTGGTGCCGATGGCATGAACATCGACTGGCCGGCGCGCCTGTTCGGCATCGAACTGTCGCTGCTGCTGCAGCCCAAGGGCCTGTTCCTGCTGAGCTGGGCGGTGCTGCTGTTGGTGATGGCCGGGCTGACGCTGCTGCTGCGCACCCGCTTCGGCGCCATCACCGAGGCCGTGCGCGACAACGAGGAGCGCGCCCGCTTCATCGGCATCCGCACCCTGGTGCCGCGTGCCGCCATCTATGCGCTGTCGGCCATGGTGACCGGGCTGGCCGGCCTGCTGGCGGCCCTCAACACCGGCTTTGTGTCGCCCGAGAACCTGCACTGGAGCCTGTCGGGCGTGGCCCTGATGATGGTGGTGGTGGGCGGCTACAAGGCCTTGTGGGGCCCGGCCCTGGGCGCCGTCGTGTACTTCCTGGCCAAGGACGTGCTGGGCGACTACGCCAACCACTGGATGGCCATCTTCGGCATCGCCCTGATCACCGTCATCGTGTTCGCCCCCACCGGCCTGGCCGGTGCGCTGGGCCAACTCCTGCGACCGCGCGCCGCCAAGCCGGCCCGCCGCACCGCCCCCGCAGCCCACTGAGAGCACGGAGAGAAAGCCCCATGAACCCTTCATACGCATTGCAGGCCGAGGACGTGGCCATCCACTACGGCGGCGTGAAAGCCCTGGACGGTGTCTCGCTGACGCTGGAGCCGGGCCAGATCCGCGGTCTGATCGGCCCCAACGGCGCGGGCAAGAGCACCGTGATCGACGCCATCACCGGGCGCCGCCGCCTGACCCGCGGCACGGTGCACCTCAAGGGCCAGGACGTGAGCGCCCTGGGCGCCACCGAGCGGCGCCAGCGCGGCCTGTCGCGCAGCTTCCAGCGCACCAGCGTGTTCAGCCAGATGCCGGTGCGCAAGCAGGTGGAACTGGCCTCGCACAAGATGGGCGTGGCCGACTCGCACGCCGACGCCGATGCGGTGCTGCGCGAGCTCGAACTGCTGGACCTGGCCGACATCACGGCCGACGAACTGGGCTACGGCGAACAACGCCGCCTGGACCTGGCGCTGGCCCTGGTGGGCCGCCCCGGCGTGCTGCTGCTCGACGAGCCCATGGCCGGCCTGTCGGTGAAAGAGTCGCACGACCTGGCGCGCCACCTGAAGGCGCTGACCTCGCGCTGGGAGGTCTCGGTGCTGCTGGTCGAACACGACATGGACGTGGTGTTCGGCATCTCGGATGCCGTCACGGTGTTTGAACTCGGGCGCGTGATCGCCAGCGGCGAGCCCGCCGCCGTGCGCGCCAACCCTCGCGTGCGCGAGGCTTACCTCGGGAGTGCCGCATGAGCGCCTTGCTGAACCTTGAACAGGTCGATGCCTTCTATGGATCGGCCCACATCCTGCACCGACTGAGCCTGACGGTGCAGCCCGGCGAACGCGTGGCCCTGATCGGGCGCAACGGCGTGGGCAAGACCACGGTGGTGAACACCATCCTGGGCCTGGCCAGCCTGCGTGGCGGGCGCATCCGGCTGGGTGCGCGCGAGCTGCCCCGGCCGCGCCCCTACCTGGCGGCGCAGAACGGCGTGGTGGTGGTGCCCCAGGGGCGGCGCATCGTGGCCAACCTGACGGTGGAGGAGAACCTGCTGCTCGGTGCCGCCAACGGTCGCAAAGGCCCCTGGACCGTGCCCGAGATCTACCGCCTGTTCCCCATCCTGCAAGAGCGTGCCCACACCCCGGGCACCGCGCTGTCGGGCGGGCAGCAGCAGATGCTGGCGGTGGGCCGGGCCCTGATGGCCAACCCCTCGCTGATCCTGCTCGACGAGCCCACCGAGGGCCTGGCCCCGGTGATCGTCGACCAGTTGGGTCAGATCTTCAACGCCGTGGCCGACCAGGGCACGGCCCTGCTGCTGATCGAACAGAACATGAGCCTGGTGGTGCGCGTGGCCGAGCGCTACTGCGCCATGGCCAAGGGCTCGGTGGTGGCGCAGGGGCGGGTCGAGAACTCGCCCGCCGGTCTGCGCGACCTTGAAGCCCATGTGATGGTCTGAACCCATTTTTCCCCCGTAAAACCCAAGGAGACACACCATGATCCAAGCCAACCCCCTGACCCTGGCCCTCGCCGCCCTGCTGGCATCGGCCCCCCTCGCCACCCTCGCCCAAGGCAAAGACCCGGTGCGCGTCGGCCTGGTCACCTCCAAGTCGGGCGTGTTCGCCCAGCAGGGCGAGGAGGTGCTGCGCGCCGTGCAGTTCGCCATCGACGAGGCCAATGCCGCGGGCGGCGTGGATGGCCGCAAGGTCGAGGTGCAGATCGCCGACGACGAGGGTACGCCCGATGCCGGGCGCCGAGTGGCCGAGAAGCTCGCGCGCGACGGCTACAACCTGCTGATCGGGGCCATCCCCTCGTCGATCTCGCTGGCCATTGCGCAGAATCTGGAGCGCTGGGATGCCGCCTACTTCGTGGTCGCCAGCAAATCGGACAAGCTCACCGGCGACACCTGCAAGCCACGCAGCTTCCGCACCAACCATGCCGATGCGATGGACATCGCCATGATCAACGTCTGGGCCAAGGACCTGAAAGAGAAGTCGTTTGCCGTGCTGGCGGCCGACTATGTGTGGGGCCGCGACTCGGGTGAGTCGTTCAAGAAGGCCGCCGAGGCGGCCGGCAAGAGCGTGCCGCTGTCGCTGTACGTGCCCATGGGCACCAAGGATTTCTCACCCTACATCGCCCAGTTGAAGGCCGCCAATGTCGAGGCCATCTGGGTGGCCGAGATCGGCCGCGACGCGATCGCCTTCGTCAAGCAGGCGCAGGAGTTCGGCCTGATCCCGGCCAAGAAGCTGATCGGCCACGCGCTGATCCTGAACTTCATGGTCAACGCCACCGGCGACGCCTTGAAGGACACCGTGGGCACCACCGGCTACACCCCCGACATCGCCACCCCGCGCAACAAGGCCTTTGTGGCCGCCTGGAAGGCCAAGTTCAATCGCCTGCCCACCGACAACGAAGGCCAGGCCTACAACGGGGCCCAGGTGATGTTCGAAGGGGTGCGCAAGGCGGCCAGTGCCAAACCGGGCGACGTCAGCAAGGCCTTGCGTGGCGCCAGCTTCGACAGCCTGTACGGCCCGGTCACGATGCGCAGCCAGGACAACCAGCTGCTGCTGCCCAACTTCGTGGGCCGCGCCAAGGTGGTGGACGGCGTGCTGCGCCCCACCATCGAGCGTCAGTTCGAAGCCTCGATCACACCGGCACCCTCGCCGCTTTGCAAAATGTGATGGCGGCCATCCGGAGCGACGGGAGAGCTCAATTTCCGTCAAATCCGATCAACATGAAGTGAAAAGGCGGGGTTTCCACCAACTTCTTCACAGGCCGACGATTCCGAGAGGGCGCCAGAATAGGATCATCAAGGCGATGACCCGGCCCCCTCCTCATGGATCGCAACACACTGATTGATCGCCTGTTCCGTTGGCTGGAAGCACTCCCCCGGCAGCACATCTGGCTGCTCGGGGTGGGCCTGAGCGTGCTGATGGTGGAATTGCTGGTCGCCCCCATCGGCTACCTGATCAAGGGCCATGTGCCGCCCGACTACCTGTTCACCGGCCTGGTGACTGCCGTGCTGGTCGCCTCCGTGGTGCTGTGGCTGGCCGGCCGCGTGCTGCAGCGCGCGGCCCGGCAGAGCCTGCGCCAGCAGCTGCGGATGCAGCACCTCATCTTTGAGACCACGCCGTTGGGCGTGCTGACCCTGGACGCCCAGCTTCAGGTGACCCGCATCAACCCCGCCGCCCTGCAGCGCATGCAGCCTCTGGGCCTGAACATGCAGTCCGCCTTGGCCGATTGGTGGCACCCCGATGACCTGCCCACCGTGCGCCGACATCTGCAGCAGCTGAGCACTGAAAGCGGTCGACTGATTCTGCAGAACCAGCGCATCACCGGCCCCACGGGGCGTGTGATCTGGGTCGATCTGGCGCTGAGCAGCCTGGTGCGCAGCAGCGGCGAGGGCGAGGGCGTGCTGCTGATCCTGACCGACGTGAGCCAGCGCCACGAGGCGGAGCAGGCGATCCAGAAGCTGGCCTATTTCGACGCCCTCACCGGCCTGCCCAACCGGCGCCTGATGCAGGACCGGCTGCAACAGGCCCTGGCCAGCCGCCAACAGGGCGAAGGCCACGCCCACGGGGCGGTGATCTTCATCGACCTGGACAACTTCAAGACCATCAACGACACGCTGGGCCACCAGGTGGGCGACCGCTTTCTGCAGACCGTGGCCGAGGCGCTGGGCCGTTGCCTGCGCCAGGGCGATACCCTGGCCCGACTGGGTGGCGACGAGTTCGTGGTGATCCTGCCCGAACTGGATGCCAGCCCCGCCGTGGCCGCCCTGGACACGGCCCGTGTGGCCAAGAAGATCCTGGCCCAGCTGGAACAGGTGCTGGGCCAGGCCTACCCGGGCTTCCCGACCAGCGCCAGCCTGGGGGTGGTGCTGTTCCGCCCGGGTGGCCCCGATTGCGACGAACTGCTGCGCCGCGCCGACATCGCCATGTACCAGGCCAAGGCCGCCGGGCGCAACACCTTCCGCTTCTTCGAGGAGGCCATGCAAAACGAGGTGAACCAGCGGGCCGCGCTGGAGACGGAGCTGCGCCGGGCGCTGCCGGGGCAACAGCTGTTCTGCCTGTACCAGCTGCAGGCGCGCGAGGTGGGTGGTCTCTGCGGCGCCGAGCTGCTGCTGCGCTGGCGCCACCCGCAAGCGGGCGTGCTGTTGCCCGAGCAGTTCATCGGGCTGGCCGAGCAGAGCCAGCAGATCCAGGCCATCGGCCAATGGGTGCTGGAGCAGGCCTGCGCCCAGCTGGCGCTGTGGCGCGGCCAGCCCCTGCTGCAGGAGCTCTACCTGAGCGTGAACGTGAGCCCGGTGCAGTTTGCCCAGGCCGATTTCGTGAGCCAGGTGTTGCAGGCCCTGGAGCGCCACCAGGTGCCGCCGGGCCGCCTGCGCCTGGAAATCACCGAAAGCCTGATCCTGCAAGACCTGGAGAGCTGCGCGCGCAAGCTGGCCCAGTTGCGGGCGCATGAGGTGCGCTTGGGGGTGGACCACTTCGGGGCGGGCCACTCTTCAGCCGCCGATCTGTCGCGGCTGCCACTGGATCAGCTCAAGCTGTCACGCCGCATCGTGCAGGGCCTGCCCGACGACCGCCAGGCCATCGTGGTGGTGAAGACGCTGATCGACACGGCCCACAACCTGGGGCTGGAGCCGGTGGCCGTGGGGGTCGAGACCGAGGCTCAGCGCGAGCAACTGCTGGCCCTGGGCTGCAGCACCTTCCAGGGCCATGCCCTGGGCCAGCCCGTGCCGGTGGACGAGTTGGCGCAGCAGCTCATGGTCAGGCAACTCAGCCCGGGTTGAACCGCAGGGTCACTGTCCGCTCAGTGCCCGACCGGGTCGTCCACTTGGGCCACCATGCGCGCCGAGGCGTTGAAGCCGCCCTGCCCGTCATAGCCCCCGATGCGCTGCACGAACTCGAAGAAGAATCGACCGTCAAAGCGCTCGGTGTAGATGTGCAGGTAGGCGCCATCGGCGCTGGCGTCGTACAGGATGCCGGCCTCGCGCAGGCTTTGCAGCAGGGCGGGCTCGATGTCGAGCCGGGTCGGCAGGTCGTCGTAGTAGTTGGGCGACACCGGCACAAAGGCCACGCCGCGCTCGCGCAGGCGCCTCACCGTGCCGACCAGATCGGCGCAGGCGAAAGCAATGTGCTGCACCGCCGCCCCGCCCTGCTGGCGCGCATCGCGGGCCGTGCGGGTGCGCTGGCTGTCGGACACATTGAGCACCAGGCGCACGCTGCGGGCTGGGTTGAACACCGCCTGGTTGCGCACCAGGCCGAAGGGGTCGGCAATGTTGACGCTGTCGCCGGTCTCCAGGCCCAGCACGGCGCGCGAGAACAGCACCCAGGTGTCGCGCTGGTCCAGCGCCAGGCCCAGGCCCAGGTGGTCGATGTGCTGCAGATCGGCCACGGCGGGCTGCTCGGGCAGGGGCGCCAGCTCGAAGTCGGCCTCGAACAAGCCCATCTCGCCCAGGGCGGCCGGCACGAAGTAGTTCAGGTTGCCACCGGGCACCACGATGGCAGGCACGTGCATCTCGCTCGGGCCGATGGGGCCGTCGTAGCGTTGCGAGCACATGGCGGTGGCGCGGTTCACCGCGGCCAGCGGGCTGCCGGTGCGCAGGCCCCAGGCACACACCGAGGGGCCATGCGCCTCGAAGCGCTGGCTGGCCACCGAGCCCGGTTGGGCGTTCACGATCAGGTTCACGCCGCCCTGGCGGTACAGATCCACCGCCTTGGAGCGGTGCCGGCCCACGCGCTCGAAACCCATCTGGCCCAGCCAGCGACCGAGGTCGGCGGCCGACTCGCCCTGGGCGGCAAATTCGAGGAAGGAAAAGCCCTCCAGCGCGGGCGCGGCCGGCGGGCTGAACAGCTCCACCTGCAGCGGGGCGGCGGCCGGGGTGCCGGGCGCTGCGGCCTCGCGCAGCTTGCGCACCTCGCTTTCCAGGTGCAACAGCGAGCGCATGGCATCCACCGCGATGCGGCGGTTGGGCGTGCCGCGGAACACATCGTTGAAGATCTCCAGCGACAGCGGTCCGCTGTAGCCGGCCTCCAGCACGCGCTGCAGAAAAGGCACCACGGGCAGTTGGCCCTGGCCCGGAAAATTGCGGTGGTGGCGCGCCCAGTGCAGCACGTCGAGCTGCATCCAGGGCGCATCGGCCATCTGCAGGAAAAAGATCTTGTCGCCCGGGATGTCGGCGATGGCGCTCGGGTCGTCGCGCAGCGACAAGGTGTGGAAGCTGTCCAGGATCAGACCCAGGTGCGGGTGATTGGCGCGGCGCACGATGTCCCAGGCCTGGCCATACAGGTTCGTGACACGGCCCCAGGCCAGGGCCTCGAAGCCCACGCGCAGGTTGCGCCGGGCGGCCCGCTCGGCGAGTTCGTACAACTGGGCGGCCGCCAGATCCGGGTCGTCGATCACGGCCGGCGAGGTGTTGGAGCAGCACAGCATCAGCTGGGCGCCCATGTCCTGCATCAGGTCGAACTTGCGCTCGGCCCGGTCCAGGCTTTTGCGGAACAGCGGCTCGGGCATGGCCTCGAAATCGCGAAAGGGCTGGAACAGGTCGATGCCCAGGCCCAGGTCTTGCGCCATGCGGCCCAGATCGCGCGCCGAACCGGTGAAGTGGGTGAAATCGTTCTCGAACAGCTCGATGCCGTCGAAACGGGCGGCGGCAATCGCCTCCAGCTTTTCACGCAAGGTGCCGCTGAGGGAGACGGTGGCAATGGAACGGCGCATCGGAGTCAGGCCCGGAAAAACAATTCATGAAACGACAAGGCCTGGAGCACAGCCCCAGGCCCTCCAAGAGGCCCCAAGGGGCCCTTGATCAGAAACGATGAACAACGCCCACCTGGAAGCCGCTGATGGTGCGGCCGTTCACGTCGGTACCGGCGAAGTTGGGCGCCAGGCCTGCCGAACCCGAGGGACGGAAGCCGGCATTGGTGTCGTTGCGCATGGTTTCCCACAGGGCCGACAGCGTGGTGCGCTTGGACAGGGCGTAGTACGCACCGATCGAGCCGCCGTTGGCGTTCTGGCCAGCACCCGACTTGTCGCTGATGCGGCCGTACAGGGCACCCACGCGCAGCTGCGGGCTCACGTTGTAATCGGCCGAGACCTGGAACACGTCAAAGGTGCGGTTCACGCTGGCGCTGGTCCAGCTGACGGCACCGCCCACATTGCCCAGCACCTGGGCGGCGTTGTTGCCGTTGGCACTCGAGGCAATGTTGTTCGACTTGATGTACACGGCGTAGACCTTGCCCTTGCCGTAGTCGTAGTTGGCGTACAGGTTGTGATAGAACACATTGGCATTGATCGCCGCGTTCTGCGGGGCCTTGGCCTGCAGGCCGGCGTAACCCACGCGGAACGGGCCGTTCAGGTAGTCCGCGGCCAGTTGGGTGATGGGCGTGGTGACCTGGCCGGTGGTGGCGCTGGCTTGCTGCTGGGCGAAATGGCCTTCAAGTTGCAGGCCGGCCCAACGCGGCGAGATGTAGGACACGTCGTTGTCGTAGCGCGAAGGCACGCCGAAGTTGTTGACGATCGAGCCCAGCGTGCGCGAGGTGTAGTCGATGTAATCGCCACGGTAGAAGATGGCGGTGTTCTGGCGACCGATGCGGACTTCACCCAGGCTGCTGTCGGCCAGGCCGACCCAGCTTTGGCGGTCGAAGGCGCGGCTGGCGTCTGCGGTGGCGCCCGACACGGCGGCAATGCCCATTTCGAGCTGGAACTTGGCCGACAGACCGCCGCCCAGGTCTTCCACGCCGCGGAAGCCCAGACGGCTGCGCAGGTCCTTGCCATCTTGCAGGGTGTTCAGCTTGGCACCGCTGCTGCTGGTCATGTGGTTGAAGTATTGGTCGATGCTGCCGTAGATGGTCAGGCTGGATTGGGCCTGGGCGGCACCGGCCAGGCCGAGGGCCATGACGGCGGCGATGATGGGGTTTGTCTTCTTCACGGAGTGCTCCTGGTGACTTTGTTTTGACTTGCTTGTGCGTTTCAATCGGCGCGTTGCTCAGACTCATCACCCGTTTGCGTGCCGGGTGAACAAAACAGCGTCGGCACGCGGGCCGGCGCTCTTTTGCAGGGGGCCCGGGCTGCTGTCGTCAGCAACCCGGGGGAACAGGTATCCAGGCATCGTTCCCCCTCGCCCGCGGTGGCAGCCGCAGAGCAAAAGACCAGTGGGGCACCGCCCCCTCGCGAAGGCACGGCGCCCCAACCCGGCACCTTGGATGGCTGAATGCTAGGCATCGCCCCGGGTCAATTCAATGCAAGCCCGCAGCCACCGTGCGCATAGCGCGCAAGTCGAGCGCCTCACACCCGATTCAGGGGATATCCCTAGCGTTCGCGGGCACCGGCAAACAACACCCACCCAGCGCCAAGTCCTTGCCACTGAAAGGAAAAACCCTGTGATGAAGGCATTTCCGCACGCCCTGCGCGCTGTGCGCCCACCCGCTGCAGCACGCGCTTGAAGCCCGGCCACCGAGCCACTATCGTGCGGGCCTGGTTCATTGACGGGCCGCCTCCGGCCCCTTTTCTTGCATGCTCATCGACGGACACACCCAGGTCTTTTTCGTGCTCGGCCACCCGGTCACCCAGGTGCGCGCGCCCGAGGTGTTCAACCCCTTGTTCCAGACGCATGGCGTGAACGCCGTGCTGCTGCCCGCCGAGGTGGCGCCCGAGCGCTTTGAGGGCTTTGTGCGCGGCGCCCTGTCGGCCGCCAACGTGCCGGGCCTGTGGCTCACCATCCCGCACAAGACGCCCGCCGTGGCCCTGTCTCAACACGTGGACCGGCTGGGCCGGCGCGCCGGGGCGGTGAACGCGCTGCGCCGCGAGCCGGATGGCAGCCTGCGCGGCGCGCTGTTCGATGGCCTGGGCCTGTCGAAGTCGCTGGACCATTTCGGGCTGGCGCCCGAAGGCCGCCGGGTGCTGGTGCTGGGCCTGGGCGGCGCGGGCACCGCCGTCGCCACCTCCTTGGCCGAACGCCGGCTGGGCACGCTGGCCCTGTGGGACCGTGACCCCGCCCACACCCAGCGGATCGCGGCGCGTCTGGCCGACGGTGCCGCCGCCCCGGTGCACGCCGTGGCCACGCCCGACGCCAGCGGCTTTGACCTGGTGGTGCACTGCACCTCGCTGGGTCTGAACCGGGATGATCCGCTGCCTTTCGACGTAGAGGCCCTGGCGCCGGGCGCCGCGGTGGTCGACATCCTCATGAAACCCTATGCCACGCCCTTGCAACAGGCCTGCGAAAAGCGGGGCATCACCGTGCACCCAGGCTTCGAGATGCTGACCCAGCAGGTGCCCGAGTACCTGCGCTTCTTCGGCTTCGAGGCCATGGCCGATGCGCTGGCGGCCGACCTGACGCCCGTGCGCCAGGCCTTGCAACGCGTCGCCTGATTCAGGGCAACAGCTCGCTGAGCCGATCGATGAAGTGCACACGCTGCACCAGGGCCTCGGGCAGGCCGGCGCGCGGGTGGAGTGAAAAGGCCCGCATGCCCGCGGCCAGAGCGGCCTGCAGACCGGGCAGGCTGTCTTCGACCACCGCGCAGTGTTGCGGCGCCATGCCCAGGGCCTGGGCCGCATGCAGGAACAGACCGGGCTCGGGCTTGAAGCTGCCCACCTCATAGGCGCAGTAGACGTGGGCGCCGAAGGGCTCACGCAGGCCCGTCAGGCCCAGTGACAGCTCGACCTTCTCGCGTGGTCCGTTGGTGGCCACGGCCATCGGCCGCCCTTGCGCGCGCAGGGTGGCCAGCAACTCGGGAGCGCCCGGCATGGGCTGCAGGCCCTGGCGAAAGCGCAGCTCGGTCTGGCGGCGCACCCGGGCCATGAACTCGGCCTCGAAGCCCGCCGGCCGGTCGGCGCGCCGGGCCGCGATCCAGGCCACGCAGTCGGCCATGCGCACACCGCGAAAACGCTGCCGGGCCTCCGCCAGACTGAGGCTCAGGCCTTCTTCGAGCGCCAGCGCATGCAGCACCTCCAGCCCGGGCTCCTCGCTGTCGACCAGGGTGCCATCGCAATCGAAGATCAGCGCCTCGATGCCGTGCAGCAAGGCGGTGCTCACACCAGATCGCGCAGCACGTTGGCCACCTCGGTCAGGCGCGGCAGAAAGCGCTGCACCATCTCGTCATGGGTGTAGGGCTGGGCCGGCATGGTCGAGCCGATGGCGCCGCGGCATTCGCCCTTGCGGTCTTTCACCGGCATGGCGATGCCGCGCAGGCCCAGGGTGAGCAGGCCTTCGCTGGTCCAGTAGCCCTGGTGGCGGGCGGCGGCCACGGTCTGCAGAAACTGCGGGGCATTGGCCGCGCTGTTCTGGGTGAAGGCATTGAATTCGTGCACCGCGGCCCAGGCCTCCAGGGCTGCCGGGGTGAAGGTGGACAGCATGGCAATGCCTGGGGTCACCAGATGGGCCGGTACGCGGGCGCTCACGGCAAAGCCGATGGACTCCATGCGGTTGCTGGCACTGCGCGCCACGTACACCACCTCGTGGCCGTCGAGCACGCTGAAGTTGAAGGTCTCGCCGCAATCGGCCGACAGGCGCTGCAAGAAGGGCTGCACCAGGCGCGGCAGGCGGGCCGAGTCGAGGTAGCTCTGGCCCAGGCGCAGGATGCGTGGCATGAGCCAGAAGCGCTTGCCGTCGGTGTCGGCATAGCCGAAGTGCACCAGGCTGAGCAGGTAGCGGCGCGCCGCCGTGCGGGTGATGCCCGAGCGGGCGGCCACCTCGGACGAACTCAGGCGCGGGTGCGCGTCGTCGAAAGCCTCGATGACGCGCAAGCCCCGGCCCAGGCTGTCGATGATGTCGCTGGATTCAGCGTTGTCTTTGGAAGCGGCGGGCGCAGTGGACATGGCGGTATGGCATTCAGGGTAGACGGGGCGGCACCCGCTGGAGTGCCGCCATGGGCTGCATCATGCCTCAAGCGCCGGCACTTTTGACTCGCAAAAATGGGCCTGCGCCATCGTGGCGAGCGCGCTGGCGATCCGGGGGCGGAAGTCCATCTGATCGAGCACGTCGCGCTGCAGGTCGATGCCCGGCGCCAGTTCGAACAACTCCAGCCCCTGCGGCGTGAGCCGGAAGCTGGCCCGCTCGGTGAGGTACAGCACCTGCTGACCCCGCACCAGGCTTTGCGGCCCGCTGAAGGTGATCTGGTCGACCTGGCGCACCAGCTTGCGCACGCTGCCCTGTTGCAGCACGCGCATCTGGCCATCACCGGTCTGCAGCTTCACCCCCTTGGCGGCAAAGGTGCCGCAGAACACCACCTTGCGGGCGTTCTGTGCGATGTCGATGAAGCCGCCGGGGCCCACGGTCAGCCCACCCAGGCGCGACACATTGACGTTGCCCTGGGCATCGAGTTCGCCCAGCCCCAGGAAGGCGATGTCCAGACCGCCGCCGGCATAGAAGTCGAACTGCGTGGCGGCATCGAGCATGGCGCTGGCGTTGCGCGCATAGCCGAACAGCACGCCGTCGAGCAGGGTGCCGCCATAGGTGCCGTGTTCGATGGTCTGGTACAGGCGGTGCTGTTCGCCCCGCGCCGCGATCAGCTTGGCCACGGCATCGGGCACGCCCACGCCGAAGTTGACCACCGGGCGCGGCTTGCCGGTGTTGAACAGCTCTTCGGCCGCGCGCCGGGCCACGGCCTGGCGCTCGCCGAAGGCCTGGGCGGCAGCGGCCTGCTCGGCCACCTGATCGGCCTGTTCGCTGGCGCGGCGGGCCTCACCCGTCAACTCGCCGCTCAGGGCCGGGTCAAAGGGGATGTCGTAGCTGGCGCGCTGTTCGGGGTCGACCACGATGGCATCGACCCAGGCGGCCGGGATGCGCACCTCGCGCGCCTTGAGGGCGCCGCGCGGCAGCCGCTCCTTCACCTGCACGATCACCCGCCCGCCGCTGTTGCGTGCGGCCAGGGCCAGCGACTGGGCATCGAGGTTGGCGGCTTCGTGCTCGAAGCTGATGTTGCCGTCCTCATCGGCCGCGCTGGCGCGCACCAGGGCGATGTGGATAGCGAAGGGCTTGTAGCGCAGGTACTCGCGGCCATCGAGCTGCAGCACCTCGGCCAGGTCGTCGCGGGCGCGCTCGTTCATGCGGCCGCCGCCCTGGCGCGGGTCACACACCGTGCCCAGCCCCACATGGGTCAGCAGGCCGGGGCGGCCGGCGCCGATCTCGCGCATCAGCTGGCTGGACACGCCACCGGGCAGGATGTAGGCCTCGATCTTGTTGTCCAGCGCCAGCTGCTGCATGGCCGGCGACCACACCCAGTGGCCGCCGATGACGCGGCGCACCAGGCCCTCGTGGGCAAAGCAGTTCATGCCCTTGCTCTTCTTGTCGCCGATGCCCAGCGCATGCACCACGCTGAGGTCGCGCGGGGCGCCACTGGCCAGAAAGCGGGCCTGCACGGCCTCGAACAGGCAGGTGGCCTCCATCAGGCCACCGCCGCCGCCCATGAGGCCCACGGTGTCGCCATCGCGGATCAGCGCCGCGGCCTGGGCCGCGCTCATGAATTTGGATGCGTTGAGTTCGCTCATGCCAGGCCTCAGCGGTGCAGGTCGAACAGGGCGGCGCCCTTCTTGAGCACGCTGCGCGCGATCACGGTGCGGTGGATCTCGCTGGTGCCGTCGAAGATGCGGTAGATGCGGGCGTCGCGGTAGTAGCGCTCAATCGGCAGCTCCTTGCAGAAGCCCATGCCGCCGAACACCTGCACGGCCCGGTCGACCACGCGGCCCAGGGTTTCGGCCGCATGCACCTTGACCTGGGCAATGCTCTCGCGGGCGTCCTGGCCCTGGTCGAGTTGCCAGGCCGCGTGCAGCGCCATCCAGCGCGCGGCATTGATCTCGATCACACTGTCGGCCAGCATCTGCTGCACCAGTTGAAAGTCGCCGATGGGCTGGCCGAACTGCTGGCGCTGCGCAGCGTAGTCGACCACCTGCTCCAGCACATGGCTGGCCTTGCCCACGGCGCGCGCACCCACCTGGGCCAGGCGCACCACGTTGAGCGCGCCCATGGCCAGCTTGAAGCCCTGGCCCTGCTCACCGAGCAAGGCCACGGGTTCGAGCGCCACGTTGTCAAAGAACAGCTCGACGTGGGGCGTGCCACGCAGGCCCATCATCTTCTGGTCCTTGCCCACGGTGAAACCGGGCAGGCCCTTGTCGACCATGAACATCGAGATCTCGCGCTCGCCGGTCTTGGCCGAGACCAGGAAGAAATCGCTCCATTCGCCATCGCTGATGAAATGCTTGCTGCCATTGAGCACCCAGCCGCTGTCGGTGCGCCGGGCATGGGTGCGGATGCCCTGGGCATCCGAGCCGGCGCCGGGCTCGGTGATGGCAATCGCGCAAGTGCGCTCGCCGCGCACCGTGGGGCGCAGCCAGCGCTCGACCTGCTCGCCCTGGCACTTGAGCAGGGGCTCGTAGATGTTGCCGAAGGCGCGGCGGATCAGGATGTCGCTGGTGTGGCCGAACTGCTCCTCGCACAGGATGCGGTCCACCACGCCCAGGCCACCACCGCCATGCTCGGCCGGGATGTTGAGGCCGTACAGGCCCAGGGCCTTGGCTTTTTCGTGCACGGCGCGGGCCTTGTCGGGGGCCAGAAAACCCTGCTGCTCGACCTCGTCTTCGAGGGGCTGCAGTTCTTCGGCGATGAATCGACGCACGGTGTCGATCATCATTTTCTGTTCGTCATTGAGGGCAAAGTTCATGGGGGTCTTTCGGATTCGGGGGACAGCAGGCCCCCGCACCTGGATGGCGCGGCGGGCCCGGGGTGGCAACAGCAAGGCAAGGCTGGCGCCGCTCAGGCGCTGCTGTACCAGCGGGCTCCGAAAAAGAAAGGCAGGCGCGACAGCGCCTCCCCCTGCGACACCGGGGCTGCGCAGCACGACACCCACCCCGCCATCAGCGGGCGGGGCAACAGGAACATCGAGAGCGCGGACATGGGTGAGCTGGGCATGAATTCAATTTGTGGAATCTTATTCCATTTTTGAAGATCATTCCAATATCAACCCTCCAGGCCTGCCGGATCAGGTGGTGAAGGTGTGCAGGGCGTTGGGGCCACTGCGCAGTTCGTCCACCAGAAACGACAGGCAACGGCGCAGCTTGGGCGACTGCTGGGCCCGCGCCGCCGTCACGGCCCAGACATCGGCGTTCTGGCGGTAGTCGGGCAGCACGCGCACCAGGCTGCCGTTGCGCAATTGCTCATCCACATCCCAACTCGACAGCAGCACGATGCCCTTGCCGGCCAGGGCCATGTGGTTCACCACATCGCTGTGGTTGGAGCCCAGGGTGCCGGTGACCTTGACGGTCTCGGGCCCGCGCGGCCCCTGCAGGCGCCACACGCCAAAACTCTGGTGCCGTTCGCGGAACAGCAGGCAGTCGTGCTGCGCCAGGTCGGCCAGCTGGCGCGGGGTGCCACGCCGCGCCAGGTAGGCCGGTGCCGCACACAGCACCCGCACGCTGGGCAGGATGGGGTGGGCGATCAGGTGCGGCTCGCTCACCTCACCCATGCGGATGTCGATGTCAAAGCCCTCGCCCAGCAAGTCGATGCGGCGGTCCACCAGCTCCAGCCACAGCTCCAGCGCGGGGTGCTGGTCAGACAGCCTGGCCAGGATGGGCGAGAGGTGGTTGCGCCCCAGGCGCAGGCTGGTGGCAATGCGCAAGGTGCCCGCCAGCGCCCCATCGCCGGCAGGGCCCTGGGCATGCCACTCACCCGCGGTGTCCAGCACCCGCCGGGCCCAGGCGTAGGCGGCCTCGCCGGCTTCGCTGATCAGCACGCGGCGCGTGGTGCGGTGGAACAAGGTCACGCCCAGCGCGCGCTCCAGGCCGGCGATGCGCTTGGTGACATAGGCCGGCGAGATGCCGAGTTCGGTCGCAGCCCCCACAAAGCTGCCCCGCCGGGCCGCGAGGCAGAAGACCTGCAGGTCCACCAGATCCCAGGCTTGATTCATTTATTTATTCACCATCAGGAAATTGTGAATGGAATTTCAAGCGCATTGTGAATCGATCAAGCGGTTTTATCGTGGCGGGGCCGGCGCTAGAAGACCCACCCACACTGAGACACGCATGACCCACCCCCTTCGCATCGCCGTGGCTGGCGCCGGCTACATCGGCCAGGCCCACATCGCCGCCCTGCAACAGACCCCGGGCGCCAGCCTGAGCGCCGTGGTCGACCCCTCCCCCACCGCCCCGGCCCTGGCGGCAGCGGCCGGTGTGCCGCTCTACCCCAGCCTGGACGAGTTGCTGCGCCACGACCGGCCCGACGGCATCGTGCTGGCCACCCCCAACACCCTGCATGTGCCCCAGGCCCTGCAATGCCTGGAGGCCGGCCTGCCGGTGCTGCTGGAAAAACCCATCGCCCCCAGCGTGGCCGAAGCCCTGACCCTGGTCGAGCGCGTGGAGGCCACCGGGGGCCGGGTGCTGATCGGGCATCACCGGGCCCACAGCCCCATCATGGCCAAGGCGCGCGAGGTGGTGCAGGCCGGCGCCCTGGGCCGCCTGGTGGCGGTGATGGGCAGCGCCACCTTTTTCAAGCCGGCACGCTACTTCGACGAGGGCCCCTGGCGACGCGAGCCCGGCGGCGGCCCGATCCTGCTCAACCTGATCCACGAGGTGCACAACCTGCGCCTGCTGTGCGGCGAGGTGGTGGCCGTGCAGGCCCTGGCCTCGAACGCGGTGCGCGGCCACGCGGTGGAAGACACGGTGAGCATCAACCTGCGCTTTGCCAATGGCGTGCTGGGCAGCTTCATGCTGTCCGACACCGCCGCCTGCGCACGCAGCTGGGAGCAGACCTCGCAGGAAAACAAGGCCTATCCAAGTTACGATGACGAGGACTGTTACGTCATCACCGGCACCCAGGGCAGCCTGGCGGTCCCGACGATGCGACTCAAAACCTACCCCCGCACCGGCGAGCCCTCCTGGTGGAAGCCTTTTGAGGTGGGCGTGGTGGGCCTGGTGCGCGACGATCCGATCGTGCAGCAGATGGCGCATTTCGGGGCTGTGGTGCGTGGCGAAGCGCCCCCGTTGGTGAGTGCGCGCGACGGCCTGGCCAACCTGCGGGTGACCGAAGCCATCGCGCATGCGGCCGCCAGCGGCGACACGGTCGAACTCCTTTGAAGCCCCCTGATCACCACCCGATTCAAGCAACACAGAAAGACAAGCGATGAAGATCCTCATGCTGCATGGCATCAACCACAACATGTTCGGCAAGCGCGACCCCAAGCAGTACGGCACCATCACGCTCGAACAGATCGATGGCCAGCTGCAAGACCTGGGCCGTGAGCTGGGTGCCGAGGTGGTCAGCTTCCAGACCAACCACGAAGGCGCCATGTGCGAGCGCATCCACCAGGCCTACGAAGAAGGCATGGACGCGGTGCTGATCAACGCCGGCGCCTGGACCCACTACAGCTACGGCATCCGCGACGCCCTGGCCATCCTGACCGTGCCGGTGGTGGAACTGCACATGTCCAACATCCATGCCCGCGAGGCCTTCCGCCACGTCTCGGTGTTTGCCGAGATCGTGAAGGGCCAGATCTGCGGTTTTGGCGTGGACAGCTACATGCTGGCCCTGCGTGCCGCCGTCTCGGCCGTGCAGCAAGCCCGTACCTGAAAGGCCCCCACGGTCGCGCACTGCGTGTCGCTCCCTGCCCCCCGAGGGGGCCGCAGGCCGCCTTCGGGCGGCCGGGCGGCGGCCTGGCCCCCACGGTCGTGCACTGCGTGTCGCTCCCTGCCCCCCGAGGGGGCCGCAGGCCGCCTTCGGGCGGCCGGGCGGCGGCCTGGAATTAACCCTCCCCGCTCAGCGCCCGCCGGCCGAAGGCCGCGGGCGCTGAGCCGTTTTCAGCCACCTTCATGCTCGATATCCTGGCCATCACCGGCCCCATCTACATCGCGATTGCCCTGGGCTTTCTGACCACGCGCGCGGGCCTGTTCAGCAAGCCCGACATGCGCGTGTTCGGCAAGTTCGTGATCAACCTGGCCCTGCCGGCCATGCTGTTCAATGCCCTGGCCAAGCACCCGATCGGCGAGATCCTGAACACCAGCTACCTGCTGGCCTATCTGGCGGGCTCGCTGTTGACCCTGGGCCTGGGCTACACCGCCTACCGCCGCCTGGCCCACACCCCGGCCCTGCAGAGCACCTGCTACGCCATGGGCCTGTCGTGCTCGAACAGCGGCTTTGTGGGCTTCCCGATCCTGGTGCTGACCCTGGCCCCCGTGGCCGGCGTGGCCCTGGCCCTGAACATGGTGGTCGAGAACGTGGTGATGATCCCCTTGCTGCTGGCCATGGCCGAGCGCGCCCGCGGCCACGCCACGGGCTGGCGCCACCTGCTGGTGGACACCAGCCGCCGCCTGATCACCAACCCGATGGTGATCGGTCTGCTGCTGGGCTTCGGGGTGTCGTTGTCGGGCCTGCACCTGCCCACCGCGCTGGAACGCAGCGTGGGCCTGTTCGCCCAGGCCAGCGGGGCGCTGTCGCTGTTCGTGATCGGCGGCACGCTGACGGGGCTGTCATTCGGTGGCCTGCTGCGCCGGGTGGCCCCCATCGTGGCGGGCAAGCTGCTGCTGCACCCGCTGGCCGTGCTGGCCGCCGTGTCCGCTCTGCCGCTGATCGGGCTGGCCCCGCTGGCACCGCAACTCAAACTGGCTGCCGTGCTCAGCGCCGCCATGCCCATGATGGGCATCTACACCATCCTGGCCCAGGCCTATGGCGAGGAAGACACCGCCGCCGCGTCGCTGCTGGCCGGCACCGTGGCCTCGTTCTTCACGGTCAGCGGCTTGTTGATGGCGTTGCACACAGTGTGAGATCGACGAACAGCCTGATCCAAGGAACAGGCTGCCCGCCCCCAATCAACAGGGCATCCCAGAATGGGCTCTGCCATGAACACACGCAACATCAACGTCAAAGGGACAGCCGTCACAATCACCTCAAGGCATCAGCAAGACTACCTCTCGCTGACTGACATGGTGAAGGGCTTCGAGGGGGGCAACGCCCTGATCGAACAGTGGCTCAAAAACAAGGAGACGGTCTTGTTTCTGGGGGTTTGGGAACAGCTCAACAACCCGGGTTTTAATTCCCTCGAATTCGAGGGAATTAAAACAAATGCAGGGCGAAACAGCTTCTTCCTGTCCGCCAGGAAATGGATAGCCAGTACGGCCGCAATCGGGCTCCACGCACGCGCCGGGCGCTATGGTGGCACCTACGCCCACAAAGACATTGCTTTCGAATTCGGCTCCTGGCTCAGCCCTGAATTCAAGCTTTACCTCATCAAGGAATTCCAGCGTCTCAAGGACGCTGAAGCCCGCAGTCAATCGCTGGCCTGGAACGTACAGCGGACTCTGGCCAAGGTGAACTACAAGATCCACACCGATGCGATCCAGGAACACCTGATTCCACCACGCATCACGCAGGAGCAGGCGCGCATCATCTATGCCAGTGAAGCCGATCTTCTGAACATGGCCCTGTTTGGCCTCACGGCCGCCCAGTGGCGCCAGGGCCAGGCCAAAGCGGGCGAAAACCTACGGGACACGGCAACACTGGAGCAGTTGGTGGTGCTCTCGAACCTTGAAAGCATCAACGCGGTCTTCATTCACCAGGGGCTAGATTCTGAGCAGCGCCTGGCTCAGCTGAACGCCATCGCCATCACCCAGATGCGTTCACTGCTGGGCCTGCCCGACCTGCGGGCCCTGCAGGGGCCGCCCCCGGCCTGAACCCTCAATACTGGATCTGCGCCACGGCGCGCAGTTGCTCGGGGGTGGCACTGCCGAAGCCGAAGAACTCCAGGTAGGCCGGGATCATCTCGAACAGCATGTCGGTGCCCAGCTGCACCGGACAGCCCTTGGCCATGGCGGCTTGCAGCAAGGGGGTGTAGGCCTGCTTCATCACCACTTCACCGACAAAGGTGCCGGGGGCGATGCGGTCCACATCAAAGGGCAGCGGGTCGCCGTCCTTCATGCCCAGGGGGGTGGCGTTGACGACCAGTTCGAAGCCGGCCGGGTCGTTCGAGCCCGTGCTCACGGTGAGCGCCGGGTAGTGGGCACGCAGGCGGCCGGCCAGGGCCTCGCAGGCGGCGGTGTTGAAGTCGAACAAGGCCATGTCGGCCACGCCGGCGGCCGCCAGCGAGGCGGCGATGGCCGAGCCCACGCCGCCGCAGCCCGAGACCAGCACTCGCCGGCCCGCCAGGGCAAAGCCCTTGCGCTCCACGCCGCGCACAAAGCCGGCACCATCGAACTGGTCGCCCAGCAGGCTGCCGTCGGGGCGCAGCAGGATGGCGTTGCAGGCACCGGCGATGCGGGCCGTGGGGGTGGCTTCGTCCACCAGGTCCAGCGTGACCACCTTGTGCGGCATGGTGATCAGGGCCCCGTGCAGGTTGGTGAAGCGGCGCAGCACCTGCAGGGTGTCACGGTAGTCGTCGGCCTTGACGCCCATGGGCACGACCACGGCGTCGATGCCCTGCTGCTCGAACCAGGGGTTGTAGATCATGGGCGCCTTGAAGCTCTCGGTGGGGTAGCCGATGTGGGCGATGAGTCGGGTTTTTCCGCTGATGGGCATGTCAGTTCCAGGAGTCAAAGAGAGGTGGTGCGCCGGTGGTCAGGGTCCATGAAAAAAGGCCCGCCCAGGGCGGGCCCTCGGGCCAGCGCCCCCTGCCATGGCAGGGGGTGTGGCGGGTATCAGCGCTTGGCCGAGGCCAGGGCCTGGGCGCGGGCCTGGTTGTATTCAGCCGCCGGCACGGGGGCGGCATCGGGCTTGCCCAGGTCCTTGGTCTGCAGGCGGAAGGTTTCGCGGGCGGACCAGGCTGCCAGCGAGGCGATCACGGTGATGCCCAGGGCGATGGCGCCCACGGTGGTCGGGATGTCGGCCGCGCCGGGAGGGGCGACCGCAGCGAACAGGGCCGGCAGCAGGGCCGTGAACATGGTGCCGATGTTCTGCGAGATGGCCATGGCGGTGACGCGGGTGCGGGCCGGGAACAGCTCGGGGTAGAAGCTCGGGAACACGGCGTTGTAGCCTTGGTAGACCACGCCCCACATCAGCAGCGACATCACCACGGCCAGGGGCACGTTCTTGGTGCTGATGGCATACAGGTAGCCGAAGGACAGCAGGCCGGCACCGAGGGCGCCCACGATGATCGGGGGGCGACGACCGATGCGGTCGGACAGGTTGCCCACAAAGGGAATCACCAGCACGGCCACGATGTTGCCGAGCACGGGAATCCACAGGTACACGCTCTTGTCAAAACCGATGCCGTAGCCCGGTTGCACCGCGTAGGCCGCACCGAACACGGTGGTGACCACGGGGATCACGTTCATCAAGGCCATGCAGACCACGCGCAGCATGTTGGGGCCGCTCTCGGCAAACGCCTGCACGATCGGGGCACGGGGCACGGCGCCTTGCTTGGCCTCCTCGGCGAACACCGGGGTTTCCTCGACTTCGCGGCGGATGTAGTAGCCCACGACGATGACGATGAAGCTCAGCAGGAAGGGCACACGCCAGCCCCAGCTGTTGAACTGCTCGCTCGGCAGGTAATAGGCCAGGGGCAGGAAGATGGCGGCGGCCAGGATCTGGCCGGCCTGCACGCCTTGCAGGGTGAAGCTGCCGTAATAGCCGCGACGGCCCAGCGGCGCGTGCTCCAGGATCATCGAGCTGGCGCCCGAGATCTCACCGGCCACGGCAAAGCCCTGCACCAGGCGCATCAGCACCAGCAGCGCCGGTGCCCACAGGCCGATCTGGTCATAGGTGGGCAGCAGGCCCACGGCCATGGTCGAGATCCCCATCAGGAACATGCACAGCACCAGCACCTGCTTGCGGCCATGGGTGTCGCCCCAATGGCCCAGGAAGAAGGCACCGATGGGGCGCGCCACATAGCCCACGCCATAGGTGGCCAGCGAAGCCACGATGGCCACGGTCGGGTTGCCCGAGGGGAAGAAGATCTGCGGGAAGATCAGCGAGGCGGCGGTGGCGTAGATGAAGAAGTCGTAATACTCCAGCACCGAGCCGATCCAGCCGCTGGCGGTCGCTTTCTTGGTTTGTTGCAAGCCGTGTTTCGCGGCTTTTTGATCAGACATGGATGTCTCCAATCGTCGGTTGTGTTGTCGAATGCCGTTCTGGGGCACCGCGTGCTCGCACGCCAGGGCCCTGACACGTCGAGGCGGCCGTCAAGCCGCTTCGGGGTGGAGGCGAATGTAGGTGGCGAGCCCCTGAAACACCAGACCCGGCCCCCTCGACGCGTGCGATGATCGAACGCGGCTGTGCGCCAATGAATCACAATAGGGGTTTCACCGGAGGTCACCCTGATGAGTCAGCCCCCCGCCATCGACCGCCAGCACCTGATCGAAGGCCTGGGAAAAGGCCTGCGCGTGCTGGAGTCTTTTTCAGACGAACACCCCCGCCTGACCGCCACCGAGGCGGGTGAGCTGGCCGGGCTGACCCGCACCGCGGCACGCCGCTACCTGTTGAGCCTGGTGCACTTCGGCTACGCCGACACCGACGGCAAACACTACTGGCTGCGCCCCCGGGTGCTGCGCATCGGTCAGACCTACCTCGAATCGGCCCGCCTGCCCCGGCTGGTGATGCCTTTTCTGCAGCGCCTGTCGATGCAGACCGGCGAGACCGGCAACCTCAGCGTGCTGGACGGCCACGACGTGGTCTACCTGGCCCGCAGCAACTCACCTCGCGTGCTGTCGATCGGTTTTCACACCGGGGCCCGCATCCCCGCGCATTGCGTGTCGCCGGGCCCGGTGCTGCTGAGCAGCCTGGAGCCCCCGGCGCTGGCGCACTGGCTGGGCGAGCACGATTTCAGCCGCTTCACGGCCAACACCATCACCTCGCAGCCCACCTTCGAGGAATCGGTGACCCAGGCCCGTCAGCAGGGCTATGCCGCCACCGACCAATTCATCAACCTGGGCATCTGCGGGCTGTCGGTGCCCCTGGTCAATCGCAAGGGCAGCAGCGTGGGGGCCCTGAGCCTGACCTTCCAGCGCGAGGCCTACCCGGGCGACGCCGCCCTGCAGAAACTGCTGCCCGGGCTCAAGGAGATCGCCGAGATCCTGCGCGGCCTGGTCTGAAGACCCGGCCGGCCCGCGCGTGCCACAGCACAAAACGAGCGACTATCGCGCAGTCTGCGCGGCATGCGTTTGATGCGGGCAGCACACCCGGCTTTCGTGCAGGCCCTTGGCAGCATTGGCGGCATACTCGCCCCATCGCCCTGCCAACGGCCGCACCAGGCCACTGGACGGGCTGTTGCGAACCGAAGAGGACCGAATGACCCCACTTGGCACCGACCGCGAAGCCGTGCCCGACATGCCCAATCGCCTGGGGCTGAACGGCATCGAATTCATCGAATACGCCACCACACGCCCCCAGGCCCTGGGCCATGTGCTGGAGACCATGGGCTTCAAGCCGATTGCACGGCACCGCTCGCGCGAAGTCATGTTGTACCGCCAGGGCGGCATGAACCTGATCATCAACGCCCACAGCGAGGACGCCCGCGTGAGCGCCCTGGTGGACGAAAAGCCCGTCATTTCGGCCGTCGCCTTCCGCGTCAAGGACGCCCTGCGCGCCCACACCCGCTGTGTGGAACTCGGCGCCTGGCCGGTGCCCAGCCATGCCCAGGCCATGGAGCTGCACATTCCGGCCATCCATGGCCCGGGCGGCAGCCGCATCTATCTGGTGGACCGCTGGACCGAGTTCTCGATCTACGACATCGACTTCAAGCCCATCCCGGGCGTCGATCAGCACCCGCCGGCCCTGGCCGGCCTGGACTACTTCGGCCTGGTGCAGTACGTGGACCCGGGTCGCAGCGAGGACTGGATCAGCTACTACGAGACCATGTTCGACTTCAGCACCGTGCCGGAAGACCAGCGCTACGGCATCCTGCCCAAGGGCAAGGTGCTGAAGAGCCCCTGCGGCCAGTTCATGTGGCAGCTGATCGAGCCCGACCCCTGGATGGAAAGCGACCGCGCGCCCGAGAACCTGGAGCGCATCGGCCTGGGCACGCCCGATGTGGGGCAGGCCGTGGCCCTGCTGAAGAGCCGCGGTGTCGAATTCATCGAAACCAGCAGCCTGCACCCCGAGGACCGCGGCGCGCTGACGCGGCGCGAACTGGGTTCGGTGTCCTTCGAACTCGTGCACCGCACGGGTGACTGACCGAGGCCCCCATGACGATGTTTGAAAGCTACAGCCTGGACAGCCGCACCCTGGCCGGCCCGCTGGAGGCCCGGCTGGCCGCCATCCGCCAGGCCGGTTTCAGCAAGGTGATGCTGGACGCCCGCGACGTGGTCAGCCACCCCGGTGGCGTGGCCGGAGCCGTGACCGCCCTGCGCGCCAGCGGGCTGCACCCGGCCGGCCTGCAGACCCTGCACGACTTCGAAGGCCTGAGCGGGCCGCTGCACCAGTACAAGGTCGAAGTGGCCAAGAGCATGCTGCAGACCTGCGCCCAACTGGGTGCGCCGCGGCTGCTGGTGAGCGCCAGCACCCTGCCCCACGCCAGCACCGACCTGGCCCGACTCGCCGCCGACCTGCACAAGCTGGCCATGCTGGCCGTGCCGCTGGGGCTGCAGGTGGCCTACAAGGCCCTGTCCTGGGGCCAGAGCGTGCGCGGCTTCCTCGATGCCTGGGATGTGGTGAGCGATGCCAACTGCAGCAACCTGGGCCTGGGCCTGGATTCTTTCCACATGTTCGCCAACGGCGACTCACTGGACGACCTGATCGAGCTCGAACCCGAGCGCATCTTCCAGGTGCAACTGTCCGACTTCATGGGCGACATCCCCGCCCCCGAAATCCCCGGCCAGACCACGCGCAGCCTGCGCGTCTTCCCCGGCCAGGGCGCCCACAGCGAACAACTGGCCGACCTCGTGCTGCGCCTGGCCCGCCTGGGCTACAACGGCGACTACAGCCTGGACGTGAGCAACGACGACTACGCCCAACTCCCAGCCGAACACGTCGCCGCCCAAGCCCGCCAAAGCGCCGGCTGGCTCAACGACGACGTCCTGCACCGCGCCGCCCCCCTGCCCCACTGGACCCGAGCCCAAGCAAACACCTGCTGAAAAGCACCCCAGCCGACCGAGATGTCTTGGGGCTGCGCATGCAGACCTGAGCAAAAAACAGAACGCAGCCAAGTCACTGTGCGAGGACCCATACCGTCCGATTCCACCCCGCCCTCACCGTTCAAAAGGCTGCGGAGCAAGCCATACCAGCAGACACCGCGGAGCTGGCTTTGCCAGGCCGCTGGTGTCGTCCCGTGGGGGCTCGATAGCCTGAAATTGGGGACCTTACCCAGACCTATGCGACTGGGCGCTGCATCTGAAGAACAAGGGCCTACACATTCAAAAGGCTGCGGAGCAAGCCATGCAAGCAGACACCGCGGAGCTGGCTTTGCCAGGCCGCTGGTGTTGTCCCCCTCGGGGGGAAGGCGCCGAAGGCGACTCAGGGGGGGTCACAACACTTGTTGGAGTTGCATCGCCACATCCATCACCCGCGGCAGCAAGCGCGCCACCATGGCCTCGCGGCTCTGGTGCATGGTCATGGTGGCGCCCACCGCGCCCACGCATTCACCGCGCCGCGTCTTGATGGGCACGGCAAAGCCGCGCAGGCCCGAGCTGAGCTGCTGCTCGGCCACCCAGTAGCCCAGTTCGCGCGCCGCCTCCACGTCGCGGCGGAACACCTCGGCGTGGGTGGGGGTGTTGGCGGTGAAGGTGCTGAACTCATGCTCGGCCACCCAGGCCTCCATGGCCGCAGGCTCCCAGGCCGACAGGATGGCCGGCCCCGGCGTGACCACATGGGCCGGCACGCGGGCCCCGACCGGAAACCCGATCGTCACCATGCGGTTGCTCTGGCTGCGCGCCAGGTACACCACCTCGTGCCCGTCGAGCACGCTGAAATTGAAGTTCTCGCCGCATTCCGCCGCCAGCCGCTGGATGAAGGGCAGCACCAGACGCGGCAGTCGCGCCGCGCTGAGGTAGCTCTGCCCCAGCATCAGCACCCGGGGCGACAGCCAGAAACGCTTGCCGTCGGTGTAGGCGTAACCAAAGTGCACCAGGCTCAGCAGATAGCGCCGCGCCGCCGTGCGCGAGATGTCAGCCCGGATCGCGGTTTCTGAGGCCGTGAGCCGGGCGTGCTCGTCGTCAAAGGCCTCAATGACCCGCAACCCCTTGCCCAGACCGTCGATGATGTTCTTGCGCGCAACTTCCATCACCGATTCTGTGCCGCGCATCGCCGCTCCAGCCCCTGGTGATATCCCTCAAAACACCCGGCTGGCGCCCACATTGCGCGCATGTCGCGCACCCTACCCACCAGGAACGGTCACTCCAATGCAGAACGGCTGGCCGCCAAAGCTGCACGCGCCCAGGCCGTCTGACCCAGGCGGGCCACCCGCACCTGGTGCGGCACCTCGACGCTGATGGGCAGGTCGGCCGGCAAGGCGGCAAAAATGCCGGCCAGGTCGATCACGCCCTCGCCCGGCAGTTGCCGCTCGCATCGGGCGGTGTGGATCATCTGGGGCACGGTCAGGTCGGGGCCGCCAGGGGCATCGCAGATCTGGGCGTAATGCAGCAGTTCTCGCGGCAGGGCGCGCAGGTCGTCCAGCGTGGTGCTGGAGCGCCCCACGTGCAGGGCATCGACCAGGATGCCCGCCGCCCGAGGCGTGCCGGCAGCCTGCACCACGCGCAGCGCGGCCCGGGCGTCGGGCACGGCCGTCCAGGGCATGAACTCCAGATCGCAGCTCAGGCCATAAGGCGCGGCCAGCTCGCACAGACGGGCATAGCCCTCGACCAAGCGGGCTTCGTCAGTGTCGTCGCCGGCCACCAGCAGGGCCTTGGCCCGCAGGGCGGCGCCGGCTTCGAGCAGGGGACGGTAGGCCAGCGGGTCAAAGCCCTCGCCGATGCGGATGATCTCGAGATCGAACACGCCCACCCCCGTGTCACGCTGGGCGGCCAGGGTTTCGCGCTGCTGCACCGGGTCGTCCAGCCAGGCCTGAAAGGGGCCGCCGGGGCCGTTGGGCAGCAAGCGCAGCCCGACATGGGCATAGCCCAGTTCGGCGGCCAGGCGCAGCATCGCCGCGGGGGTGAGAGCCCCGGCTGTCAGGTAGGCCAATGAGTAGGTCCGCATGGCCCGGGCCTCACTTCAAAGGTGACACCGCGGTGGGCAGGGCAATGGTCGAGACCATCTGCGTGGTCAGGTGGGCCGGCCCACCCTTGGGCGGCCAGATGCCCTGGGCCACCGCGTCGGCGCGGGCTTTGCTGCGGGCGTCCAGCGTGGGGTAGGCCCAGATGTTGGTGAAGCGCAGCGGACCGTCGAGCGCCACCATGGCCACCACACAGGGCGACAGGGCTTCGCGCGGGGGCACGTACTGCTCCCACAGATCGATGGTGGCCTGCACGCCACCGGGCTTGATGCCGTAGGTGCGGATCTCGTACACCGGCCCCACGATGCCCGACTCGGCACTGGGGCGCACCGGCTTCATCCACGGGAAGCCGCGAAAGCTCTCCAGGCTCAGGCTATGGTAGAGGTCGCCGCAGCCGAAGGGGCTGGCGCTGTGCTGCGTGCGCTGGCGCTCGGCCTCCAGCGTGGCCACATCAGTAAAGCCGCGCAGCACGATCATGCGGTTGAGTTCACCGATGTCGGTGGTCCAGCAGGCCAGCAGTTCGCCCTGCGCCTCGGGGGCGCTGGCAAAGGCCTGCACCTGGGCGGCAGCCTGGCCGGCGGTGCCGAAGGGAAGGGTCAGGGTGGCAAGTTCGTAGTACATGGGCAATACCGTGGAAAGTGAGAGAGAAAACAAAGAAGGCAAGGCTCAGCCCGGCAGGGCCACGCCGGCGGCGTGGTGCGCCGCAATGAAGCCGAAGGTCATGGCCGGCCCCAGGGTGATGCCCCCGCTGGGGTAGTGCCCGCCCATGAGGCTGTTCATGTCGTTGCCGGCCGCGTACAGGCCGGGGATGAGGCGCCCCTGGGCGTCCAGTGCCTGGGCCTGGGCATTGGCGCGCAGGCCGGCAAAGGTACCCAGGCTGCCGGGCAGCACCCGCACGGCATAGAACGGCCCTTGCTGCAGCGGCGCCATGCAGGGGTTGGCCGTGCCGGCGGCGGCATCGCCCTGGATGCGGTTGTAGGGGGTCTCGCCCTTGGCAAAGTCGGCGTCACGCCCTTGCAGCGCGGCGGCGTTGTAGCGCTGCACCGTGGCCTGCAGGCCGGCGGTATCGATGCCGCAGGCCTGGGCCAATTCGCTCAGCGTGGCGCCGCGCAACAGGTAACCCCGGCGCAGCCAGGGGCCCAGCGGCATGGGCGCAGGTTTGACGGCGCCCAGACCGTAGTGGCGGATGAAGGTGTGGTCGCACAGCAGCCAGGCCTGGGCCGGCTGGCCGGCCGGGGTGGCGGCCAGCAAGGCACTCATGAAGTCGTGGTAAGAGTCGGCCTCGTTCACAAAGCGACGGCCATTGGCCATGACCGCGATCAGGCCCGGCTTGGCGCGCTCGATCAGGTGCGGAAAATGCGCCACCGAGCCATCGGCGCGCGGCACCAGGGACACCGGGGCCAATGCAGCCGCGCTGTGCAGATCGCGCGCCACCACGGCGCCGGCCGATTCGCCCAGGCGCAGGCCGTCCCCCGTGTTGCCACGCGAGGCGGCCGACCAGTGCTCGCGCCCGGTGGGGGCGTGTGGCAGCAACTCGCGCTTGCGCGCCTCGTCGTGCGGAAAGCCCCCGCAGGCCAGCACCACGCCGCAGCGGGCGCGCACGGTGCGCAGGCCCTCGGGGCCCGCAGTCTGCACCCCGGCCACACGTCCGCCCTCGATCAACAGGCGCTTGACCGGCGTACCGACCCGGATCGACACCCCGGCCTCGAAGGCCGAGGCCGCCAGCGCACCCACAAGGGCATTGCCATTGACCAGGCGCAGGCCACGCCCGTGCAGCAGGCAGTCGCGCCAGTAACGCAGCACCAGCCGGGTCACGTGCCAGAACGAGCGCGGGCTGCGCAGCGCGTTCAGAAAGTGCCGCAACTCGGCCCCCGAAGCGATGCCCATGCCCCACAACGTGGTCTCGGCCAGCGGGGGTTTCAGGCTGTCGATGTGGCGGCCCAGGCGGCGCGCATCAAAGGGGGCAGCGCACACCGAGCGGCCGCCCAGGGCAGCAGCCGGGCTGCGGCCATGGAAGTCGGGAATGCCATTGCCGTCGATGAACTGCAAGGCCGTCTGACGCTGAAAGAACTCGACCATGCGCGGCCCCTGGCGCAAAAAGGCGCTCACCCGCTCAGCATCGAACTGGTCGCCCAGTTCGTGGCGCAGGTAGGTCTCGGGCAGGGCCGGGTCTTCATCGATGCCGGCCGCCAGGGCCAGCGGGTTGCGCGGGATCCACATCCAGCCGCCCGACCAGGCGGTGGTGCCGCCGTACTGGGGGTCTTTTTCCAGCACCTGCACCTTCAAGCCCAGGTGGGCCGCGGTCACGGCCGTGGCCAGCCCCCCGGCCCCTGAGCCCACCACCAGCAAATCGACATCGGAGCTTGAAGCAGTGCTGGCAGGGTTCATGGAGGCGTGCTGGGGCCCTCAGGCCGCGTAAATGGGTTTGGCGCCCGCCGTGGCGCGCAGGCCCTGGGCAGGTTTGCTGAAGAAAGGCGAGCTGCCGCTGGCCGCCGCCAGTTGGGCGGCACAGGCCAGCAACTCATCGCCCAGGGCCTGCATGCGCTCCGGGGTGAAGCGCACGGTGGGGCCCGCGATGCTGAGCGTGCCCAGGGGCGGCTGGCCGTGCAGGCGCACCGGGGCCGCCATGGCATTGAGGCCGGCGGTGTAGGTTTCGCAGGTCAGGCTGTAGCCGCGCTGGCGCGTGGCCTGCACCTCGGCCATCACGGCCTGCAGGCTGGTGGGAGCGTTGGGGCCGTACTTGCCGGGCTCGCCCAGGCCTTGCTGGGCCAGCAGGGCCAGGGCCTCGTCGTCGCTCAGGCCCGACAGCCAGGCCAGGCCCGAAGACGAGCAGGCCAGCAGCGCATCGCTGCCCATGTCGGGGTCGTAACGCAGGCCCTGGCGGGCGCCCTGGGCCCGCGCCACCCAGGTCAGGCGGTGGCCATCGACCACGGCCAGGCGCACCAGCTCGCCCGAGATCTCGGCCAGGCGGTCGAGCAGGGGCTGGGCGATGTCGACGATGCCGGTGCTGCTGAGAAAGGACAGGCCCATGGCCACCAGCTTGGTGGTGAGCATGTAGTCGCCGTGGTCGCGCAACTGGCGCACATAGCCGCAGCGCACCAGATCGGTCAGCAGGCGGTGCACCGCGCTGCGCGGGATGTCCAGGCGGTCGGCGATGACCGCCAGCTCCAGCCCATCGCCATGCTGGGCCAGCAGTTCAAGAATGCCCAGGGTTCTTTCCAATACGCCACTCATTGCTCAACTCTCCATGCGGGAAGGAGCCTGAGCGTACCCGAGCCGCGGCCAGCGGCGGGGGTGAGTGACAGGGCGTGGCGTGACTGCATGCCGCCATCATACCGATAAATTGGAATTAAATTCAATAGTTGAATTGCATTCCACTTTCAAATACCATCGAGGCCTTGATTCAATTCACCCGCCAGAACCCTCATCACACCATGACAGACAAGCTGAGCCTCTCGCTCGACGGCGCCACCCGCGTCCATTACATCGTGGGCGACCCGATCGCCCAGGTCAAATCCCCAGCCGGGGTCAGCCTGGCCTTGCAGGCACGGGGCCAGCATGCGCTGGTGGTGCCGGCCCATGTGCCGCCGGCCGAGCTGGCGGCCTGGGCACGCGGCGTGTCGCTGGCGCGCAATGTGGACGGCATCATCGTCACCGTGCCGCACAAATTCGCCAGCTTCGAGCTGTGCAGCGCGCACTCCGAACGCGCCGCCTTTCTGCACACGGTGAACGTGATGCGCCGTCTGCCCGATGGCAGCTGGTATGGCGACATGTTCGACGGCCTGGGCTTTGTCAGCGCCATGCAGGACCGGGGCTGCCAACCCGCCGGCAAGAAGGCCTTGCTGGTGGGCGCCGGTGGCGCCGGCTCGGCGATCGCCCACGCCCTGGTGCTGGCCGGCGTGAGCGAGCTGGCCATCCACGACGAAGACACCACCCGGCGGCAGACCCTGGTGAACCGCCTGGCCGGCCTGGGTCGTTGCCCGGTGCACGACGGCAGCGCCGACCCGAGCGGCTTTGACATCGTGCTCAACGCCACCCCGGTGGGCATGAAGGAAAGCGACCCCTACCCGCTGGACGCCAGCCGCCTCACGGGTCAGATGTTCGTGGGCTGCGTGATCACCCAGCCCGCGGTCACCCCGCTGATCGCTCAGGCACGCAGCCTGGGCTGCGCCACCATGACCGGGGCGGACATGTTTGCGCGGGTGCGGGACTTGATGGTGGAGTTTCTTTCCCCCCCCTGAGCCGCCTTCGGCGTCATCCCCCCAAAGGGGACGGCACCCGTGGCCGGGCAAAGCCCGCTCCACGGTGCCTGCTGGCGTGGCCTGCTCCGCGGCCTTTCGAGCGTTACGGGCAGGGCGGGATCGGGCGTCGTGGGTCTTTGCAAAAGCTCCGGACCTGAATTTGCTCTTCCGTTTTCGTTGCCCGCATCAGGCTGAACACAACAACAGCAGCCTGGCAAAGCCACCTCCGCGGCCTCACTTTTTCATTTGAATCACTGATATGCAGTTGCTGGACAAAGACTTGAGCGGCCTCACACCGGGCCAGACGTTTGATGTGGTGGTGGTGGGGGCGGGAGGGGCCGGGCTGTCGGCGGCGCTGTTTGCGGCCATCGAGGGGGCGCGGGTGCTGGTGGTCGAGAAGACCGAATTTGTGGGGGGCACCACGGCCTTGTCGGCGGCCACCACCTGGGTGCCGGGCACGCGCCAGGGCGCGGCGGTGAACCCGCAGGACAGCCTGAGCGAGGCGACGCGCTACCTGGACAACGCCATCGGCGACCACGCCCCGCGCGCGCTGCGTGAGGCCTTTCTGGCCCATGGCCGGGCCGCGGTGGACCAGATCGAGGCGCACTCCGAGGTGCGGTACCGCGCCTATGCCAAGCACCCTGACTACATCTCCGACCTGGGTGGCTCGACCCTGTGCGGGCGCGCCCTGGAGCCCCTGCCCTTCGACGGCCGCCGCCTGGGCCCGCTGCTGAAGCTGCTGCGCCCGCCCATCCCCGAGTTCACCGTGCTGGGCGGCATGATGGTGGACCGCAACGACATCAACCACCTGCTGGGCATGACGCGCTCCTGGGCCTCGCTCAAGCACTCGATCAAGATCCTGGCACGCCACGGCCTGGACCGCCTGAGCCACCCGCGCGGCACCCGCCTGGTGATGGGCAATGCCCTGATCGCGCGCCTGCTGCACTCGCTGGCCCAGCACGACCAGGTCAGCCTGGCGCTGAACACCAGCGTGTGCGCCCTGGGACCCGAGCAGCAAGGCCTGCGCGAATTGACGCTGGAGCAGAACGGCCAGCGCCTGACTGTGAAGGTGCGGGGCGGCGTGGTGCTGGCCAGCGGCGGCTTCAACCGCCACCCCGAGTGGCGCCAGAAGCTGCTGCCCGGCGCCGACGAGGCCTGGTGCCCCGCCGCGCCCGGCCACACCGGCCAGGCGCAGAGCCTGGTCCAGGGCCTGGGGGCCCGCCATGGCCGCAATGGCCTGAGCCCGGCCTTCTGGGCCCCGGTGTCGTTGCGCCGGCGTGCCGATGGCAGCCAGGCGGTGTTCCCGCACTTTGTGATGGACCGGGCCAAGCCCGGCATGGTGACCGTGAACCAGGCCGGCGAGCGCTTTGTCAACGAAAGCACCTCGTACCACCTGTTCGGCCTGGCCATGCAGAAGGCCCACCAGCAAAGCCCCGCCATCCCGGCCTACCTGGTGTGCGACGCCAAAGCCCTGCGCCAGTACGGCCTGGGCATGGTGCGCCCGGGCGGCAAGGGGCTGGCCCCCTTCCTGGCCGATGGCTACCTGGTGCAGGGCCGGACGCTGGCCGAGTTGGCCGCGCAATTGATGGTGCCTGCCGACGCATTGCAGCGCACCGTGGAACAGATCAACCGCTATGCCGAAACCGGCGTGGACCCCGACTTCCACCGCGGCGAGACGGCCTACCAGCAGAACATCGGCGACGCGACGGCGGGCGGGCGCAACCCCAATCTGGGGCCGCTGAAAGAAGCGCCGTTCTACGCCATCCGCCTCTACCCCGGTGACATCGGCGCCAGCACCGGCCTGGTGACCGACGCACAGGCCCGACTGCTCAACGAGCACGACCAGGCTCTGCCCGGCCTGTACGCGGTAGGCAACGACATGAACTCGATCATGGGGGGCGTGTACACCGCGCCCGGCATCACCATCGGGCCGGGCCTGGTGTTTGCCTACCTGGCGGCACAGCACGCCTGTGCCCGCGCCAGATCCGCGGCCTGATTACACCGGCACCGCGAGCAGGGCCTGTTCGCTGTCGCCCAGTTGGCCCAGCAACTGATCGGCGTCGAGCAGGATCAGCATCTGCTGGCGCCCTTCCACCTTGAGCTCGCCCAGGCCCTGGATGAAGGTACCGCGCCCGCCGTCGGCCAGTTCGGGGGCCGGCTGGATGTCGGCCGGGGCCAGGCCGACCACATCGGTCACGCCATCCACCACGAAACCCACGGTGCGTTGCTTGAGGTTCATCACGATGGTCACGGTGCCCACCCCGATGTCGGCCGGCAGGCCCATGCTGTGGCGCAGGTCCAGCACGGGCACGATGACCCCGCGCAGGTTCAGCACCCCACGCACCACCTCGGAGGCCCCTGCGATGCGGGTGGGGGTCTCGAAGCCGCGGATCTCCTGCACGCGCAGGATGTCCACGCCATACAGCTCTTTGCCGACCTGGAAGGCCAGGTACTCGCGCACCTGGGCCGAGGCCTCGCTGGGGCGGCCGGCCCGGCTGGAGGGGGAGGAAGAAGTGGACAGTTCCATGAAATGACTCCTGAGGCAGACACGCTGGGCATCGCCATCAATTGCTTAAATTGATTTTTATGATAAGCAATTCACCCTTGAAAATCAATAAAAATTGTATTTTTGTTGATCTGACAGTGAGAAATGAGCCTCCACAGCCTCTTTTGTGCGTTGCCCGGCCCGGCACTGCCGACACCGGCGAACCCCGTCGACTGCGGCACCGCCGTGCAGGCCCGACAATCGGGTCAGAGGTGAGTCGGGCCCAGGGCCTGGTCACCAAGCTGTCAATCAAACCCATGGAGACCCCATGACCCAAACCGTGGTCTATGAAGTGAAGGTGATGTTCGGCGACTGCGATCCGGCCGGCATCGTGTTCTTTCCGAATTTCTCGAAATGGATGGACGCCTCGTCGCTGAACTTTTTCATGGCCTGTGGCGTGCCGCCCTGGGGTGAACTGGTCAAGACCACCGGCATCATCGGCACGCCGCTGCTGGAGATCAACACCAAGTTCATGCGCCCTGCCACCTATGGCGAGACGCTGCAGATCCACACCAGCGTCGAGGAATGGCGCGACAAGACCTTTGTGCACCGCCACGTGGTCAAACGCGGCGACGAGGTGCTGTGCGAGGGGCGCGAGGTGCGCGCCTTCTGCGTGCGCCTGCCCGAGAGCGCCGAGGGCCCGGAGCGCATCAAGGCCGTGCCGGTGCCGGCCGACATCCTGGCCCTTTGCCGCTGAGGCACGGGGGATGAAACGCTTTCAAGGCACCTGAAAGCGCGCCACCTCGCGGGCCAGCCGCGCCGCCTGCTCACGCAGGGCTGTGGCACCCGCCGCGGTCTCCTCGACCAGCGCGGCATTCTGTTGCGTGGCGCGGTCCAGCTCCTGCACCGCCTCGCTGACCTGGCCGATGCCCTGGCTCTGCTCCACCGCCCCGGTGGCGATGTAGCTCAGCAGCTCGTTGACACGCTGGGCACTTTGCACGATGTCCTGCATGGTGCTGCCGGCTTCGCGCACGATGGCGGTGCCGCCTTCCACCTTCTCCACACTGGTGCCGATCAGGGCCTTGATTTCGCGTGCGGCCGCGGCCGACCGCTGGGCCAGTGAGCGCACCTCGCTGGCCACCACGGCAAAGCCCCGGCCCTGCTCGCCGGCCCGGGCCGCCTCGACCGCCGCATTGAGCGCCAGGATGTTGGTCTGGAACGCAATGCCGTCGATGACGCCGATGATGTCTTCGATGCGCCGCGAGGCGGCCTGGATCTCCTCCATCGTGGCCACCATGTTGCCGATCACATCACCGCCATGCCCGGCCACCTGGGCATTGTGGGCGGCGATGCGGGTGGCCTCCTGGGTGTGCTCGGTGGTCTGGCGCACCGTGGCGCCGATCTGCTCCATCGCGGCCGCCGACTGCTCCAGGTTGGCCGCGGTCTTCTCGGTCCGCGCCGAAAGGTCGACCGAGCCCTCGGCGATCTCGGTGCTGGAGTGCACGATCTCGTCCGACGAGCGCCGCACCTGCAGCACCATGCTGCGCAAGCTGTCCTGCATCTGGCGCAGCATGATCATCAGGCTGGCCGCCTCGTCGCGCCCCCAGGGGCTGGGCGAGGTGGTGAGGTCGCCCTCGGTCATGGCCTCCAGATGGCGGCTGACCTCTTGCAAGCCGCCGTTCATGACCAGGTAGAACGCATAGAAAAGGTAGACGCCGACCAGCAGGCACAGCACCAGCCCGACCAGCAGCAGCCGCCGCTCGCTCTCGGTGCGGGCAATGCGCTGGCTCAGCAACTCGTCGAGCAGGCCCAGGCTGGCCGTGCCCACCTCGCGCAGACGGTCCACCGCCACCTGGCCAGGGCCATTCAGGGCTTCGGTGTCAGCCTTGAAGGCCGGGCCGAACCAGGACTTGTCAGCGGCATTCAAGAAGGCGCGCGCGGCTTCGACAGCCTCAGCCGCTTTGACACGCCGTGTCACCTCAGGGTTGGCCTCGGCGGCTCGTTGTGCGGCTTTCAGCACACCGTCCACACTCTCGCGCCCCTGGTACCAGACGCCATAGAGTTGGCGCAGGGCCGCTGCATCGGGTTCGCCATGGCGTGCGATCGCACCGGCCAAGGCCCGGGTCCGCGAGACCGGCTCGATCACCGCCGACACCACATCGGTCGACAGGGTCATCAGGTAGTAGGTGTCCTGATCGGGATCGAGCGTGAGCTGGGATCGGTCCATCACCGTCACACGCAGATCGCGCACGGCATCCACATAGGTCTGCAATGGAGCGCTCAGATCGTCGGCACGGCCACTGGCGACCAGGGGCTTGAGTTGCTCGTGCAACTGGGCCACACGACTGAATTCGGTACGCAGATCCAGCTGCGAAGCCACCGCCGTCAAACTGGCCTGCGTGGCCGCCATGCGGGCCGCAATCGCCTCCAGATCCGGCGTCCTGGCGATGCCCGACTCGACCAGACGGCGCTGTTTCTGCACCTCGATCAGCCAGGGCTCGATGTGGCGGATGACCTCGACGCCCACGCGCTCGCTGGCGGCGAAGTCGATGGTGGCCTGGCTGGTGCGCACATAGGCCAGCAAGAGCAGCACGATGGGCACCAGAAAGGCCAGAGAGATCCAGCCGGCCTTGGCGCCGAACTGCAGCCGCCTGAACAGCCTGACCCCCGGCGCCCACACGCCATGGTGCTGGAAGAAATGACCGGAAGAACGTGGGGAGGCAGAAAGCAGGGGGGTGTGGCGTGGGGGATTCATGGAATGGGAAAGCACAGAACTCAGGCCGGCCCTTGCCTGGGGTGCAGGGCGGTCCGCTTCACACTGAGCAAGTTCGGTGCCGAATCCTCGATGCCCTGACCCAGGCCCGGATGACACGGGTGCACGCCGAGGTGCCCCAACACAGGGCACCACGCCCCGCGATGCCAAGGCCCAGCGGGGCCTTGGCGGCCGCGCACCAGAACCGGGCGCCATCCCGAGCGCCCGGCTGCAAGCCCGTCAGGCCTGGGTGAGTGCGTGCCCTGCCACAGCCCCGGCGCCCACCAGCATCGGCCGAGGCAGCAGGGCTTCGGCCACCACATCGCCGATCATGTCGGCCGTGACGGCGCTCAGCGTCCAGCCCAGGTGGCCATGGCCCGTGTTGTAGAACACCCCGGGGGCCCTGCCCCGGCCCACCCGGGGCAGCATGTTGGGCATCATCGGGCGCAGCCCGGCCCAGGGCACCACGCTCTGGGTGCTGACGCCGGGGAAGCATTGCTGCACCCAGTCGATCAGGGGCTGGATGCGGTCGGCCCGGATGTCTTTGTTGAAGCCGTTGAATTCGGCCGTGCCCGCCACGCGGAAACGGTCCACCCCGAGGCGGCTGGTGACCAGCTTGGTGGCATCGTCCAGCAGGCTGACCTGGGGGGCCGCGCGCTGGCTGGTCTCGTCGCGCAGGTTGACCGTGATGGAGTAGCCCTTGACCGGGTAGATGTTGATGCGGTCGCCCAGGCTGGCGGCAATCTGGCGGCTGGCCGTGCCGGCACAGACCACCACCGCGTCGAAGGCGTGCTGCGTCACGCCCGAGGCATCGGCCGCGGTGACCTGGATGCCCCCACCATGCGACCGCACACCCTGCACGTCCTGCCCGAACAGGGTGCGCACCCCGCGGCGCTCGGCCGCGCGGGCCAGGCCGTTGGTGAACTTGTGGATGTCGCCGGTGGAGTCGCTCTCGGTGTAGTAGCCGCCGAAGTACTGGCCGGCCAGCGTGGGCTCGATGGCCTTCATCTCGGCAGGCGTCACGGCGCGGCGCGGCAGGCCGCCACGGGCCAGCAGCTCGGACACCCGGCCGGCGTGGTCAAAGCCGGCCTTGTCGCGGTAGATGTGCAGGATGCCTTGCTTCTTGAGGTCGAAGTCGATGCCCTCCTCCTGCGCCCAGGCAAACAGGTGCTCGCGGGCCGCCACGGCCAGGCGGGCGGTCTCGATGGTGTTGCGCTCGTAATGCGGCAGGTGGGCGATGAACTCGGCAAACCACGAGATCTTGTGCCAGCTGGGCTTGGGGTTGACCAGCAGCGGCGCATCGTTGCGCAGCATCCACTTCAGGCCCTTGAGCAGGGTCGAGGGGTGGTTCCAGACCTCGGCGTTCGAGGCCGACAGCTGGCCGCCGTTGGCAAACGAGGTCTCCATGGCGGCATAGCGGTTCTTCTCGAACAGGGTGACCGAGAGGCCGCGGCGCGCCAGCGCATAGGCCGTGGTGACGCCGGTGATGCCGCCGCCGATGACTGCGATGGTTTTCATGGGAAAAGCTCCAGAACTCGTCATGAGGGTGGGGCCTGCACGCGACATTGCGTGGCAGGCGCCCCCTCTGTTCTGGACCTGAGAGATTCACCCGGCCACCCCCGTGAACGGGACGGCAGTGCGGGCTTGCTCCTTCGGTGCGCCGGACGACGAAAACGATTTCCGGCAGCTCTTCAGAGTGTCTGTCGCGTGTGAACCCGGTCCTTTTGCCTGAGAGTTTCCGGGGCGGTTGCTCCTTCGGCGCTGCGCTCCGGCCACTGAGGGCGGTGCAGTCTCTCCCGGGTTCACGTGGTGTCGGTGGTTTTCAACCGACAACCGGCCGCAGTGTAGAAGAACCTGGCCCGATTGGAAACAAAAAGTTTTTGTCCCCATGCCCATGCCCCTCAGTCGCCGACACGACAAGGAGGAGCGGATGCGTTTGCGAACATCCGGACACATTTCAAGGGCCGACGAGCCCGCCCCGTCAAAACAAGCCAAGGAGACACAGACAATGCAACAGCCCGGCCGCATGATGGACCGCCCCCTGCTGGTTTCGGCCATTCTGGAACACGGCACCGCCCAGTTCGGCGCGCAGCAGATCGTCTCGCGCGAGACCGATGGCAGCCTGCACCGCTACACCTTCACCGACCTGGCCGCGCGGGCCCGGCAACTGGCCAATGCGCTGCAGGCGCTGGGACTGAAGGCGGGCAGCACGGTCGGCTCGATCGCCTGGAACAACCACCGCCACCTGGAGGCCTACTACGCCGTCTCGGGCAGCGGCATGGTGATGCACACCTGCAACCCGCGCCTGCACCCCGAGCAACTGGCCTACATCATCAACCACGCCGACGATGAGGTGGTGCTGTTCGACACCAGCTTCGCCCCCCTGGTGAAAGCGGTGGCCGCGCACTGCCCGCGTGTGCGCCACTGGGTCGCCCTGTGCGGCGAGGCGGACCTCCCCACCCTGGAGGGCGGCCCGGCCGTGCTGGCGGTGGACCGGCTGATCCAGGCGCAGAGCGACCGCTTCGACTGGCCTGAACTGGACGAGAAGACCGGTGCCGCCCTGTGCTACACCTCGGGCACCACCGGGCACCCCAAGGGGGTGCTTTATTCGCACCGCGCCCTGTGCCTGAGCGCGCTCTCGGCCTGCCTGCCCGGCGTGCTGAGCCTGTGGGCCCAGGAGACCCTGCTGCCCGTGGTGCCGATGTTCCACATCAACGCCTGGTGCCTGCCCTACGCGGCCCTGATCTCCGGCGCCAAGCTGGTCTTGCCCGGCCCGCGCCTGGACCCGGCCAGCCTGTACGAGCTGATGGAGTCCGAGCGCGTCACCGTCAGTGCCGGCGTGCCCACCATCTGGATGGGCCTGATCCAGCACGTGGAGCAGCACCAACTGCGTTTCAGCACCATGCGCCGCACCGGCGTGGGCGGCTCGGCCATGCCCAAGGCCCTGATCGCCAAGTTCAACGACGTGTACGGCGTGGACGTGCGCCACGGCTGGGGCATGACCGAGACCACCGCGATTGCCACCATGAGCAACCTGGGCCCCGACGAGATGGCCCGCCCGGCCGAAGAGCGCCACACCCTGGTGGGCAAGCAGGGCAAGTCGGTGTTCGGCATCGAGATCAAGGTGGTGGATGACAACGGCGCCACCCTGCCGCGCGACGGCCACTCGCAAGGTGAGCTGATGGTGCGCGGCCAGTGGATCGTGGAGCGCTACCACAAGGCCGAACGCTCGGCCCTGGTCGAGGGCTGGTTCCCCACCGGCGACATCGCCACCATCGACGCCCAGGGCGTGATGCAGATCCGCGACCGCACCAAGGACGTGATCAAGTCGGGCGGTGAATGGATCAGCTCGATCGATCTCGAAAATGCCGCCGTGGCCCACCCCGCCGTGGCCATGGCCGCGGTGATCGGCGTCAAGCACCCGCGCTGGGACGAGCGGCCGCTGATGTTCATCGTGCTCAAACCCGGCCAGGAGCTGAGCAAGCAGCAGGTGCTCGACTTCTTGACCGAGCGCGTGGCCAAGTGGTGGCTGCCCGACGAGGTGCTGTTCGTCGACAGCCTGCCCCTGGGCGGCACCGGCAAGGTGCAGAAAAACGAGCTGCGCCACCAGCACGGCGGCGTGTTCGAAGGCCTGTGATCTGTCAGGCCTGGATTCCCACAACAAACAGCGCCTCGGCGCCCCTGGAGACCTCATGACCCTGTTCAAGCCCTCAACCCTGCGCCGGCGCGCCTGGCTGGCCGCAGCCCTGCTGGCCGCCACCGCCCAGGCCGGTGCCGCCGAGACCGTGCGCATCGGCTTCATCGACCTGCTCTCGGGGCCTTTTGCGCTCACCGGGCAAAGCTCGCTCAAGCAACTGCGCGAGGTGGTGCAGCAAGTCAATGCCAAGGCCGGTCCGAACGAGCCCAGGTTCGAGGTGGTCGACTTCGACAACAAGGGCTCGCCCCAGGAGAGCCTGAACGTGCTCAAGGCGGCCACCGACCGCGGCATCCGCTACATCACCCAGGGCGGCGGCTCGGGCGTGGCGCTGGCCCTGGTCGACGCACTCAACAAGCTGGCCGAACGCGAGCCTGAACGCGCCACGGTCTACCTGAACTACGCCGCCATGGACCCGCTGCTGACCAACGACAAATGCAGCTTCTGGCACTTCCGCTTCTACCCCTCGAGCGAGATGAAGATCGAGGCGCTGACCACCTACCTGCAAGGCCGCAAGGACATCAAGAAGGTGTACCTGCTGAACCAGGACTACACCCACGGCCGCCAGGTGTCCAAGGCGGCGCGCGAGTACCTGGCGCGCAAGCGCCCCGACATCCAGATCGTGGGCGATGACTTCATCCCCATCGCCCAGACACGTGACTTTGCCTCGTACGTGGCCAAGATCGCCTCGAGTGGCGCCGACACGGTGATCACCTCCAACTGGGGCAGCGACCTGACCCTGCTGTTCAAGTCCTCGCGCGACTACGGGCTCAACATCAACTACTTCACGCTCAACGCCAACAACCCGGGCACCCCGGCGCAGCTGGGCGCCTGGGGCGAAGGCAAGGTGGGGGTGGTGTGGAACTGGGTGCACAACGCGCCCACGCCCGAGCTGGAGAAGATCTACGTCGACTACAAGAAGAAGTACAACGACGAGTTCATCTTTGCCGCCCACTGGAACAGCATGAACATGCTGCGCGAGGCCATGCGCAAGGCCCAGTCCACCGACGCGAAAAAGGTGGCCCTGGCGCTCGAAGGCATGAGCTACAAGAGCCCCATGGGCGAGGTGAAGATGCGCAAGACCGACCACCAGCTGGAGGCCCCGCTGTACCTGGGCATCTGGGCCAAGCAAGGCAGCAAGGGCGTGAAGTACGACGCCGAGAACACCGGCTACGGCTTCCGCTCGGAAGTGGCCTGGGATTCGTACATCAGCGCCCAGCCCACCTCGTGCCAGATGAAGCGGCCCGGTTGAGGCGCGCTCTCGGCCCCCGCCTCAGGGCCGGGCGGCCGGCGCCACCGCGGCCCCTTCGATGCCATGGCGGCGCAGGCTGTCGGCCACAAAACCCGAGGCCTTCATCTCTTCAATGAAGGCGCTGAGCCAGGCCTGGGCCGCCAGGCGCCCCTTGGGCACGGCCATGGCCTGCTCGATCACCATGAAGCGGCCCGGCAGCAGACGCAGCGCCGGCGCGCCTGTTGTTGCCAACCGGCCCATGTCGGCCTGCAGTTGCTGCCTTACGCCGGCCGCCACCTCCAGGCCTTCGGCCAGAAACTGATCGACCACGGCGGGTGAGGTGGGGGCACGCACCAGCCGGGCCTGCTGCAGGGCCCGCGTGAGGTACAGGTCGTAGGCACTGCCGCGGCCCACCACCACGCGGGTGCCGGGGCGGTCCACCTCGTCGTTGCGGGTGATTGGCGAGTCGGCCCGCACCAGGTAGGCGCCTTCGATGATCACGTAGGGGGCTGTGTAGTCCAGGTCGGCGCCGCGCACGGGGTCGATGGCCACAAAGGCCAGGTTCACCTGGCCGGCCCGCACCGCCTCGACCGCCCGGCCCGCCGCTTCCAGCTCGACCCATTCGATGGGCAAACCCAGGCGCCGCCCCGCCTCACGCGCCAGATCGACCGACACGCCCTGGGGGTCACCAGGCCGATCGCCCCGCGACGCCAGGATCGGGTTGCCCAGGTTGATGGCCACGCGCAGCCGCCCTTCCGTGGACAACTCGGCCCGCGCCGCGGCGGTCTGGGCCTCACCGGCACGGGTCGCACAGCCCGCCAGGGGCAGGCCGAGCGCAAGAGCCCCCAGCAGGTCACGGCGCCGGATGGGCAGGGCCCCAGGCTGGGGCGGGTGGGTGATCGGGCGCATGCATTCTCCTGGGTCAAGGCAAGCCATCGTCGTCACGGGCCCATCCCCTGTCAACCGCAGAGCCAAAGCGCACAACCCAGCAAAAACAAAGCGCCCATGCAATACTTTGAAACACCAAACAGGAGACAACCCATGTTCAAGACATCCCCGCTTGTGAGCACCGCGCTGGCCCTGGCCTTCAGCTGCGGGCTCGGCACGGCAGCCGCCCAGAATGGCAAGGAAAGCGTCAAGGTCACGCCCCTGGGCGGCATCGCGGGCGAGTTCTGCCCGCAGGATCGGGCCCTGGTGTTCGAAGACCCGAACGGCACGCGCATCCTGTACGACCCGGGCCGCACCGTGGCCGGCGCCAACGACCCGCGCCTGGGCAAGATCGACATCGTGCTGGTCACCCACCTGCATGGCGACCACGTGGGCAATGCACACAACAAGGCCCCCAATTCGGGCAGCTGCGCCCAGCCCGATGTGTCGGTATCGGCCTTGCCCGCCACCAGCGCGGTGGCGATTGCCGTGGCCAAAAAGGCCAAGATCGTCAGCGGCAGCGAGATGCCAGCCTTTTTTGCCGCCAAGCTGCGGGCCAACGGCGGCGACCCGGCCAATGCGGTGCTGGCCCGCTTCGGCGGCAGCGTGACGGTGGGTGGCGTGCGCATTGCCACCGTGACCGCCCTGCACAGCAATGGCGTCGACCCCGACTACATCGGTGGCGAGCTGGGCAAGGCCATGAAAGAGGCCGGCATCGCGGGCGACGCCGGCCCGGCCACCGGCTATGTGCTCACCTTCAGCAACGGCCTGGTCACCTACCTGTCGGGCGACACCGGCATCCTGGCCGATCATGAGCGTGTGGTGCGCGATCACTACCACGCCAAGCTCGCCGTGATGAACATGGGCGACGGCTTCACCACCGGCCCCGCCGAAGCGGCCTATGTGATCAACGACCTGGTCAAGCCCGCCTCGGTGATCCTCTCGCACGCCAACGAGGTAGGCACGGTGGGCGGCAAGGTGCGCCCCGGCAGCAAGACCGAGGCGTTTTTGAAGGCCAGCAAGGTACCGGCCTATGTGCCGCTATCGGACAGGACGCTGGAGTTTGATGCCGGCGGCCTGTGCACTGCGGGCTGCTCCTGAGCCTGCCCGGGGGTATGGGCAACGCGCTGGCAGCCGGCCGCTAACATGCCGGCATGCCATTCCAAACCCTGCCAGACCCTTTGAACCGGGCGCTGCTGCTGACGACACTGCTGCTCAGCCCGGTCGTCTTCGCCCACGCCGCAGAAGAGACCTTGCCCGCTGTGGCCCCCGCCCTCCATGCCCCCGCCGATCAGGGTGCCGGCGAGCACCGGGCGGCCATACGGGCCAACCGGCTGCAACACCTCAGCGACCGCATCAACGGCGACCCCCAGGCCTCACGCGAGCATTGCCGCTACGAGTCTGAGATCACCAGCCCGCCCCCCCTCCAGCGCGTGGCGCTGACCTTTGACGACGGCCCCGAGCCCGGGCAGACCGAGCACATCCTGGAGGTGCTGGAGCGCCACCAGGTGCCCGCCACCTTCTTCATGATTGGCGAGAAGGCCAAACGCCACCCCGAGTTGGTGGCCGCGGTGCAGCGCTCAGGTCACCACCTGATCGGCAACCACTCCTGGAACCACCCCAACTTTCACACCATCGCGGTCGATGTGCAGGCCCGCGAGGTGCGCGACGCCGAGGCTGCGTTGGGCACCGCCCTGAACCCCAAGCTGTTTCGCTACCCCTATGGCAACTCCAGCTGCGAGACCAACGCGCTGCTCAAGACCGAGGGCTACCAGACCGTGGGCTGGCACGTGGATTCGTGCGACTGGGCGTTTGACGCCAACGGCGGCGTGGACAGCAAGGAAGCGCTGGAGTGCGGCGTGCTGCCGGCCTACCGCAAGGACTACGTGGGCCATGTGCTGTCGGCGCTGCGCGCGCACCGGGGCGGCATCGTGCTGATGCATGAGATCCACCCCAACACCCTCAAGTCGCTGGAGGCGATCATCGAGGCCTTGCTGGCCGCCGGCTACACCTTCGGCTCGCTCAAGGACGAGGGTTTTGCAGGCTCGCTGCGCTGAGGCGGCCCAGCGCTCAAGGGGCCGGCTCGCGCCCCAATGCGGCCTCGAACAGGGCCAGCTCTTCGTCCAGGCTGCCCCGGCTGCGAAAGTGCCGTGCCGCGCGGTCGTACCAATTCTCGGCATCCTCCAGATCGCCCTCCTGAAGGTGCAGCAGGCCATGCAACCAGGCCGCCAGCATCGAATCGTCGTGCTGGATGCGGTCATGCGCCTCGTTCCAGCGGCCGGCCTGCATGAGGCTCAGGGTGTGGCGAAGGTCGGACATGGGCGCGGGCTCCTGGTGGCGGGTGGACAACAGGCATTTTGAGCGCCAGCGGGCACCCCCCACAAGGCCCACCGGCGCCCCTGAAGATCAGGCCAGGCTGGCGCGCAGCTGCGTGGCCAGGGCCGCCGTGGGGCGCCCGATCAAGCGGCCGAGCTGGCCGCTGCCATCGTACAAGCCGCCCTGGGCCGCACCGGCGTCCGAGTTGGCCAGCAGCTCGGCGATGGGTGCCGGCAGACCGGCCTGCAGCAAGGCGCCTTTGAAGTCGGCTTCGGGCAGGTTCACGTAGGGGATGGTCTTGCCCGTGGCCTGGCTGAGCTCGGCGGCCAGTTCGGCCAGGGTGTAGGCGCTGTCGCCGGCCAGCTCATAGACCTTGCCGGCCTGATCAGCCTGGGTGAGCACGGCTGCCGCCGCGTCGGCGTAGTCAGCCCGCGCGGCCGAGGCGATGCGCCCCTCGCCCGCGCTGCCGATCAGGGCGCCGTGGGCCAGGGCAGCCGGCACGCTGGCCAGGTAGTTCTCGGTGTACCAGCCGTTGCGCAGCAGCACGTGCGGCAGGCCCGAGGCCTTGAGGGCGCGCTCGGTGGCCAGGTGCTCGGCCGCCAGGCCCAGGGGCGAGGTGTCGGCCTTCAGCAGGCTGGTGTAGGCCAGCAGCTTGACACCGGCGCGCACGGCCGCATCGATCACGTTCTGATGCTGCGGCAGGCGCTGGCCCACCTCGCTGGAGGAGATCAGCAAGACCTTGTCGGCACCCGCGAAGGCCGTGTCCAGCGTGTCGGGGCGGTTGTAGTCGGCCTCGCGCACCTGCACGCCCAGGGCGGCCAGGGCGCCGGCCTTGGCGGGTTGGCGCACCGCCGCAACGATTTGCGAGGCGGGCACGCTGCGCAGCAGCGATTGAATGACGAGTTGGCCCAGTTGGCCGTTGGCGCCGGTGACGACGATCATGAGGTGCTTTCCTGTGGTTGAAAAAGAGAGGAGCCGCTATGATTGCGATGACACTAACTTTTCGCAAGTACGCACAAAAAGGTAAGCACCATGAACACCACACGCCCTGAGGACATCCCCTTGGCCGGCTCGCTGGCCGAACGCCTGGCCCGAGGCGATGTGTTTGCCGAGGCCTGTCCCTCGCGCGAGGTGCTGCGCAACGTGACCAGCCGCTGGGGGGTGTTGATCCTGGTGGCCTTGCGCGGGGGAACGCATCGCTTCAGCGACCTGCGGCGCAAGATCAACGGGATCAGCGAAAAAATGCTGGCGCAGACCCTGCAAACGCTGGAGCAGGATGGTTTTGTGCTGCGGGTGGCCCACCCCGTGATCCCGCCGCATGTGGAATATTCGCTGACGCCCGTGGGGCAGGAAGTGAGTCAGCGGGTGGAAGACCTGGCCGACTGGATCGAGCGCAGCCTGCCCATGATCCTCAGTGCGCGCGAATCGGCGCAAGCCAAAAGCCTCTGAAACCCCGAACCCTGGGGTGCTGGCCTTGCGTGTGGGCCGCGCACAAAGCAAAACGCCCACTGGACAGTGGGCGTTGGCTACAAGCCTCCAGGGCTTGGGGACTTGGGTATTGGTTGCGCGGGCAGGATTTGAACTTGCGACCTTTGGGTTATGAGCCCAACGAGCTACCAGGCTGCTCCACCGCGCAGACGAATCATAACAGTGTTCGGAATATGAAATTCTATTGATAGAAAAATAAGTTTTAAAAAAGCGGGCGCAGCACCCGACGGGCTTTGCCATGCTGAGACACAGCCCGCCTCAGGAGCGATGACAATCGCGCCGTGGTCGGCGGCTTGAGGCGAAGCGCCCGACCCAGCCGCCACCCCACAAACCACCCCTGGAACCGCATGATCACCGTCCACCACCTCGAAACCTCGCGCTCGCAGCGCGTGCTCTGGCTGCTCGAAGAACTGGGCCTGCCCTACCAGATCAAGACGTACAAGCGCGACCCCAAGACCCGCCTGGCGCCGCCCGAACTCAAGGCCATCCACCCGCTGGGCAAATCGCCGGTGATCACCGATGGGAACATCACGGTGGCCGAGTCCGGGGCCATCCTGGAGTACCTGGCGGAGCAGTACGGCCAGGGCCTGGGCGGCGAGTTGGCCGGCCTGGAGCCGGCCCGGGGCACCGAAGAGCACCGGCAATGCCGCTTCTGGATGCACTACGCCGAAGGCTCGTTGATGAACTGGCTGGTGATGAAGCTGGTGTTCATGACCATCCCGACCCAGCCCATGCCCTTCTTCGTGCGCCCGATCGCGCGCCAACTCTGTGCCAAGGTGCAGGCTGCGTTGATCGACCCCAATGTGGACACCGCCATGGCCTTCATGGACAGCCACCTCGCCACCCACACCTGGTTTGCCGGCCCCGCGCTGACGCTGGCCGACTTTCAGATGAGCTTTGCCGTCGAGGCCGCCCTGTCGCGCGCCGGCAAGGCCGACCGCTACCCGCACCTGGCGGCCTTCCGCCAGCGGATGAACGCGCGCCCGGCCTACCAGCGCGCCATCGCCCAGGGCGGACCGGTGGTGATGTGATGGTCATGAAGCCCGCATCGCTGGCCAGCCTGGCCCTGGTGCTGCTGTGCAGCCTGGCCGGGGCCCAGACCACGGCCCCACCCAGCAGTCAGGCCGCGATGGAAGCCGAGGCGCTGAAAAACTGCGACGCCAACCAGATGAGCCTGAACCTGTGCTCTTTTCACCGCTACAAAAAGGTGGATGCCGAGCTGAACCGGATCTACCAGGCGCACCTGGCCCGCATGTCGTCCAAGGTGGATGTGCAGCGCTACCGCGAGGCCCAGCGCGCCTGGCTGAAATACGCCGAGGCCGACTGCCTGTACCGCAACGGGCCGCGTGAAGAGTCGGGCACGATCTGGCCCCTGCTGCAAAACACCTGCCTGAGCGAGCACACCGAGGCCCGGCTGCGCGTCCTGCGGCAACACTTCAGCTGCACCCAAGACGGCTGCCCCGGCAACTGAGGCGCGCGGGCGAGGCCCTTCAGCCCTGGCTTTGGCTCAGCAGATCGGCCGCGCTGTCGAAGCCCTTGGAGGCACGCGTCCACCACTGCGAAAACGAGGTGCAGGCCCGCTCCACCCGCGGGAACAGCCTGGGCGCGGGCAACGCCTGGGCCCACTGGCCGAGCCAGGGCTGCAGATGCGGCTCGGCCACGCTGCGCACCCTGCGTGCGGCGGCCAGGGCGCGGCCCACCGCCTCGGCATCGCCCCACCAATGCAAGCCGGCCAGCTCAGCCAGGCGGGTGCCGACAAAACGCCAGCGCGCCTCGCTCCAGGGCCAGGCCTGGTGAAAATCGGCCAGCCACAGGCCGACCACCACCGTGTCAGCGGGCAGATCCGCGGGCAAGGCCCCGAGCTGCCAGGGGTGCACCAGCCAGACTTCGCGCCCCGCCACGTCGGCGGCCTGGGGCGGGCGGGCCCCCAGCCAGTCGGGTGGCTGGCTGGACAGGGCAGGCTCGGTGAGCACAGGTGCCAACGCAGCCGCTGGCACCACGGCACCGGGGCTGCGCGCCATCCGATCCAGCGCTTCGTAATCGGTGTCGATCACGCTGCCCTCGCTGTGCCAGGCGGCGGGCGCAAAGCGCGCCACGTTCTCGGCGTTGAACACATAGGGCTTGCTGCTGCCCGTGCCCGCCACCCATTGCCAGCTCAGGTGGTTGCTGGCCAGGTCACCATCGAGCAGATGGGCATACAGCCAGTCGGCCCCCGCCCGCCAATGCACCTTGCGCACGTGCACCACATAGCTCGCCAACCACATGCGGGCGTGGTTGTGCAGGTGGCCCGTGGCATAGAGCGCCTGCACGGCCCGGTCCACCACGGGCACACCGGTGCAGCCCTGTCGGATGTCAGGCGGCAACTGGGGGGCGTAGGCCTCGTCCGGCAAGGGGCCGGGGTGCAGCGAGCGAAAAATGCCTGCCCCCTGCTGCGCCCAGACATGGCGACCGAACTCGCGCCAGCCCAGCTCGTAGACAAACTTGTGCTGCACGGCCATCGGGTGGTGCTGGTGCACGCCCGCCAGCACCTGCGGCAGGCTCAGCAGACCATGGGTGATGTAGGGCGACAGCCCGCTGACGGCCCCGTCCAAGGCATTGCGGGTGCGGGCATAGGCCGCAGGATCGAGCGCAGCCAACCGGGCCCAGGCCTGGTCCAGGGTGGGCAGGGCCACCGGGTGGTGGGCCGTGGTGGCGCCCGCCCAGGGCTGGGCGACAGGGGCCGCACCCTCGTCGTGCGGCGCCGTTTGATGCCATCGGGTCATGGCAGGCCCGCGCCGTCCGGCACGGACTCCGGACGCTCTTCAAACAAACGCAGCTCATGGACCTTGCGCACCAACTGGGGCGCACTGCTGACGCCCATCTTGCGCATGAAGTTCTCGCGGTGCTTGTCCACGGTCTTGGGCGACAGCGACAGCAGCTCGGCGATCCCGGCATTCGACATCCCGTCGTACACCAGCTTGAGGATCTGCATCTCGCGGCGCGTCAGTTCGACCTCCTGCTGCGCCATCAAGGCCTTCACCTCGGGGGGCAGCACCCGCCGCCCCGCCAGGACCTCGGTCAGACAGCGCTGCAAGGCCTGGGCGTCCAGGGCCTTGAGCAGCACCGCATCCGCCCCCAGCTCCACCAACTGGCGCAACACCCAGGGGTTGGCCGCCCCGGTCAGCATCACCAGGCGCATGGCGGGATGGCGCTGACGCAAGTACATGGCCAGCGCGGCGGTGTCGCCACCGGGCATGTGGTAGTCGAGCAGCAGAAGATCAGGCTGATGCTGCTGCACCAGCGCCTTGGGCGTTGAAAGATCCCCTGTCTCCGCGACAATGCGCACGCCGGGCATGGTGCCCAGCAACAACTTCAAACCCTCGCGGAACAAGGTGTGGTCATCAGCGAGCAGGAGTGTCTTGGGAACAGTGGCGGACATGGCACGACGTTGGATTCAAATGACTTTGCTCGCCTTGTGCGCGGGCCTGATCGGGGGCTGGGCCGGATTCTACAAGTCGGCTGCCGCCGCGCCGGCCGGCCCCACGGGGCTGAGCAGCGCGGCGCCGACGCCCTGCCGCCCCGCCGTGGGCGCGCAGGTGCTGGCACTGGCCGGGTGCCTTCAGGACTTGCCCGCCGCTGGCGGACTGCGCCACGAGCGCGTGTGGCTGGTCAACGATCAAGACCGGCCGCAACACGCGGTTCTGCACCTGGGGGTGCCTGATGTGCTGGCCCTGCGGGTCACCCAGCGCGATGCCACAAGCCAGCAGACGCTGGTGGACCAGGGCCCCACGGCAGGGTTTGCGGACCGACCGCTGCTGCAGCCCCAGTGGCAGCTGCCCCTGACCCTCACGCCCGGGCGCCACCTGATCGAGCTGGACTACAGCCTGCACGTCAACGGACGACTGCAGCTGCAACTGCTGGACCCGGCCACGGCCCAGCGCCAGAACACCCTGGAGCATCTGCTGCACGGCATGGTGCTGGGCATCATGCTGACCTTGCTCACCGTGGTGTTCGTCTACCGCTTTGTCGGCGGGCCGCGGGCCTATCTGGCCTATGCCGCGCTGGTGTTCAGCGAGATGTGCCTGGTCTCGCAAACCAGTGGCTACGGCTTTGCCTACCTGTGGCCCGAATCGCCGCGCTGGAACAACGTGGCGCCCTCGCTGTTCGCCCTGTTGTGCCTGGCCAGCCACGCCTTGTTTGCGGTGCACTTTCTGAGGGTGCGCCAACGCTACCCCCGCCTGTACATCGTGCACCTGGGCGGGCTGATCCTGATGGCGGCCACCCTGCCCTGGATCCACCGCCCCCAGATCGAAGTCATGCTGATGGTCTGGGCCAGCGCCTATGGGGTGCTGGCCCTGATCACCGCCACCCTGGCACTGCGCGACCGCCTGCCCGGGGCGCGCCTGTACCTGCTGGGTTCAGCCTGCCTGGTGCTGTTTGGCTTTGCGCTGTTCCTCATGGGCATCATGGGCCAGAACCCGCTGCCCGGCGTGAACTTCTTCCACTACCCCAAGTTCGGGCTGCTGCTGGAATGCAGCTTCTTTTCGGTGGCCCTGGTCAACCAGGTGCGACAGGCACAACGCCACCAGGCCGAAGCCCGCGTGCGTCGCCTGGCCGAAGCCGAGGAACTGCTGCGCGCCGAGACCGAGCGGCGCAGCGCGCTGCAGCACGCCCAGCGGCAGGGCCTGCAACTGGCCAGCGCCAGCCACGATATTTCTCAGCCCCTCGGGGCCCTGCGCCTGGCCATCGGCGCCCTGCAAAACGAGCCCCAGGCCGAGGGCATCGCCCAGCACCTGCATCGCAGCCTCGACTATGCCGAGTCACTGCTGCGCGGCATCATCGAGGAAACCCGCGACAGCCTGCCGGAACCGCCCGAGCACATTGAACTGGGCACCTTGCTGGCGGAGCTGGTGCGCGACCACCGCGACCAGGCCCAGGCCCGCGATCTGCAGCTGCGCTATGTCGACAACCGCATCGACATCGACGCCTCCGCCACGGTGCTGCGTCGCATCCTGGGCAACCTGATCAGCAACGCCTTGCGCTACACCCCACCCAAGGGCCGGGTGCTGCTGGGGGCTCGGCGCCGCCCGGGTGGCATCGAGATCCAGGTGCTCGATACCGGGCCGGGCCTGCTGCCCGCCGACATCCAGGCGCTGCAGGCGCCCTTCCGCCAAGGCCGGCACGCGGCACCCGAGGGCCACGGCCTGGGCTTGTTCATCGTGCGCTCGCTGTGTGAGCGCAGCGGCTATGGGCTGCGGGTGCGGTCGCGCTTGCGGCAGGGCAGCTGCTTCGGCATCTTTGTGCCTGAGGTGCCGGAGCGCCACCCGCCCGAGGCCCACTGAAAACTACGGTCAGCACCGTATGGGAAGGCATCTGTGCCTTTTCTAGCATGGACACCATGGGTCAGCCGACACATTCCCAAGGGGAATCGACGGACCCGAAGGAACCCAGCCCATGCTCAGCACACTCTGGCGCGCCGCACTGGCCGCCGCAGACCACCGCAAGGCCTTGCGCCTGTTGACCGACCGCCCCGGCCTGGATGTGGCCTTCATCACCAACATCCGCGACGAAGCCGAGCGGCGGCGCTTCTTCCCCGCCGGCTCACCGGCCCATCGGCACGCCAGCGGGCCCCGCGTCTACCTTGGTGATGTGGCCGGGCAGGTGCGCGGCATCCCCTTCACCGCCGCGCAGATGTACGACCGCGAGGACCGCAAACGCGCCAAGAAGGTCTTCATCGATGCCGTGGCCTGGTCCCAGGACCAGGGTGCCCGGGTGGTGCTGCTGGCCGCATCGACCAAGCGCCTGTTCGGCCGCGACGGCGCCGAGCTGCGCGAGCGCTTCCCGGAGCTGCTGTTCACCATCGGCGACAACGGCACGGCCCACCTGCTGTGCCAGGACGTGGCCCGGGCGATTCGCCGCGCGGGCCTGGTGCGGCCCCGCATCCTGGTGATCGGGCCGTATGGCATCCTGGGCGCTGCGGTCTCGCACGAGCTGCAGCGGCAACGCCACGACGTGGTCGGCTATGGGGCCAACGCCTCTCTTCTGACCCAGTTCTGGGCCGAGACAGGCATCAACGTGACCAGTGACCTCGAGCAGGCCGGGCATTTCGATGTGGTGGTCGCCTGCACCCACAGCGCCGAGTCGAAGCTGGACCCCGCCACGGTCGAGCGCCTGCGGCGGCCCCACCGACGCCTGCTGGTGGTGGACGTGGCCGAGCCGGCCAACCTCGACGCCGAAACACTGGCCCGCTGCGAGGGCAAGGTGGTGCGACAGGACGCCGGCAACGGCCATTCACCACATCTGAAATACGTGCTGGGCCCCCTCAGCTGGAACAAGCTTCACCTGTCGCAAGGCACGGTCTTTGGCTGCTTTGCCGAGGCCATGTCACTGTTCCATGCGGTGTACCGCGAGCACAACCCCAGCGCCCTCACCCGCGACTGGTTCGAGGTCTCGGACAGCAACATGGCCCTGGTGCGCGAGGCGTTCCAGTCGCTCGAGCTGGGCCTGCCGGCGCCCCATTGCTTCGGCCACCTGGTGAGCGATTTCGGGCTGGAGCTGGGGCGTGCGGCGGGCCAGGGATTGGGCACCCAGGGCCTGGGCGCCGCATCCTCCACCTGAACCGGGCATCGATCATGGACCTGAAGCTCAACCCGACAAGAGCGCGTTGGCTGGTCGCGCTCGCGCTGCTGATCACCCTGGTGGGCGCCTGGCTCAACCTGCATGTGCAAAGCGCCGGCATCGTGCAGGACGCGCTGCTGGACAGCGACAACCGCTACGAACGCTGGCAGCGCGAGGCCGCCACGCACCCGGAGCTGACCCAGGGCGACACGCTGTCCTTTGTGTTGGACTTTCCGCAGGGCATCGACACGCAGGGCCTCGGCCAGATCATCCGCATGAGCCAGGAACTGCGCACGCAGTTTCCCGAGGGCGTGGTCTGGAGCCTGGCCAGCAACAGCGCGGACTATCGGGTCGACACACAGGACGGCAAGCCCACACTGGAGAGCCGCCCGCACCTTTCGCAGGCCCTGCTGGACTCGCAAGGGCAGGTGCCGGCCGGCTTTGACCTGGCCGGCTGGAAGCGCCAGGTGCAGCAGGACAGCTCGGTGTACCCGGTGCTGGTCGGCCCTGGCTTCGATCATGCGCAGATCATTGTCTTTCTGCCGCCCGACTACAGCGAGCAAGGCATTCTGGAACGGTGCGCGCGCTATCTGGAGCAACGCGACACCCCCACCTGGCAGTGGATGCTGTTCAAAGGCGATATCCGACCAGCGCCCGCCTACGCCAATGTCAGCCTGGGGGGTTGGGCCGTGGCCCGCGGGCTGATGCACTACGCGCTGATCTCGGACGTGCTTTTCTACTCGACCCTGGGCCTGCTGATTGCCACCCTGGCGGCGGTGTTCTCCCTGGGCTCATGGCGCCAGGCGGTGCAGGTCAGCGCTGTGATCCTGATGTCTTTCGTGCTGGTGCGCGCCGCCATCCCGGTGATGGACTGGATGGGGCTTCGCTTTCAGGGCCTGCCGGTGCATGAACGGGTCTATTTTCTGCTGGTGCTGTCGGCCCTGATCGTGTCGGGCATCTCCTTCAACGTGCGCGCCTTCGAGGCCTACAACGATGCCTGGCGCGAGCGACCCGACACCCCGCCGGCCGAGCTGTGGCGCCAGGTCGGCACGGGCTTGCGCGGCAAGTTCAATGTGGTGGCGCTGATCGCCTTCCTCAACTTTGCCACCCTGCCCCAGATCGGCATTCGCGGCATCATGGAAGTGGGCGTGCTGTCTGCGTTGGGCATTGCCTTGCAACGCCTGCTGGCGGGCAACGTGCTGCCGGCCTTGCACCTGTGCGTCGGCGGGGTGCCGGACGAGCTGGGCCGACACCACTGCGGGCACTCTGGCCAAGGGGGCCGGCTGGGGCGACCGGGCCGACTTGGCGCGTTGCACGGCCGCTACCTGCTCGCGATCGACTGGCTGCCCCAGGCGGCCTGGCGCCGGATCGCCGCCCTGCACCCCCGGCAAAGCCTGCTCGTCTCGCTGGGCCTGAGCGGGCTGGCCCTGGGCTGCGCCCTGGGCATCGTGCTGCACGATGTCAGCCACCCCGCCAGCCCCTGGATCAAGGTGCAGGAGCGGCCGATCGACTACCTGCCCCACACCATTGTTGACCGGGCACGGGCCATGCTCAACCGGCCCGGTGGCGCCGGCTTCGGACGCCTGTCCTACCTGGTGCTGCCGCGCCACGCCCAGCCCGGGCAGGCCCCCGTCGAGGACCCGGTCTTTCTCGCCCGGGCCTTCGAATTCCAGCAGCGGGTGGCGGCCCTGCCCGGGGCCATGCCGGTGCGCTCGGTGCTCGACAAGCTGGGCCAACTGGCCGAACGCAGCCCCGACGTGCACGCCGCCTTGCCGGCCAACCGGGCCCAGGCCCACGAACTGCTGCAGATGATCCGCTGGGATCTGGACGACGACAAACTGGCCGGCTACTTCTGGTCGGAGCAAGGCCTGGTGCTGTATGCCGCCCATGCGGCAGACAACTCCCGCGACCTGCGCGACTTTGCGGACGCCACGATGGCGCTGGCCGAAAAGGACTTTGCAGACCTGCAGGTGCTGCCCTTCGGCCGCCTGCACACCTACCACCAGACCGACCAGTACATCAGCCAGGGCAAGCCGCTGAATGTGCTGACCTCCTTCCCCCTGGTGCTGGGGGTGTGCCTGATCTGGCTGGGTTGGCGCCAGGCGGGCCAGCGCAAAAGCCTGCCGCCAGGCGCGCGCACCCTGGCCCCCCTGCGCAGCGCGCTGGCCATCAGCCTGCCCTTTGTGTTTGCGTATTCGGTGGTGGTGGTGCTGATGGCGCTGTGCCAGATCCCGCTGGACCAGGCGAGCGCCTGCGCCACGGCGCTGGGCATCAACGCCGCCATCGACTTCGACATCTATGTGGTGGACGACTTCGCGCACCGGCTGGGCCTGGGCGAGACGCCGGATGAGGCGCTGCACTATGCCTTGCATGAGCGCGGGCGCGTCACGCTGATCGATGCCCAACTCAATGCGGTCTGCTTCAGCTTTCTGCTGCTGTCACCCTTTTTGCCCATCCAGAGACTCGGCCTGATGATGATCGTGCTGCTGATCGCCTGCGCCTTCGGCGCGCTCTTTCTCATGACCGGCGTGCTGCGCAGTTGCGTGGAAGCCAGGTCCACGCCGAGCGACACCGACGCCCGCACAGCCGTCGCCACATCCTCCCTCACCTCATCCCACACCTCCTCCCGCACATCTTCCCAGGAGCGACCGACATGACCCCTCGACAAGCGCTGCACCCCCTCTGCCGGCGGGCTGGCAGCCTGCTCTGCCTCAGCGGCCTGGCCTCCCTGGCCTGGGGCACGACGCCCGATCCTGCCCAGCTGATCGCCCAAAGCTGGAGCCTGTACCGCAGCGGCGTGCAGACCGAGGTGGAGCAGATCCGGGTGCGTGTGGAGCGCCCCCAGCGCCAGGCCGAGCTGAAATCATTGCTGCGGTGGACCCGCTTCTCCAGCGAGGGCGACAAGGTCCGGGTGCAGTTCACGGAGCCCGCGCTGGACAAGGGTCTGGGCCTGCTGGTGCTGCGCCAGAGCAAGGGCGGCAGCACAGGTGCCCAGATGTGGCTGCGCATGCCCAGCTGGCCCCAGGCCCGACGGCTGAGTGGCGACCGCGAGAGCCGCTACTTTGGTGGCACCGACCTCACGTTCGAAGACAACCGCCAGTTGCTGGGTGAGGCTGTGGCCGACTTCGACTACCAGATGCTGAGTGCGGAGCCCAACGGCTGGCGGATCGAGGCCCGCCCCAAACCCGGTGTGCTCAGCGGCTATGGCAAACGGGTCATCCAGCTGACGCCCGCCTTGGCGGTCGAACGCATCGAGTACCACGACACCCAGGGCCGCTTGTTGAAGGTGCAGCGCCACCCCCAGCTGCAACTGGATGGATCGGGCCGCTGGCGGCCCCTGCAGGTGGTGATCGAGAACCTGCAGGAGGACCGCCGCACGGTGATCGAGATCGGCCAGCGCCAATTCGACCCCGCCACGGGCCCGAGCCGTTTCAACCCCGAAGACCTGGGCAACGATTGAACATGAACCCGCGTCGACAAACCTGGGGGGCCTGGCGCCTGAATACCTGGGTGTGGGCCTGTATGTGGGCCTGGGTGTGGGCCTGGGCGCCCGAGGCGGCGGCAGCCGCCGGTGCCGATGCCGATACCGGCCCGTGGCAATGGTCCAGCGATGCCCGCAGTGAAACCCGCCTGGGGCTGGCCTGGCAAGGCCGTGCCAGCGATGAGGCCGAGACCCGCTGGCAACAGCAACTGAGCTGGAAGCAGGCCGACGAGCAGCAATGGCATCTGGAGCTGGACGGGCTTTGGCGTGCCCGTGGCGTGGAAGAGGTCCGACTGGGGCAGGCGTTCTACCGGCATCGGCAAGGCCCCTGGCAATGGACCGTGGGCCGCCAGATCCACGACTGGAGCGTGACCGACACCGTCTCACCCAGCGACCTGCTGAACCCCCGCGATTGGCGCGATCCGACCCGTTCGCGCAAGCTCGCGCTGCCCTCCCTGAGCCTGCGCCATGCACAGGCCGGTCAACAGCTGGAGCTGGTGCTCAGCCCCGGCGCCACGGCGTCCCGGCTGCCCGACGGCGTGTGGGCGCCCTCGCTGCCTGCGGGCCTCAATCTGCTGCCGGTGCAACACCCCTCGCAGGCCCAGCTGGGTTTGCGTTGGTCGGGCCAGGCGCTGGGCGGCGACACCAGCGTGGTGCTCTACCACGGCCACAGCCATGCGCCCACCGCGGTGTGGGCGCAGACCGACACCGGACTGCCCGCCCTGCAGCCGCTGCAGGATCGCCTGAACGCCCTGGCACTGGGCCATCTCCGCGAGCTGGGCACGCAATCGCTGCTGCGCCTGGAATGGGGCCTGCACCATGCCCGGCGCAGCGACAGCTTCAGCCAATGGGTGGCGGGCATCGAACAGACCCTGAACGGCCCCGGAGACGATGCGCTGCGCCTGGTCCTGCAGTGGCAGGGTGAATACGCCGTGTACCGGTCACGCGAGGCCCCCGAAGGCTGGTGGGACTTCAGGCGCCTGTTCAACCACCAACTGCTGGCCCGCGTGCAGCAACAGACCGACGACCCCGAGGCCTGGCGACTGAGCCTGGAGGGCAGCTGGAAGCCCGGGGAGCGCCAGCGCTTCATCCGGCTGGAGGCACAGCGACGCCTCAGCGTGCAGCTCGAACTGACCCTGGGCGCCGTGGCCATCGCCGGGCAGCCGGACACCTTCTGGGGTCAGTACCGCCGCCTCAGCCGCTGGACCGCCGGCCTGCTGTGGCGGCTTTGAAGCCCAGCCGATGTTCGACCGGACCGGCGGCGTCAAGGCTGAAGGGCCTGCCTCAGCTCGTCGACCCAGCACGTCCCCCTTCAACACGTTCCGGGTGACATGAGGCACCCTGCCCGTGGTCTTGCAACGAAGCCGGTGTCACCCAGCGTCAGCGCGCCCTGCCGCGCGCTCGATGCGCCTGTCCGGCACCAGCCACATCAGCGCCACCAACACATACATCAGCTGACCCAGTGGCGGCTTCACACAGGTCAGCGCCACACCGCAGAGATAGAGCACGGGCGACGCCTTGCCCTTCAAATCCCTTCCGATGGCCAAGCGCAGCAGGGAGTGAGGCCCTTGCGACGCAACAATGGTCTGCTGCAAGACATAGTAGGCCAGCGCCGCCACCAACAGCACCACGCCGTAGACCGCCGTGGGCAGCGCAGCAAAATGGTTCTCGCCCATCCAGCCCGTGGCCCATGGCAGCAGCGACAGCCAGAACAGCAGATGCAGATTGGCCCAAAGAATGGGCCCGGTCACACGCTCACAGGTGTGCAGCATGTGGTGGTGGTTGTTCCAATAGATGCCGACGTAGACAAAGCTCAACAGATAACTCAGAAACACCGGCAACAGCGCCAGCAGCGCCTCGGGCGTCGGTTCATGAGGCACCTTGATCTCCAGCACCATGATCGTGATGATGATGGCGAGCACGCCATCACTGAAAGCTTCCAGACGGGTCTTTCCCAAGGTACGTTCTCCTTTGCGGGGTTCTGCCTGAGCTTTCTCTGCCCGCCCTCAACGGTAAGTGCCAGGATCGACCGCCGCGATGGCTCGAAAGGCAGGCCGGGCAAACAGATAACCCTGCATCAGCTCAATGCCCTGGTCAAACAGGAAGTCTCGCTCAGAGGGTGTTTCAACACCCTCTGCAATGAGGGTGATGGACATCTCCCGGCACAGGCTGACCAGGCTGCGAACAATCGCCTGCCGGGCGGGATTGCCGTCGACGCCGCGGATCAGGTCCATGTCGATCTTGACCAGATCCGGCTGGAAGTCTGCCAGCAGCTTGAGCCCGGCATAGCCCGCACCAAAGTCATCGATGGCCGTCTTGAAGCCACAGCGTTTGTACTCGCGAAGAATGCTCGCGAACCAGGGGCCGTCCTCGATCCGTTCGCCCTCGGTCACCTCGAAGATGATGTGGTCCAGCGGAAAACCATGAACCCGGGCCGCCTCCAGCGTCGTGCGGATGCAGACCTCGGGCTTGTAGATGGCGTTGGGTAGAAAGTTGATCGATATCGGCTCTTGGATTCCAAGCTCTTTGGCCCCCTTGATGGCCTTCACGCGGCAGGCCTGGTCAAAGCGGTACCGGTTCACATCATTGACCTTCGCCAGAACGCTGGCAGCACTTTCACCATTCGGGCCTCGCACCAAGGCTTCGTGCGCGAACACGGCCTTGCGTGCCAGATCGACGATGGGCTGATACGCATAATCGAAAGCAAACCCCACGCCCTCGCCACGACCACAGTCCTGGCAATCTCGAGCACTGCCACTCAAGGGGACGAACGTTGCCGGGAAAGATCGGTTCTGTCCGTGGTGGGGAGAGGTCTCAGTGGACATGATTGGGGTGGCGGGGCAGCCATGAGCTTGGAGATTGAAGCGCCACCTGAGCGTCCCGCATTCGCGGTTCTACCACGTTCCAATTCGATCTACCGCCGAAGTTTTTTGACTGGCACCCAAAGTCCTCTCGCGAGTGCTCACACGCAACAGGGAAATATCCGGAGGCGCGTGGCGGCTCCACCCTGCAAGCTCGCCAGGCCCAAGCCCAGGCCGCTCTCAAGATCAACAAACCAACCATCGACGCTCGATTGACCCTGTTGTAGTGCCAACCAGAAAGGCCACCCCTATACAGATCAAGCACTTACGACGCTTGGTGTCGAATTGCGGTGAACAAGATCGCCCGCTTGCGGCTATGTTCAAGGTCGAATGTTCGCAGTCAGAGGCCGAAAACTTCAGTTCACCTGGACATCCCCCTGAAAACCCACACTCAAACAAGCAAGTCGGTGAGCGTCGTCAGCACCTTGAACTGCACCTGTTCAAAATTCTTGAAGTGGCGTCTTCCGCACTCAATGCGCAAGTCTTCAATCGGCCTCAACAGGTCAAGCTGAACATGGTCCCCGGCCCCTGTCTTTTTGGTCTCTGCCACGAAATACAAGGTTTTGTCATTGCGGTACGCCAAAGCCCAGTCGGGGTTGTACGAACCCACGGGCGTTTCAATCCGGAACCAGCTCGGAAGCTTGATGTAGAACAGCACATCATCGTTGTCCTCGCAGGCCTGTGCGAAGGCACGCTCTGGCCCCGAGTTCGAGTCGATGACGATATGGGAGAACAGCGTCTTCTCTTGCTTCTCCACTGCGCGCGCATTCGACTCGAAAACCTCCATCAGGTCGTCTCGCTCGAAGCGACGCATCTCGTAGACCGAATCGTCCAGCTTGACATACTTCACGCCGCTTTCATCGGAGCCATCACCGTAGACCAAAAATTCGCGCTTGACCGCGTTGGTGATCTCTGAGACGTGATCGATGAACACCTGCGGGTTGTTCACCGCGTCTCCCAAGCGGCCTGTTTCAAGCAGGATGTTCGCCACCGTGGATTTCGCCAGTCCCGTCTTGGCCTGCACTTGCCCGACAAAGTCAGGCATCACATATTTGGCTTCTACCGTCTGGGTACGATACCCGGTTTGCTTGCCCACCACGCCGCCCGAGCCGATGGCAATGTCTGCGCGTGTCAGCGCGACCTTGGGCCGCTCGATGACAGGCATCTTGGCCTGAATGCGGCTGGCAGCCTTGGCAACCAGCTCTTCGGTTTTATAGGTCACGCTGTAGCGGGTACGAGTGTGAATCTGCTCCCATAGCGCAAGAAACTGCGGATCGGTATCAAACCCCTTGCGCAGGCGCACGGTCACCTTGTCGCGCTCGTTCTTGATCATCTCGCGCTTGAATCTCACGCCCGCCTCAACCATCTCGGTCTGCAACTGGTTGGCAAAGTCCTCATAGCTTTCGTTGGCGATCACGGTCAACCGATTGATGGCAGGGTCGCGCACGCGCTCGCCCTCCTGGTTCACTGCCAGGCGAAGGCCACGCCCGATTTCCTGCCGCTTTTTAATTTCAGAGCTGGACTCGGCCAGCGTGCAAATCTGGAACACGTTGGGGTTGTCCCAACCCTCGCGCAGCGCGGAGTGGCTGAAGATGAAGGCCAGCGGTTCTTCGAGACCCAGCAAGCGCTCCTTGTCACGCATGATCAACTCAAACGCACTCGCTTCAGCATCGGCGTTGGTCTTGCCGGTCAGGGTCTCGAACGGCGATACGGCCCGCTTGTCTTGCGAGAAGTAGCCGTTGTGTACCGTCGAGGCCTCAGCACTGAAAAGGCCCGAGAACTCATCCTTGGCCTGGTACTGCGCATAGATTTCCTCAAACCATGTCGCGAATTTGCCTTTGGCTGTTGCGCCATCCTCGCCATACACCCGGTAGTTCGACACGCGGTCAATGAAGAAGACCGACAACACCTTGATTCCCATGGGGTGCAGTTTCTTTGCCTTCTCAAAATGACGGCGCACCGTCGCCTCAATCTGCAAACGCAGGATGGCATCGGTCAGCGCGCCATGCGGACGACCCAGGGCCACGCGCACATCGTTGGCAAAGGTCACAAAGCCCTCGCCCGCATCAATCTCGTTGACGATAAACCCGTTGCGGTAAATCTCTCGCTGGTTGGAAAGCGTGTAGAGGTCGTCTCCGTTTTTCACGGTCACCGACTTCTTGGCCGGCCCTTGCGCTTGGTTGACCCAGATCGAAATTTTGGCCGACACGCTGCGCTTACCCGTCTTGAAGCCCTCGACCTCAATGAACGCCTGATTGGCGTCCTTCAGCTCGATGACCGAATCCACCCCGATCTGCTTGACCAACCCCAATTCGTAGGCGCGCACGGGGTCCAGTGAATAGATCAGGTTGTAGGCGTTGCGGTGCGTGGCCGAATAGCGCAGCGTGCAAAGCGGGTTCAGGCGCGCCAGGGCCTGCTTGCGAATGTCGGTTTCCAGGTTCTGCGGCTCGTCCACGATCACCAAAGGGTGCGCAGCCTGAATGAACTCAATGGGCTTCACGCCCGTCTCGCGCATCTGGTTGATGACGTTGCCCTTAGTCTTCTTCTTGGCCTTGCCGCTTGCGGCGTCGTCGCTGGTGTCGGTCGAATCCTTGGCGAAGGCGTCGATGTTGATGACCAAAATTTGAATCGCGTCAGACAGGGCAAAGTTGCGAAGCTGGTTCACCTTGCCCGAGTCGTACACCATGAACTCCATGCGCTCATAGCCGTACAGCGTCTGGAAGTGTTCGCGGGTGATGTTGAGACTGGACAACACACCCTCGCGGATCGCCACAGACGGCACCACGATCACGAACTTTTTAAAGCCATACGTCTTGGCCAGCTCATGCACCGTGCGCAGGTACACATAGGTCTTGCCCGTGCCAGTCTCCATCTCCACCGTGAAATTGGGGAAGCTTCCCACGGGCCCCCCGTTGTCGAGCGTCATGGTCGCCAATGCACCCGATGGCTCAAGCCCGTGGGTCTTCTGCACGGCGTTGAGGTTGGCCAGCCACTGCTTATCGCCAATCACTCTGTGGTTGGCAATGCCGGTTTCACTCAACGCCAGGCTGGACAGCTCGTCCTCGCGCGTGACAGCGGCTTGCGAGGCGTCTGGTTGGCCTTCGAACAAAGCCACCACGGCACGAATCGCCTCCAGTTGGTAATCCTGATTGGCGTCAAATTGCAATTTCACGGGTGATTTCCTCCCGAGTTGCGCAGCGCCGCCACCCACAGGCGAAAGTGCGGGCACTCCCGCTCCATGGCGGCCAGCGTGACTCGCTCTGCGGCCAACGGGCCGTGCCGGGTTTTCTTGTAGCCAGGTTGTAGCAACTGCTCCAGTCGCCTTGACGGCTTGGTCTCAATGCTGTTGTTGATGTGTTCTGGCGTTTCAAATGCGGCCCGCACGGCTGCCAATTGGACGCCCCCCGTTTGCCAACCCGGCTCAGTCTGAGACAGGGCCTGTGTGTCAGAAAACAGCAGCCCCTCGAACTCGTAGGGCTGGATGTGCGCAATGAAGCGCTCCGGCCTGCAACCCACATAGGCCACCAGTTCACGGTGAAGTGCCGCGTTGAGGTGCGTCACCCGGCTTGACAGATCGGGCTTGCTCTTGGCTTGCTCAAAGCCGGGAAACGAGGTGTCCAGCCCATACAAGTCCAGAAGCGTGGTGAGCACGGCGGCAGGATGTTGGCGCAACGTGTTGCGGGCGTTGAACTTCAGGCGGTCAAAGTTGATGGCGCCTCCCCGCGCCTCTTGCGAGGTCTTGAGCATCTGCGGCTTCAAGAACACTTGCAGGGGCCGCAGCGCAGGCGCCACCACCCGTTTGATGAACTGCTCTTCGGTCGGGCCTTCGGCGAAAACAATGACTTCCACCATTCACGGCCTTCCGCCCAACACATTGCGCTTCCACAGCTCGCCCATGGCGTACTGCTCCAACCAACCCGAAAGCTCGTCCTGGGTGAAACGCTTGAAGGTTGATGCGCCGTCCACCTGGTCAACCACAATCACATCAGCCGGCGTCAGCTCGTTGAGCAATTCCACCGATTGGGTGGACACGATCAACTGCCGCTTCTCGGCCACCTGTTTGAACATGTCAGCCAGCACGGTGATGGCATAGGGGTGCAGGCCCAGTTCTGGCTCATCAATGAGCACTGTCTCGGGCAACTTGTACCAAGGCTGCAGCAGCAGCGTGGCCAGGCAAATAAACCGCAAACTGCCGTCAGACAACATGTGCGCCTTGAACGGCGTGTCTGGGTTGCCCTTTTGCAGCCACTCCAGCTCAATGGTTTCCGAGTCGCCTTCGCGGTGCACGAAATCGTCAAAAAACGGGGCCACCAACCGAATGGTGCTCACGATGTTCTGGTATTCAGGCTCGTGATTTTCTTTCAGCAAACGCAAGTAGGCGGCCAGATTGGCCGCGTCCGGCTTCAGCCGCAGGTTGTCATTGACCGCCTGCTTCTGCTTGACCTTGGCCCGCTCGCTGGTGTCGTGGAAGTGATAGACGCGCCAGTTGGTGACCGACGAACGGACATAGGGCGAAAAACTGTCCGTGGCCGTCTTGAGCTTCGACTCTTCGTGCCCCGCACCCAAGGGTGCGCTGTAGGAGCCTGGATACTTGCTGCCAGCAAACCAACTTTGCTCGCTCTCGAAAACCAGCCTGTTGTCAAACGTGGGCACCAGATCGAACTTGTAGCCGTTCTGCGCAAAAAAGAACTCAACGTGCAAGCGCTCCGTTCGCCCACGACCACCATGCAGCAATGCGTCGGGCCCGCCTTGCGTCTGCACATAGAGCTGCAAGCGCTCTTCGACGATTTCACCCAGCAGCCGAAACAAGCCAATGAAGTTGCTCTTGCCTGCGCCGTTGGCACCGATGAGCACGTTCAAATCGTTCAGAGGAAACGCCTTCAGTTCCCGGATGGACTTGTACCCCGAGACCGTGAGCGAACGAACGCTAGACATGGTGCCGCCTCACAAGCAGGTGAACCGAATGCCCGCGTCGCGGCATTGCAGGTCAAGGTTGGTCTTGAGCATGTCCGAGTCCTCGAACACCCCGTCGATAGCGATGACCTCGCGGGGTTTCATGGCAACCAGCGGCACGATCATGGCCTCAGTGAACGACTCCAAAACGAAGAGCATCTTGGGATCATGAATGGCGAACACTCGGCCGCCCGCGACTTGAAGTGTTTCAACGGGCGTGGTCAGTTCCTGGCCAAATTTCAGCAACAGCTCGTAGAGCATGTCTTCAACCGCTGCACCGTCTTTTTCAGACTTGGTGAACAGCTTCATTTGCTCGGCCAATTGTTCGGGGGTATCGATTCCATCGCCGCGCCATTGTTTGAAGTTTGAAGGTGCGAGGCGGAAAGATTTCATTCCGCTGGAGTCAGAGGTAGTCGTGGAATGCAATCCCGTACCACCCTGCTCCACTCGGCGCCGCATCCGTTCTCTCGCAATGTCCGCGATAGATTCAAAACCAGCCGCCCGAATGGCATCTGAATCAACTGGCTCCGGAAGCTGCACAAGAAGTGCACGGCGATTACCGCCGTCTCGATGATTCAGATCCATCACTGCATGCGCTGTTGTTGCTGATCCAGCAAAAAAATCCAAAACAATGCAATTTTCGTCAGCAGCATCAGTTGCCATTTCTACGAATTGACGAATTACCTCATCGTCCTTCGGATAGGAAAAATATGCTCCTCCTAAAAATTTATCGAGGCGTTCAGATGCAGATCGCGCGGGTTGATAGAAGACGCTTTGAGGGGTTGCATAGTCGGTCTCATGCAAATAACGTCGCACCATTACACTAGTGGGAGTAATGAAGCTGATCCGACCCTCTCGGACCATTTCATTAAACTCGTCTTGATCAAAGGCCCAACCTCGATTGGGGCGCAATGGAATAACTGTATTGTTGCGTGGGTCACGTAACTCATATTTTCGCCCCCCTGGCGCAGTCGGATCGTCCTCTTTGTAAGCACCAATTCGATCTACATACCTAAAACGGCGAAGTGCGAAAGAAGGTTTCGCTTTATTTGCGCGAAACCAAGCGGCCAGCTCTTGTGAAGCAGCCTCGTAGTTGTTGCCATGCACTTTCTTTAGCCGAGCAACCTCCTTGAGAACGGGGGCGACGCCGTCTTTTGACAACTTCCATGTCTTTGGTACGTTAAGTTGAGACCGTGCAAAAACTAGTACATACTCATGATCGGTGCCAATTTGATCGGCTGTATTCTTTGTCGCACCCTCCCAAATCATTTGCGCGATGAAATTCTCCTCACCAAACACCTCATTCATCAAACACCGCAGGTTATGCACCTCGTTGTCATCACAAGAAACAAAAATCACCCCGTCCTCACGCAACAAGTTACGTGCAATATAGAGGCGCGGCAACATCATCGACAACCAATTGCTGTGATAGTGCCCGCTTTCCTTGCTGTTCTTGCGAAAGAAACCCTCGCGCATCAAAGTGCCATCATCGGCCAGGTCATTGATGCGTTTGAGGTAATCCTCTTTGCTTTCCTGAAAACGGTCGGGGTAAATGAAACTGTCTGACCCGGTGTTGTAAGGCGGGTCGATATAAATCAGCTTGACCTTGCCGAAATAAGCCTTTTGCAAGACCTTGAGCACCTCCAGGTTCTCGCCCTCAATGAACACATGCTGCGCCTGGTCGAAGTTCACCGACTTGTCGCGCTCAGGCCGCAGCGTGGCGGTGGACGGGGTTTGCAGCACTTTGTAGGCGTCGGCCTTGCCCGCCCAGGTGAGCGCGTAGCGTTCGCTGCCTTCGTTCACATGGGCCTCACCCAGCGCACGCTTGAGTGCGGCTGGGTTCAGCTTGCCCTCCGAAAATGCCCCCGGAATGAGGTCGGCCAGCTTGGCGCGCAGTTCGTCTGCGGGATTCGGGCTGGCGGCCAAGTCGGCAGGGGTGGGGTTCTGGTCACTCATTTTTTGTCCTGTGTCTTGTCGGCGGCTGTTGCAGCCAAGGGTGCGGCAGCCTGGCCGCCTGTTTGGGCGGCCATCCAGCGGTGCGGCTCGGGGCGGCGAAAGCGCCAAGTGCCGCCCTGCTTGAAGGCCGGTATCTGGCCCTGCTGGGCCAGGCGGCAAGCGGTCTTCTTGCCTGCCTTCAGCTTGCCTGCCTTCAGGTAAGCGGCCACCTCATCCAGCGTGAGGATTTCGTCTGCATCTGGCTCCGTCATGCTGGACTGCCCTGTGGTTGGCAAAGAGGGGTTAGGCGTGCCTAAGATGGGCCAATTCTGCCATCCAGAAGATGGCAGAGAACGCGTTTTTACAGCCGATTTAGCTGGCGCTGATAACGCAAGCAGCTTGCAAAGTCTGTTTCCGCCAGACAAAGAAAAACGGCCTGTGCTACTTTTCAGTAGCAACAGACCGTTGTCTTGGAGGAGAGAGAGGGATTCGAACCCTCGATACAGCATAACTGTATATCGGATTTCGAGTCCGACGCATTCGACCACTCTGCCATCTCTCCGTGGTCCCGAAACTTTCAATGCCAGCTTGGCTGGCTTTGAAAGCCGCTCTGCGCGAGACCGCAGAGCTGAATTTTTTGACATCCGGCTGGCTGCCGTTTGTCGAGCCTCGAATTCTAGCAGGGTTTTTTGGCCCTTTTGAAAAATCTCAGCAACAACGCCCCATGCGCCCTTTGCCGCCACCGTAGCGGGCCTCCTGGCGCTCGCGGAAGAAGGCCTCGTAGCTCATCACCGGCTCGCCGGGATGGGTGCGCTGGCGGTGGGCCACGTAGGTGTCGTAGCTGGGCTGGCCCACCATCAGGCGAAACGACTGGGCGATGTAGCGCCCGGCCTCCAGCAAGGGGTTGGCGGCGGGCACAGGGTGGGTTGTCATGCCCGCGCCTCGGCCGGCAGGGGCTGGTAGGGCACTTCGCGGGTCTGGTCCTTGGCCTGGCCGCGGGCACGCAGGCAGGCGCGCACGCTGTAGACCAGGGTGCTCAGCACCACGGCCATGAACAGCACGCACAGGCCGGCGTCCAGGCGGTCGTTGAACACCACACGGGCCATGGCGGCCGCGCTCTTGGCCGGGGCCAGCACCTGGCCTTGGGCCAGGGCGTCGGCGTAGCGGTTGGCGTGGGCCAGAAAGCCCACCTTCACATCGGCCGAGAAGATCTTCAACCAACCTGCCGACAGGGTGCAGGCCAGCAACCAGGCGGCCGGCAGCGCCGTCACCCAGGCGTAGCGCTCGCGCTTCATGTTGAACAGCACCACGGTGCCCAGCATCAGGGCCACGGCGGCCAGCATCTGGTTGGAGATGCCGAACAGCGGCCACAGGGTGTTGATGCCGCCCAGCGGGTCTTGCACGCCCTGGTACACAAAATAGCCCCAGGCCGCCACGGTCAGGCCGGTGGCCAGCAGGTTGGCGCCCAGCGATTCGGTGCGCTTGAGCGCGGGCACAAAGGTGCCCAGCAGGTCTTGCAGCATGAAGCGCCCGGCGCGGGTGCCGGCGTCCACCGCGGTCAGGATGAACAGGGCTTCGAACAGGATGGCGAAGTGGTACCAGAAGGCCATCATGGCCTGACCGCCCACGGCCTGGTGCAGGATGTGGGCCATGCCCACGGCCAGGGTGGGTGCACCACCGGCCCGCGCCAGGATGGTGTTCTCGCCCACGTCCTTGGCAGTCTGGATCAGCACGTCGGGGGTGATCACAAAGCCCCAGGTGGAGATGGTCTGGGCCACCGCCTCGGGCGTGTTGCCGACCAGGGCGGCCGGGCTGTTCATGGCGAAGTAGATGCCGGGGTCGATCACCGAGGCCGCGGCCAGGGCCATCACAGCCACAAAGGACTCGGCCAGCATGCCGCCGTAACCGATGAAGCGGGCCTGGGTTTCGTTCTCCAGCATCTTGGGCGTGGTGCCCGACGAGATCAGCGCATGGAAGCCCGACACCGCGCCGCAGGCGATGGTGATGAACAGGAAGGGGAACAGGTCACCCGCCCAGACCGGGCCATTGCCCTGGGCAAACTGGGTGATCGAGGGCATGGCCAGCGTGGGGTTGACCACCACGATGCCCACGGCCAGCGCCAGGATGGTGCCGATCTTCAGGAAGGTCGACAGGTAGTCGCGCGGGGCCAGCAGCATCCAAACCGGCAGCACCGAGGCCACAAAGCCGTAGCCGATCAGGATCCAGGTCAGCGCCTCGGGGCTGAAGTCGAAATACGGCCCCCACACGGGGCTCTCGAACACGGCCTGGCCGCCCACGATGGCCGCCATCAGCAGCACAAAGCCGATCACCGACACCTCGCCGATGTGGCCCGGGCGCAGGTAGCGCACGTAAAAGCCCATGAACAGCGCCACCGGCACGGTGGCCATCACGGTGAAGGTGCCCCAGGGCGAATGCGCCAGGGCCTTCACCACGATCAGCGCCAGCACGGCCAGGATGATGATCATGATCATGAAGGCGCCGAACAGCGCGATCACGCCGGGCACGTTGCCCATCTCCTGCTTGACCATCTCGCCCAGCGAGCGGCCATCGCGCCGGGTCGAGATGAACAGCACGATGAAGTCCTGCACCGCACCGGCCAGCACCACGCCTGCCAAGATCCACAACAGGCCGGGCAGGTAGCCCATCTGCGCGGCCAGCACCGGGCCCACCAGGGGGCCGGCGCCGGCAATGGCGGCAAAGTGGTGGCCGAACAGCACGTACTTGTGGGTGGGCACAAAGTCCAGCCCGTCGTTGTGGCGCCAGGCCGGGGTGTTGCGCGTGGCGTCCAGGCCCAGCACCTTGTTGGCGATGAACAGGCTGTAGTAGCGGTAGGCGATCAGGTAGACACAGATCGCGGCCATCACCAGCCAGGTGGCGCTGACGGCTTCGCCGCGGCTCAGGGCCAGGGTGGCCAGGCCCCAGGTGCCGAGCAAGGCCACGGCCAGCCACGGCAGGTGGCGTTTCAAGAATTCCATGCAGGTCTCCGTTGTGTGAGAAGGCCGGCGCCGCCCCTGCTGGGGCACGGCGCCGCGGTGCGGCCATTGTCAAGAGCGGGTCGTGCCGCCGCATCCGTCGCACCACGTGGGGGCGCACGCGGCAACACCTAATGGAAAACCCTGATCAAACCGTCAGGATCACAGACGCCCCTGCTGTGCCTCGAAGGCCGCCAGCGTGCGTTTGGCGATGTTCAGTTGGTGGATCTGGCTGGTGCCCTCATAGAGCCGGAACAGGCGCACGTCGCGGTAGAAACGCTCGACCGGGTGACCGTGGATGTAGCCGCTGCCGCCCAGCATCTGCACACAGCGGTCGGCCACCCGGCCACACATCTCCGAGGCAAAGTACTTGCAGACCGAGGCCTGCAGGCTCACGTCTTCGCCCTCATCGCGCTGGCGGGCGGTTTGCAGGATCAGGGCTCGTGCCGCCTGGATGTCGGTCTGGCAATCGGCGATCAGGGCCTGCACCAGCTGAAACTGCGCCACCGGCTGGCCGAACTGGTGGCGCTGTGTGGTCCAGCGCATGGCCTCCTCCAGCATGCGGATGGCCGGGCCGGTGCACAGGGCGGCCAGGTGGATGCGCTGTTTGTTGAGCACCTTCATGGCGGTCTTGAAGCCCTGCCCTTCGCGCCCCCCGATCAGGTTCGCGGCCGGCACCCGGCACTGGTCAAAGTGCACCTCGGACACCGGGGAGCCCGCCTGCCCCATTTTTTTGTAGGGCTGCCCGGTCTGCAGACCGGGTGTGTCGCGCTCGACCAGAAAGGCCGAGATGCCCTGGGCGCCCGCCTGCTCGGGGTCGGTGCGGGCCAGCACCGTGAACAGGCCGGCCAGCGGCGCATTGGTGATGAAACACTTGGTGCCGTTCAGGAGGTAGTCGCTGCCGTCGCGCTCGGCCCGGGTGCGCAGGGCCGTGGCATCCGAGCCGGCCTCGGGTTCGGTCAGGGCGAAAGCGCCCGTGATCTCGCCGCTGGCCAGGCGGGGCAGGTAGCGGGCCTTCTGCTCGGGCGTGCCGTCGGCCACCAGGGCCTCGGAGCCGATGCCGGTGTTGGTGCCCACCCGGGCCCGGAAGGCCACCGAGGCCTGCGACAGCGCCATGGCGGCCAGCACCAGCTCTTCGGTCGTCATACCCTGGCCGCCCCATTCCTCGGGAATGGACCAGCCGAAATAGCCCAGGCTCGCCAACTCGGCCACCAGCTGCGGGGGCACTTCATCGCGGGCCTCCACCTCGGCCTCGCTCGGGATCAGGCGCTCACGCACATGGCGCTCGATGGATTGCAGGGCTTGGGAAAACGCTTGGGGGTCTCGGATCATGCTGTCTCCGTTCTTGCGGCGCTCCGAAGGGAGGCCATCGACAAGAGCCTAGAGCGCGAAACCTCGGTGCTCCCACGTGGCGGCACCAGATCGAACAGAGACCGCCAGAAGCGCCCTTCGGCACGATCAAGGGCGCCTGTCACCGGCCTGTCACCGCCCCATCACCGCCCCATCACCTCCCCATCACCTCCCCATCACCCGCTCCTGCGCGCCCACGCCCGCGTCAATTTCAGCGCTGAAACCCGGTCTCAGGCCCCGCCTCACTGCCCGCCCGCATGCTCCACCGCGTACTTGATCAGCTCGGCCTGGCCCTCGATGCCGAGCTTGCGCTTGATGCTCTGGCGGTGCGCCTCGACGGTGCGAAAGCTCAGGCCCAGGCGGGCCGCCATCTGCTTGCTGGATTCGCCGCGGCCCAGGGCGCTCAGCACCTCGGCCTCGCGCGGCGACAGCAGGGGCTTGGGCTGGTCGTTGCGGAACAGCCGGCCCGACACGCCCGGGCTCAGAAAGGTGGCGCCGCTCATCACCACGCCAATGGCGGCCACGATCTCGTCGGCCGGCGCGTCCTTCAGCAGGTAGCCGCTGGCCCCGGCCTGCAGGGCGCGCTGCACGAATTCGGGGTTGTCATACATGCTGAACATCAGCACCTTGAGGCGCGGCCAGCGCGCCAGCACCTGGGCCGTCAGCTCGAGGCCATTGACCGGCTTCATGCCGATGTCCATCAGCACCAGGTGGATGTCGTGCCGGACCAGGCTTTGCAGGGCCTCGGTGGCCGAGCCGGCCTCGTCGACCACCTTGAACTGTGCCACATGGCTCAGGCGGGCGCGCAGGCCCTCACGCACCATGGGGTGGTCGTCCACCAGCAGCAGGCGCACTTCCGATTCGCTCATCCTTCAGACTCCTGATTCAAACCTGGGGCAGCCCCGGGGCCCAGGGGCACCTGGGCATCGAGCTGGGTGCCCTGCCCTGGCGCGCTCAAGAACTCCACCGAGCCACCCACCGCGGCCATGCGCTCGCGGATGTTGCGCAGCCCGATGCCCTGCTGCGGATCGTGGTGCAGGCGCTCGGCCTCGAAGCCCTGCCCGTCGTCGCTGATCTGCAGGTGCAGCGTGGGGCCCTCGCCGGGGCTGCCGGTGTCGGCCAGCAGGCTCAGTTGCACCTGGCTGGCGGCCGCGTGCTTGGCCACATTGGCCAGGGCCTCCTGCGCCACCCGGAACAGCGCCGTCTTGATCTCTTCGCCCAGTTCGGGCACCTGGGGGCCCACAAAGACCTGCGCGGCCACGCCGCTGGCCTCGCTCCATTCGGCCACCAACTGCTCCAGCGCGGCCGGCAGGCCCAGGCGGTCGAGCATGGCGGGGCGCAGGCGGTGCGACAGGCGCCGGATCTCGGTCAGGCTGTCGCCCAGGCGGGCCAGGGCCTGGCGCAGGCTGTGCTCGGGCGGCGGCCCACCGTGCTGCACCGTGTGCAGGGCGGATTCGAGCAGCAGCTTGGTCGACACCAGGGTCTGGCTGCTGCCGTCGTGCAGTTCACGGGCCAGGCGGGCGCGCTCGTCTTCTTGTGAACGCACCAGGCGCTGGGCCAGCAGGCGCAGCTTCTGGTCGGCGATGCGCTGCTCGCTGAGGTTCAGCCACAGGCCGCTCACGCTCAGGCACAGCAGGGCCAGGCCGGCGATGCCCAGCATCCACCACAAGGTGGCGCTGATGTTGCTGCGCACCTGCTGGTCCAGCTGGGTCAGGGTGTCGTCCATGTCGTCCAGGTACAGGCCCGTGCCCAGCATCAGGTGCCAGCGCGGCAGGGCCACCACATAGCCCAGCTTGGGCACCATCTTGCCGCTGGAGGGCTTTTGCCACAGGTACTCCACGTAGCCGCCACCCTGGCGGGCCTGGGCGATCAGCTGCTGGATGGTGGGCTGGCCCCGGGGGTCGCGCAGGTTCCACAGGTTGCGCCCCAGCAGCTCGGGCTGGCGCGAGTGCATGAGCACTTCACCATCGAGGTCGTACACGAAGAAGTAGCCGTCGCTGCCGTAGTCGAGAGAGGCCAGGCGCTGGATCGCCTGCTGGCGCGTGGCCGGGTCGGTCTGCCCGCTGTCGTACAGGGGGCGCACCGTGCTGACAGCCAAATCCACGTAGTGGCGCAGCTCCACCCGGCGCGCGTTCATGTAGGTCTGCAGCACCAGCACGCGCTCGCGCTCGGCGAGCTCGTGGTCCTGGTGGGCCACGGTCAGTGCCATCAGGCCCAGCGCCCCCAGCAGGGGCAGCAGGGCCAGCAGCACGAACTTGGCGCGCAGGCGGCGCGCGGGTGACCAGCCGCCCAGGCGAAACATCATGCGCTCAACCGGGCGGCGCCTGGGTGGGCCAGGCTCAGGGCTTGAGCACCGTCAGGCCGCCCATGTAGGGGCGCAGCACTTCGGGCACGGTGATGCTGCCGTCGGCCTGCTGGTTGTTCTCCAGCACGGCCACCAGGGTGCGGCCCACGGCCAGGCCCGAGCCGTTCAGAGTGTGCACCAGCTCGTTCTTGCCTTGGGCGTTCTTGAAGCGGGCCTGCAGGCGGCGCGCCTGGAAGGCTTCGCAGTTCGACACCGAGCTGATCTCGCGGTAGGTGTTCTGCGCCGGCAGCCACACTTCCAGGTCATAGGTCTTGGCCGAGCCAAAACCCATGTCGCCGGTGCACAGCGCCATCACACGGTAGGGCAGGCCCAGCTTCTGCAGAATGGCCTCGGCATGGCCGGTCATGGCCTCCAGGGCTTCGTAGCTGCGCTCGGGGTGCACGATCTGCACCATCTCGACCTTGTCGAACTGGTGCTGGCGGATCATGCCGCGGGTGTCGCGCCCATAGCTGCCGGCTTCGGAGCGGAAGCACGGGGTGTGGGCCGTGAGCTTGATCGGCAGCTCGCCCTCGGCCAGCACCACGTCGCGCACAAAATTGGTCAGCGGCACTTCGCTGGTCGGGATCAGGTAGAGCGCGGCGTGGTCGGGCACGGGTTCGCCGTCCTGACCGCCCTTCTTGGCGGCAAACAGATCGCCTTCGAACTTGGGCAGTTGGCCCGTGCCCTTGAGCGAATCAGTGTTCACGGCGTAGGGCACATAGCATTCGGTGTAGCCGTGCTCTTGCGTCTGCACATCGAGCATGAACTGCGACAGCGCACGGTGCAGGCGGGCGATCTGCCCCTTCATCACGGTGAAGCGCGAGCCCGAGAGCTTGACACCCATGTCAAAGTCCAGGCCCAGGGGTTCGCCCAGATCGACGTGGTCTTTCACCTCGAAGTCGTACTGGCCCGGCGTGCCCCAGCGGCGCACCTCGACGTTGCCAGACTCGTCCGAGCCCACCGGCACCGACTCGTGCGGCAGGTTGGGCACGGCCATCAGCAGGTGGTTGAGTTCGGGCTGCAGGGCCTCCAGGCGGGCGGCCGAGGTGTCGAGCTCGGTCTTGATGGCGGCCACGGCGGCCATGATGTCGTCCACGCTCTCGCCCTTGGACTTGCGCTGGCCGATCTGCTTGGACAGCGTGTTGCGCTGGGCCTGCAGCTCTTCGGTGCGGGTCTGCAGGGTCTTGCGCTCGGCCTCCAGGGTGCGGAAGGCGTCCACATTCAGGTAGGCCTGGGGCTTTTTGCGGGTTTCAAGGCGGGCGACGACCGAATCGAGGTCTTTGCGCAGGGAATTGATGTCTAGCATGGGGCGATTTTAACGAGGGGTCTCAGGGCGGTTCCGGTGGCGCGCTTCAGGCCAGGGTGGCGGGGTCGAAATTGGCGCCACACAGCACCAGGCACACCTTCTCGCCGGGGGCCGGCACATAGGCGCCCGACTGCAGGGCCGCCAGGCCCAGCGCGGCGGCCGGCTCGACCGCCAGCTTGAACTCGCTCCACAGGGTTTTGCGGGCCTTGGCAATGGCGTCGTCGCCCAGCAGCAGGGCCTGGCCCACCTGGGCCTGCGTCACCTGCCAGCCGATGGCCCCGATGCGCCGCGCGCCCAGCGAGTCGGCCGCAATGCCCGACACGGCCACGTCCACGGGCTGACCGGCCTCGCGGGCGCGGAACAGGGTGGGCGCGCCTTCGGGCTCCAGGGCCACCACACGGGCGCGTTGCTCGAACCAGGCGGCCATGCCGCCGATCAGGCCGCCGCCGCCCACACTCACCAGCACGCTGTCGGGCAGGCCGGCCTCGGCCTCGATCTCACGCGCCAGGGTGCCGGCACCGGCCACCACCTCGGGCTGGTCGTAGGCATGGGTGATCAGGGCCCCGCTGACCTGCTGGCGCGCCATGCAGGCCTCGAAGGCCTCGGCATAGGTGGCGCCCACCACCTGCACCTGGGCGCCCAGTTCGCGCAGCTTCTGGCGCTTGGCTTCAGGGGAGACCTCGGGCACGAACACCTCGCAGGGCACGCCCAGGGCGCGGGCCGCCGCCGCAGTGGCAATGCCGGCATTGCCGCCCGAGGCCACGATCACCCCGCTGGCCGGGATGGGCTGGGCCAGCAGGCGGTTCAACATGCCACGGGCCTTGAAACTGCCGCTGACCTGCAGGTGCTCCAGCTTGAGCCAGACCTCGGCCGCGGCCACCCCCAGGGTGGCACCGGGCAGTCGCCACAGCGGTGTGGCACGCAAAAAACCTTGGGGGCCCTGCTGTTGCAGGCGGGCCGAAGCGGCCTCAATGTCGGAACGCAAGATCATGGCGCAGGCAATCGTCGCAAAATACGAAGCTCGCAGTGTATCCAGCCCTGATTGTCAGGGCGGCCCCACCGCTGACCCCCACGGGCGGCTCCGGAGAAGCGCATGTTCTACGTTTTTGGTCTGGGTGGCCCCATCTACCGGGGCACGATGGAAAACTTGGCCGATCTGAGCCCGGTGCGCGCCTTGTCGGCCACGCGCGCCTTGCACCGCAGCGATGCCCTGCACCGCGATGCCTTCGAGCTGCCGCCCGCCACCCCACGCCCGCCGGCCAACGCCCTGCACACCCGGCGCAACGACGCCATGGCCACCTACGCCGATGCCCAGCAGGCCAAGCCCCCGACGCGCCAGCCGCTGGACCGGGTGCAGGACGTGATGAGCCGCGAGGTGTTCAGCGTGTCACCCGAGCTCACCGTGGCCGAGGCCTGGGAGGCACTGGCCGCACGCGGCGTGGGCCAGGCCCCGGTGCTGGATGCCCAAGGCCTGCTGATCGGGCTGCTGCTGCGCGCCGACATGATGCCGCCGGTGCTGATGCCCGCCCCCAGCGCCACCGGCATCTCGGCCTGGCAGCTGGCCCAGAAAAGCGTGCGCGACATCATGCTCACCCCCGTGCCCGCCGTGGCCGGCGACACCTCGCTGCGCCGCGCGGCCCGGGTGCTGCTGGACATGGGCCTGCCCGGCCTGCCCGTGACCCAGGACGACGGCCACGTGATCGGCTTCCTGTCGCGCGCCGACATCCTGCGCGCCGTGGTGGCCGACCCGCCGCTGGATCTGTGGACCTGAGCCCTGCGGCTCAGGTCCAACATCCTCAAGCGTCGAGTTTCAGACCCTTGGGCAGCGGAAACTTCAGCGTTTCCTCGATGCCATCCATCTTGCGCACCGCCACGGCCCCGAAGGCGCGCAGACGCTCGATCACCTGCTCCACCAGCAGTTCGGGCGCCGACGCGCCAGCCGTCAGGCCCACGCGGGCCTTGCCCTCGAACCAGGCGGCTTGCAGTTCGGCGGCGCTGTCCACCATGTAGGCGGGCGTGCCCAGCTTTTCGGCCAGCTCGCGCAGGCGGTTGCTGTTGGAGCTGGTCGGGCTGCCCACCACGATCACGATGTCCACCTTCGGGCTGAGGATCTTCACCGCGTCCTGGCGGTTTTGCGTGGCGTAGCAGATGTCCTGCTGCTTGGGCTCGCGCACCTTGGGAAAGCGCTGGCGCACGGCCTCGGCGATCTCGGCGGCGTCGTCCACGCTCAGCGTGGTCTGGGTCACCACGGCCAGCTTATCGGTCTGCCCGGGCTGCACGCGGGCCACATCGGCCACGTCTTCCACCAGATGGATGCCGTGGTCCAACTGGCCCATGGTGCCCTCCACCTCGGGGTGGCCCTTGTGGCCGATCATGATGAACTCATATCCCTCGCGCGCCAGCTTGGCCACCTCGACGTGCACCTTGGTCACCAGCGGGCAGGTGGCATCGAAGATCGAAAAACCGCGCGCCCGGGCTTCTTCCTGCACCGCCCGGCTCACGCCGTGGGCGCTGAACACCAGGGTGGCGCCCGGGGGCACATCGTCGAGCTCTTCGATGAAGATCGCACCCTTGTTCTTGAGGTCGTTCACCACATAGGTGTTGTGCACGATCTCGTGGCGCACATAGATCGGCGCCCCGAACTTCTGCAGCGCACGCTCCACGATCTCGATGGCCCGGTCCACGCCGGCACAAAAGCCGCGCGGCTCGGCCAGGGTGATTTCGGACAGGGAGGTGGCGGGGGCGCTGCTCATCACAAAACACCAATCAGTTGCACTTCAAAGGTGACCGGCTGGCCGGCCAGCGGGTGGTTGAAATCGAACAGCACCGCGTCATCGCTCAGCTGCTGCACCGCGCCGGCATAGCTGCCGGTGCCGTCGGGCGTGGGGAACTGCACCACATCGCCCACGTCGTACTGCTCGTCCGGGTCGCCAAACTGGGCCAGCAGCTTGCGCGCCACCCATTGCAGCATGTCGGGGTTGCGCTCGCCAAAGGCCTCGCCGGCCGGGATCTCGAACTGGGTGCGGGTGCCCTCGGCCAGGCCGATCAACCGCTGCTCCACCGCAGGCGACAACTCGCCCGAGCCCAGCGACAAGGTGGCGGGTTTGTCGTCGAAAGTATTGATGATGTCCCCTGCCGGCCCGGCCAGGCGGTAATGCAGGGTCAGGAAGGAAGACGGCTGAACGACAGATGCTTGAGAGGGCGTTGTTGACATGGAAGTCCCGATAAACTGGCCGCCATTGTAAAAAACCAGCCAGAGCCCCTTTGAGCCCGGGGCTCTATGCCCCCAGCTTTCGCTTCATTTCAGCTTCTTTTTTGCGTCCTTTTCGCTTCTTTTTCGGCCCGCCCCACCTTTCCCGCGCTTCAGCCCCCCTTCTCCGCCACACCCCCCATGAGCCCGCTGAACCTGCCCCCCGAAGCCCGCCCACGCGAGAAGCTGATCGCGCGCGGCGCCGCCTCGCTCAGCGACGCCGAGCTGCTGGCCCTGCTGCTGCGCACCGGCCTGGCCGGCAAAAGCGTGCTGATGCTGGCGCAAGAGCTGCTCGACGCCTTTGGCGGCATGGCCGGCCTGCTGCAGGCCAAACTGGACGACCTGAAACGCATCAAGGGCCTGGGCGGCACCGCCAAGCGGGCCGAACTCAGCGCCGTGCTCGAACTGGCCCGCCGCGCCCTGGCCCAGCAGCTGAGCGAGCGCGCCGTGTTCGACTCGCCCGATGCCGTGCGCCGCTACCTGCAGCTGCACCTGGCCCACAAGGGGCATGAGGTGTTTGCCGTGCTGTTTCTGGACAGCCAGAACCGGCTGCTGGCCTTTGAAGAGCTGTTTCGCGGCACGATCAACCAGACCTCGGTCTACCCGCGTGAGGTGGTGCTGCGCGCCCTGCACCACCAGGCCGGCGCCGTGGTGCTGGCGCACAACCACCCCAGCGGCCAGGTGCAGCCCTCGGCCGCCGACCAGGCCCTCACCCAGCACCTGAAGGCCGCCCTGGGCCTGATCGATGTGCGCGTGCTCGACCACCTGATCGTGGCGCCCGGCCAGGCCTTGTCGATGGCCGAAGAAGGGCTGCTGTGATGCGATCGCCTCAGCCCCATCACCCGGCTGCCTCCACCAGCGCCCCCCCGGCCGCCCTGGTGCTGCACTCGCTGCAAGACCTGAAGCAGCTGCAAAAACGCCTGGCCCAGCAACGCGCCGAGGCCGAAGCCCTGGAGCGCGCCCGCCGCGAGGCCGCCGCCCGCGAGCAGGCCCGGCACCGCCTGTTCGAGCTGGCCGTGGGCCCGGTGATCCCGCTGCGCCACCATGGCCGCGTGCTGCTGCAAAACGACCCGCCGGCGCCCGTCCCCTACCAGCACCAGCTCGACGAGCAACGTGTGCTGCTCGAATCCATCAGCGACGACTTCGACGTCAGCACCCTGCTCGACACCGACGACGCGCTGAGCTTTCGCCGCCCCGGCATCAGCGTCGAGGTCACGCGCAAGCTGCGCCGCGGGGTCTGGAGCATCCAGCGCCAGCTCGATCTGCACGGCCTGCGCACCGACGAAGCGCGCGAGGCGCTGGGCCAGTTCATCCGCGAAGCCCACAAGATCGGCCTGCGCTGTGTGCGCGTGGTGCACGGCAAGGGCCTGGGCTCGCCCGGCAAAAGCCCGGTGCTCAAGGGCCGGGTGCAAAGCTGGCTGGTGCAGAAGAACGAGGTGCTGGCCTTTGTGCAGGCCCGGCCGGCCGAAGGCGGGGCCGGCGCGCTGGTGGTGCTGCTGCGACCGTCACCGGGTTGACACGAGCCAGGCCAGGGGCTCGGGCCACAATGGCGAGACCTATTTCACAGGCCCCGCCATGACCTCACTGCCCTCCTCGCCCGCTGACGCCCTGCTCGACCTCGATGCCCGCACCCAGGTGGCCGCGCTGGCAAGTGGCCAATGCAGCGCCCTGGCCCTGTGCGAGGCCGCCATCGCCCGCATCGAAGCGCAAGATGGCGCCATCAACGCCGTGGTGGTGCGCGACTTCGAGCAGGCCCGCCGCCAGGCCCGTGCCGCCGACGAGGCCCTGGCGCGTGGTGAACGCCAGCCCCTGCTGGGCCTGCCCATGACGGTGAAAGAATCCTTCAACCTGGCTGGCCAACCCACCACCTGGGGTTTTGAGTTTGCCCGCCAGCACCGGGCCGAGCGCGACGCCCTGGCCGTGACCCGGCTCAAGGCTGCGGGCGCCGTGATCCTGGGCAAGACCAATGTGCCGGTGGGCCTGGGCGACTGGCAATCCGCCAACCCGATCTACGGCCGCACCCGCAACCCACTGGACCTGAGCCGCACGCCGGGCGGCTCGTCGGGCGGTGGCGCCGCCGCGCTGGCGGCGCGCTTTGTGGCCCTGGAGCTGGGCTCGGACATCGGTGGCTCGATCCGGGTGCCGGCGCACTTCTGCGGCGTGTACGGCCACAAGCCCAGCCTGGGCCTGCTGCCGGCGCGCGGCCATGATTTTCCGGGCCTGGGCAGCGGGGCCCCCAATGAGTTGGCCGTGATCGGCCCGCTGGCGCGCAGCGTGGACGACCTGGAACTGGCCCTGAGCGTGCTGGCCGGCCCCGAGGCCCCACAGTCACGGGCCTACACCCTGCAACTGCCCCCCGCGCGCGACATGGCGCAGGCACGCTGCCTGCTGCTCGACCAGCACCCGGGCCTGCCCGTGTCGCAAGACACCCAGGCCGCCTTGCAGGCGGTGGCCGACACCCTGCAGGCCGGCGGCTGCACCGTGTTGCGCAGCAGCGAACGCCTGCCCAACCTGCAGACGGCCCACCAGATCTATGCCGGCCTGCTCAACACTTTCATGACCCGCGGCCAGCCGGGTGCCACGTCCATCAGCGCCCACGAATGGCTGACCCTGCTGGACCGCCGCGCCGGCCTGCAACAGCAGTGGCAGGCCTTGTTCGAACAGGTCGACGTGGTGCTCACCCCCGTGCTGGGCTGCACCGCCTACCCGCACATCGACCCCATGGACTGGGCCAGCGCCACAGTGCAGATGGACGGCCAGGCCCAACCCCTGGGGCCGCAGGTCTTCTGGCCCGGCATCGCCACCGTGGCCGGCCTGCCCGCCACCAGCGCCCCGGTGGGCCGCGACCGCGACGGTCTGCGCATCGGCCTGCAGGTGATCGGCCCGATGTTCGAAGACCTCACGCCGCTGGCCCTGGTGCGGCGGCTGGAGGCGCTGCGCGCCCAGGCTTGATTCAGGGGAAAGTTCAGACCGGCTGCCCCAGCCGCGTCAAGGCTTCGCCCGTGACACGGCAGATGCGCCAGTCGGGCATCACGGTGGCGCCCATGGCCTGGTAGAAATCGATCGCGCTCTGGTTCCAGTCCAGCACCGACCACTCGAAACGCCCGCAGCCGCGCTGCACGGCCAGCTCGGCCAGGGCCTTGAGCAAGGCCTTGCCCACGCCCCGCCCACGCGCCTCGGGGCGCACAAACAGGTCTTCGAGGTACAGGCCGCGCTGGGCCAGAAAGGTCGAGTAGTTGTGAAAGAACAGCGCAAAGCCCTGTACCTGGCCATCGAGCTCGGCCAGCAGCACTTCGGCGGCGGGGTGGGCGCCGAACAAGGTGTCGGCCAGCTTCTCAGGCGTGGCCACCACGCGGTCCAGCAGGTTCTCGTACTCGGCCAGGCCCCGGATCAAGCCCAGGATGGTGTCGACATCGGCCTGGGTGGCGGGGCGCAGGCGCACGGAGGAAGAAGTGGTTTCGGTCATGGCCGCGTATGTTACGCACCCAGGCCCGAGGCGTTCAGATGCCCTTGTTGCGCATCCAGTCGGCCGTGCCGAAAAAGCTCTCCTTGAGGCGAGTCCGCAAGTCCTCAGGCACGCCCGTCTCGCCCATGGCCTGGTCCATGCAGGCCACCCACTGGTCGCGCTCCTTGATGCCGATCGGGAAAGGCAGGTGCCGCGCCCGCAGCATGGGGTGGCCAAAGCGGTCGGTGTAATACGAAGGGCCGCCCAGCCAGCCGCACAGAAACCAGAACAGGCGCTGGCGCGCATTCGACAGGTCGGGGCCGTGCGCGGCGCGCAGGTCGTGGTAGCCGGGCTCCAGGTCCATCAGATCATAAAAGCGCTCGGTCAGCGCCAACACGCGCTCTTCACCGCCGATCCATTCGAAGGGGGTGGCGGGGGCGGGGTTGGTCGTTTGCGGGGTGTCATCGGTGCTCATAGGCCACCATTGTCGCTTCCGTAAACCGCGGCTTGCGGCTCAACACCGCCCAGGCCGGCCTCACGCCGCGGCCCGCCGCAGCGTCTCCACCACCGGCCGGCGCAGCACCTCGCGCAGGCCCCACCAGCCGGCGGCCAGGGCCAGCACGGCACCGGCGGCGGCGCCGCCCAGCAGCACCCAGGGTGAGACCGTCCAGGGGAAATCGAACACGAAGTGCGCCAGGCCCCAGCCCACGCCGGCCGCCACCGCACTGGCCAGAAAGCCGGCCAGCAGACCCACGCCCAGCAATTCGGCGCCCTGCACCTGGCGCAGCAGACGGCTGCTGGCCCCCACGGCGCGCATGATGGCGAACTCGCGGGCGCGCTCTTCGCGGGTGGCGGTGACGGCGGCAAACAGCACCACCAGGCCGGCGGCCAGGGTGAAGCCGAACAGGAACTCCACCGCCTGCACCACCTGGTCGAGCACGCGCTGGATCTGGTTGAGCGTGCTGCTCATGTCCACATTGGTGATGTTCGGAAACTGCCGCACCAGGCCATTGTCAAAGCCGCGCTGGGCCGGGGCCCGGAAGGCCGCCAGGTAGGTGACGGGCACATCGGGCAGGCTGGCCACGGGGTAGATGACGAAGAAGTTGGCATGCAGCGAGCCCCAGTCCACCTTGCGCAGCGAGGTGATGCGCGATTCGGTCTGCACGCCGCCGATGTCGAAACGCAGCTGGTCGCCGAGCTTCAGGCCCAGGGTCTGGGCAATGCCTTCTTCCACGCTCACCGCGCCGGCCTCCTCGGGCGTCCAGCGGCCTGCCACCACCGGGTTGTGCGGGGGGCGTTCGGCGCTGTTGGAGAGGTTGAACTCGCGGTCGACCAGGCGCTTGGCCCGCTCGCTGGGGTAGTCCTCGGGCTTGACGGGCTGGCCGTTGATGCTCACCAGGCGGCCCCGGATCATGGGGTACCAATCGAACTGGCCCACCCCGGCCTGGCGCAGCGCGGCCTGAAAATCAGCCGCCTGCTCGGGCAGCACATTGATCACGAAGCGGTTGGGCGCGTCGGGTGGCGTGGCCTGGCGCCAGCTGCTGATGAGGTCGGTGCGCAGCAGCACCAGCAGCACCAGGGCCAGCAGGCCCACCGCCAGGGCGCTGACCTGCACCACCGCATAGGCCGGGCGGGCCGACACCTGGCGGGTGGCCAGCACCAGCCAGCGCGGCGCGGTGCTCTCGTTGACGCTGCGGCGCAAGGCCTGCACGGCCAGCCAGCTCAGGCCGGCAAACAGCAGCACGGCGCCGGCAAAGCCGCCCACGGCGATCAGGCCCAGCAGGCGGTCGCTGCTGACGGCCATCAGCAAGGCCGCAAAGCCCGCCACGCCCAGGCCCAGCACCAGCAACGAGGCCGGCTTGAGCCCGCCCAGGTCGCGCCGGATCACGCGCAGCGGCGGCACCTGCGCCAGTTGCAGCACCGGCGGCAGACCGAAGGCCACCAACAGGGTCAGGCCCATGCCCAGGCCCAGCAGCGCGGGCCAGGCCGTGGCGGCCGGCAGGGCCGCGTCCACCAGGCCCGCCAGCAGGGCCACAAAGGCGTAGTGCACCGCATAGCCCAGCACCACACCGAGCAGGCTGGCGGCCGCGCCGGCCAGCACGAACTCGAAGGCATAGGCCAGCGCGATGGTGCGCTGGCTTTGCCCCAGCACCCGCAGCATGGCGCAATCGTCCAGGTGGCTGCCGGCAAAGCCGCGTGCGGCCAGGGCCACGGCCACGGCACTCAGCAAGGCGGCCAGCAAGGCCACCAGGTTGAGGAATTTCTCGGCCCGGTCCAGGGTCTGGCGCATCTCGGGGCGGCCGCTGTCCAGCGACTCGATGCGGGCGCCACGCAGGCCGCTGCGTTTCATCTCGGCCTCGGCCCAGTCGGTGAAGGCCTTGACGGCCGGGCCCTCGCCAGCCACCGCCAGGCGGTGGTTGATGCGGCTGGCGGGCTGCACCAGGCGGGTGGCCGCCAGGTCGGATTCGCGCACCATGACCCGTGGGGCAAAGTTCATGAAGCCGGCGCCGCGGTCGGGCTCCAGCACCAGCACGCGCGCAATGCGCAGGCGGCTGTCGCCCAGCAGCAGGGGGTCGCCCAGGTGCAGGTCCAGCGATTCGAGCACCGCCGCATCCACCCACACCTCGCCGGGCCCCGGCACCTCGCGCGTGGGCTCACCAGCGCCGTCGGCCGTGGTCGACACCAGCAACTGGCCGCGCAGCGGGTAGCCCGGGCTGACCGCCTTCAGGGCCACCAGGCGGCTGGCACCGCCTTGCTCATCGGGCGCGCGCCCCATGGTCGGAAAGGTCTGGGTGGCCCCCACCTGCAGGCCCAGGGCCCGCGCCCGCTCGGCAAAGGCGGCCGGGGCCGGGTTGTCGCTGGCCAGCACCGCGTCGCCGCCCAGCAGTTGGCGGGCATCGCGCTGCAGCCCTCCTTTGAGCCGGTCCGAAAAAAACCCCACCGCACTCAGGGCCGCCACCGCCAGGGTCACGGCCACGATCAACAGGCGCAGCTCACCGGCGCGCAGGTCACGCCACAGGGTGCGCCACCCCAGACTGAAAAATGAAGGCTTCATGCGCGTCACCATAGCGCAAAGCTGTGTCAGCCGTGGCAGGGTGTGGGCAAGACCGGAAGTGGCGCTCGGCCCCGGTTCAACCCGATTCAATAGTGGTAGCGCAGCTGTGCGATGCACAGGGCATCGCCATCGATGCGGTACACCATGCGGTGCTCGTCGTTGATGCGGCGCGACCAGTAGCCAGCCAGCGCGTGCTTCAAGGGTTCTGGCTTGCCGATGCCGGCAAAAGGCTCGCGCTCGGTCTCCCGGATCAGCCGGTTGATGCGCTCGACCATGCGCCGGTCGTGCTGCTGCCAGTCCAGGTAGTCGTCCCAGGCGCTGTCGGCAAAGATCAGCCTCACTCTGCCAGCGTGCGGACCTGGCCCTGGCCCGCATTCAATTGAGCGGTGGCGGCCAGCAAGCGCTGGGCGTTGGCGGGGCTGCGCAGCAGGTAAGCCGTTTCTTCGAGCGCCTTGTAATCTTCCAGCGACAGCATGACCACGGCCTGCTGCTCACCATTGCGCGTGATGATCAAGGGCTCGTGGTCATTGCAGACCCGGTCCATGGTCTGGGCCAGCCGGGCGCGGGCCGCCGTGTAGGTGATGGTGTCCATGGCAAGCTCCTATCTGTACACAAAATTGTACATACTGCACCGGCTTGCTGCCGGCGCCCTCGCCAGGGATCGGCGCCGCACCTGCGCCGATCGCATCCAGGCGCGGTCAAGGCCCCAGCCGCGCCTCCAGCGCCCCCAGCACCGGCACCAGGCCGGCGCCCAGGCGCATCTGCGGGTTGGACGGGCCGTCGGGCTTGCCGGCCTCGACCTCGCGCTTGCCGATCACCAGGCGGGCCCGTTCGAAGGCCTGGGTGAAGGAGTGGGTCTGGCGCAATTGCTCGTCGACCACGGCCCGGCCGAAGAAGGTCAGCTCCGACAGGCGGCCGCAGCCGTAGGAGGTGTGCTCGGCATCCGAGGCGGTGATCACCAGGCTGGTGTCGGTGGCCAGGGGCTCGATCCAGCCGCCGGCAAAGCAGGCCGACACCATGATCACCCGGTTGCGGATGCCGGCTTCGTCGAGCAGGCGGCGCAGCAGGCCGGGGTCGACCGGGGCCACCTCCAAGGGGTCGTTGCTGGCGGCCAGCTGAAAGTTCTGCGCCCCGTGCGAGGTCAGGTACACCACCAGCAGATCGTGTTCGCGGTCCATGTGGGTGGCCAGCAGGCCGATGGCGCGGCCCAGGTTCTCAGGCGTGGCCCAGGGCAAGGTGGTGGCGGTCTCGGGGTTGTTCAGCAGGTGCAGCACCCGGCCTTCGGCGTCAAAGCGCTGGCGCAGCACATCGGCCACCAGCTGGCTTTCGCGGCGGAACACCGCCTCGCTGCCGTCGGGGGCGAACACCAGGCCATAGACATCGACCACGCCCTCGCGCTGCGCCGCCAGGGCCTGCTCGGCCGCAGGCCACAGGGCTTGCTGGGCCTCGAACACGGCCTGACTCAGGTGCAGGCGCGGGGGCTCAGGGGTGTCGGCGGCGGCCAGCTCGGCGCTTTCATCGGGGGCCCAGGGGCGGTCCGGGAACTGCCAGATGGCCAGGGCGAACAGGCCGGCCAGCAAGGCCGCAAACAGGCCCAGGCGCCAGCGCGGGCCGGCAAAACGGGCCGTCAGCCGCACCACCGCCGCCCACAGCCACAGCGACAGGCCCAGGTACAGGCCCCAATAGACCCATTGCAGGGCCACGGTCTGCGCCGGAAGCCATTCGCGCACCACGGCGATCGACAGGGCCTGCAGCACCAGCTGCGCGGGCAGGGCCACGCCCGAACTGAGCGCAAACCAGGTGCCCAGGCCGCGCAGGTGCCAGGGGTCGTCATCGATCTCGGCCACGCGCTCGGGCGGCAGGGCAAACCAGGCGCCCCACAACGACAGCAGCGTCATCCACCAGGGCACCAGCCAGGCGCGCCAGTCAAAAATGGCGGGGCCGGGCACCTCCAGCCGCGCCAGCCCCAGCAGCAGGCCCGAAGCCAGCACCGTGAGCAGCAGCACCTGAAAAGGCGAAGGCTGGGCATGGCCCACGCCCGGCGAGACAAAAAAGCCCGCCTTCAGCCCGCCCAGCATCCAACGCCCCAGGGACACCCGTTCGGCCGGATAGGGGCGCGCCTCACCCACGGCCCAGATCGGGCCGGCCGCATCGGCCAGCGCCAGGGGCGCCGTGTCCTCGTCGTCGATGGCGACGGTGTCGTTCCAGTCCTCGGATTCGTAACTGTTCGTCATCCCGTCATGATGCCAGCAAGCTGAACGGTCAAACTAGCCATATAGGCGCATAGTGGGCCGGAGAACGCCGGTTCAAGAAGCCTTTTTGCGCCCCGAAACCGCCCCGCTCCGACCGAAAGTCCCCTGACATGCGAGCCCTGTTGCCCCGCTGGCTGGCGCCCCTGCTGCGCCGCCGCTACACCAACCGCCTGTTTGGCCGCCACGCCTGGCTGGACCACAGCCTGGCCCACCCGCCCGAGGCGCGGCCCAGCGCCGCCGGCCCGCTGGTGCCGCTGCTGATGCGGGCCGCCCAGGCCACACCCGAACAGGTGCTGGCGCAGTTGCAGGCGACCGCCGGCGGCTTGAGCGAGGCCGAGGCCGCCGAGCGCTTGCGCCGCGTGGGCCCCAACGAGGTGGCCCACGACCAGCCGCCCACCGCTGGCCAGCGCCTGTGGCGGGCCTACAACAACCCCTTCAACCTGCTGCTGACCCTGTTGGCCGCCGTGTCGTGGCTCACCGATGACAGCAAGGCCACGGTGGTGATCGGCAGCATGGTGGTCCTGAGCACGGTGATCCGTTTCGTGCAGGAGGCCCGCTCCAGCCGGGCTGCCGAGGCGCTCAAGGCCCTGGTCAGCAACACCGCCACGGTGTGGCGGGTGCCGGCCGGCGGCGCGGCACCGCAGTCACAGGAGCGCCCCATCCGCGAGCTGGTGCCGGGCGACCACCTGCAGCTGTCGGCGGGCGACATGATCCCGGCCGACTGCCGGGTGCTGAGCGCGCGCGACCTGTTCGTGGCCCAGGCCGCCATGACAGGCGAATCGATGCCGGTGGAGAAGTTTGTCAGCGCACACGACCCGCACGCCCCACCCAACCCGCAGCCCACCGAGGCGGCCCCGGGCCAGGGCCCGCTGGAACAGCACAACCTGCTGTTCATGGGCACCAACGTGGTCTCGGGCTCGGCCACTGCGGTGGTGCTGGCCACCGGCAACCAGAGCTACTTCGGCACCGTGGCGGCCCACATGAACGCGGGCGAAGGCACGGTGACGGCCTTCCAGAGCGGGGTCAACAGCGTGAGCTGGCTGCTGATCCGCTTTGCGCTGGTGATGGTGCCCATCGTGCTGCTGGTCAACGGCTTCACCAAGGGGCATTGGGGCGAGGCCTTTCTGTTTGCCATGTCGGTGGCGGTGGGCCTGACGCCCGAGATGTTGCCCATGATCGTCACCACCACCCTGGCCAAGGGCGCGGTGATGCTGTCGCGCAAGCAGGTGATCGTGAAACGCCTGGACGCGATCCAGAACTTCGGCGCCATGAACGTGCTGTGCACCGACAAGACCGGCACGCTGACCCAGGACCGCATCGTGCTGGAGCGCCACACCGATGTGTTCGGCCAGGCCAGCGACGAGGTGCTGAAGTTCGCCTACCTCAACAGCCACTACCAGACCGGCCTGAAGAACCTGCTCGACCGGGCCGTGCTGGAGCATGTGGAGATGGCCACCGAGCTGCGCCTGGCGCAGGACTACCGCAAGGTGGACGAGATCCCCTTCGACTTCGTGCGCCGGCGCATGTCGGTGGTGGTGGCCGAGCAGGACCACCACCATGAGCTGATCTGCAAGGGCGCACTCGAGGAGATGCTGGCCATCTGCACCCGGGTTCGCACCCAGGGGCCCGAGGGTGAAAGCGAGCAGCCCCTGGACGGCGAGGTGCTGGCCCGCGTGCACGAGGTGGCCGCCCAGCTCAACCGCGAGGGCCTGCGCGTGGTCGCCGTGGCCATGAAAGAGCTGCCGCTGGACCAGACCGTGTTCGGCGTGGCCGATGAAAGCGCCCTCACCCTGATCGGCTATGTGGCCTTTCTCGACCCGCCCAAGGAATCCACCGCGCCCGCCCTGCAGGCCCTGGCCGACAGCGGCGTGGCCGTGAAGGTGCTGACCGGCGACAACGAACTGGTGACAGCCCGCGTCTGCGCCCAGGTGGGCCTGCCAGCCCAGACCGTGGTGCGGGGCCCCGAGCTGGACGCACTGGACGACACCGCGCTGGCGGCCTGCGTGGAACAGCACCAGCTGTTTGCCAAGCTGACCCCGCTGCACAAGGAGCGCATCGTGCGCGCCCTGCGCCGCAACGGCCATGTGGTGGGCTTCATGGGTGACGGCATCAACGACGCGCCCGCGCTGCGCGCCGCCGACATCGGCATCTCGGTGGACAGCGCGGTGGACATCGCCAAGGAGGCCGCCGACATCATCCTGCTCGAGAAAAGCCTGATGGTGCTGCAGGAGGGCGTGCTGGAGGGCCGACGCACCTTCTGCAACCTGCTGAAGTACCTGCGCATGACGGCCAGCTCGAACTTCGGCAACGTGTTCTCGGTGCTGGTGGCCAGCGCCTTCCTGCCATTTCTGCCCATGCTGCCGCTGCAGTTGCTGGTGCAGAACCTGCTGTACGACTTCTCGCAGACCGCCATCCCCTTCGACCGCGTCGACGACGAGCTGGTGCAAAAGCCGCTGCGCTGGAACCCCGAGGGCATCGGCCGTTTCATGGTGTATTTCGGGCCGCTGAGCTCGGTCTTCGACATCGCCACCTTTGCCCTCATGTGGTGGGTGTTCGGGGCCAACAGCGAGGCGCGCCAGACCCTGTTCCAGTCGGGCTGGTTCGTGGTGGGCCTGCTCACGCAGACGCTGATCGTGCACCTGCTGCGCAGCCCCAGACTGCCCTTTGTGCAAAGCCGCCCGGCCCCGCTGCTGCTGGGCATGACCGCCGGTGTGGCCGCTCTGGGCGTCTTCCTGGTGCAAGGCCCTTGGGCCGGCTACTTCAGGCTGCAGGCCCTGCCGCCGGCCTACTTTGGCTGGCTGCTGCTGATCCTGCTGGGCTATGGCCTGCTGACCACGGCGGTCAAGCGCTGGTATGCCGGGCGCTTTGGCTGGCAATGAGGGTGGTCATGAAGGCGGCGATGAAGGTGACAGCTCAAAAAGACGCAGAATCAACAATCTGTCACATCCACCGCGGGCCGAGCTGATGCGCCGGCCCGCTCTTTCAGGAGATCCCACCCGATGAGCAAGCCGGCCGCCAACCCCTTCAAGCAAGCCCTGCGCGAAAAGCGCGCCCAGATCGGCCTGTGGCTGTCTGCCGCCTCACCGTACCTGAGCGAGGTCAGCGCCACCGCCGGCTTCGACTGGCTGTTGATCGACGGCGAACACGCCCCCAACACCCTGCAGACCACGCTGCAGCAGCTGCAGGTGGTGGCCCCCTACCGCTCGCAGCCCGTGGTGCGCGCCGTCGAAGGCCAGGTGGCCTTGGTCAAGCAGTTGCTCGACATCGGCGCGCAGAACCTGCTGATCCCGATGGTCGACACCGCCGAGCAGGCCGAACTGATGGTGCGCGCCGTGCAGTACCCGCCCCAGGGCATCCGCGGTGTGGGCAGCGCGATTGCCCGCGCCTCGCGCTGGAGCCTGCGCGCCGACTACCTCGATGTGGCCGACGATGAGATCTGCCTGCTGGTGCAGGCCGAGAGCGTGACCGCCCTGAAGAACCTGAGCGCGATTGCCGCCGTCCAGGGTGTGGACGGGGTGTTCATCGGCCCGGCCGATCTGGCCGCCTCGATGGGCCACCGCGGCAAGCCCGGCCACCCCGAGGTGCAGGCCGCCATCGAAGGCGCCATCCAGACCATCGTCGGCGCCGGCAAGGCCGCCGGCATCCTGACCTCCGACCCGCAACTGGCGCGCCACTACCTGGCCCTGGGCGCCACCTTTGTGGCCGTGGGCGTGGATGTGTCGCTGTACGCCCAGGCGGCGCGCCGTCTGGCGGCCGATTTTCTGGGGGCCGAGGGCAGCGCGGCGGCGCCACGGGCCGGCGCGGTCTATTGACGGCTTGGCGCAGCGGGGGCCGTTCGCATGGGCTTTCGGATGAAGCGCGTTCTAAGAACGTGTTCTAAGGCCCGCGCCATTGGGCATGCCGCACGCCAAGCTGGAGCTGTTGGATACGGCGGTGGATCGTTGAACGGCTGACGCCGAGCTGGCGTGCTGCCTCTGAGACATTGCCCTGGCATTGCGCCAGCAGTTGCTCCAGCGCCTGGGCGGCAGGCACGCCGGTGCTGTGGGCCATGGCGGCGCCATTTGGGGCACGGTTCAGCGCATCGGGCAGGTGCTCGGGCTCGATGCGGCCGTCGCCATCGGGCCCGCACAGGGCTGCGGCATAGCGCAGCGCGTTGTGCAGCTCGCGCAGGTTGCCGGGCCAGGCGTGCGCGGCCAGCAGGGCGCGCGCGGCGTCGCCCAGGTGCAGATGGCGGCCGAAGGTGGCCAGCATCTGCTCGGCCAGGGGCAGAAGGTCGCTGCGCTGGCGCAGCGCAGGCAGGTGCAACTCGGCGGCGTTGAGGCGGTAGAGCAGGTCTTCACGGAAGCTGCCGCGCTGGACCATTTCGGCCAGCGAACGGTGCGAGGCCGAAATGAAGCGCACGGACACCGCTCGTGGCGCACGAGCGCCCAAGGGGGTGATCTCGGATTCGGACAAGACCCGCAGCAGCTTGGCCTGCAGGGCCAGCGGCATGTCGCCGATCTCGTCGAGGAACAGCGTGCCTTCGTGTGCCGCAGCGATCAGCCCTTCGCGGCCCTTGCTGGCGCCGCCGGTCCAGGTGCCGGGCAAGTAGCCGAACAACTCGCTTTCCAGCAGCGCCTCGGGAATGGCTGCGCAGTTGATGGCGACGAAGGCGCCGCTGCGACCGCTGCAGGCATGCAGGGCGCGGGCCAGGTATTCCTTGCCTGCGCCGGTCTCCCCCTGCACCAGGATCGGCAGCGCTTGCGGCGCGAGCCGGGCGGCCTTGCGCAGCAGCGCTTGCAGCGCGGCATCGCCCTTTTCCAGCGCCTGCAGCGCAGCAGGCAGAGGGGGCTGCGGCGCCGTTGCCTGCGCGGGCGGGCGGCGTGTGCGGCGCTGCGGCTCCATGGCGTGGGCGAAGAGGATGCTGCCATCGCGGGCGCGGATGAGGCGCTCCTGCGCCGGGCGATGGCGGCGCAGCTCGGACAGGTCGCGCAGGTCCAGGTCGAAGAAACGCTCCAGCGGCTGGCCGATGAGGCTCTGGCGCTGGCGCCAGTCCAGTTGCGCGACGGCGGCCAGCAGGCGGGCGCCCGCGTGGGTCATGGCGCGGATGCGGCCTCGTGCGTCGACGCTGATGGAGGCGTCGGGATCGACGTCGAGGAAATCGGGTGACTGGGCCAGGCGCACCACCCAGTCCTGGCCGGACTGGGCCATCAGGTTGGCCTGCTCCACGCGCCGCGCGGCGGCCACGACGAGGTTGAGCGCCAGGTTCTGGCTGGCCCGCTCGACGGGCGAGCGCAGCAGCGACAGGTCCAGCACCGCCGCGAGTTCGCCGCGCAGGTCGTAGATCGGCGCGGCCGTGCAGGACAGGCCGGTGTGGGTGAAGTCGAAATGGTCGCTCTGGTGCACGGTCAACGCTTCGCCGGTTTCCAGGCAGGCCCCCACGGCCGAGGTGCCGGAGTGGTCCTCGCGCCATTGCGCGCCCAGGTACAGGCCCGCACGGCGCAGGTCGCCGGCATCGGCCTCGTGCCCCATGAAGTCCACGGCCACGCCATGCCGGTCCGCCAGCAGCAGCACGTAGTCCAGACCTTTGAGCTGGTGGTACAGCCGCTCAAGGGCCTGACGGGCGATATGGATCAGCGCTTCGGATTCCTCGCGGTGCGTGCGCAACTGGCCTTCGGTGACGACGTGGGCTTCGCTGGTGCGGGCCGGATCGAGCCGGTGCGAATCGATGCAGCGGCGCCAGCTGCGCAGCACCGCGCGGTCGCGCTCTTGCCCACGGTTGGAGTAGCCCAGGCCGAAGGCTTCGATTTCCTGGACGTGCGAGGCGTAGGACTGCAGGGACATGGGAGGGATTCGGTGCGGTCGGTGAACGTGCCGCCGACGATTCTGTGCCCCCTGCCTGCCCGCGCCAATGGAGGTTTACCCACTGCCGCTGCTGCACTGCAGCAGGCCCGGTGCGACAGGTGTCGCAGGGCTGCGCCAGCTGTCGCGTGCGGCGGGGGTGAAAAACGGGGCCCTGAGCCCAGGGTTTGTGCCAGGGGCCTGCACGCAAGTCATTGATTTTGCTGGCACGGCATGCCTGCCCGGCTGGCCTCTCAGGCATGGCATGGCGATTGCCTGAGAACGCCTGCCCGCAGCAAAACCAGCGGGCATGACCAACATTCAGGAGACAACCATGACCCATGACACGGCCCGCGCCCGGGCGCAGGCGCTGCTCGACACACTCAACCATGCTTTGGCAGACCGCGATGCCGCGGCCGCCAGCCACCTGTTCGCCGACGAATGCTACTGGCGCGACCTGGTGCTGCTGACCTGGAACCTCAAGACCCTGGAAGGGCGCAGCCAGATCGCCGACATGCTGGCCGCCCAGCTCGACGCCGTGGCGCCCGTGCGCTTTTCGCTGGACGAGCGCGAGGCGGTGGAGGAAGCCGACGGCATGGTGTCCGCCTGGATCGTGGTCGACACGCGCCATGCGCGCGGCAGCGGCCATGTACGCATCAAGGACGGGCGCATCTGGACGCTGCTGACGGCCGCCCAGGAGCTCAAGGGGCATGAAGAGCCCCTGGGCACGCGCCGCCCCATGGGGGCCGAGCACGGCATCCGGCGCGGCCGCCAGACCTGGCTGGAGCGCCGCCAGCAGGAGGCCGCGCAACTGGGCCGCGAGACCCAGCCTTTCGTGCTCGTCATCGGTGGCGGCCAGGGCGGCATTGCGCTGGGTGCGCGGCTGCGCCAGCTGGGGGTCTCGCACATCGTCATCGACCGGCAGGCGCGCCCTGGCGACCAGTGGCGCAACCGCTACAAGTCGCTGTGCCTGCACGACCCGGTCTGGTACGACCACCTGCCCTACATGCCTTTCCCCGACAACTGGCCCGTGTTCGCACCCAAGGACAAGATTGGCGACTGGCTGGAGATGTACACCAAGGTGATGGAGGTGAATTACTGGCCCTCCACCAACTGCCTCAACGCCCGCTTCGATGAGGCCAGCCAGGCGTGGGAAGTCACCGTGGAGCGCGATGGCGAGACGCTGGTGCTGCGCCCCCAGCATGTGGTGTTCGCCACCGGCATGTCGGGCAAGGCGAACGTGCCCAAGATCAAGGGCCAGGAGGTCTTCCAGGGCGAGCAGCAGCACTCGTCGCAGCACCCGGGCCCCGACGCCTACGCGGGCAAGAAGGTGGTGGTGATCGGTGCCAACAACTCCGCGCACGACATCTGCGCGGCCCTGTGGGAGCATGGCGCCGACGTGACCATGGTGCAGCGCTCGTCCACCCACATCGTGCGTTCCGATTCGCTGATGGACATCGGCCTGGGCGACCTGTATTCGGAGCGCGCCGTGGCCAGCGGCGTGACGACCAGGAAGGCGGACCTGATCTTCGCCTCGCTGCCCTACCGCATCATGGCCGACTTCCAGGTGCCGCTGTACGACCGCATCCGCGAGCGCGACGCGGAGTTCTACCGCCAGTTGGAGGCGACCGGCTTCATGCTGGACTTCGGCGATGACGGCTCGGGCCTGTTCATGAAGTACCTGCGCCGCGCCTCGGGCTACTACATCGACGTGGGCGCCTGCGATCTGGTGATCGACGGCAGCATCAAACTGCAGGCGGGCAAGCAGATCAGCCACCTGTCGGAAAACGCGGTGGTGCTGGACGACGGCACCGAGCTGCCGGCCGATCTGGTGGTCTACGCGACCGGCTACGGCTCGATGAACGGCTGGGTGGCCGACCTGATCAGCCAGGAGGTGGCCGACAAGGTGGGCAAGGTCTGGGGCCTGGGCTCGGACACCACCAAGGACCCAGGCCCCTGGGAGGGCGAGCAGCGCAATATGTGGAAGCCCACGCAGCAGCAGGCGCTGTGGTTCCACGGCGGCAATCTGCACCAGTCGCGCCATTACTCGCTGTACCTGGCGCTGCAGCTCAAGGCGCGCCAGGAAGGGCTGCCCGTGCAGGTCTACGGCCTGCAGCAGGTGCACCACCTGCGGTAACAACCTGTTCACGATCTTCCATGGGGCGGCCCAGCCGCCCATTGACCCAGCCTCACAGACCAGAAAGTTGAATCATGAAAGCAGCACGTTTCTACGACCGTGGCGACATCCGCATCGAAGACATACCCGAACCCGTGGTGGAGCCCGGCACCGTGGGCATCGCCGTGGCCTGGTGCGGCATCTGCGGCACGGACCTGCATGAGTTCATGGAAGGGCCGATCTTCATCCCGCCCTGCGGCCATCCGCACCCCATCTCGGGGGAGTCCGCGCCCATCACCATGGGGCATGAGTTTTCAGGCGTGGTCTACGCCGTGGGCGCGGGGGTGGATGACATCGAGGTCGGCCAGCACGTGGTGGTCGAGCCCTACATCGTGGCCGACGACGTGCCCACGGGGCCGGGCGACCACTACCACCTGTCCAAGGACATGAACTTCATCGGCCTGGGCGGGCGTGGCGGCGGGCTGTCCGAGCGGATTGCCGTGAAGCGCCGCTGGGTGCATCCGATCTCCCATGCCATTCCACTGGATCAGGCCGCGCTGATCGAGCCGCTGTCCGTGGGCCACCATGCCTACACCCGCAGTGGTGCCAAGGCGGGCGACGTGGCGCTGGTGGGCGGGGCCGGCCCCATCGGCCTGCTGCTGTCCGCCATCCTGAAGGCCAAGGGCCTGACTGTCTTCATCACCGAACTGAGCGCCAAACGCAAGGAAAAGGCGCGGGAGTCGGGCGTGGCCGACCACATCCTCGACCCCTCCGAAGTGGACGTGGTGGCCGAGGTGATGCGGCTCACCGGCGGCAAGGGCGTGGACGTGGCGTTCGAATGCTCCAGCGTCAACCCCGTGCTCGACACGCTGGTGGCCGTGACGAAGGCCACGGGCGTGGTGGTGATCGTGTCCATCTGGAGCCATCCGGCCACGATCAACGTGCACAGCGTGGTCATGAAGGAGCTGGACGTGCGCGGCACCATCGCTTACTGCAACGACCACCAGGCCACCATCGAGCTGGTCGAGCAGGGCAAGATCAAGCTCGCGCCCTTCATCACCCAGCGCATCCAGCTGGAGGACCTGGTGGCCCAGGGTTTCGACACGCTGATCCACAACAACGAGTCGGCGGTGAAGATCATCGTGCAGCCGCGGTTCCAGCCGGCGGAGTAATCCGTCGGGCGCCGGGGCGCGACCTCGCTGACCTGGCCCGGCGCCGTCTACTGAGGCCGGCGGCGGTGCTCGAGTGCGCCCGGGAAATGCATCTCGGCATAGGGCACCAGCCGGCTGCCGTGCACCAGGCGCCAGCCCCACCACATGGCCCCGAACACCGGAATGCCCAGGTAGGTGGCGATCAGGTCGCCCCAGGGCACGGGCCCGCTGCCGTGCAGGGCGTCAAAACTCTGGCCCAGCACCACCAGCAGGCACATGCCAAAGGCAAAGAAAGGCCCCCAGGGAAAGAACGGTGACTGGTAGGGCAGCAGGCCGGCGATGTCGATGCCCTGCACCTGCAGCCCGCGGCGGAAGCGGTAGTGGCTGATGGCAATGCCCAACCAGGCGATGAAGCCCGTCATGCCCGACAGGTTCAGCAGCCACAGGTACACGGTCTGCCCCTCCCCCAGCGAACTCAGAAAGCACAGGGCCCCCATGGCCGTGGTGGCCAGCAGGGCCGGCACCGGCACACCGTGGCCGCTCAGGCGCTTGAACACGGCCGGGGCCCGCCCTTCCACCGCCAGGTTGTAGAGCATGCGGGTGGAGGCATACAGGCCCGAATTGCCGGCCGACAGCACGGCCGTCAGGATCACCGCATTCATCACCCCGGCGGCCAGGGCCAGGCCGGCGCGCTCGAACACCAGGGTGAAGGGGCTCACGCCCACCTCGCGCAGGTCGGTCTTGATCAGGTTGGGGTCGGTGTAGGGCAGCAGCACGCCGATCACGCCCACGGCCAGCACATAGAACAGCAGGATGCGCCAGAACACCTGGCGCACCGCGCGCGGGATGTTGCGCGCCGGGTCGACCGACTCACCGGCGGCCACGCCCACCAGCTCGGTGCCCTGGAACGAGAAGCCCGCGATCATCACCACCCCCAGCAGGGCCGGCATGCCCCCCACAAAGGGCGCCTCGCCCAGCGTGAGGTGGCTCAGCCCCGGGCTGGGCTGGCCGCGGAACACGCCCAGGATCATCAGCAGGCCCAGCACCACAAAGCACAGCACGGTCAGCACCTTGATCAGGGCGAACCAGAACTCGGCCTCGCCAAAGCCACGCACCGAGATCACATTGAGCGCGAACACCAGCAGCAGGAACAGCGCACTCCACCACACCCCCGGTACGGCCGGAAACCAGTACTGCATGACCAGTTGGGCCGCCACCAGCTCCACCGCCACCGTGACCGCCCAGTTGTACCAGTAGTTCCAGCCCAGGGCGAAGCCGAAGCCGGGGTCGACATACAGCGATCCGTAGGTGGAGAACGAGCCCGCCACCGGCATGTAGGCGGCCAGCTCGGCCAGGCTGGTCATCAAGAAGTACACCATGGCGCCGATCAGCACATAGGCCAGCAGCGCCCCGCCGGGGCCAGCCCGCGACACCATGGCGCCCGAGGCCACGAACAGGCCGGTGCCGATGGAGCCGCCGATGGCGATCATGCTGAGGTGGCGCGCCTGCAGCGAGCGCTTGAGGCCCGGAGCCGGCGTGTCGGCGTGGGGTGGCACGGTGGCGGGAGGTGGGGTCATGGCAGGGGGCGGCCTTGTGCCCCGGCTCGCCCGGCGGGCACGGTGCCGGGCCGGGGCGGGGGTCGCTGATTAAAAACGCCGCCGCGGTGGCGCCGGGGCAGCCCGGGCGGGCCAATCCCCCCAGCGGTCAAATCACACCGCCGAACGGCAATCAGCGGGCGGGCGGCAAGGCCTCGCTGAGGCGCGCATGGTGGGCCATCACGGCCTCGCGCATGAAGGGGTGCAGGGCCTGGCCGGCCTCGGCGTCAAGTTGCTGCAGAAATTGAGCGCGCATGCGCGGCTCCCAGAACTTGCGGATGTGCTCGGCGGCGCCGGCCAGGGCCTCGGCGCGGTCGGGCATGGACTCGAAGAACTGGCCGATGCGGTTGGCCATCTGGATCAGGTTCTGGGTGTGCAGATCGGTGCTCATGGCTCAGGCCTCAAGGATCACGCGCTGGGCATGGGTGTAGATGGAAAAATCATCGCCGCGGGCAAAGCCCAGCAGGCTCAGGCCGGCCGCGTCGGCGGTGTGCACGGCCAGCTCGGTCACGCCCGACACCGCCGCCAGCAGCGGCACACCGGCGGCCGCCGCCTTTTGCGCCATCTCATGGCTGGCGCGGCTGGTGACCACGATGAAGCCGCTGCCCGCCTGGGCCTGCAAGGGCTGGCCGGGGCGCAGCAGGGCCCCGATGAGTTTGTCGAGCGCGTTGTGCCGGCCCACGTCTTCGCGCGCCAGCTGCAGCTGCCCCGAGGCATTGCACCAGCCGGCGGCATGGGTGGCGCCAGTGGCGCCCAGCAGGGGCTGGTGGGCGCGCAGCTGGCCCATGCCCCGGCTCAGGGCCTGGGGGCTGAAACGGGCCGTGCCGGCCACCGGCTTCACCTGGCGCACGGCCTGGGCCAGGTTCTCGGCACCGCACAGGCCGCAGCCGGTGCGGCCGGCCAGGCTGCGCCGCTGGTCCTTGAAGCGGACAAAGCAGGCCGAGGCCACTTCGATGCGCAGGGTGAGGCCGGCCGGGCTGTCGTCGATGTCGATGCCGTACACCTGATCGGCCCGGTCCACCAGGCCTTCGGTGAGCGAGAAGCCCAGTGCAAAGTCGGCCAGGTCGTCCGGCGTGGCCAGCATCACGGCATGCGACAGGCCGTTGTACTCGAGCGCCACGGGGCGCTCCTGGGCCACCAGGTCCTGGGCTTCGTGCCATCGGCCCTGGCGCCAGCGGCGCACCGGCACGGGGGTGCAGCCGGTGGGCTGGGGGGGGACGTCGTCGGGCTTCATGGCGGTCAAGGCGATCGGAGCGGACTCATTCGCCCTGGCTGGCGGCGTGCAGCAGTTCGAGCTGGGTTTCATGGAACTGAGCATAGCTGCGCTGCCACGCCGACTGGGGCTCGGACTGGTGATCGGGCTGCTGCACCGGCATCACATTCACCGCCGTCACCTTGTACTCGGGGCAGTTGGTGGCCCAGTCGCTGCTGTCGGTGGTGATCACATTGGCCCCCGATTCGGGGAAGTGGAAGGTGGTGTAGACCACGCCAGGGGCCACGCGCTCGGTGACGGTGGCGCGCAGCACGGTCTCACCGGCGCGGCTCTGGATGCCCACCCAGTCGCCGTGGCGGATGCCGCGCTCCTCGGCGTCGTGCGGGTGGATCTCGAGCCGGTCTTCGTCGTGCCACTGGTTGTTGGCGGTGCGTCGGGTCTGGGCCCCCACGTTGTACTGCGACAGGATGCGCCCGGTGGTCAGCAGCAGCGGGTACTTGCGGGTCACCTTCTCGTCGGTGGGCACGTACTGGGTGATGATGAAACGGCCCTTGCCGCGCACGAAGCGGTCCACGTGCATGATGGCCGTGCCAGCCTCGTCGGTGCTGTCGTTGCAGGGCCACTGCACGCTGCCCAGGCGCTCGATCTTGTCGTAGCTGACGCCGGCAAAGCTGGGCGTGAGCGCCGCGATCTCGCGCATGATCTCTTCGGGGTGCGCGTAGTTCATCGGGTAGCCCAGGGCGTTGGCCAGCTTCTGGGTCACCTCCCAGTCGGCATAGCCGGCCTTGGGCGGCATCACCTTGCGCACCCGCGAGATGCGGCGCTCGGCATTGGTGAAGGTGCCGTCTTTTTCGAGGAAGGACGAGCCCGGCAGGAACACATGCGCGTACTGGGCGGTTTCGTTGAGGAAGATGTCCTGCACCACCACGCACTGCATGGCCTTGAGCGAGTCGATCACGTGCTGGGTGTTGGGGTCGCTCTGCACGATGTCCTCGCCCTCGCAGTACAGACCCAGGAAGCTGCCCTGCTGGGCGGCCTCGAACATGTTCGGGATGCGCAGGCCCGGCTCGGGGTTCAGCGTCACCCCCCAGGCCGACTCGAACAGGCTGCGCGTGGTGCTGTCGCTGATGTGGCGGTAGCCCGGCAGCTCGTGCGGGAAGCTGCCCATGTCACAGCTGCCCTGCACATTGTTCTGGCCGCGCAGCGGGTTCACGCCCACGCCTTCGCGCCCCACGTTGCCGGTGGCCATGGCCAGGTTGGCGATGCCCATCACCATGGTCGAGCCTTGGGCGTGTTCGGTCACGCCCAGGCCGTAGTAGATGGCGGCATTGACCTGGCGAGCGCTCTGGCGGCCTTCGCTGTTGCCGGTGGCATACAGGCGGGCAGCGGCGCGCAGCTCGGCCGCCGGCACGCCGCTCACGGCCTCCATGGCCTCGGGCGAGTTGTCGGGCCGGGCCACGAACTCGCGCCACTCGCGGAAGGACTTGTCGTCGCAGCGCTCGGCGATGTAGGCCTCGTCCAGCAGGCCCTCGGTGACGATCACATGGGCCATGGCGCTGATCACGGCCACATTGGTGCCCGGGCGCAGCTGCAGGTGGTGGGCGGCGCGGATGTGGGGCGACTTCACCAGGTCGATGCGGCGCGGGTCGATCACGATCAGTTGGGCGCCCTCACGCAGGCGCTTCTTCATGCGCGAGCCGAACACCGGGTGGGCATCGGTGGGGTTGGCGCCGATGACCAGGATCACGTCGGCCTTCTCGACCGACTTGAAGGTCTGGGTGCCGGCCGAGGTGCCGTAGGTCTGGCCCAGACCGTAGCCGGTGGGCGAATGGCAGACGCGGGCGCAGGTGTCGACGTTGTTGTTGCCGAAGGCCGCACGGATCAGCTTCTGCACCAGGTAGGTCTCTTCATTGGTGCAGCGCGACGAGGTGATGCCGCCGATCGAATCGCGCCCGTGCTCGGCCTGGATGCGGCGGAACTCGCTGGCCGCGTAGCCGATGGCCTCGTCCCAGCTGACCTCCTGCCAGGGGTCGGCGATGCTCTTGCGGATCATGGGCGTGGTGATGCGGTCTTTGTGGGTGGCATAGCCCCAGGCAAAGCGGCCCTTGACGCAGGCATGGCCTTCGTTGGCCTTGCCATCCTTCCAGGGCACCATGCGCACCACCTCGTTGCCCTTCATCTCGGCCTTGAAGGCGCAGCCCACGCCGCAATAGGCGCAGGTGGTGATCGTGCTGTGCTCGGGCTGGCCGAGCTGGATGATGGATTTCTCTTGCAGCGTGGCGGTGGGGCAGGCCTCGACACAGGCGCCGCAGCTCACGCACTCGGATTCCATGAACGACTGCCCCTGGCCCGGCGAGACGCGCGACTCGAAGCCCCGGCCCTGGATGGTCAGCGCAAACGTGCCCTGGGTCTCCTCGCAGGCGCGCACGCAGCGGTTGCAGACGATGCACTTGCTGGCGTCGTAGCTGAAATAGGGGTTGGAGTCGTCCACCGCGGGCTTGCTGTCGCCACGGAAGTGGTTGGCGCCGTCCAGGCCGTAGCGCACCTCGCGCAGGCCGGTGACGCCGGCCATGTCCTGCAGCTCGCAGTTGCCATTGGCCGAGCAGGTCAGGCAGTCCAGCGGGTGGTCGGAGATGTACAGCTCCATCACGCCCTTGCGCAGCTCCTGCAGGCGCGGGCTCTGGGTGCGCACCTTCATGCCGGCCTCGGCCGGGGTGGTGCACGAGGCCGGAAAGCCCTTGCGGCCCTCCACCTCGACCAGGCACAGCCGGCACGAGCCGAAGGGCTCCAGGCTGTCGGTGGCACAGAGCTTGGGCACGCGCACCCCGGCGTCCACCGCGGCCCGCATCAGCGAGGTGCCTTCGGGCACCGAGACGGCGACCCCGTCGATCTCCAGGGTGACTTCGCGCTCCGACACGCGCAGCGGGGTGCCGTGATCGGTTTCTTTCAGATGAGCCAGCATGTTGAACTCCTCAGGCGGCTTGAGTGGCTTGGGTTTGCGGCGCAGCAGGCACGGCGAGTCCGAAGTCCTGCGGGTAGTGGTTGAGGGCCGACAGCACCGGGTAGGGCGTCATGCCGCCCATGGCGCACAGCGAGCCATGCAGCATGGTGTCGCACAGGTCGCGCAGCAGCTTGACCTGCTGCGGCTGTTGCGGGCCACCGGCGGTGATGCGGTCGATCACCTCCACGCCGCGGGTCGAGCCGATGCGGCAGGGCGTGCACTTGCCACACGATTCGAGGGCGCAGAAATCCATCGCGTAACGGGCCAGGCGGGCCAGGTTGGCCGTGTCGTCGTGCACCACGATGCCGCCATGGCCCACCACACCGCCAAAGGCGGCATAGGCCTCGTAGTCCAGGGGCACATCCCATTTGTCTTCAGGCACATAGGCGCCCAGCGGGCCCCCCACCTGGATGGCCTTGATGGGCCGGCCCGAGGCCGTGCCGCCACCAAAGCCATAGACCAGCTCGCGCAGGGTCAGGCCAAAGGCCTTCTCGACCAGGCCGCCGTGCCGGATGTTGCCGGCGAGCTGGAACGGCAGCGTGCCGTGCGAACGGCCCACGCCGTAGTCGCGGTAGAACTGCGAGCCGCGCGCCAGGATGATGGGGGCCGAGGCGAAGGTGATCACGTTGTTGATCACCGTGGGCTGGCCGAACAGCCCCTTCAAGGCCGGCAGCGGGGGCTTGGCACGCACGATGCCGCGCCGGCCCTCCAGGCTTTCGAGCAGCGCCGTCTCTTCGCCGCACACATAGGCGCCGGCGCCCATGCGCACATGCAGGTGGAAGGCGTGTCCGCTGCCCAGCACCGAGTCGCCGATGAAGCCGGCGGCCTTGGCCCGCGCCAAGGCCTCGTTCAGCGTGGCCACGGCATGCGGGTACTCGGAGCGCACATAGATGTAGCCCTGGGTGGCCCCCACGGCCAGGGCGGCAATGGTCATGCCCTCGATCAACACATAGGGGTCACCCTCCATGGTCATGCGGTCCGAGTAGGTCCCCGAGTCGCCCTCGTCGGCATTGCAGACGATGTACTTCTGCGCGGCCTGGGCATGGGCCACGGTCTTCCACTTGATGCCAGCCGGAAAGGCCGCCCCGCCGCGCCCGCGCAGGCCCGAATGGGTCAGCTCGTGGATGATGGCGGCGCTGTCCATGGCCAGGGCGCGGCGCAGGCCGGCCCAGCCCTCATGGGCCTCGTAGTCGGCCAGGCTCAGCGGGTCGGTCACGCCCATGCGGCGGAAGGTGAGGCGCTCTTGCAGCGCCAGGTAGGGAATCTGTTCGGTGATGCCCTGACGCAGCGCGTGCTCACCGCCCTGCAGCAGGCCGGCGGCCAGCAGGGCGGGCACGTCTTCGGGGCTCACCGGGCCGTAGGCCACGCGGCCGGCGGGGGTTTGCACCTCGACCAGCGGCTCCAGCCAGAACAGGCCGCGCGAGCCGTTGCGCACCAGCTCGATGCTGTCGCCAGCGGCGGCCTGCAGGGCCTGGGCCACCTCGTCGGCCCCCACGGCCAGGGCGGCGGAATCACGCGGCACGAAAACACGGGTCTTGGCAGTCATGGCTCAGGCCTCCTGGGTTTGCAAGGGCGCCACCAGCTGGTCGAAACGCGGCAGGCTGACCCGGGCATGCACCCGATCGTCCACCGCGATGGCGGGGGACGAGGCGCACAGGCCCAGGCAGTACACGGGCAGCAGGGTCACGCTGGCGTCGGCGTTGGTGGCACCGTGATCGCTGTCGGCGCAGCCCAGGCGGCTGCAGGCATGGGCCCACAAGGCCTCGGCACCGCGCGACTGGCAGGCCTCGGCCCGGCACACCTGCACCACATGGCGCCCGGGCGGGCTGCTGCGGAAGTGGTGGTAGTAGCTGAGCACCCCATGCACCTCGGCGCGCGACAGGTTGAGCGCCTGGGCCACCAGGGGCACGCCGGCCTCGGGCACATAGCCCAGGCGGTCTTGCACCGCGTGCAGGATGGGCAGCAGGGCGCCGGGCAGGTGGGCCAGTTCGTCAACCGCCTGCTGCACGATCTGCAGTGCGGCTTTCGGTGCCGCAGCGTCCGGGCTGGCTGCGGGATCTGAGGCGTGGGGGGTGCTCATGGGGTCCTCTTGTGGTGTTGTGTCGATGGCGTGCGGGTCAGCCGAACAGCTTGAGCACGCTCAGCAGGGTGCGGTACACGCCCCAGGCCAGCGGAATGCCCACGGCCGCCCAGGCCAGGGCCACCACGGCGGGGCTCACGCTGTCGGGGCGCCCGTTGCTGGTGCCGGTGGTGTTGGCCGAGGCCGCCTTCTCGTGGGCCAGGCGCTTCTCTTCGGCCAACTCGGCGTCGCTCATGAACCATTTGTCGGCCACGGGGCGCACCAGCAGGTTGCAGATCAGGCCGATCACCAGCATGCCGACCAGGATGTACATGGTCTGGTTGTAGACCTGCTCGCGCGCAATGCCCAGGCCCAGCTGGTACTCGCGCATGTAGTTCACCACCACCGGGCCCAGGATGCCGGCCGTGGCCCAGGCCGTCAGCAGGCGACCATGGATGGCGCCGACAAACTGGGTGCCGAACAGGTCGGCCAGGTAGGCCGGCACGGTGGCAAAGCCGCCGCCGTACATGCTCAGGATGATGCAGAAGGCCCCCACGAACAGCACGGTGCTGCCGGCGGCGGCGCTGCCCGGCACGCCGAAGTACAGCACCCCGCCGAGCACGAAGAACACCACATAGGTCATCTTGCGCCCGAGCTTGTCGGACAGGCTGGCCCAGAAGAAGCGGCCGCCGATGTTGAACAGGCTCAGCAGCGCGGTGAAGCCGGCCGCCACACCGGCGATCGCGGCCAGCTGGGTCTTGTCGAGCTCACCGTACTTGGCCGCCACACCGATCAGCGAACCGCCAAACACCTCCTGCAGCATGGGCGAGGCCATGCCGATCACGCCGATGCCGGCGCTCACGTTCATGCACAGCACCATCCACACCAGCCAGAACTGCGGGATCTTGAAGGCGTTCTTCACGTGCACATGGCGCTGCGTGATCATGGTGTTGGAGGCGTGGATGGCCGGGGGCGTCCAGCCCTCGGGCTGCCAGCCGGTGGCGGGCACGCGGTAGCCCAGGGCACCGGCCATCATGAAGAGGAAATAGATCAGCGCCATCACGATGAAGGTGGGCATCACGCCCACGCTCTCGGGGCTGGCAAACACCTTCATCAGGTCGGCCGCCAGCGGCGAGCCGATCATGGCGCCGCCGCCAAACCCCATGATGGCCATGCCGGTGGCCATGCCGCGCCGGTCCGGGAACCACTTGATCAGCGTGGACACGGGCGAGATGTAGCCCAGGCCCAGCCCGATGCCCCCGATCACGCCCGAGCCGAGCAGCATCATCCAGAACTGGTGCAGGTGGATGCCCAGGGCCGAGAACAGCATGCCGCCACACCAGCACAGGGCCGACACCACGCCCGCCTTGCGCGGGCCGGCGCGCTCCAGCCAGCCGCCCCACAGCGCGGCCGAACAGCCCAGAAAGACAAAGAACAGGGTGTACATCCAGCCCAGGGTCGAAATCTTCCAGTCGCAACTGGTGGTGAACATCTCGGCAAAAAAGCCCACCTCGGGGCCGCACTTCACGCTCTCCTTGATGCCCAAGGCCTTGGACAGCGGGAGCCAGAACACCGAAAAGCCATAGGCCATGCCGATGCAGAGGTGGATCGCGAGCGCCGCCGGCGGCACCAGCCATCGGTTGAAACCGGGCCCGGCAATGATGCGTTCCTTGTCAAGAAAACCTGCCATGTGTCTGTCTCCATTGTTGTGGTGAGGAGGAAAGGGATGTGTGTTTTCCGCCCCGGCGCCGCTCAGGTCGTGGCCTGGCGTTGTGCCGGGCCGCAGTGTCTGGGCTGGGGGGCGGTGCGGTCAAATTGAATCGGGACATGCCTTGATTCAAAGATTGAATCAAGGAGGGCTGGAGTCTAGGGCCATCGCACGGCCCGTTCTGATTCGCCATGGGGGTTGTTGGCGGTTGAATGCGCGCTGCTGATGCCGCTTGCTTTGGCGCTTGCTTTGGCGGTTGTGCCAATGCACTGCCGCACTCAAAAAAACAACATCAAATCAAAGACTTGAGAAAAACCTCACGACAAAACAGCGGCTCGATTTGGCGGTTAGGTTGGCGGTTGATTTGGCGCTTGCCCCACCAAGCCAAGCGCCCCCTCAAGTCCCCAGCGCCCCGCTGTGCGCCGCGGCATGGGCCAGCCAGGCCGGGTCCTGGGCCAGCGCCAGGGCGGCGGCCAGGGCGCGCGAAGGGCGTTCGGCCTGGGTCAGCATGAAGCCGATGGGGGTGCGCACCTCGGGGCTGACCAAGGGGTGGGCCTCCAGCTCGGCATAGCCCAGGGCAGCGCCGACCAGGGCCCCGGGCAGCACGCTGCAGACCTCGCCCGCCACCACGCTGAGCGACAGGGTGAGGATGGAGTTGGTCTCGATCACGGGCGTGACCTCGGCGCCGGCCAGCGCAAAGGCGCTGTCCACGATGCTGCGGTTGTGCATCTCGGGCGTGAGCAGGCACAGGGGCTGGGCCGCAGCCTCGACCCAGCGCATGGGCTCGCCACGGCGCATGCCCACACTGCCCGCCACGGCGGGCTGGCGGTCCCGGCGCACCAGAAAATACTGCTCGCTGTACTGCGGCAGCACCCGCACCCCCGACTGCTGGCCCAGGCGGTCGGTGTAGCCCAGGCCCAGGTCCAGGGTCAGGGCATCCAGGCCGTTTTCGATCTCGGGCGAGGACAGCGACAGCACGGCCGGGCGGATGCCCGGGTGGCGCGCCTGCAGCCAGGCCGCAAAGCGCGCCACGATGGGAATGGCCGTGGGCACGGCGCCGATGCGCAGGCGCCCGCGCGGCTGGTCAGCCTCGCTGGCCAGGTCCTGCTGCAGCAGTTCGTGCTCGCGCAGCATGCGCTGCGCCGTCACCAGCACGCGCTCGCCCTCGGGGGTGAAGCCCGCGTACTGGCGCGCCCGCTTGACGATGACCACGCCGAACTCGGCCTCGAGTGCGCGCAGCGCATTCGACAGCGCGGGCTGGGTGATGTGGCAGGCCTGGGCAGCCCGGCCGAAGTGCTGGTGCTCGCTCAGCGACACCAGGTAGCGCAGCGAGGCCAGGATGTTCATGGCGCGGGCGGCTGACGGCGGGGCTCAGGTGCCCTGGCTGACGGTGATGGTCGGGAACTTGGACGAGAAATCCTTGGCCTGCTGGGCCACTTTCAGCGCCACCTTGCGGGCCACGGTCTTGTACAGGCCGGCCACCTCGCTGTCGGGGGCGGCCACCACGGTGGGGTTGCCACTGTCGGCCTGCAGGCGGATGTTGATGTCCAGCGGCAGCCCGCCCAGGTAGTCCATCTTGTAGTCGGCGGCCATGCGCTGGCCGCCATCGGCGCCGAAGATGTGCTCCACATGACCGCAGTTGCTGCACACGTGCACGGCCATGTTCTCGACGATGCCCAGGATGGGCACGCCCACCTTCTCGAACATCTTGATGCCCTTGCGGGCGTCGAGCAGGGCGATGTCCTGCGGCGTGGTCACCACCACGGCGCCGGTCATGGGCACGCGCTGCGACAGGGTGAGCTGGATGTCGCCCGTGCCCGGGGGCATGTCGACGATCAGGTAGTCCAGGTCTTTCCAGTTGGTCTGGCGCAGCAGCTGCTCCAGCGCCTGGGTGGCCATGGGGCCGCGCCAGATCATGGCTTCGTCCTGCGCCACCAGGAAACCGATCGACATCACCTGCACACCGTGCTTGAGCATGGGCTCCATGGTCTTGCCATCGGTGCTGGCCGGGCGACCCTCGATGCCCATCATCATGGGCTGGCTGGGACCGTAGATGTCGGCGTCCAGCAGGCCCACGCGGGCGCCTTCGGCGGCCAGCGCCAGCGCCAGGTTGGCCGCCGTGGTGCTCTTGCCCACCCCGCCCTTGCCCGAGGCCACGGCGATGATGTTGCGCACCTCGGGCAGCAGCGGCACGCCGCGCTGCACCGCGTGGGCCACCACCTTGCTGCGCACGTTGGCCTGCACCTCGGTGACGCCCGCCACGCTGCGGGCGGCCGCGTCCAGCGAGGCAGTCAGGGTGGGGATGAAGGTGCGCGCCGGGTAGCCCAGCTCGATGTCGAAGGACACCTTGCCGCCCTCGACCTTGAGGTTCTTCAAGGCCTTGGTGGAGACGAAATCCTGGCCGGTGTGGGGGTCGACAACGGTTTGCAGGGCCTGCAGAAGGGCTTCGGTCGTGGGCATGAGGGGCTCTTTTTAAGGGTCGGAATGCGAAACCGGCTAGTTTAGCCAGCATCGCTGCAGCCCTGCGGTTGCCAGGGCTTCCCTGACGCAGACAAGCCGATCCGCCCTGAGACGCCATCCGCTTCTAAAATCAAGGATTCGCCCGAAACCGAAGAACACCATGTCTGCCCAACGCAAGCTATTCGTCACCACCGCCCTGCCGTACGCCAACGGCAATTTCCACATCGGCCACATCATGGAATACATCCAGGCCGACATCTGGGTCCGGGTGCAGCGCATGCTGGGCCACCAGGTCAACTTTGTGGGCGCCGACGACACCCATGGCGCGCCGATCATGATCGCCGCCGAAAAAGCCGGCAAGACGCCGCAGCAGTTCGTGGCCGACATCGCCGCCGGCCGCAAGCCCTACCTCGATGGCTTTCACATCGCCTTCGACAACTGGCACAGCACCGATGCCCCCGAAAACCACCAACTGGCGCAGCAGATCTACCTCGATCTGAAGGCCGCCGGCCTGATCGAGACCCGCGTGATCGAGCAGTTCTTCGACCCCGAGAAGAACATGTTCCTGCCGGACCGCTTCATCAAGGGCGAGTGCCCCAAGTGCCACGCCAAGGACCAGTACGGCGACAACTGCGAGGTGTGCGGCGCGGTGTACGCCCCGACCGACCTGATCGAGCCCTTCTCGGCCCTGTCGGGCGCCAAGCCGGTGCTCAAAAGCTCGGAGCATTTCTTCTTCCAGCTGTCCGACCCGCGCTGCGTGGCCTTTCTCGAAGAGTGGACCCAGGACGGCCGGCTGCAGCCCGAGGTGGCCAACAAGGTCAAGGAGTGGTTCACCGTGCGAACCAACCCCGACGGCACCACCAGCGAAGGCCTGGGCGACTGGGACATCAGCCGCGATGCGCCCTACTTCGGCATCGAGATCCCCGGCGCGCCCGGCAAGTACTTCTATGTGTGGCTGGACGCCCCGGTGGGCTACCTGGCCTCGCTGAAGAACCTGCTCGACAAGCGCGGTGAAGACTACGCCGCCTACATGGCCGACCCGGCGCTGGAGCAGTTCCACTTCATCGGCAAGGACATCGTCACCTTCCACACCCTGTTCTGGCCCGCGATGCTGAAGTTCAGCGGTCGCAAGACGCCGGACTCGGTGTTTGTGCACGGCTTCCTCACCGTGAACAACGGCGAGAAGATGAGCAAGAGCCGCGGCACCGGCCTGGACCCGCTCAAGTACCTGAGCCTGGGCATGAACCCCGAGTGGCTGCGCTACTACCTGGCGGCCAAGCTCAGCGCGCGCAACGAAGACATCGACTTCAACCCGGACGACTTCATGGCCCGGGTCAACTCCGACCTGATCGGCAAGTTCGTCAACATCGCCTCGCGCGCGGCCGGCTTCATCCACAAGCGCTTTGGCGGCCAGCTGGCGGCCGTGTCGGCCGACGGTGACGCCCTGCTGAGCCACCTGCAGGACGCCGCCCCGGGCGTGGCCGAACTGCTGGCAGAACGCGACTACGGCAAGGCCCTGCGCGAGATCATGCTGCTGGCCGACCGCGTCAACGAGTACGTGGACCAGAACAAGCCCTGGGAACTGGCCAAGCAAGAAGGCATGGAGGCCCGCCTGCAGGACGTGTGCAGCGCCTGCATCGAGGCCTTCCGCCTGCTGAGCATCCTGCTCAAGCCCGTGCTGCCGGCACTGGCCACCCAGGTCGAGGCCTTTTTGCAGGTGGGCCCCTTCACCTTCGACAGCGCCCGCACCTTGCTTGGCGCCGGCCACCGCATCCAGGAGTACAAGCACCTGATGCAGCGCGTCGATGTGAAGCAACTCGACGCCCTGTTCGAGCCCCCCGCCGCCCCCGAGCCCGAAGCCACCGTGCCCGGCGGCGAGGAACTGGCGCCCACCATCGGCATCGATGATTTCGCCAAGATCGACCTGCGCATCGCGCTGATCGTCAACTGCGAGCCGGTGGAAGGCTCGACCAAGCTGCTGCGGCTGACGCTCGATGTGGGCGAAGGCAAGCACCGCAATGTCTTCAGCGGCATCGCCAGCGCCTACAAGCCCGAAGACCTGATCGGCAAGCACACGGTGATGGTGGCCAATCTGGCGCCGCGCAAGATGAAGTTCGGTATCAGCGAAGGCATGGTGCTGGCCGCCAGCCATGGCGACGAGAAGGCCCAGCCCGGCATCTACGTGCTCAACCCCTGGCCCGGCGCCACGCCCGGCATGCGGGTGCGCTGAGCCCTCGCAAGACGGGTCTGCTAGGCCCGTGGCGAGGTGGTGAGCTGGTCGCTCCAGCTCAAAGGTGCGGGGCCCGTGGCAGACCGCCCCGCATCGGCCGCCGGGTCCTGCCCCGGCTGCAGCAGTTGCAGGGCGCGCCCGCTGGCGGTGGCGTTCATCGCGTCGAGCAGGCCCCCCAGGCGTTGCAACAGCGCCTGGGCATCACAGCCCGGAAAAAGCCCCGCCGTGCAGGCCACCTGCAGCCGCAAGGTGGCCCCGCCGGGCAGGCGACCCGGATGCGCCAGGCCGCGCGCAATGATGGTCTGGGCCAGATCCAGCACCCCCTGGGGCTTGAAATCGCCCTCCATCAGCAGCACGAAATCGCCGTTGCCCAGGCGCGCCAGGGTGTCGCCGCTGCGCCGCACCACCTGGGAGATGCACTGGCTGGCCTGCAAGGTGGCGGCATCGAGCGCCGGCACACCGGCCTCACGGAAGATCGCCTGCAGGTTGCCGATGCGGATGCGCATGACCGACCCCAGCCGGTGCTGGCGATGCTGGCGCAGGATCAGGTGATCCAGGCGCTCCAGCACCACATGCTCGCTCGACAGGCCGGTCAGGGAGTCGATGCGCTTGAGCGCCTGGCGTTGCACCCCCTGGTCGCGCTGCAGGCGGCAACGCCAGGCCAGCGCCAACCCCAGCAGGCACAGCGACAGGGCCAGGCCCGTCGGTGCCCAGCGCAGCAAGACCGATTCCCAAGGCAAGGTCCAGACCGTGGCGCGCAACACGCTGACCCACTGCCAGGGGCCCAGCAACAGCCACCCCCCCGCCAGCATGGCCCCCAGGCAGCGCTCACGCAGAACAGCACGCCATGCCACGCCGCAGCCGGCGAGCCAGACCAGGGCCCCATAGCCGGCCGCCACCGAACCGAGCGCCAGGCCCGACAGGGCCACCACGCCCAGCACCAGGCCCAGCAACCCCAACACCAGGCTGGCACTGCGCCAGCGCGGGGCCAGCGCGCTGCGCACCAGCCGACTGATGAACAGCAGGCCAAAGCCTTGCGCCAGCGACTGCCAGGCTTCGAACATGCGCTCGCTCCAGCCGCCTCGGTCAGGCCACAGGTATTCGGCGCCCAAGCCCCCCTGGGCGGCAGCAGTCACCGCCAGTGCCAGGCAGGTGCCCGCAAAAAACAAAGGCAGGCTGTTTCTGTATTGCAGGGCCTGCACCAACGACAACACCACCAGCAAGCCCAGTCCGCCCAGGGTGGCGCCCCACAGCATGTGCAGGGTCTGGGCATGGCGTTCAAAGGCCGAGCGATCCCACAGGCGCCAGGCCAGTTCGACCGGCCTGCGGCCTTCGATGCTCAGGTAGACACGGTTCTGTCCGGGTTGCACCGTCCAGGCAAACGCGGGAGACAGATGGGCCAGAGGCCAATGGGCCACCGGCAGCAAGGCGCCGGCTTCGGCGGTGGACCAGCGCTCATCGGACAGGGGGGCATGGAAGACCAGGCGCTGCACGTCGGCCATCGGGACCTCCAGCACCACCTCACGCGGCGCCTGGACCGGGGGCAGATCGATGGCCAGCCAGTGCACGCCTGCCGGGCGCAGCGGGGCGCGTTCACCCGGCTGGGCCACGGCCCCTTCGCCAGCGGCGAAACGGCCCATCACGCGGGCCGGTGTCTGAGCGCCCCCCCCATCGGCCAGATGCCAGGCCGGCGGGGTCAGGCCGTTCCAGGGCACGGGCGGGGCCGGCTGCGGCGTCTGAGCCTTCAAGGGCAAGGCCAGCAGCAGGCCCAGCCCCAACAGCCAGCCCCGCCAGCGCCGGCCGGCACAGACACCGATCGACACCGCCCACGATGCGATGAACGTTCCCATATACACAATGTAACAATTTTGCAAGCACCGGGACATCCCCGATCTGGGTGATGTGGACGCCGGCGCCAGCGGGGACCAGAATCCGAGCCAATGCACCTGCCTCACGCCCTTGCCCGTTTCCACCCCCGCCTGCTCGACACCTGCCGCGATTACAGCCGCGTCCGTTTCTGGCGCGATGCCGGCGCCGGGGTCACGGTGGGCATCGTGGCCCTGCCGCTGGCCATGGCCTTCGCGATTGCCTCGGGCATGAAGCCCGAGGCGGGCCTGTGGACCGCCATCATCGCGGGCTTTCTGATCTCACTGCTGGGGGGCTCCAATGTGCAGATCGGTGGGCCGGCGGGGGCTTTCATCGTGGTGGTGTACGGCATCATCGAGCGCCACGGCCTGGCCAATCTGCTGATTTCCACCAGCCTGGCGGGCGTGCTGCTGTTCCTGATGGGCTTGCTGCGCCTGGGCACGCTGGTGCGCTATGTGCCGGTGACCATCGTGGTCGGCTTCACCAACGGCATTGCCGTGCTGATCGCCCTGTCGCAGATGAAAGACTGGCTGGGCCTGCAGGTGCCGCGCATGCCAGCCGATTTCTTTTCGCAGCTGAACACGCTGTGGCTGCACCGGGGCAGCTTCAACCCGGCCGCCTTCGGCCTGGGCCTGTGCTGTGTGGTGGGCCTGTTCGCCTGGCCCTGGCTGTGGGGGCGCAAGCACCGCTTCCAGGCCACCCTGGACGACATCCCCGGCATGCGCCGCGCCTGGCGCGTGACGTCGCGCCTGCCCGGCCCGGTGGTGGCCCTGGTCACCCTCACGCTGCTGGCCTGGGTGCTGGGCCTGCAGGTGGAGACCATCGGCAGCCGCTTCGGCAGCATCCCGGCCGGCCTGCCGGAACTGGCCCTGCCCGATTTCAGCTGGGAGACCGCCAAGCACCTGCTCAACCCCACGCTCACGATTGCGCTGCTGGGGGCGGTCGAGTCGCTGCTGTGCGCCCGGGTGGCCGACCAGATCAGCAACACCCCGCGCCACGACCCCAACCAGGAGCTGATGGCCCAGGGCGTGGCCAACTTCGTCACGCCCCTGTTCGGCGGCATGCCGGCCACCGGCACCATCGCCCGCACCGTGACCAACATCCGCTCGGGTGCCAGCTCGCCGGTCTCGGGCCTGGTGCATGCCGCCACGCTGGCGCTGATCGTGCTGCTGGCGGCGCCGCTGGCGCTGCTGATTCCGCTGCCCGTGCTGGCCGGCATCCTGCTGTTCGTGGCCTGGAACATGGGGGAATGGCACGAGTTCGCCGACCTCAAGCACTACTCCGGCCACTACCGCCTGGTGATGCTGGGCACCTTTGTGCTCACCGTGGTGTTCGACCTGACGGTGGCCATCGAGGTGGGGCTGCTGCTGGCCTGCGCCCTGTTCATCCGGCGCATGAGCTCGCTGTTCAGCGTGGCGCCCCTGCCCGGCCAGGGGTCGGAGCTGCGCTTTCAGCTCTATGGCGCCCTGTTCTTTGGCGCGGTGGACCGCATCGACCGCCTGGTGAGTGCGGTGGAGCAGGCCCCGCCCGGCACCCGCGTGGTGCTGGAGGCACATCAGCTCATCGCCCTCGACTCGACCGGGGTCGATGCCCTGCGCCAGTTGCACCGGGTGGTGCGCCAGCACGGCGGCACCCTGCACCTGGAAGGGCTGCAGCCCCAGCCGCACGACCTGGCCCGGCGCTCGGGGCTGAGCGCCGAACTGGCAGCAGCGCAGGCCGAAGCACAGGCCCAAAACGACAGCAGCCCCGGGCTTTGAGAGCCCGGCCGCCCGAGGCCGCTAAAATCGCGCCCCAAAGGACTTGCAACATGTCGATCTTCGCCCGCCCTCACTACACCTCTGACGCCACCCAGTTCATCGAACAGCTCAAGGCCGCCAAGCCCGAACTGGACGCCCAGCAACAAGCGGGCCGCGGCCTGCTGTGGGACCGCGAGCAAGACCGCGAAGCCCAGGCCGGCTTCAAGCAGGCCCGCGTGCCGCAAAAGCCCTACGTCTACCAAAGCGGCCACTGAGGCCCCGGCCCGGCGCCCCACCCTCCGGCCTGCGCCTGCCCCCAACCCCCATGAAGCCCAGCCCAGGCGCCGACACGGCGCTGCTCCCGCCTGCCCCTGACGGTACCCCCGAAGGCGCGGCGATGCCGAGCGTGGTCGATCACGTGGCCGTGGCCCGCCTGTATGGCGAACCGCTGTTCGCCATGCCGACCGACCTGTACATCCCGCCCGATGCGCTGGAGGTCTTTCTGGAGGCCTTCGAAGGCCCGCTGGACCTGCTGCTGTACCTGATCCGCAAGCAGAACTTCAACATCCTCGACATCCCGATGGCGGCGGTGACGCGCCAGTACCTGGTGTATGTGGACGAGATCCGCACGCGCAACCTCGAACTGGCCGCCGAGTACCTGTTGATGGCGGCCATGCTGATCGAGATCAAGTCGCGCATGCTGCTGCCGCCCAAGCCCGCCCCCGAAGGGCAGGAGCCCGAAGACCCGCGTGCCGAGCTGGTGCGCCGCCTGCTCGAATACGAGCAGATGAAGCTGGCCGGCGCCAAGCTCAATGCCCTGCCCCAGTTCGGGCGCGACTTCATGCGCGCCCAGGTGTACATCGAGCAAAGCCTGCAGCCGCGCTTTCCCGATGTGCACGTGGTCGACCTGCAGGAGGCCTGGCGCGACATCCTCAAACGCGCCCGCCTGGTGCAGCACCACCGCATCACGCGCGAGGAACTCAGCGTGCGCGAGTACATGAGCAAGGTGCTGCGCGCCCTGCAGGGCCGCCGCTTCGTCGAGTTCGAAGACCTGTTCGAACCCGAAAAAGGCAGCACCGTGCTGGTGGTCACCTTCATCGCCCTGCTGGAGCTGGCCAAGGAAACCCTGATCGAGATCACCCAGGCCGAGGCCTTTGCCCCGATCTACGTGCGCCTGGCCTACACCCCGGCCTGAACGCTCCCCCCGGGGCCCGGCCCCGCCCCATTCCCTCCCCCCACTGACCGTGACCGAATTCGACACCCTCATCGTCGGCAGCGGCCTGGCCGGCCTGTGCGCCGCCCTGCTGCTGGCCCCCACCCGCCGTGTGGCGGTGATCAGCAAAAGCACCCTGGACGCCGGGGCCAGCGGCATGGCCCAGGGCGGCATTGCCGCCGTGCTGGCCGAAGACGACAGCTTTGACGACCATGTGCGCGACACCCTGGTGGCCGGGGCCGGCCTGTGCGACGAGGCCGCCACGCGCTTCGTGGTGGAGGGCGCACCGGCCGCCATGGCCTGGCTGCAGGCCCAGGGCGTGCCCTTCACCGAAGAGCAGGGCGCATTGCACCTGACGCGCGAGGGCGGGCACAGCGCCCGCCGCATCGCCCACGTGGCCGATGCCACCGGCGCCGCGGTGCAGCGCACCCTGATGGACGTGGTGCGCCAAACCCCGGGCATCACGGTGCTGGAGCAGCACAGCCTGGTCGAACTGGTGCTGGCCCCGCCCAGCCCCGATGGGGGCCCCCGCCGCTGCCTGGGCGTGGAACTGCTGGACACCGCCCGCGGCCTGCGCCGCACCCTGCTGGCCCCGCACACCGTGCTGGCCAGCGGCGGCGCCGGCCAGGTGTTTGCCCACACCACCAACCCCGACACCTCCACCGGCTGCGGCATGGCCGCCGCCTGGCGCGCCGGTTGCCGCGTGGCCAACCTGGAGTTCGTGCAGTTCCACCCCACCAGCCTGTGCCACCCCGAGGCCCAGGGCTTTCTGATCAGCGAGGCGGTGCGCGGTGAAGGCGGCCTGCTCAAACGGCCGGCCGCGGCCGGCGGCCGGCGCTTCATGCCCGAGTACGACGCGCGCGCCGAACTGGCCCCGCGCGACGTGGTGGCCCGCGCCATCGACGCCGAGATGAAGCGCCACGGCCTGCCCTGTGTCGAACTCGACATCTCGCACCAGAGCCCGGCCTTTTTGCATGAGCACTTTCCCAACATCGCGGCACGCTGCGCTGCCCTGGGCATCGACATCACGCGCCAGGCCATCCCGGTGGTGCCCGCCGCCCACTACACCTGCGGCGGCGTGCTGACCGACCTGGCCGGACGCACCGACCTGCCGGGCCTGCTGGCCATTGGCGAGGTGGCCTGCACCGGCCTGCACGGGGCCAACCGACTCGCCAGCAACTCGCTGCTCGAATGCCTGGTGTTCGCGCGCGCCGCGGCCGACCACGTGCTGGCCGAGGCCCTGCCTGCCAGCCGCCCTGCCGCCCCGCCTGATCAAGCCCTGACCCCACCCGACCCGGCGCTGGAGGCCGATGCCGCCGCGCTGCGCCAGCAGCTGCGCGCCCTGATGTCGGCCCAGGTCGGCATCGTGCGCAGCGACGCCAGCCTGCAGGCCGCTGCCGAGGCCCTGGCCCCGCTGCAGGCCGCCAGTGAGCGCCTGTGGGCCCTGGGCCGGCCCAGCCGCGCCCTGCTGGAGCTGCGCAACCTGAGCCAGGTGGCCGCGCTGATGGTGCGCTCGGCGCGGCAGCGCCAGGAGAGCCGGGGCCTGCACTTCAGCACCGACCACCCGCAGACCGACGCCGTGGCCCGGCCCACCGTGCTGCCTGGATCCCACTGAGAAGCCCCTGAGGAGACACACCATGAGCACCACCGACGCCCCCTTGAGCTCGCCCTACGGCACCCTGCCCCCGGCCTCGCCCGTGGCCACGCGCAAGCCGCTGAGCCTGCCGCGCCTGGCCGAGCTGCACGCCCGTGGCGAGAAGATCACCATGCTCACCGCCTACGACGCCACCTTCGCCGCCATGGCCGATGCCGCCGGGGTGGAGTGCCTGCTGGTGGGGGATTCGCTGGGCATGGTCTGCCAGGGTCTGCCCAGCACCGTGGGCGTGAGCCTGGACACCCTGTGCTACCACACCGAAAGCGTGGCCCGGGGCCTGCGCCGCGTGCAGGGCACGGCCTGGATCATCGGCGACCTGCCCTTTGGCAGCTACCAGAGCAGCCGCGAGCAGGCGCTGGAAAGCGCCGTGGCCCTGCTGCAGGCCGGCGCCCACATGGTGAAGCTCGAAGGGGGTGGCTGGACCACCGAGACGGTGCGCTTCATGGTGGAACGCGGCATCCCCGTGTGCTCCCACCTGGGCCTGACCCCGCAGACCGTGCACGCCCTGGGCGGCTACCGGGTGCAGGGCCGGGGCGACAGCGCCGCCCTGCTGAAGGAACAGGCCCTGGCCCTGGAGGCCGCAGGCGCCAGCATGCTGGTGCTGGAGATGGTGCCGGCCGCCCTGGCCGGCGAGCTGACCCGCGCGCTGACGCGCTGCGCCACCATCGGCATCGGCGCCGGCCCGGACACCGCGGGCCAGGTGCTGGTGATGCACGACATGCTGGGCATCAACCTGGGCAAGAACCCGAAGTTCGTGCGCAACTTCATGGACGGCGCCGGCAGCGTGCAGGCCGCCCTGCAGGCCTATGTGCGCGCCGTCAAGGACGGCAGCTTTCCTGACCCGGCGCTGCACGCCTGGTGATACGGCCAGCGGAGCGCCTCAGCCCGGCGCCGGGCCGCCCCAAGGCGGGCTGCGGCCCCCATGGGGGGCAGCGACCACACGAAGTGAGGGAGCGTGGGGGCATTCACGTATTCTCGGCGTCGATCTTGGACGTGCTGCGCGTGTCGCGCATGCACCAGCACACGATCAACGTGCAGGCGATCACGGCGGTGGCATACCAGTAGAAGCCGCTTTCCAGCCCCGCCTGCTTGAACCACAGCGCCACGTACTCGGCCGTGCCGCCAAACACCGACACCGCCAGCGCATAGGGCACGCCCACCCCGGTGGCGCGGATGGCGGCCGGGAACAACTCGGCCTTCACCACCGCATTGATCGAGGTGTAGCCCGACACGATCAGCCAGGCGCAGGCGATCAGGCCAAAGGCCTCCCACGGGCCCTGGGCATGGCGGATGGCGCTCAGCAGCGGCACCGTGAAGAGCGTGCCCAGCAACGCAAAGCCCACCAACAGCGGGCGGCGGCCCACGCGGTCGGACAGCGCGCCGTAGATCGGCTGCAGCAACATGGCAAACACCAGCGAGGCGGCCGACACGGCGGTGGTCTGGCTGTCTGTCAAGCCCACCGACAGGCGCAGAAACTTCTGCATGTAAGTGGTGTAAACGTAGAACGCGAGCGTGCCGCCCATGGTCAGGCCGATCACCAGCAACACCTCGCGCGGGTGCTGGGCCAGTTGGCGCAGGCCGCTCAGGGGCTTGGCCTTGCTGCGGTTGGCCTCGAACGAGGCGGTTTCATGCAGGTCCTTGCGCATGCGCAAGGCCAGCACGGCCAGGCCGGCACCGATCAGAAACGGAATGCGCCAGCCCCAGTCACGCAGTTGGGCATCGCTCAGCAACAGGTGCTGCAGCACCAGCAAGACCAGCAGCGCCGTCAGCTGCCCGCCGATCAGGGTCACGTACTGGAAGCTGGCATAAAAGCCCCGGTGCCTGGAGGTCGCCATCTCCGACAGGTAGGTGGCGCTGGAGCCATATTCGCCGCCCAGGCTCAGGCCCTGCAGCAGGCGCGCCAGCAACAGCAGCGCGGGCGCCCAGGCCCCGGCCACCGCATAGGTGGGGGCGCAGGCAATGATCAGCGAGCCCAGGCACATCAGCAGCACCGAGCCCATCAAGGCGTTCTTGCGCCCGCTGCGGTCGGCGATGCGGCCAAACAGCAGACCGCCCAGCGGCCGGATGAAAAAGCCCAGGGCAAAGATGCCGGCGGTGGACATCATCTGCGCCGTGGCGTCCTGGGCCGGGAAGAAGGAGTTCGCAAAGTACAGCGAGAAGGCCGCGTAGGTATAGAAGTCATACCACTCGACCAGGTTGCCGGCCGAGCCGATCAGGATGGCGCGCAGGCGCCGGGCTTCAATGCGTTCAGGCGCGGCAGCCGAGGCTGCAGCGCCGCGGGCGGGTGCGTTCATGTGGTTTGTCTCCATGCAAAGGGTTTCACGCCATTGTCAAAATCGCCGCGCCACACCGCATCCGTGCCCGCCGGGGCACCGTTCTGCGTAAAACTACGCAGAAACCACCGCTCGAGCGTCTGGCCACGACCGCTCGCGCTATCGTTGGCGCCCACCCCTCCAGCCTGACCACCGTGCTCCACCGCCTCCAGCCCCTCATCCAGCCCCAGCTGCAGCGCCTGACCCGCCCGCACGCGCTGGCCTGGCTGGGCCTGGCCCTGCTGACCGCCGTGGCCGTGGGCGGGGCCGGCCATTGGGCCGAGCGCCGCGAGCTGCAGACCAAGACGGCCGAACTGCACCAGGCCGCCGAGGTGTACAGCCTGGCCCTGCGCGGGGTGGCCGAGCGCTACGACTACCTGCCCTATGCGGCGGCCCGCCACCCCGAGGTGCTGGCCCTGCTGGCCCAGCCCGATCTGCCCGAGCGGCGCCAGCAGGTGAACCGTTACTTTGAAGACCTGCGCGGGCGCACCGACTCGGCCGCGCTGTACGTGATGGACCTGAACGGCCAGGCCGTGGCCGCCAGCAACTGGGCCACCCCCAGCAGCTTTGTGGGCCAGTCGTACCGTCAGCGGCCCTATTTCGAGCAGGCCAGCCAGGGGGTGCGCAACACCTTCTATGGCGTGGGCCTGACCACCGGGGCGCCGGGCCTGTTCATTGCCGAGCCGGTGCGCCAGCAAGGAGTGGTGAAAGGCGTGGTGGCCGTCAAGGTGGGGCTGGACGAGCTGAGCCAGGCCTGGGCCAAGGTGGCGGCACCGGTGCTGCTGCAGGACAGCCGCGGCATCGTGTTCTTGAGCTCCGAGCCCGACTGGCTGTACCGCAGCAGCCGCCCGCTGTCGCCCGAAGACCTGGCCTGGCTGGCCCGGCACGAGCAGTACGGCCCGCCGCAGACCCAGACCTACCCGGCCCTGCCCTGGCGGCTGGAGCGCGCGGCCGATCAGGCCGAGTACCGTCTGCACACACGCCAGGGAGGGAGCCAGGGCGGGCGCCAGCGCGAGCTGCTGGCCCTGGACACGCCCCTGCCCGAGCTGGGCTGGACCCTGACCGTGAGCACCGACCTGGCCGAGGTGGCCCTGGCCCGGCGCCAGGCCCTGGCCCTGGCCGCCCTGGGCGCGGCGGTGCTGCTGCTGGCCGCCCTGGGCTGGCAGCAGCGCGAGCGCCGCTTTGCCGAGCAGCGCCAGGCCCGGCAGGAGCTGGAGCTGCGCGTGCAGGAACGCACCCGCGACCTGCAACTGGCGCACGCCTTTCGCAAGGCCATGGAAGACTCGCTGCTGGTGGGCATGCGGGCGCGCAACCGCGAGGGCCGCATCATCTACGTGAACCCGGCCCTGTGCGAGATGGTGGGCTACCGGGCCGACGAACTGCTGGGCTGCCTGCCGCCCTACCCCTACTGGCACCCCGACGAGCTGGACCGCCACCAGCGCGACAGCGAGGCCGCGCTGCAAGGCCGCGCCGCGCCACAAGGCTTCGAGTCGCGCATCCGGCACCGCGACGGGCATGACGTGATCACCATGGTCTACACCGCCCCGCTGATCGACGAGCAGGGCCAACACCTGGGCTGGATGAGCTCGGTGGTGGACATCACCGCGCAGCGCCAGGCCGAGCAGCGCCAGCGCGAGCAGGCCCTGCAACTGCAGCGCAGCGCCCGCCTGGCCAGCCTGGGCGAGATGGCCTCCACCCTGGCCCACGAGCTGAACCAGCCGCTGATGGCCTTGTCCAACTTTGCCCTGGCAGCCCAGGCCCTGGCCCGCCAGGGCCCGCCCGAGCTGCTGCAGTCGGCGCTGGGCGACATCGTGGCCCAGGCCCGCCGCGCCGGCGAGATCGTGCAGCGCGTGCGCGGCCTGATCCGGCCCCAGGGCGGCCAGCACCAGGCCTGCGATCTGGCCCAGGTGGTGGAGCGCGTGCAAGGCCTGCTGCAGGCCGAGCTGGCCGCCGCCCCGCTGCGGCTGGACCGGGCGGCCCTGACCGCCCTGCCCCCGGTGCGCGGTGACCGCCTGCTGCTGGAGCAGTTGCTGATCAACCTGCTGCAAAACGCGCTGCAGGCCACCGAACACCTGCCCGCGGCCCGCCGCGCCATCGAATTGAGCGCCCAGGTACAGGGTGAGCTGATGGAGCTGTGCGTGGCCGACCACGGCCCGGGCATCTCGGCGGGCCTGCGCGAACAGGTGTTCAACCCCTTTTTCAGCACCAAGGCCGATGGCCTGGGCCTGGGCCTGAACATCTGCCGCACCCTGGTGGAAGCCCATGGCGGCCAGTTGGGCGTGCGCGAGCGAAGCGATGGCCAGCCCGGCGCCGTGTTCTTCTTCACCCTGCCGCTGATGCACCCACCACGGGTGCCCTCCCTTGAGCACGCATCGACATGAGCCCCACCACCCCCACCCTGTTCCTGGTTGATGACGACGAGGCCGTGCGCCGCTCGCTGTTGCTGCTGCTGTTTGCCCAGGGCCTGCCGGTGCAAGGCTTTGAATCGGGCGAGGCCTTCTTGCAGGCCTTGGCCCCTGGCCAGACCGGTTGCGTGATCCTGGACCTGCGCATGGGTGGGCAAAGCGGCATGGCCGTGCTGGAGCAATTGCGCCAGCGCCGCAGCCCGCTGGTGGTGCTGTTTCTGTCAGGCCATGGCGACATCCCCACCGCGCTGGAGGCGGTGCGCCAGGGCGCCTTCGACTGGGTCGTCAAACCCGACACCGGGCGCCTGCTGGAGCGCCTGCCCGCGGCCCTGGCCGAAGCCCAGGCCCGCGCCCAGGCGCTGCAGCAATGGGACAGCCTGACCCAGCGCGAACGCGAGGTGGCGCGCCTGGTCGGCCTGGGCTGGGCCAACAAGGAGATCGCCCGCCAACTGGAGCCCCCCTGCAGCCCCCGCTCGGTGGAAACCCACCGCGCCCACCTGTTTGCCAAGCTGGGCCTGGGCAACGACAACGAGCTGGGGCGCTGGCTGACGCGGCAGGCCTGGTTGGTGGGGAACGCGGTCTAGCCCATGATGCCCGTCGACGACACGCCCCTCCCCCGACCGCCCGAAGGCAGCACCAGCCTGTTCCAGGCGCTGTTTGCGTTTCCGGTCAGCGCCTGCGAGCTGCGCGGGCCCGGATCGCCGCAGGCGCTGCTGCCCGCCGAGCGCGACAGCCTGCACGGCGCGGTGCCGGCCCGCATCGCCGAGTTCGCGGCCGGCCGGCACTGCGCCCACCAGGCCCTGCAGGCCTTGGGTGTGGCGGCCGATGTGCCGCTGCTGCGCGGGCCCCATCGCGAGCCGCTGTGGCCGGCCGGTTGGGTCGGCAGCATCACCCACACCACGGGTTATTGCGCGGCCGTGGTGGCGCCGGCCAGCGCCTGCGCCGGACTGGGTATCGATGCCGAGCACTGCGGGCGGGTGGGCCCCGAGCTGTGGCCGATGCTGTTTGACGCCAGCGAGTTGGCCCAGCTGCACTCACTGCAGCCGCTGGCCCGTGACCGGCTGGCCACCGTGTTGTTCGCGGCGAAAGAGGCGTTTTTCAAGAGCCACTTCAGGCTGAGCGGCGCCATGACGGAGTTCACCGACATGGCCCTGCGCCCCACCGCCCCATGGGCCGAACAAGGCAGGCTCGAACTGATCCGGGTCGGCGATGCCCGCGTGGCCGCCTGCGCCCGGCACGCCACCTTGCGCTACGCCTTGCAAGGCCCCCTGGCCCTGGCCAGCGCCACCGTGCACCACACAGCGCCTGCCGCCTGAGCCGAAGCCTCCTTGAGCGCCCCCCCTACCCGGCCGGGCCGAACCGCCTGGGCCGGGCCGGCCCGGCCCCCTGCCGAATCTGTGCCGTCTTGTAAGATATGTAAACAAACGCAAAAAAACAGATCGACAGCGAGGGGAACACGCCCAGTGAAGAATGCAAGAAGGTTTTTGCTCGGGGTGGCCGCGGCAGGGCTGATCGCTGCGCTGTTGATCACGGCCTGGGCCTGGCGCCGGGCCAGCCGCCACCAGCCGCCGGAGCCCTCGGCGTTTTCGCTTCAGCTGGCCACGCAGATGGTGGGTGCCAGCTTCCGCGCACCAGGCCTGAGCCTGGATCTGCCCTACCGCCTGCATGTGCCCGATGCCCTGGACCCCCAGCGCAAGTACCCGCTGATCGTCTACCTGCACGGCGCGGGCGACAACGGCAACGACAACGTGCGCCAGCTGGGGCCTCTGGTGGCGCAGCTGATCCAACAGGCCAAGGGCGCTGAGCCCGCTTTCATCCTGGCCCCGCAGTCCCCGCTGGGCAAGACCTGGGTGCCGGTGCCCGGCGCGCCCTACCTCAATTACAAACAGCAGGCCTTGCCCGAGAGCGAGGCCCTGCAGGCCACACGGGCGCTGGTGGCCCAGATGCCGAGCCGCTACCCCATCGACCCCGATCGCGTGTACCTGCTCGGGTTCTCGGCCGGTTCGGCCGGCAGCTGGGACCTGCTGACCCGCACCCCCAGCCACCCCTACGCCGCCGCGGCCATGCTGTCGGGCGCCTACGACCCTTCGCGTGCGGCCGCCGTGGCCCAGCTGCCGCTGTGGTTCTTCCATGGCGACCAGGACCAGGTCTCGCCCTACACCACCACGCTGGAGACCGTGCAGGCCCTGCGCCAGGCTGGCGGATCCCCCCGCTACACCCTGGTCGAAGGGGGCGGCCACGACACCAACGGGGCCGCCGTCCAGGCCGGCGTCTATGCCTGGCTGCTGAGCCAGCGACGGACGGCCGCCCCTGCACCGCAGACACCGCCCCCGGTGTCGCCGGCCCCGCAGTCGCGAGCCCCGGCATGAGTGGCCCGACGATGGAAGCGGGTCGCCTGACGAACCCGCAGCCGGCAGCGCTGGAGCGTCCGGTGATCGCGCATTTCGAGGCCCAGGTGCGTCTGGCGCCGGATCGCCTGGCGGTGCAATTCGAGGGGGCCAGCCTGAGCTACGCCGAGCTGAACCGGCGCGCCAACCGGCTGGCCCGCGAGCTCATCGCACAGGGCGTGCAGGCCGACGAGTCCGTCGGCGTGTGCATGCAGCGCAGCCTGGAGCTGGTGGTGGCCTTGCTGGGCATCGTGAAGGCCGGCGCCGCCTATGTGCCCTTTGATCCGGAATACCCGCCCGATCGGCTGGCGTTCATGATGAGCGACTCGGGGGCCCAGCGGGTGCTGACCCACGCGGCCGTGCGCGACGTCGCCTTCCCGGCCGGGGTGCGCCCGGTGTGGGTGGATTCGGCGGCCTTCAGCACCACCACCGCCGAGGACGAGCTCGCCCCGGCGTTTCGCGGCGGGCCCGACACCGCCGTGTACATGATCTACACCTCGGGCTCGACCGGCCAGCCCAAAGGAGTGCCCAATCTGCACCGCGGCCTGGCCAACCGCCTGCTGTGGATGCAGGACACCTTCCAGCTCGGGCCCGATGACCGGGTGCTGCAGAAGACGCCCTTCAGCTTCGATGTCTCGGTGTGGGAGTTCTTCTGGCCGCTGATGGTGGGGGCGTCCATCCACCTGGCCCGCCCGGGCGGGCACCGCGACCCGGCCTACCTGGTCGAGACCCTGGCCAGCGCCGGCATCACCACGGTGCATTTCGTGCCCTCGATGCTGGGCTTGTTTCTGACCGCTCCCGGGCTGGATCGGCTCACCCGCCTGAAGCGGGTGATGTGCAGCGGCGAGGCCCTGCCCTACGAGCTGACGCGCCGCTTCTTCGAGCGGCTGCCGGGCAAGGAGCTGCACAACCTGTACGGCCCGACCGAGGCCTCGATCGACGTCACCTGGTGGCCCTGCCGGCCCGACAGTGCCCTGAAGGTGATCCCGATCGGCTTTCCGATCGCCAACACCGAGACCTGGATCCTGGACGCCCAACTGCAGCCGGTGCCGCCGGGCGAGGCGGGCGAACTGCACCTGGGCGGCGTGCAACTGGCCCGGGGCTACTGGAACCGCCCCGAACTCACGCAAGAGCGCTTCATTGCCCACCCTTTCTCGACCGAGCCGGGGGCGCGCCTGTACAAGACCGGCGACCTGGCCCGGCAGATGCCGTCCGGCGCCATCGAGTACCTGGGCCGCATGGACTTCCAGGTGAAGCTGCGCGGCCTGCGCATCGAGCTCGGTGAGATCGAAGCCGCCCTGATGCAGCAGCCCGGCGTGCGCGAGGCCGTGGTCAGCGCCACCGACGGCGAGCTGGAAGACAAGCAACTGGTGGCCCACCTGGTGGCCGAGGGCGAGCGCCCGAGCATCGCCGAGCTGCAGCAGGGCCTGCTGCGGGTGCTGCCCGACTACATGGTGCCGGCCCGCTACTGCTTCATCGACGCCATGCCGCTGTCGCCCAATGGCAAGGTGGACCGCAAGGCCTTGCCCCCGCCACCCCAGCAGCGGCCGGCGCTGGCCGAGGGCTTTGTCGCCCCGCAGACCGAGTTGCAACGCGAACTGTGCGCGGTGTGGCAACAGGTGCTGGGCCTGGACCGCGTGGGCATCCGCGACAACTTTTTCGACCTGGGCGGCAACTCGCTGCAGCTGCTCAAGGCCGTGGCGGCGCTGAACACCCGGCTGGGCCGCGAGGTGCCGGCGGTGAAGGTGTTCCAGTTTCCGTCGGTGGAAAAGCTCTCGGCCCACCTGTCTGGCGCGGCGGCGGCCGACCCGCTGATGGACGACGCCTTCCAGCGCGCGAACCGGGGCCGCGGTGAGGCCGGCCCGCACAAGCTGTCGGGCGCGGTGGCCGTGATCGGCATGGTGGGCCGCTTTCCGGGCGCGCGCGATCTGCAACAGCTCTGGCGCAACCTGCTCAACGATGTGGAGTCGATCACCCGCTTCACGCCCGAGGAGCTGGCCGAGGGCGTGGACGAAGAAACACGCAACGACCCCAACTACGTGCCCTGCCGGGGCATCGTGGACGACGCCGACAAGTTCGACAACAGCTTCTTCGGCATCGGCCCGCAGGAGGCCAAGGTGATGGACCCGCAACAGCGCGTGTTCCTGGAAATGGCCTGGCACGCCCTGGAAGACGCCGGGCACGACCCCAGCCGCTTCAAAGGCATGATCGGTGTGTACGCCGGAGTGGGCGACAACCATTACTACTACAACAACGTGCTGTGCCACCCCGCGCTGGTGAAGACCGTGGGCAAGCTCATCGTGGGCTATGGCAACGAGAAGGACTACATCGCCACCCGGGTCTCCTACCAGCTCGACCTGACCGGCCCCAGCGTGAGCGCCACCACCGGCTGCTCCACCTCGCTGCTGTCCATCGACAACGCCTGCAAGGCGCTCAATGCCTTCGAGTGCGACATGGCCCTGGCCGGCGGCGTGGACATCCATGCCCCCCAGAAAAGCGGCCAGATCCACCAGGCCGGCGGCCCTTTCACGAGTGACGGCCACTGCCGGCCCTTCGATGCCGAGGCCTCGGGCACCATGTTCTCCGACGGCGCCGGCATCGTGGTGCTGCGCCGGCTGGAAGAAGCCCTGGCCGACGGCGACCACATCTATGCGGTGGTGCTGGGTTCGGCCAAGAACAACGATGGCGCGCAAAAGGTCAGCTTTCTCGCGCCCAGCGTGGAGGGCCAGGCCCGCGTGATAGCGCTGGCCCAGGCCCAGGCCAATGTGCAGGCCGACAGCATCGGCTATGTCGAGGCCCATGGCACCGGCACGCCGCTGGGCGACCCGATCGAGCTGGAGGCCCTGACCAAGGCTTTCCGCGCCTCGACCGAGCGCGAGCAGTTCTGCAAGATCGGCTCGATCAAGGGCCACATCGGCCACCCCACGATTGCCTCGGGCATTGCGGGCTTCATCAAGGTGGCGCTGGCGCTGCAGCACGAGGAGATTCCGGGCACCCTGCATTTCAAGACGCCGAACCCGCGTTTCGACCTGGCGCGCAGCCCCTTCGAGGTGGTGGCCCGCCGCACCCCCTGGCCGCGCTCGGCCACACCGCGGCGCGGGGCCGTCAGCTCCTTCGGCTTTGGCGGCACGAATGTGCACGCCATCCTGGAAGAAGCGCCGCCGGCCGCGCCCTCCGGGCTGGCCCGTGCCCAGCAACTGCTGCCACTGTCGGCCAAGACCCCGGCCGCGCTGGAACGCCTGCGGCGGCAACTGGCCGTCTGGCTGGGCGAACACCCCGAGGCCCCCCTGGCCGATGTGGCCTACACCCTGCAGGTGGGACGCAAGGCACTGGCCTGGCGCGAGGTGGTGGTCGCCCCGGGCGTGGCTGAGGCCATTGCCAGCCTGGCCGCCCCCCATGCCGCCCCCACCGAGCTGCAGAGCCTGCAACCCGCGGTGGTGTTCATGTTCCCGGGGCAAGGCGCCCAGTACGCCAACATGGGGCGCGAGCTCTACCAGGGCGAGCCCGAGTTCCGGCACTGGGTGGATCGGTGCTGCGATCTGTTCCGCCCGCACCTGGCGCGCGACCTGCGCGAGCTGCTGCTGCCCCCGCCCGGGCAGGAGGACGAAGCCAACACCTTGCTGATGGACACCGGCTACACCCAGCCGGCGATGTTCACCATCGAGCTGGCGCTGGCCCGCTGGTGGATGAGCCTGGGGGTGAAACCGGCCGCGGTGCTGGGCCACTCGGTGGGCGAGTTTGTCGGGGCCCACCTGGCCGGCGTGTTCACGCTGGAGCAGGCGATTGCGCTGGTGGCCCTGCGGGCCCGGCTGATCCGTGAGCTGCCCCGCGGGGCCATGCTCTCGGTGCGTTGCTCGGCCGCCAGCCTGGAAGGCCGCCTGCCGCCCGAAGTGCAGGTGGCCGCGGCCAATGGCCCGGCGCTGTGCGTGCTGGCCGGCCCGCATGAGGCCATGGCAGCCTGTGCCCAGCAGCTGGAAGCGCAAGGCATCACGGTGCGCCCGCTGCAGACCTCGCACGCCTTCCATTCGGCCATGATGGCGCCCGCCGTGGAGGCCTTCCGCACGGCCCTGGCGGCAGAGACCTTCGGCGCGCCCACGATCCCATTCATGTCGACCAGCCTGGGCGCATGGGTCGACCGGGCCGAGGATCTGGGGCCCGACTACTGGGCCCAGCACATCCGCCGGCCGGTGCTGTTCGAGCAGGCCGTGGGGCAACTGCTCCGTGAGCTCGACAGCGCCACGGTGTTCCTTGAGATCGGGCCGCGCGATGTGCTCGCCACCCTCACCCGACTGCAGGCCCAGAGCCCGCGCAAGCAGCGCGTGCTGGCCTCGCTCGGCGACGCAGCAGGCAACCCCGATCAGGACCTGGCCGCACTGACCCGCACCGTGGGCCGCCTGTGGACGCAGGGCGTGGAGGTGGACTGGACGGCCTACCACGGCGCCCAGCCACGCCGCCGCATCCCCCTGCCGGGCTACCCCTTCGAGCGGCGCTCGCACTGGCTGCCGGCTTTGCGCGTGGAGGGGATGGGCACCGCCCCAGCCCAGGCCACACCGAAGCCATCGACGCCGCCGACAGAACCGTTGCTGGCCCCGGTGCTGGCCCCGGTGCGCCGGGCCGAGGCCTCCGTGCAAGCCCCCGATGACCCAACCCCGCCCGTGCCCGGCCTGCGCCTGGGCCGCGACGCCCGGGGCCAGCCCGCCTGGTATGCGCCCACGGCCACCGGCTACCGGGTGCTGCAAGGCCGCGAGCCGGCCGCCGACCCGTTCGCGCCGCCCGCCGCCAAGGTGCTGGACACCACGCCTGAGCTGCAGGAGATCTACCGCATCGCCCGCCAGGGTGGCCCGGCGGCCCAGGCCTTCCATGAGGGCTTTGCGATCCGCCTCTCGGGCATGGTGGACGAAGCCGCGCTGAAGGCCGCGATCCAGGGCCTGGCGCTGATCCACGAAGCGGTGCGCGGGCACTTCGCCGCGGACGGCCGCCAGTTCGTGATCGCCCCGACGCTGCAGGTGCCCGTCACCGAACTGGACCTGGGCGAGCTCAGTGAGGCAGCGCTGCAGGCCGCCACCGAGCGGGCCGAAGCGGCCGAGGCCGAGCGCCCCTATGCGCTGGAGGCCGGCCCCTTGCTGCGGGTGACCCTGCTGCGCGCCGGCCCTGGTGAGCGGGTGCTGTTGCTGGCCGCGCACGCCGCGGTGGCCGACGGCTGGTCGCTGGATGTGTTGCTGGAGGACCTGGGCCGGCTGTACGCGAGCCTGGCGGCCCGCGCCGCGCCGTCGAAACTGCCGGCCCATGGATGGACCGACTACCTGGCCTGGCGCCGCAGCCCGGCCTCGGTGTCCAAGGCGCAAGAGGCGCAGGCCTGGTGGCACCGGCAGCTGAGCCCGCCGCCGGCCCCCTTGTCGCTGCCCTACGACCAGGCCCGCCCCGCGTCGCTGAGCTGGCGGGCCCATGGCGCCGCGCAGGCGCTGGGCGGCGCCGACATGGCACAGATCCACGCCTTTGCCCGCCACCACGGGGTGAGCTTCTTCTCGGTGCTGCTGGCGGGTTTTGTGCGCCAGCTGGCACAACGCAGTGCGGCCACCGATCTGGTGGTGGGCGTGGCGTTTGCAGACCACCCGGGTGCCGACATGGTCGATGCCGTGGGGCGCCTGGTGCGCGTGCTGCCCTTGCGCGTGCGCCTGGGCCACGACGAGGCCTTTGGCGAGATCTGCCGCCGCTGCCATGCGGCCATCCTGGACGCCAGCGGCCACACCGCCGTGAGCATGACCGGGCTGGCCGACGCGCTCGGCACGGCACGCGAGGCCGCGCGCCCCGCGCTGGCCGCGCTGTTCACCTATGTGCGTGAATACCTGCCGGGCGAACTGAAGTTCGCCCCGGCCTCGGTGAGCTACCGGGCCATGCCGCGGCAGGCCATCCTGACCGAGCTGGACCTGACGGTGACCGAGGCCGAGCACGGCCTGCGCCTGGAAGCGCTGGGCCTGAGCGACCTGGCCAGCCCGGCCTGGCTGGCCGAGTTTGTGCACGCGCTGGGCCGGGGCCTGGCCCAAGGGAGCACCGAAGGTGATGCCCCCTGCGGCGACAGCCCTACCGGCACGACATCGGGCACTTCAGCCGCCGCCACGGACGCCCTGGAGCGCTATCTGGTCGATGTATGGAGCCGCACCCTGGGGGTGGACGATGTCAGCGTGGACCTCAGCTTCTACGAGCTGGGCGGCCACTCGCTGCTGGCCCTGCAGGTGTTCAACGAGATCCACCAGACCTACAAGCTGCGCCTGCCGCTGTCGGCCCTGGTGGAACACAGCACCATCCGCGCCCTGGCCGCCCACCTGAGGGCGGTGCTGGACATCCCCGACGAGGCCAGCCCGGCCGGGCCCGGTGCGGCCACCACAGCGCCCACAACAGCACCCACCACAGCGCGAGCTCTCAGCGATGCCCCGGCCGCCACCGCCAGAGCGCCCGCCTGGAGCACCCTGGTGGCCCTGCAAGCCAAGGGCACCCGGCGGCCGTTCTTCTGCGTGGCGGGCATGGGCGGCAACCCGATGAACCTGCGCGCGCTGGCCCAGGCGCTGGGGCCGGAGCAGCCCTTCTACGCCCTGCAACACCGCGGGGTGGACGGGGTGCTGCGCCCGCACGAGAGCATCGAGGCCATGGCCGCAGAATCCATTGCCGACCTGCGCCGGGTGCAGGCCCAGGGGCCGTATGACATCGGCGGCTTCTCGTTTGGCGGGCTGGTCGCGTACGAGATGGCGCAGCAACTGCTGCGCGCCGGCGAGACCGTGGGGGGCCTGGTGCTGCTGGACACGGCCAACCCCAGTGCACTGCATTGGCGCCCGCGTGAGCGCCTGCTGCAGCACTGGCGCAACCTGCGGGCCGAGGGGCCGCGCTACCTGGGCTACCGCCTGCAAGGCAACCTGGAGCGGCGCCGCCAGGCGCGCGAGCAGAAAGCCAAGGCCAGCGCCGCCCTGGCCGTGCAGGACGACGCCTTTGCCTACCGCGTCGAACTGGTGACCGAGATGAGCACCCAGGCCGAACTGCGCTACCAACCCCAGCCGCTGGACGCCCCGGTGCTGCTGGTGAAGTGCGACTTCAGAACCCCGCCCACCCAGGGCATCGGCTTTCCAGCCCACGAATCCAATGGCTGGCGCGAGCTGGTGGCGCCAGGCCGGCTGCGCATCGTGCACGTGCAGTGCAGCCACCTCGACATGGTGGTGCCGCCCTACGCGAATCAGACTGCGCAGCAGGTGGCAGAGGGGCTGGCGTTGATGCGGGGTGAGGGGCCGTCGGGCTGAGGGTTGGGAGGGCTCGCCAACGCCTGGGGTCCTCTCATACCCATCACTCTGGCGATCGGGGCCTGATTTCGGCATAGGCCGAAGTGCCCTTGGCAACGGGCAGTTGCGAGAACATCAATGGCTTGCTGCGCCAGTTCCTGCCCAAGGGGACCGACCTGAGCGTGCACGATCAGGATGCGCAGGACTTCATTGCGGACATGATGAGCAACCGTCCGCGCCAGATGCTGGGATGGCAGTCATCCATACCAGGCGTTCCAGCAGTTCCAGCAGTTCCAGCAGGCCATCGCACAGCGCCAGGACGCTACCCTTCACGGAATCTCAATCGAACCGTGTCAACAACTGGTGTTGCGCTTCGGATTTGAGATCGCCCCAACTTTTGTCAGAGCTTGCTCGAAGTCTTCCAGCAAGTCAGTGGCATCCTCAAGTCCCACCGATACGCGGATCATGCCGTCTGCAATGCGCATGTCGCGTCTCGTTTCCGCACCTGCCTCCCAAAAAATTGTCGGTGCTACGGGAATAATCAATGTGCGTGTGTCACCCAATCCAGTCGCTTTGATAGGAATCTTCAGAGCATTGAGCACACTGGTCATCGTGCCGACATCTCGTAGATCAAAGGAAAGTAACCAAGAGCAAGCTCCAAACCATTGCCGTGCTGTCTCAAACTGGGGATGCTCTTCCAATCCTGGGTAGTGCACAGCTGCAACGCCTGGATGTTCGCGAAGGTAGCGAGCAAGCTCCATTGCGGTTGCACTGCTGCGTTGCACTCGCAGAGCTAGTGTTTCCATGCCAATCGCAATCTGATGTGCTTGTTGCGACGAGAGCGAGGCCCCCATGTCCCTCAATCCCTTCTTGCGGATCTGTTGAAGTCCCCAATACGTGGAATCCCCACGCCTGTAGCTGTTGAAGATATTGGGATAACGACTCCAGTCGAAAATACCTGTGTCCGTGACTGATCCACCAAGTGCAGCGCCATGACCGCCGAGTGTTTTGCTTAACGAGTTAATCACCAAGCTAGCACCCACGTTGCGTGGAGTGAATAGTGCTGGTGAGGTCACGGTGTTATCTACAACGTAGAGAACGCCAGCATCTCGACAAAGTTCGCCAATGGCTGGCAGGTCAGGAATTTGCGTGCCGGGATTGGCTATTGTCTCGACGAACACCATCCGTGTATTTGGGCGCAATGCGAACGCAACGGCTGCTTGTGACGTTGGCTCAACGAGCGTTACTTCGATGCCAAGGTCACGCAGAGTGCCAAGCAAGCTGTTGGTGTTACCAAACACGTAGCGGCTAGAGACCAGATGGTCGCCTGCCTTCAACAGCGTCAAAAAAACGGCGGCAACTGCCCCCATTCCCGTCGAAAAACAAACGGTACCGCAACCTCGTTCCAATTGTGTGATCTTCGATTCCAGGGCTGCCGTGGTGGGCGTTCCTTGACGGGCATAGTTGAACGAACCCTTAACTGCGCCTTGAAATACGCCAATCAAATCTTCCACCTTCTCAAAACCAAATTGTGTAGAAGTGTGAATTGCTTGGTGCACACCGCCATGCGGGACGCCGGCAATACGATCTGCTTGCACGATGCTTGTGGTGAAGCCCATTTCATACTGGCTCATTTGAATCCTCTGGTGATGAAGTTCTTGCCGTTTATACACGTCATGATCCGAAGAATTTCCATCTATCGAATTCGTTCATATGCAGGGCTCCAGATATCTGCGTTGGCGATGGTGAAGCTTGCGAAGCATGTCGACAATGTGTGCCGCAGCAATCATTTCAATACAGCCGTGAGTACAAGGGACATGAGATGAAAAGAGAGAAGAATTTGAGACCAACGCCAACTGAATGGGCTCACTGGAACCCTGGCCTAGATAATGGAAATCTGACGCTTGGCGAAGTCTATTCAACATTGCCAACTTATGAGTTTCACTCATACCCATGGATCGTGTTGCTGCTCGAAAACCCCAAAAGCCCATTTGCGCTGAAGGGTAACTGCACATTGCTGCGTCATGATCTTATTCATGTGCTGATAGGTCGAGGCCTATTTGTTCAAGATGAGGCATTCGTGATTGGTTATACGATGGGGACTTCGCGTCACATAGGCGGCTTCGAGAAGGAGTTTTTCAAATGGTGTGCGCATAGGCTATACCCATCCAAGTATCGCTTCAAAAAGTCGGATTTGTCAGTATTTGATTTGGGATTTTCAGCGGGCCAATCAAACCGGATTGATATCTTCAATTTGCCACTTGAGCAAATGCAGCACCGCAAACTTGATGAGCTGCGATCAGAACTCAACATCAATGTCCCGCTGTTAAGGCATCTATACACCATTGAAAACATCATCACTCCGACACGTGCAAGCAAGCGTATTCCATCGTACTACCAAATGGCTGAAGGTTGATTCATATGCCAATAATTAAAGAAATCTCTACTGAGCCAGTTCTTGGGCGCAGCGTCTGGGTTGGCAACTGCATACAAGAAGTTTTTGAAGGAGCATGCGATTCAAATGCTATTGCGATTGCTGCTACCTCTTGGGCAGACTTGGATGCAGACAACTATCTTCGCGACGGAGGCCGATATCGGCGGCGTCGATACGCAGAGCTTGCTTACGACCTGCACACCAGTTCGCTTACCGACCTCAAGCGAAACGAATTCTTTCAGTCAAATGCGTATAACCATGTCAACGGTGGTACACGTCGGTTCAGACTAATTGATGATGCATTTTTACAATCGCCATTGATACAAAAAATTCTCAAACACTTTAGTCACCGCTTTGCAACTGCGCTTGGAGTTGCAAGCCTTGAATTGTTCTTACACCAAGTCCGCATCCTTGGCGAACCTGGTATTAACGGATTACCTACCCCTGAAGGTATTCACAAGGACGGTGTTGATTTCAGTTGCCAAGTCTTGTTTGGACGACACAACTTGAGCGGTGGCAAAAGTATCATTTACGACAACGAGAAGAATCCATTGATGACAGCTACGATGCTGGAGCCACTTGATTTCTACTGCTTCCGAGATCCTGATATTTACCACGCCGTTACACCCGTGGCGTCTGAGGATGGCATCAAGACCGGGACACGCGACATTCTTGGCATTGAATTCTGTGTGCGTCGTGAACGTGCGGAGTCATAATGAGTACCGCATCAACAGCATCCGCTGAACTAGGTTGGTTTTCCACAGCGACGGTGCGACTACCTTGCACAGCGATCATCGATGATGACCTTTCCTTCGATTGGCGCTTTCCGATTGAAATGAAGCCTCTGCTAGGCCATCCAGTGGTGTTAGCACAATCGTATGAGGTTCGCCGCTTTATCCATGTTCAGGCATATCACAAGTATCTGCATGACATATGCTTGACTGAGACAGACGTGGTCAATCGTGTGGCTGCGGATATTGCATATGGCCATTCAGTGCGTAAGTTTGAGCCGGACATCGCTGCTCAGGCTTTGGCGATCATCGTTGATGAAGCATTCCATTCCTACATGGCGCGACTATTTTCGCTGAAGGTGATTCGTGCCACTGGCATAGAGCCGCTGGTATTGCCTCGGCGCAATCCGCTGGTCAATGCATACGAGGTTGTTGCGAAAGGTATGAACGAAAATAATGCGGCCCTATCGCGGTTCCTATGTTGTTGCCTGTCTGAAAGTACCTTTACCAAGGAAATCTTGGTTGCCAGCAAGCTCGAAGGCTATGACCCCGCCTTTCGCAAGCTTATGGAACAGCACTTGGCAGATGAAGGGCGGCATTACGGCTATTTCCGCCATGCACTCACATGGCTCTGGGATCGTCTGGCGGAAAGCGAAAGAGAAACAGCTGCACGTTTGCTGCCGGCCATCATCAAAGTCTACTTCGATGATTCTGATGAATTGATCTTCGACCGCAACGTGTTGTTGGCTGCGGGCATGGCTCCGTCGGTCGTGGACTCTGTGTTCAGAGATATAGAACGGGTGCGGCCCGCCTTTGGCGAATTACCCCGATTGCGCAATAGCTTGGAATTTCTGCGGCAGGCGAGGGTCTTACCGCATCCAGCAGTTCAGCGTCAGCTAGCAAATGAAGGATTGCTCCAATGAGACCATCGGACTACGCACGCTTGTTGTTGCTCGCAGCGCTATGGGGGGCGAGTTTTCTGTTTATGAGGATCGCGGCCCCAGTGCTGGGGGGCATGTTGACTGCGTCCATGCGAATCGCTCTTGGTGTCGCAAGTCTCACCATCTTTCTGCCCTTGCTTGGTGTGTCGTTGCGGCTTGGACGACACTTACGTGCGACGCTTCTCCTGGGCGTGATCAACACGGGCATTCCACTGCTGATGTATGCGCTTGCCGCACGTGTTCTACCGGCTGGGTACTCGGCCATTCTCAATGCCACGACGCCACTCATGGGCGTAATTCTTGGGGCTGTATTTTTCGGTGAACGGGTGGATTCACGCAAGATGCTGGGCGTGGCTGTTGGTCTTGCGGGAGTCGCCACGCTGACTGCTGCTGGGCCTATCGAGGTGTCTCTGGCTGCCGTGCTCGGCACCATAGCTTGTCTCATCGCTACTGGTTGCTATGGAGCAAGCGGCTTCCTAGTTCGACGCTGGATCCCGCCAAAACTAGGTGTCGATGCGAGACAGGTCGCTTTCGGGAGTCAACTGGGTGCCTGTTTGCTACTGCTGCCATTCTTTGCAGTCTCACTCGCGCAAAACCCAAGGTCACTGGTCTTTGCATTTACTGAGCCAAGTCTGTTGCTTTCTTTGCTGGCTCTTGGCATTGCCTGTACAGCCATTGGATATATTTTGTACTTCAATCTAGTGAATGACATCGGCCCCATTCGCTGCCTGACAGTCACGTTTCTGATTCCACCCTTCGGAGTCTTTTGGGGGGCGCTATTTTTGCATGAACGAGTTACTTGGGCACATTTATTTGGTAGTGCATTGATAATGGCGGCATTATTCCTTGTTTTGGAAACTGCGCACAAGCCGGCGGCAGAAGCCAAACGGAAGGTAGCCGCATAGATCAAATGACGAGACCGATTAAATCAAGCAATATAAATGGAAAACGCCTAACTGGGGTTGAGCTTAGCGATGGATTAGCACGCTGCCATGCATGGAACTATGATGCCATTCGTGGCGGAACAATCTCGCGCGTCTTCGAATTTTCCAATTTTCGAGTGGCATTCGCTTTTATGACACAAGTTGCATTCGCTGCGGACAAGCGTGCTCACCATCCGGAATGGTCTAATACTTATGCACGTGTCGAAGTAACTCTGACTACACATGATGTCGGCGGATTGTCAATAGCCGACATCGAATTCGCATTGTCTATAGATAAAATTTTTGAGGTATTTATTCCAACAGTGCGTCGCTAAATTTAATGCTCACAGATCGCAGGTAAGAACGCCCGCTTTCCATGCTTCCGTTTGCATGATTAGTGTCTTGCTGCGAATAAATTCCATGACTATGTCGGTTGCTTTGTTGCGCGAATGTCCCAGCAATTGACATACGACTAACTGCCGCAATGCTCTAAATGGCAATTCTAGAACTTGAGTTCCTGGGGCATCTGGGAAAACAGTCAATCGCGGAAGCACTGCATAACCAAGTCCGCGACTGACCATCGCAACAATGCCGCTCTCGTTCACCAACTCACGGACTCTGTGACGCGACATTCCAGCATTTAGGCACTGCTCTACAATCCATTGGGCGCCTGGCTGCTGTAGGTGAATAAGCGGGGTCTTTGCCAACTCTTTCCAGTTGGCTGGTGAGCTAAGACGCATAGAAGCAGGTGCGACGACAACATAGCGATCAGAAACCAACGGTTGCACTGATATTCTGGACAGCGTGCTCCCCTGCGGGCTACGAGTGATGCCCACATCTGCGAGGCCTCTCTCGATCATTGTTGTCACTTCGCCGTAACTGTGGCAGCCGTCGAATACCTCTATATGCACACCAGGGCACTCGCGCTCCAGAGCCTCGACGACATGGGGTAACAGGTGCGTAGCCGTGCTGCGGATGCTTGCAATACGTACGGTTCCACGCAAGCCCACGTGGTCCCGCGACTCCTGTCCGATTTCTTGGGCCAGTTGTAACATCCTGCGCGCATGAGCTAGCACTCGTTGTCCAACTTGCGTTGGCGTGCAGCCGGCACGTGTGCGCACTAATAGACGCACACCAAGGTAGCGTTCGAGTTCTGCGATGGAATGGCTGATTCGAGACTGAGTGCAGCCCAGTTCAACACTGGCAGCACTGAAGCCACCAGCCTCAACCGCTGCCACCAATGCTTCAAGCTGAGAAAGTTTGATCTGGTCTGTCATATTAGGCCACCAGCTGAGGTCAGTTAAGCTTTAAAGCTTCACGACAATTGGTCGAAAATTATCATGATCAGCCAAGCGTACGGCAATGGTTCTAGATTTCTTTATCTTTTGGCATGCATCTGCCACTTTTTACGTAACAAGATTAACTTCATACTTCATTTTGATGCTTTTTAAAAATTTAATTCTTTTATTGAGCTTGTAGTGTAAAAAACTTATGGCCGAAGTTTGTGGCAAAAAGCAACCTCAGATCTAGGCAGGCTAATTGAGCGCTACCAAATTAAGATCATGGTGTATTGCAGTATTGAACCAAGTGTGAACCTGTCCAACACTCTGACAGGTGTAGTAATTTTCTGTTTCGCCGACTAAATATTAATTTTAAAAATACAAATCACCTGAACCGCCAAGCGGTTCATCAATTTTGCCAATGTTGAAATTTTTATATTTTCGGAAATTCTTGATTTGCTTGAAATGATGGATTGAATTTTATGAATTGAATTAGTCTGAATGACTAAAAAGCCAAAAATGCCTTGCGCAATGGTTTAACCCCAAAGGCACCTATCAGGCAAGTTCCAGTCAGTTAATCCTTGAACGGTTAGAAAATCAGCCGCCGAGATCGGCATAGGGGGCTGCGATCGTCGCAGCCGCCCCTGTCGCACCGCCCGGCGTGCAGATCCGCACCGGGCGGTTCGAGAGATTGAGGTCTGGGCACCCCCAGCGCGTCGAAGTACCCAATGGTGAGCACACGCTTGATGACCCCGTCGCTGTTTCGCCACCAGCGGTGTCAGTTGCCCGCCACCTGCAGTTGGTCCATCTGTCAACGGCGGTTTTACAACCGAGCCCGCTTGTGTGCAAATTGGATTACTTCGGCTCAGGAATGATCTTCACTCCAACAATCTTCCCCGAGGACTTATCTGCGACAAATGCCAGCAAATAACCTTTTCCATAGTCGCTTTCAACGGAACTTGATCCCACAAGATAGGCTGGATTTTCGTTGTAGTCGTAATACCCGGTGGGTGTTCCGAGAAGGGTCCTGACATCGCCGGACGTCAAGGACTTGAGATCGTGCTGAGAAAGAAATGAGTACACCATCTCCCCTCGTTTCTCTTGGCTCGCGGTGGCCCAGGCTTCTTTGGAAAACTCTCGCGCGCCTAATAGCTTGGCTTGCTCTGAGACAGGCGGAGGGGAACATCCGAACAGGCCGGTCATCGCCAGCACCCACCCCATCATGGTTTGCATTCTCCAGCTCATCTGTCCAAAACCTTGAGTTGCCCCGCCATCAGTGCCGCCATGCAGCGCTGACTCAACATCTGATTGGAGATTCCAGCCCTCACGACGGAGAGACCTACGGCGTTGTTGTGGAGGTCCATCTCCGTCTCAACCTTTGGATTGAGCGACGATGATTCGTGGGCTGTGGTGGCCTGGCGGTACGCTGGGTAGGCTGAACATCAATATAGAGCCCAAGTCAGCCACACCAGCAGCCGCTCCTCGGGTGGTGCGCGCCACTGGCTTGTGCCGCAGCCCTCACTCGGCGACAGCCACCCGCGCCGGAATCACCCCCCGCAAACTGTTCACAAAGGCCAGCGCCTGCACCCGGGGCAGGTCACTCACGCGCACCACGCCCTCGCTCAGCCAGCCCTCTTGCAGGGCGGCTTCGCGGCCCACGCCGTCGAGCAGGCCGCAGTGCAGGGCCGGAGTGAGCCATTGGCCGTCGAGCAGCAGGGCCACGTTGCCGCGGGTGCATTCGGTGATCTCACCGCGCTCGTTCCACAGCAGGGTGTCGAAGATGCCGGGCTGGGCCGGGGCCATGGCTTCGTAGTGGGCGCGGCGGGTGGTCTTGTAGCGGGTGAATTCGCTGAAGGCCTGGGGGAAGGCGCCGGGGGCCAGGCGCAGGGTGACCTGGGGGGGAGAATCGTCCAGGGCAAAGGCCTCGGCGTGGGCCAGGCCCTGGGCGTCGAGCAGCAGGCGCACACGCCAGCGGCCCTGGGGGTGGCGGCGCACCAGCTGGGCCAGCACCTTGTGCACGTGGTCCTCATCCCAGCGCACGTTGAAGTGGCGGGCGGCACGGGCCATGCGGGCCAGGTGCAACTGGCCGTGGCACAGGGCGCCGTCCTGCAGTCTGAGGGTTTCCAGGATGTCGAAGGGCTGGCTGGCGCGCTCCAGAAAGCCCTGCTTGTGCTGCCACTCGCGCCATTCGCCCGCCGCCTGGGCGGCCGCGGTGATGCCGCTGCCCAGGCCGCAACGGGCCTCACGCCCCTGCAGGCCCACGGTGCGGATGGGCACGTTGAAGGTGGCCGCCCCGCCGGGACGCAGCACGCCGATGGCGCCGCAGTACACGCCGCGCGGCCCGGCCTCCAGGGCCTGGATGGCTTTCATGGCCTGCACCTTGGGGGCCCCGGTGACCGAGCCGCAGGGGAACAGGGCGCTGAACACGTCCAGCAGGCGGGTGCAGGGCCGGGTGCGGGCCTGCACGTCGGAGGTCATCTGCCACACCGAAGGCAGGGCTTCGACCTGGAACAGCTGCGGCACGCTGACGCCAAAGGGGTCGGCCAGGCGCGACAGGTCGTTGCGCAGCAGGTCGACGATCATCACGTTTTCGGCCTGCTCCTTGGCGCTCTCGAGCAGGGCCTGGCGCTGCGCCGCGTCGTCGGCCGGGGTGGCGCCGCGCGGGGCGGTGCCTTTCATGGGGCGGGTGAGCAACTGGCCCTCGCGCCAGTCAAAGAACAGCTCGGGCGAGACGGACAGCCACTGCTCTTCACCGGTCTGGATCAGCGCCGCATAGCCGCCGGGCTGGGCGCGCTGGAGGGCGTCGAACAGGGCGCGGCCGGCCTCGGCCTCGGTGATGCGCAGATCGGGCTCGGTGTCCACCAGTTGGCCCCGGCGCTGCGCCGTGAGGTTGACCTGGTAGAAGTCGCCTGCGGCGATCTGCTGCTGCAGGCGCTCGAAGGGGCGCTGAAAATCGGCCGCCTCATCGAGGGGCTGCCAATCGACGCGGGCCGGCAGGGCCTCGCCCTCGTCGGGTGCGGGCCAGGGCCGGGGCTGGTCGAACACGGCAAACCAGGCCAGCGGCCCTGCTTCGGCGGGGTGCACCTGCAGCGCCGAGTCAAAGGCTGGCGCGGCTTCGTAGCGCAGGTAGCCCAGCACCCAGCGGCCAGCCTGGGCTGCGGCCTCGGCGGCCAGCAGCACCGGGGCCACCTCGCTCAGCTCGCGGGCCTGCAGCACCTGAAGGGGCTGGGTGAAGGCGTGGCGGGTGCGCGGGCCGGCCGGGTCGTGGGGGTCGGCAAAGTCGAGCAGAACGCGCACATCACCCGGGGTGTTCAAGCGGCCCCCAGGTGCGGCACCAGGCCGGCGGTGGGCTGGCCGTTCTTCAGGGCGGCGGTGTAGGCCAGCATGCGGTCGATGGGCAGGCGGGCGCGCGGAATCAGGGCCGGGTCCACCAGCACCTCGTTGGCGCCGGTCTCGAGCACCCGGGCCACGTCGGCCAGGCCGTTCATGGCCATCCAGGGGCAGTGCGCGCAGCTCTTGCAGGTGGCGCTGTTGCCGGCGGTGGGCGCCTCATAGAAGGTCTTGCCGGGGTTTTGCGTGCGCAGCTTATGCATCATGCCGTTGTCGGTGGCCACGATGAACTCGCTGGCCGGCAGCTCGCGCGCCGCCTTGAGGATGACCGAGGTGGAGCCGACCACGTCGGCCAGGGCCACCACATCGGCCGGCGACTCGGGGTGCACCAGCACCTTGGCCTGGGGGTGCTGCGCCATCAGGGCCTGCAGCTCGAAGGCCTTGAACTCGTCGTGCACGATGCAGGCGCCGTTCCAGAACAGCATGTCGGCGCCGGTTTCGCGCTGGATGTAATGGCCCAGGTGGCGGTCGGGCGCCCACAGGATCTTCTGGCCCTGGTCTTTCAGGGCCTGCACGATGTCGAGCGCGCAGCCCGAGGTGACCATCCAGTCGGCACGGGCCTTCACGGCGGCGCTGGTGTTGGCGTACACCACCACGGTGCGGTCGGGGTGGGCGTCGCAGAAGGCACTGAAAGCGTCGGTGGGGCAACCCAGGTCGAGCGAGCAGGTGGCATCGAGGTCGGGCATCAGGATGCGCTTGTGCGGCGACAGGATCTTGGCGGTCTCACCCATGAAGCGCACGCCCGAGACCACCAGGGTCTGGGCCGCGTGATCGCGGCCGAAGCGGGCCATCTCCAGCGAGTCGCTGACCAGGCCGCCGGTTTCCTCGGCCAGATCCTGCAGGTCGGGGTGCACATAGAAGTGCGACACCATGACGGCGTTGCGCTCTTTCAGCAGGCGGCGGATGCGGTCTTTCAGCGCCCCGCGCTCGGCCTGCGTGGGCTCGGGCGGTACGCGGGCCCAGGCGCGGCGGGTGTCGCACACGCTGCCTTCGGCCAGGGCCGGCTGTTCGTAGTCGATGTCAATCACGGCGCTCATGCCCAGTCCTCGAATCGCATGGAGAAGTCGGTGGCCTTGACGTCCTTGGTCAGGCCCCCGATGGAGATGCGGTCGACCCCGGTGGCGGCCAGCTCGGCCAGGCGCTCCAGGGTCACGCCGCCCGAGATCTCGAGCACGGCGCGGCCGGCGTTCAGGCGCACGGCCTCGTGCAGGGTGGGCAGGTCCATGTTGTCGAGCAGCACCATGCGGGCGCCGGCATCCAGCGCCTCTTGCAGCTGGGCCAGGGTCTCGACCTCGATCTCGATGAACTGGGCCTGCGCCGCCACCGCCTGGGCCGCGGCCAGCACGGGGCGGATGCCGCCGGCCGCAGCGATGTGGTTCTCTTTGATCAGCACGGCGTCGTACAGGCCGATGCGGTGGTTCAGACCGCCCCCGGTGCGCACGGCGTACTTCTGGGCCAGACGCAGGCCGGGCAGGGTCTTGCGGGTGTCGACGATGCGGGCCCGGCTGCCTTGCACCGCGGCCACGTGCTGGGCGGTGCGGGTGGCCACGGCGCTCAGCAGTTGCAGAAAATTGAGGGCGGTGCGCTCGGCCGTGAGCAGGGCCCGGGCCTCGCCCTGCACCTCCAGCACCACCTGGTCGGCCTGGCAGGTCTGGCCTTCGGCCACCTGCCAGCGCAGCTCGGCGCTGGGGTCGCAGTGGCGGATCACGGCCTCGGCCCAGGGCTGGCCGCACAGCACGGCGGGCTCGCGCACCAGCACACGGGCGGTGATGCGGCGCCCCGGGGGCACCAGGGCGGCGGTCAGGTCGGCCGGGCCCACATCCTCTTGCAGCGCCCGGGCCACGTCGGACTGCGCCAGCGCCGCCAGCTCGGCTGGCGAGAACTCAAGCAATTTCGTCATGGGCGCGAAGCATAGCCGCTGCGCCAGGGGCTTTCAGCAAACTGTCATCTTTTGTACAAACGGACAGCGCTGTCTTGGGCCCATGAGGCACGCCGATACATTTTGATACCTCGACGGCGATTACACTCGCGCCCATTTTGGGCCTGGCCCAGGCCTTTGCCGGAGACGAGACTTGAAGATTGTTCGCAGCGTGGCGGAGCTTCGCCAGACCCTTGCCAGCGCCCAGCGCCCGGCTTTCGTGCCCACCATGGGCAATCTGCACGAGGGGCATCTGTCACTGCTGCGGCAGGCCCGCCCGCTGGGGGATGTCAGCGTGGCCAGCATCTTTGTGAACCGCCTGCAGTTTCTGCCGCACGAAGACTTTGACAGCTACCCGCGCACCTGGGAGGCCGACTGCGCCAAGCTGGAAGCCGCGGGCTGCGATGTGCTGTTTGCCCCTCGCGAGACCGATCTGTACCCCGAGCCGCAGACCTTCAAGGTGCAGCCCGACCCGGCGCTGGCCGATTTGCTGGAGGGCGAGTTCCGCCCTGGTTTCTTCACCGGCGTGTGCACGGTGGTGATGAAGCTGTTCTCGGCGGTGTTTGCCGGCCATGCCGAAGGGGTGTCGGTGTTCGGCAAGAAGGATTACCAGCAGCTGATGGTGATCCAGCGCATGGTGCAGCAGTTTGCGCTGCCGATCACGGTGCTGGGGGCCGAGACCACGCGCAGCGAGGCCGGCCTGGCCCTGTCGTCGCGCAACGGCTACCTGAGCGAGGCCGAGCGCACCGAGGCGTTGCAACTGTCGCTGGCCTTGCGGGGCCTGGGGCGCGAGGCGCTGGCCGCGGCGCATGCGCTGCCGCAGCAGCGCGAGGCCCTGGAGTCCGCCGCCCGGGCCGCCCTGCAAGCCCGCGGCTGGGTGCCCGACTACCTGACCGTGCGCCGGCGCAGCGACCTGCAGGAGCCCCAGGCGGGCGATGCGCTGGTGGTGCTGGGCGCGGCGCGCCTGGGCAGCACGCGCCTGATCGACAACCTGGAGATCTGAACCGGTGTGGAGAATCTGAGCCCACCGGGCTCAGACCATCTCGCCCTTGGGGCCGCGCCCCATCAGGGCAGCCACGGCTTCGGCCGGCTGCAAGCGGCCATCGAGCAGGGCCACCACGGCCTCGGAGATCGGCATCTCCACCCCCAGCAGGCGGGCCCGCTGCACCACGGTGCGGGCGCTGTACACGCCCTCGGCCACGTGGCCCAGCGAATCGACCGCCTGTTGCAGGCTGTGGCCGGCCGCGAGCAGCAGGCCGACCTGGCGGTTGCGGCTCAGGTCGCCGGTGGCGGTGAGCACCAGATCACCCAGGCCCGACAGGCCCATGAAGGTGTCGGCCCGGGCGCCCAGGGCCAGGCCCAGGCGGGTCATCTCGGCCAGGCCACGGGTGATCAGGGCGGCCCGGGCGTTCAGGCCCAGGTCCAACCCGTCGCACAGGCCGGTGGCAATGGCCAGCACGTTCTTGACGGCGCCGCCCACCTCGACACCGATCAGGTCGTCGTTGGCGTACACGCGCAGGCTGGGGCCGTGCAGGGCCTCGACCAGGGCGTGGCGCACAGCCGCCTGATGGCTGGCTGCCACCAGGGCGGTGGGCTTGGCCTCGGCCACCTCGCGCGCAAAGCTGGGGCCGCTCAGGGTGCCCACCGCCAGACGCGGGGCCACCTGCTCGGCGATTTCATGGGCCAGCAGGCCGTGCAGACCTTGGCCTGCATCGGCATCCGCCACACGCTCGAAGCCCTTGCACAGCCAGGCCACCGGCACGGTGAGCTCCGACAGGCTGGCCAGGGTGGCGCGCAAGGCGGCCATGGGGGTGGCAATGATCACCAGATCGCTGCCGGCCGCCAGGGCGGTCAGCGGCGCGGCGCTCAGGCTCAAGGATTCGGGCAGTTGGGCCAGCGGCAGGTAGCGCTGGTTGCGGCGCGAGGCCTGCATGGCGGCCACCTGGGCCGCATCACGGCCCCACAGGGTGACCTGGTGGGCGGCCGGTGCAGCACAAGCGCCAATGGCCAGGGCCGTGCCCCAGGCACCGGCTCCGGCGACGACTATTTTCATATCGGACGCAACAGGCACCCGGCCCTGCCAAGGCAGGCCGGGCGCAACAGCTGTTTACTGAGCCACCTGGCCGGCGGCCTGGGCTTGCTGCTGTTCGTACATGGCCTGGAAGTTGATTTCAGCCAGGTGCACGGGCGGGAAGCCGCCGCGCTGGATGATGTCGGCCACGTTGCCGCGCAGGTAGGGGTACACGATCTGCGGGCAGGCGATGCCCAGGATGGCGCCCATCTGGTCTTCGGGCAGGTTGCGGATCTCGAAGATGCCGGCTTGCTTGGCCTCGACCAGGAACACGGTGCGGTCCTTGATCTTGGTCTGCACGGTGGCGGTCACGGTCACTTCGACGATGCCGTCGGCCACCGGGGTGGCGTCCACGCCGAGCTGGATGTCGACGCTGGGCTGCTCTTGTTCGAGCAGGATGGCGGGGGAATTCGGCTGCTCAAGCGACAGGTCCTTGAGGTAAACGCGCTGGATCTGGAAAACGGGATCTTGTTGCTCGGCCATGAGGTTTCTCGGTTCACAAAAACAAGACACCGCCTGCAGTCCAGGGTCGGTGCCCATTAAAAGAAAACCCGCCGCGGAAGCGTTACCGCAGCGGGCACTCAAGCGCCATTATCTCAGCAGAAAAAGGCGCTTTTGCGGCAGCGCGTTCAGGCGCTCAGGCGCCCAGCAGGGGCAGCAGGCCGCCGCGGCCGTCCAGGGCCATCAGATCGTCGCAGCCCCCCACATGGGTGTCGCCGATGAAGATCTGGGGCACGGTGCGCCGGCCGGTGATCTGCATCATGTGGTCGCGCTGGGCGGGGTCGGCATCGATGCGGATCTCTTCGATCTCGGTCACGCCCTTGGCCTTGAGGATCTGCTTGGCGCGGATGCAATAAGGGCAGACGGCAGTGGTGTACATCTTCACGGGCTGCATGGGGACAATTTCCTTGCTGGGTAGATACAGGACATGGGCCCGGTTCAGGCCTTTTCAACCGGCAGGTTAGCCTCTTTCCAGGCTTTGAGCCCGCCGCTCAGGGCTTGGGCCTGCTGGTAACCCAGTTTTTGGGCGGTCTTGACGGCCGGGCCGCCGCGCGAACCGCTGGCGCACACGAAGATCACCGGCAGGGCCTTGTTCTTGACCACCTCGGGCAGGCGCGCCTCCAGTTGGTCCAGCGGCACGCTGCGCGCGCCGTTCACATGGCCCTGGGCATAGTCGGCCGCGTCGCTGACATCCACCACCACGGCTTTTTCGCGGTTGATGAGCTGCACGGCATCGGCGGTGGACAGGCCCACAGCCGAGGCGCCCTTGAGGGTGGGCCACAGCAGCATCACGCCTGAACTCAGGGCAATGACGATCAGCATCCAGTTGTCGGTAATGAATTTCACGGGGTTCCTTGGGTTGGCAAACCCGACAATTTTAGAATGCTGGGTTTCGCACTGGAAAAATTGAGGGCTTCGCATGTACAAACTCGTTCTCGTCCGCCATGGTGAATCCACCTGGAACCTTGAAAACCGCTTCACCGGCTGGACCGATGTGGACCTGACCCCGACCGGGGTGGAGCAGGCCAAGAACGCCGGACGCCTGCTCAAGGCCGAAGGCTACGACTTCGACCTGGCCTACACCAGCGTGCTCAAGCGGGCCACCCGCACCCTGTGGCACACCCTGGACGAGATGGACCGCACCTGGCTGCCGGTGGTGCACAGCTGGCGCCTGAACGAGCGTCACTACGGCGCCCTGCAAGGCCTCAACAAGGCCGACATGGCCAAGCAGTACGGTGACGCCCAGGTGCTGGTGTGGCGCCGCAGCTACGACACCCCGCCGCCGGCCCTGGAAGCCACCGACCCGCGCTCTGAGCGCGGCGATGTGCGCTACGGCCGCCTCAAGCCTGAAGAAGTGCCGCTGACCGAATGCCTGAAGGACACCGTGGCCCGCGTGCTGCCGTTCTGGAACGAATCCATCGCCCCCGCCATCAAGAGCGGCAAGCGTGTGGTGGTGGCCGCCCACGGCAACTCGATCCGTGCCCTGGTCAAGTACCTGGACAACATCGGCGATGACGACATCGTGGGCGTGAACATCCCCAACGGCATCCCGCTGGTGTACGAACTGGACGCCGATCTGAAGCCGATCCGCCACTACTACCTGGGCGATGCCGAAGCCGCTGCCAAGGCCGCTGCGGCCGTGGCCTCGCAAGGCAAGGCCTGAGCGCGTGCTCCAGGCGCCCCGGTAAAGACGGGGTAAAGCCAGCCCCCGACAGCGCAGATTCCCCGGGTGAATGAAGGGGACTGCGGAACCTGGCCTGACGCGGCCCATCCTAGGTGTATATTGCGTCGCAAAAAGGTGATTTCATGGGTGAAAAACTCCGTATCGCAGGCTGGATTTCCATTGGCGTGGTGGCCGGCGCGCTGACCACGGTCTCGCTGCAAACCGTGGCACGGGGCAGCATTTCCCCGCTTCCACTCGAAGAACTGCAGCAGTTGGCCGCGGTGTTCGACATGGTGAAGACCGATTACGTCGAACCGGTGGACGAAAAGAAGCTCATCACCGACGCCATCTCGGGCATGGTGGCCAGCCTGGACCCGCACTCGCAGTACTTCGACAAGAAGTCCTACAAGGAATTCCGCGAAGGCACCTCGGGCCAGTTCGTGGGCGTGGGCATCGAAATCACCCAGGAAGACGGTCTGATCAAGATCGTCTCGCCCATCGAGGGCTCGCCCGCCTACCGCGCGGGCCTCAAGACCAATGACCTGATCACCAAGATCGACGACACCGCCGTGAAGGGCCTGGCCCTGAACGACGCCGTGAAGCGCATGCGCGGCGAGCCCAACACCAAGGTGCTGCTGACCGTGTTCCGCAAGGACGAGAACCGCACCTTCCCGGTGACCATCGTGCGCGAGCAGATCCGCACCCAGTCGGTGCGCGGCAAGGTGATCGAACCCGGCTACGCCTGGATCCGCCTGAGCCAGTTCCAGGAACGCACGGTGGACGACTTCGTGAAGAAGATCGACGAAATCTACAAGCAAGAGCCGAATCTGAAGGGCCTGGTGCTCGACCTGCGCAACGACCCGGGCGGTCTGCTCGATGCCGCCGTGGCCGTGTCCAGCGCCTTCCTGCCCGAGAACGTGACGGTGGTCTCCACCAACGGCCAGCTGGCGGAAAGCAAGTTCACCTTCAAGGCCTCGCCCGAGTTCTACCAACGCCGCAGCGGCCCCGATCCGCTCAAGAAGCTGCCCGCCGCCCTCAAGAGCGTGCCGCTGGTGGTGCTGGTCAACGAAGGCTCGGCCTCGGCCAGCGAGATCGTGGCCGGTGCCCTGCAAGACCACAAACGCGCCACCATCATGGGCAGCCAGACCTTCGGCAAGGGCTCGGTCCAGACCGTGCGCCCCCTGGGCCCCGACACCGGCCTGAAGCTGACCACCGCCCGCTACTACACCCCCAGCGGCCGCTCGATCCAGGCCAAGGGCATCGTGCCCGAGGTGATGGTGGACGACACCGAAGAGGGCAGCCCGTTTGCCGCCCTGCGCATGCGTGAGGCCGATCTGGAGAAGCACCTGAACAGCGGCCAGGGCGAAGAAAAGCCCGACCCTGAGCGCGAAAAGGCCCGCGACGAGGCCCGCAAGCGCCTCGAAGAAGAGGCCAAGAAGCCTGTGGCCGACCGCAAGCTGCCCGAGCTGGGCAGCGACAAGGACTTCCCGCTGGTGCAGGCCCTGAACCAGCTCAAGGGCCGCCCGGTGATGGTCAGCAAGACCCAGACCGAGCGCAAGGAAGAAAAGACCAACAACTGAGCCCTGCACAACAGGGATCACCAGCGCCCTGCGGGGCGCTTTTTTTTCATGAACGACGACCAGCTGCTCCGCTATTCCCGCCACATCCTGCTCGACGAGATCGGCATCGAGGGGCAGGAGCGTCTGCTGGCTGCGCACGCCGTGGTGGTGGGTGCGGGCGGCCTGGGCTCGCCCGCCGCCTTGTACCTGGGCGCCGCCGGGGTGGGCCGCCTCACGCTGATCGACGATGACGAGGTGGACCTGACCAATCTGCAACGCCAGATCGCCCACACCCAGAGCCGGGTCGGGCAGGCCAAGGTCGACTCGGCGCGCCAGGCCGTGCTGGCACGCAACCCCGAGGTGCGGGTGGATGCGCTGCGCCAGCGCGCCGACGCGGCCCTGCTGGACCGCCTTTTGCCCGAGGCCGATGTGGTGCTGGACTGCAGCGACAACTACGCCACGCGCCAGATGGTCAACGCCGCCTGCGTGCGGCATCGCCGCCCCCTGGTGTCGGGGGCCGCCATCCGCTTCGATGCCCAGATCAGCGTGTTCGACCCGCGCCAGGCCGGCAGCGCCTGCTACGCCTGTGTGTTCGACCCCGCCGAAGCCCCCGAGGAAACCCGCTGCGCCACCCTGGGCGTGTTTGCGCCCTTGGTCGGCATTGTGGGCAGCCTGCAGGCCGCCGAGGCCTTGAAGCTGCTCAGCCAGGCCGGCACCCCCTTGACCGGCAAGCTGCTGATGCTGGATGCGCGCACCATGGAGTGGACGCGCATGAACCTGTCACACCACCCGAACTGCCCGGTGTGCGGCACGACCGTGTAGGAATGGTCTGACATCCTCAAACCGAGGTGACTGGCACAATTCACCGACCTGAACTTACCGCACATGCGCGATCCAAACCCGTTGGTCTGGGTTGTGGCGGGTCCTGGCAGGTGGACAAGGTCGTCACTTGGAACTCCGAACCTACATCGTCGAAGACAACGCCACGATCCGCGAGAACCTGGTGGGCACACTGGAAGAGCTGGCCGATGTGCGCGCCGTGGGCTTCGCAGAGACCGAGCACCAGGGCACCGAATGGCTGCACCAGTACCCGAACGAGTGGGACCTGGCCATCGTGGACCTGTTTCTCAAGGAGGGCAGCGGCCTGGGCGTGATCTCGGCCTGCCAACAGCGCCAGCCGCACCAGCGCCTGATCGTGCTGACCAACTACGCCACGCCCGACATCCGGCTGCGCTGCGCCAGCCTGGGCGTGGATGCGGTGTTCGACAAGTCCAACGAGATCGACGCCCTGATCGATTTCTGCACGCTGCAGGCCTCCTCAGATGCCTGAGCGGCACCTCAATCGATCAATCGGTTCTTGAGCGCGTAATAGGTCAGATCGCTGTTGGAGGCCAGGCCCATCTTCTCCATCAGGCGGGTGCGGTAGGTGCTGACCGTCTTCACGCTCAGCGAGAGTGACTTGGCCACGTCGCCGGCCGTCTCGCCCCGGGCCAGCTTGAGAAACACCTGGAACTCGCGCTCCGAGAGCTGCTCGTGCACCGGCACATCGTCCTTGCGACCCAGTTGCTGGGCCAGCAGATCGGCCACGGTGCGGGTGATGTAGCGCTTGCCCAGTGCAATGGTGCGCACCGCCTCGACGATCTCGGCGGGGTCGCACTCCTTGTTGAGGTAGCCACTGGCCCCCTGACGGATCAGGTTCATGGCGTAGTGCTCCTCGGGGTAGCCCGAGAGGATCAGGATGCCCACATCGGGCGCCTTGGCCCGGATCATGGCCAGTGCATCCAGCCCCGACTGGCCCGGCATGGCCAGGTCCATCAGCAGCACGTCCATCTCGGTGGTGCGCACCAGGTCGATCGCCTCGCGCCCGTTGCCGGCCTCGCCCACCACGCGCAGGTCGACATGGTCGGCAAAGAAGTTGCGCAAACCCGAGCGCACGATGGCGTGGTCATCCACTATGCCTATTCTGATCATCGTTATCGTCTTTCATCATTTGTGAGTCATATCCCACAAATGCGCTGACAATAACCGAAACCACAAGCCCTGAAAAAAGTTTCACCAGCTTCCCACCCATGCACAGGGATTAGGGGGCTGCCCATGGCCCACCACGCCCGGAGTTTTCCATGACCAGGTTTGCCTCCTTGCCGGTCTGGCTGAAGCAGCGCCCCAGCAGCGGCCAGCCTCTGAAGATCACGCGACAGTGGATCTGCCTGCCGCTGGCCCTGCTGGCCACCCTGAGCCTGATCGGCATCAACGAAATGGGCTACGAGCGCTCGGCCGGTGCCGTGCGGCGCATTGCAGCCACCCAGGAGACCCGCGCCACGCTGCACAAGCTGCTGGCCCTGATGCTGGACGCCGAAACCGGTCTGCGCGGCTACCTGCTCAGCGGCGACGAGCGCTATCTGGCGCCCTACAACAGCGCCGTGACGGAGGTGAACCAGACCCTGGACCAACTGCGGCAGAGCGATCAGGCCCACCCCGTCGACCCAGCGGCCCTGGTCGCCCTGTCACGCCATGTGTCGCGCAAGCTCGCCGAGATGGACCTGAGCCTGAAGCTGCGCAAGCAGGGCAAGGAAGACGCCTGGAAATTCGTGATGCACACCGATGTCGGCAAGGAGCACATGGACGCCATCCGGGAGCAATCGGCCGCCCTGATCGAAGAAAGCAGCCGCCAGACCGAGCTGGGCGAGCAGCAGATCCTGCGCTCGCTGCTGGTGTCCCGCCTGGGCATCGCCCTGACGGCGCTGGTGGGCCTGCTGTCCTTCTACCTGTACCTGCGCCAATCCAACGCCCTGAAGCAGGCAGGCCAGCGCGAGCAGCAAATCCTCAAGCAGGAACGCGACCGCCTGGAAAACCTGGTGCGCGACCGCACGGCCTCTCTGGCCAGGTTGGCCACCTATCTGCAGCAGGTGCGCGAGGACGAACGTGGCCACCTGGCGCGCGAACTTCACGATGAGCTGGGCTCTTTGCTGACCGCCGCCAAGCTGGATGTGGCGCGCATCAAGTCGCGCCTGGGCGACCACGCACCGGAGGCGCTGCAGCGCCTCCAGCACCTGACCGAAACCCTGAACCGGGGCATCGCCCTGAAGCGCCGCATCGTCGAAGACCTGCGCCCCTCGTCGCTGTCCAACCTGGGCCTGCTGCCCTCGCTGGAGATCCTCACGCGGGAGTTTTCGGAGCGTTCCGACCTGGTGCTCGACACCCGGCTGGAAGAGGTGGATCTGGATGAGTCGTCGCAACTGACCCTGTACCGGCTGGTGCAGGAAGCCCTGACCAACATCGGCAAGTACGCCCGTGCGCGGCAGGCGTCGGTGTGGCTGCAGAACACGGGCACCCACGCGCTGCTGACGGTGAGCGATGACGGCATCGGCTTCAACCCCGAGCAGATCGGGGCCGGTTCGCATGGGCTGGAGGGCATGCGCCACCGGGTGGAAGCCACCGGCGGGCGTCTGGTGGTGGAGTCCACCCCGGGCCAGGGAAGTCGCATCACCGCCTACCTGCCCGCACGCGCCAGCCCGGCATGAGCAAGCGGTCGGCAAGCTGTGGGCCGGCGCCTACAAGCAGGAGGCGCCGACGCCGACAGGCGGGCTGCGCCACCACCGACCAACCTCTCGTCCACCCAAGAATACCCTTCGTAGAAGCGATAGCCCACGACCCGCGTGGCTCGTCAAGCACACTGGACTTCTGCATGGACGCTTCATCCTCTCTGGACCCGAACCACGACCAGCCCATCATCCGCGACACCACGCGCCTGCGCTTTCCGCCGGACGACGGCAACAACGATGGGCAGGACTGCGTCGACCTGCTGATCCGCCGCAGCCACCCGCTGGGCCACCTGGCCCCGTCGGTGCAGGCCCTGCCGGCCGAAACCGGCCAGGCCCCCTGGAGCCGGGTGTCCTGGCCCTGGGCCGCCAACGGCATGCAGGCGGCGGGCCGGCCACGCGGGCGCTGGCTCTCGAGCGAGCCCCAAACGGGCATCGACTGACGCAGCGGTCAGGGCGCCAGCACGCTGGCGTACGCTGAGGCATGATCGGCAGCTTCCGTGGCTTTGAAGTTGCCTGCACGCCCATGAGTACCCTGATTTTTCTGCCCGGCCTGGCCGCTGACGCCGACCTGTGGGCCGACCAGACCCGCGCCCTGCCCCACGCCCTGCCTCACGACTTGCGCTGGGCCATCAGCCTGGTGCATTTCCGCCACCCCAGCATCCGCGCCATGGCGGCCGCCGTGCTGCGCGAACACAGCGGCCCCCTGGCCCTGTGCGGCACCTCGATGGGGGGCATGATCGCGCTGGAGGCCCTGCGCCAGGCGCCAGAACGCATCACGGGGCTGGCCCTGCTGGGCAGCAATGCACGCCCCGAGACCGAGGCCATGCGTGAACTGCGCAGCGCGGCGGTGGGCAAATTCCGCGCGGGCCGGCTGCGCGAGGTGATCGAGCCCAACGTCGCCCTGGCCTTTCATGCCGATGGTGCCGCCCGGCCCGACCTGCGGGCGCGCTACTGGCGCTTCATCCAGTCGGCCGGCGGCGAAGCGCTGGCGCGACAGAACGAAGCCGTGATGGACCGCCCCGACGCGCGCCCTCACCTGGCCCGCATCCAGTGCCCGACGCTGGTGGCGTGTGGTGCCAACGACCTCTTGACCCCGCCTGAATGCTCCTACGAGATGGCCGAGGCCATCGCTGATGCGCACATGGCGCTGATCCCGCGCTGCGGCCACATGCTGACGATGGAGCGCGCGCCCCAGGTCAACGCCTTGTTGAAAGACTGGATCGCGCGCTGGCATCGCCCCTGACAGGGCGACGCTGCCGCGCCCGGCTCAGTCGCGGCCCAGGCTGCGCACCTTCTCGGCCAGGCGCTCCTGCACCAGGGGTGAAACGAACTTGTCGACCTCGCCACCGAGCACGGCGATCTCGCGCACAAAGGTGCTCGAGATGAATTGGTACTTGTCGCTGGGGGTGAGGAAGACGGTCTCGACGTCGGGCATCAGGCTGCGATTCATGCCGGCGAGCTGGAACTCGTAGTCGAAGTCGGTGACGGCACGCAGGCCGCGCACCATGGCCTTGCCGCCGCGCGCCACCACAAAATCGCGCAGCAGGCCCCCGAAGGTGGCCACCTCGACCTGAGGGAAGGGCTCCACGGCCGAGCGCACCATGTCGACGCGCTCTTGCAGGCTGAACAGGGTCTTTTTGTGGTGCCCCGCCGCCACCGCCACGATCACGTGGTCAAACAGCTGGGTGGCACGTCGCACCACGTCTTCGTGCCCCAGGGTCATGGGGTCGAAAGTACCCGGGTAGATGGCGATCACGTTCTGGGCCATGGCGGTGCGTCTCCTGCAGATGGGGGCTGGTGCATTGTTTGCGCGCATTATGCATGGCCCCTGGAACGCCGCTGACACCACCTTGCCACAAGCCGATACCGCCGGTGCGGCCGCCTGGATCAGACCGCCGGGCTGCCCCGTTTCAACAGGTGGGCGTGCACCGCCCCCGCCTTGAGGTAGCGGTAGGGCTGCAGGCCCAGGGGCAGGAGTTCCTCGGCCGTCCAGGCGCGGGGGGCCTCCAGGTACAGAAAGCCTTCGGCTTGCAGGGCCTGCGCCCCGGCCCGCAAGGCGGGCTCGAACAGATCGGAGGCAAAGGGGGGGTCCAACAGCACCAGGTCCAGGCCGGCACCGCGTTGCTGCACCAGCTGGGCCACGCCATCGCCGCGTTGCACCCGCACCTGGCTGGCCTTGAGGCGGATCGAACTGGCCTGCAGGTGCTGCACCAGGGTGCTGTCCTGCTCCATCAACCAGACCTCGCGCGCCCCGCGCGAGGCGGCCTCGAAGCCCAGGGCGCCGGTGCCGGCAAAAGCATCGAAGCAGCGCCAGCCACCCAGGTCCTGGCCCAGCCAGTTGAACAGGGTTTCGCGCACGCGGTCCGGCGTGGGGCGCAGGCCCGGGCGGTCGGGCACGGCCAGGCGGGTGCGCTTCCAGAGGCCGCCGATGATGCGGATCTCACCCGGGGCCTTGCTGACCTTCGGGCGCACCGGGGCCTTGCCTGGCGTCACGGCGGGGGTCTTGGCTGGGCGGGGCATGGGCGAACGGGTCATGGGCGGGCTCCTACGGTCACGGTGACCAGGCGATCGGGCTGCACGTGGCGCTCAAAAGCCGCCCGGATGTCTTGCACGCTGACCTTGTCGACCTGTTGCGTCCAGGTGTCCAGGTAGTCCCACGGAAGCTCGTGCAGCGCCATGTTGGCCACGTTGTCGAGCAGCTTCTTGTTGCTGTCGATGCGCAGCGCAAAGCCGCCCACCAGGTTGTCCTTGGCGGCCTTGAGTTCGGCCTCGGTGGGCCCTTCGGCCACATAGCGGCTGAGCACCTCACGCGCCACCTTCACGGCCTCGGCGGCCTGGTCGGGGCGGGTCTGCAGGCCGATGGTGAAGGCCCCGGCATGCAGGCCCGGGGCAAAGTAGCTGTAGACGCTGTAGCTCAGGCCGCGCTTTTCGCGCACCTCGCTGGTCAGGCGCGACACAAAGCCGCCACCGCCCAGGATGTAGTTGCCCACCAGCAGGGCAAAGTAGTCGGGGTCGGCGCGGCGGATGCCGGGCTGGCCGATGAACACATGGGCCTGGGCCGAATCGAAGGGCAGGCTCAGGGTTTCGGCCTGGGTCAGGGGCGCCACCTGGGGCACGGCCGGCTGCGGCTGGCAGGGCCCGGCCGGCAGCAGGGCCAGCAAGCGGGAGACCAGGGCATCGGCCTGCTCGCGGTTGACGGCACCGACCAGGCTGACGCGGGCGTCGCAGGCGCGCACCGAGCGCTTCAGGTAGCTGCGCAGGTCGCTGACCTGGATGGTGGCCAGCGTGGCGGCACTCATCTCGTAGCCATAGGGGTGGTCCCCATAGACCGCGCGGGCAAAGGCCTTGGCGGCCTGGGTGCCGGGGCGGGTGTCCTCCTCCTTGAGCGAGGCCACCAGGCGCTCGCGCTCGCGGCGCCACACCGCCTCGGGCAAGGCCGGTTCGGCCAGTTGCCGCGCCGCCAGGGCCACGGCGCGGTCCAGCAGATCCGGCTCGGTCAAGGTGCGCAGACCGAATGTGAGGCGGTCGCTGCTGGCACTGCCGCCAAAGCTGGCGCCCAGATCGGCCCAGGCCTCGCTGAGGGCGTTTTCGTCGAAGGCGGGGGCGCTGCCATGGGCCTGCACGCCCCGGGCGCTCATGAGCGCGCTGACCGAGGCCAGGCCGGCCTGGCGGGCCGGGTCCCGGCGCGAGCCGGCATCGAAGTCGATCTGCACATCGAGCATCGGGATGGCGGGGCTTTCCACCAGGGCCACACGGGCCCCGCTGGGCTGGGTCCAGTGCTGGATGGGCAGCGCGGCCTGGGCGGCCACGGCGGCCAGCAGCAGGGCCAGCGCCAGACCGGCACGCCGGGCCAGTGGCAGGCGCCGCTGCGGCGTCGAAACGGGAAGAGTCATGAAATCACCTGTGGAAGCGCGCAGGCCGAAGGCCTGGCCCAGGGTAGGGAGAGAAAGGGCAGAGAACAAAGCGGCAGACATCGGGCGAAGACCTCGCATCAGGAGCCATGGCGCCCGGCAGGCGCCGCCTTGCGCGGGCGCTGCGGGTCCAGCGGCTGGGGCCGCAGAATGCCCACGGTGAGCTGGTCATCGCCGAAATAGCGCGCCGCCACCGACTGCACCTGGGCCGCGGTGACGCCGCGCAGGCGCTGGATCAGGCGTTCGCCCGCATCCAGGGGTTGGCCCTGCACCCAGTAGCGACCCAGTTCGTTGGCCTGGTTGAACACCGAGTCGAGCTTGTAGACCTCGCTGGCCACCCATTGGGCCTTGACGCGGCGCAACTCGGCCTCGCTGACGCCCTGCTCGGCCACCAGGCGCACCTGGGCCCGCAAGGCAGCCTCGACCGCCTCGGGGGTCTGGCCGGCCGCTGGCACGCCATCGAGCACGAACATCTGCGGGCCCCGGCCCATGAGGCCGTTGTAGGCCCCGGCGCTGTCGGCCACGCGGCGCTCGCCCTGGGTCAGGCCCCGCTCCAGGCGGGCGCCAGGGTAGCCGTCGAGCACGGCGGCCAGCACGGTCAGGGCCAGCACGTCGTCGTCAGTGGAAGAGGTTTGATCGGGGGATTCGAGCTTGGGCACCTTGAAGGCCAGGGTCACATAGGCCTGCTCGGCCGGGGCCTTGAAGTCGAAACGGCGCAGGCCCAGTTGTTCTGGCTCGGTGCGTGGCTTGCGCAAGGGCAAGGCGTGGGCGGCAATCGGCTCGTAATGGCGCTTGGCCAGCGCCAGCGCCTGCTCGGGCTCGATGTCGCCGGCAATCACCACCGCGGCATTGGTGGGGGTGTACCAGGTGCGCCAGAAGCTGCGGGCGTCGTCGGGCGTCATGGCGTCCAGATCGCTCATCCAGCCCACCACGGGCCGGTGGTAGGGCGAAGCCACAAAGGCCGCGGCGTTCAAGGCCTCGTAGAGGCGGGCCCGCGGGTTGTCGTCGGTGCGCATGCGGCGCTCTTCCTTGATGACCTCGATTTCGCGCTTGAACTCGTCGTCGACCCACTGGTTGTGGGCAAAGCGGTCGGCTTCGAGCTTCATCACGTCTTCCAGGCGGGCGGCCGGAATCTGCTGGTAGTAGCCCGTGTAGTCGCGCGTGGTGAAGGCGTTCTCGCGCCCGCCCAGGGCGGCGACACGCCGCGAGAACTCACCCGGGGGCAGGCTGGGCGTGCCCTTGAACATCATGTGCTCAAGGGCATGGGCCACGCCACTGGTGCCGTCGACCTCGTCCATCGACCCCACCCGCACCCACAGCATGTGGGCCACCGTGGGGGCACGGTGATCGGGCTTGACGATCAGCGTCATGCCATTGGCCAGGGTGTATTGGTGCACCCCGTTGGCCCATCGTGCCGGTGCTTGGGCCGGTGCTGGTGCCGTTGCTGGGGCAGACGCGGAAAGCGGCGTCTGGGACGGGGCAGAGGGCTGTGTGGACTGCGCCAGAACAGGGGCCGCCAAGGCGCAGATCAATGCGGCCAGAAGGGTGGGTGTGCGTTTCATAGAATGATGGGATTCTAAGAACCCTGCAATGTTCAGCTTTTTCAAGAAAAAATCCCCTGCTCCTGCCCCGGCAGAACCTGCCAGCGCACCTGCCGCTTCGGCGCCTGCGCCCGCAGCCGCCCCTGAAACCCCTGCACCGGCGGCCTCCGCGCCCCCGGCCCCGGCCAGCACGGGCGGAGGTGGCCTGAGCTGGCTGCGCAACGCTTTTGGCGGCAAGCCGGCCGCACCGGTCGAACCCTCGGCCGAGCCACCGGCCGTCGAGGCCCCCGCCGTACCGCCTGTCTCTGCCCCTGCCACGGCCCCTAGCCCTGCACCTGCACCAGCCATCCCTGCCCCGGCCCCGATCCAGGCAGCCCCGAGGGTCGAGGCGCCGGCACCAGTTGCGGCGCCTGCACCTGCTCTTGCTCCTGCTCCTGCCCCGGTTCTGACACCGGCGGTGAAGACGCCGGCACCAGCCCCTGCTCCCGTCGCAAGGGCCCCTGAGCCCGTGCCAGCACCAGCCCCGGCACCAGCGCGCCAAGGCTGGCTGGACAAGCTGAAGGCCGGCCTGCGCAAGACCGGCTCGACCCTGGCCACGGTGTTCACCGGCACCCAGATCGACGATGCGCTCTACGAAGAGCTCGAAACCGCCCTGCTGATGGCCGACACCGGGGTGAAAGCCACCGAGCACCTGCTCAACGACCTCAAGCGCCGCGTGAAGGAAAGCAAGACCACCGACCCGGCCGCGGTGAAGGCCTTGCTGGCCGATGCGATCACCGATCTGCTGCGTCCGCTCGAAAAGCAACTGGTGATCGGCGAATTCACGCCCACCGTGATCATGGTGGCCGGCGTCAATGGCGCGGGCAAGACCACCTCGATCGGCAAGCTGACCAAGCACCTGGCCAACGAAGGCGCCGCCGTGCTGCTGGCCGCGGCCGACACCTTCCGCGCCGCCGCCCGCGAGCAGCTGGGCGTGTGGGCCGACCGCAACACGGTCGAGATCGTCAGCCAGGAAGGTGGTGACCCGGCGGCCGTGAGCTTTGATGCCGTGACCGCCGGCAAGGCCCGTGGCAAGGACGTGGTGCTGGTGGACACGGCCGGGCGCCTGCCCACCCAGTTGCACCTGATGGAAGAGCTCAAGAAGATCCGCCGCGTGGTGAACAAGGCCGACGCCACGGCGCCACACGAGGTGCTGCTGGTGATCGACGGCAACACCGGCCAGAACGCCCTGGCCCAGGTGCGCTCGTTTGACGACGCGCTGAAACTGACCGGCCTGATCGTGACCAAGCTCGACGGCACCGCCAAGGGCGGGGTGCTGGCCGCCATCGCCCAGGAGCGCCCGGTGCCGGTGTACTTCATCGGCGTGGGCGAGAAGCTGGAAGACCTCGAGACCTTCAACGCCCGCGAGTTTGCCCAGGCGCTGCTGTCCTGAGGCGCAGGCACCGCCGCCAGGCCCCAAGGCCCGCCCATCGGCGGGCCTTTTGCATTTCAGGTGGGTATGTGGGGCGAACCGCCCTGTCCTCTCATGGGCTCACGTTGTCATGCACCCATTGGGCGTAATCGGCCGAGGCCTGCCAGGTGGACCAGCACAGCTGGGGCAGGTCGTAGGGATGGTGCTGCTTCAACCAGGCCAGCAGGGCCGGACCGGCCTCGGCGGTCGTCTTGAGCGTGAGGCGCCATTCCGGCTCGGCCAGGGTCTGGCCCTGCCAGCGGTAATGCGACTGCAAGGCCTCCACCTGCACACAGGCGGCCAGGCGCTGCGCCAGGACCTGGCTTGCCAGCGCGCTGGCATCGGAGGCCTGACCCACGGTGGTGGTGATGCACCACAAGGGCTTGGCGTTCAAATCGACAGCGGGAGAAGAATCATGGGGGTGGGTGTCAGACATCGGCAGGCTCCTGGTCGGCGCTCGGATTGTGGCGCGCTTGGGACACAGAAAGCACACTTGACCAGGGTGGCAATGATGCGCTTGTCATGCCACTGTGCGGTAGCTTTCAGTAGACTGGAGGCTATGTCTTTGCCAACACGCCATTCCATCCAAGCCCTCCGTCTGATCGCCCTGACGGCCGCCCTGTTTGCAGCCAGTTGTGGCGGCGGGGGTGGGGGCTCGTCCAGCACCAGTTCCGGATCGGGCAGTTCAAGTTCCGGCAGCGGCAGCAGCAGCGGAAGTGGCAGCAGCAGCGGCTCGGGCAGCACGAGCAGCACCGATGGCCACACCCTGATCCAGCAAGCCGCATTGGCCCAACGCGCTGGCGTGCTGGCCAAGGCCTTGGGTCGCAGCCAGCGGCTGCTGGTGGGCCTGGGATCGATCGACAAGTCGCCGATCCAGACCCAGCAGATCACCCCCGACATCTATGACCAGTACCTGGTCGGTGCCGGCACCGGCTCCTGGCCGAGTTGGAACAGCCCGTCGGGGGCCTATGTGCAGATCGTGGCGCAGAATGCCGACCAGATGGGGGCGATCCCGATGTTCACCCTCTACCAGATGGCCACCCGCGGCGACGGGGTGCTGACCGGGTTGACCGACACCAGTTTCATGAAGGATTACTGGGACAACACCCGGCTGTTGTTCCAGCAACTGGCCACTTATGGCAAGCCCGCCCTGGTCAACTTCGAACCGGACTTCTGGGGCTACACCCAACAGGCCAATCCGGACCCGACGAAGATGTTTGTCTACGTCAACACCAACCCCGACTGCGCCAGCCTGCCCAACACGGTGGTCGGCATGGCCTCCTGCCTGCTTCAGACAGCGCGGCAGTACGCCCCGAACGCCTATGTGGGGTTTCCGCCCTCGCTGTTCTCGGGCCTGCGCGCCACCGAAGTGAGCTACATGCAGAAGCTCGGGGCCGGGCAAGCCGACTTCGTGGTGATGCAGACGCTGGACCGGGATGCCGGCTGCTTCGAGGCCCAATCCAGCGTGGGCAGTTGCGTGCGCTCGGGCAGTGGCTGGTACTGGGATGAGACCAACACCACCTCACCGAACTTCACCGAGCATTTCTCGCTGGCCAACAGCTACTTCCAAGGCCTGGGCCGCCCCTTGCTGTGGTGGCAGACCCCCATGGGCGTGCCCGCAGCCACTGCCAGCACGAAGTCTCCCTGGCGCGACAACCGGGTTCGCTACTTCCTGACCCATGCCAACGAAATGGTGGCGGCCGGGGGCGTGGGCGTGGTCTTCAGCCCTGGCGAAGTCACCCAGACCAACATCACCAACGATGGCGGGCAGTTCAAGACCTACTCCTCGGCCTATTTCGCCAACCCCTCGGCCCTGCCCTGAGCGCCTTGCACCGACATGCCAGACCTCCGCCCGCATCTGAAAGCCGCCCTCGGCCTGTTGCTGTCGCTGGCGCTGCTGGGGGGCGCCCAGGCGGAATCGGGCAAGCTGCTGTTGACCGGCGGGGTCTCGACCGTGGAGGGGGCGGCCGGTGGCGGCATCGTGCCCTGGGCCGTGATCGGCACCCAGGCCACCGACGGTGAAATCGGGCTGAGCGCCAACGTCAACCACCTGGCCACCCACGACTACGGCCTGAAGACCTATGGCCTGACGCTGAACCTGCGCAATCAGCTGGAGTTGTCGGTCGGGCAGCAGGACCTGTCAGCCGGGCCGGCCACCGCCCTCAATGCGCTGGGCTTTGATGTGCAACCCGGCCCGCACCTCAAGATGGACGTGCTGGGCGCCAAGCTGCGGCTGGCCGGTGATGCCATCCTGGACAGCGACACCCTGATGCCCCAGGTGGCGCTGGGCCTGCAGTACAAACACACCCAGGCCGGCTCGCTGCAGCCGGTGTTCAACTTCCTGGGCGTGCGCAATTCGGGCACCGATGTGTATGTCTCGGCCACCAAGCTGTGGCTGGCCCAGGGGCTGCTGCTCAACGCCACGCTGCGCTACACCCAGGCCAACCAGGGCGGGCTGCTGGGCTTCGGCTCGGCCGCCCCGGGGCGCAACAGTGCCAGCCTGAACCCCGAACTGAGCGTGGCCTACCTGCTGCGCAAGGACCTGGCCGTGGGCGCGGAGTACCGCTTCATGCCCAACAACCTGGAAGCCCTGGGGCGCGCTGCCGGCCTGGGCAATGCCTTGCGCCAGGACGACTGGAAAGACCTGTTCATCGCCTGGGCTCCGCAACGCCATGTGTCGCTGACCGCCGCCTACGTGGACCTGGGCCGCATCGTGCCCGGCGTGACCGAGCAGCGCCGGCAACGCGGCTGGTACCTGTCGGGCCAGGTCAGCTACTGAGCCGGTCCTGCAGCCACCTCTCAGGACACCCCCATGCCCCCACGATTTCTGCCCCTTGCCCTGGCCAGCTTGCTGCTGCTGGCCGCTTCCGCCACCAGCGCCGAACCCGACCGCTACGTGCCCGCCCGGCCCGCCGATGCCGGGCTGTACCAGGCCTTGGGGGAGCGCGCCGGCATCGACGCCGTGGTGGCCGGCATGCTCAAGCGCTCGGCAGCCAACCCGCGCATCGCCGACAAGTTCAAGGGCATCAAACTCAAGGGTCTGCAGGGCCAGATCACGGATCAGCTGTGTGAACTCACGGGTGGGCCCTGCCACTACGAAGGCAACTCCATGAAAGATGCCCATGAGGACCTGGCCCTCACCATGGCGCACTTCAACGCCCTGGTCGAAGACCTGCAACAGGCCATGGACGAGCAAGGCGTGCCTTTTCGCACCCAGAACCGGCTGCTGGCCATCCTCGCGCCCATGTACCGGGACGTGCTGAAGTCAGCGCGCTGAAGCCTGTCTCTCTCGCGCTGCCCAAAAAACAGGCAGCGCAAGCACATCTCTTTCAAATCAAGCACTTAGACACTGATTCAACGCACAGGGCACGGCTTGTCCACAAGTTTGTCCAAGCCTGGCGGGGACAGAACCGCGGCCTCGCGCCGGATACGGGATGCCGGGCCGGGATCAGTGGCTGGCCAACCGAGGCGGCAGCAAGCACTCTGCCAGGGACAGGGCCAGGCGTGCACCCAGCGGCTCACCCAGCAATTGCACGCGCAACCAGGCCACGACGGCGGGCAGTATCCGGATCAGCCCTTCCGCCGCGCAATGGCTCATCCCCCGCATGAGCCAGACCCGGTTGTTGGCATGACGCGCCAGCACCGTGCTGTCTTGCTGCGGAATGTACTGGTCATGCTCGCCGTTGATGACCAGCATCGGTGCACACCGGGGGCGCTCCAGCAGGCCCTGGGCCCGCAGAGAGAACGGCTGCATGAGCTCGGCCATCGCGGTCTCGCCCGGCATGCCCGTCAGCCCCAGGGCGTTGGCGATGATGCCCGGCATGCCGTTGGGAAGGCTGCGCATAAAGGCGCTGCCTGACTCGAACACCACCGTGGGTCCTCCCAAGTTGACGGCCGCATCCACCGCCTCCAGCAAGGCCAGCTTGGCCGCCCAATGCCCGCCGAAACTCACTCCCAACACGGCCCTGCGCCCAGTGGGTGCCAGCGCGCCCAGCAGCCCTTGGTAGATGAGATGCGCATCGGCGGTCAGCGCCATGCCGCTCTCAGCCGTGCCCGGCATGTCGACGGCCGCGACCCGGAAGCGGCCCAAGCGGGTCAGCAGACAGGCCAGACGATGCAACTCCACCTTGCCTGTGTCGACCCCACCCGAGAGCAGCACCAGAGGCCGCTCGCCCCCGGCCCGGGGGGCATACAGATGCACGGGCACCGTGATCGCAGGGTGAGCGGGCAGCCCAACCAGCCGCCGCTCCACCTGCACGGGCAGGCCCTGCATGCCCCGCTCGAAACAGGCCATCTGGCACTGCAGAGCCTGCGCCCGCAGGGGGCTGGTGATGGACGGAAAACGTGCCGCGCCATAGAGAAGGGCGGCCAGCATGAATCGCTGTTGACGCTCTGCCGCTTCAGCCTCCTGAATCCATTCGTGCGCCCAACCGCCAGGGCCTTCGTCCCAGCAATCCGCGATTCGCGCCTGCATGCGGCGGATCACCGGCCAGGGGATGCCCCAGCCTGCGAACTGTCGGCTGCGCTCAAGGAACAAGGCCTGGGGATCAAGAGCAAAGGTGAACATGGCGGGTGCGGTGTGGCGGCGTGGGTCCGCAGGCGAAGCGCATGGCCCGGTTGCCGGTTTCGCTGCGGGGCTTCGAAGTATGCCCAAGGGCGGGGCTGGACCTGGGGGTTCTGGAAACCTTTGCGCTCGGCCCGGTCGGCAACAGCCGGGTTGTCAGGAACTCAGCGCTGTGCCAGGGCCAGCTTGGCGCCCAAGGCGACGAAGGCGGCGGCAAAGCTGCGGCGCAGCCAGCGCATGGCCACCTGGCTGGCCAGCACCCTGTCGCGCACGGCGGCAGCAAAACAACCGTAGGCACCGAACACCGCCAAGGTCATCGCCATGAACACCAACGAAAGACAAACCATGGACAGCAGGGGTGAAGCATCCTCCTGTGCAATGAACTGCGGCAGAAAGGCGAAGAAGAAGATCGTCAGCTTGGGGTTCAGCAGGTTGACCAACACCGCGTGGCGGATCACCTCCAGGTGGCTGCGTCGCCTCACTTCGCCCGCCACGGAAAGCAGGCTGCGGTCCCTCAGCACCAGCCAAGCCATGCGCAACAGGTACAACACCCCCACGTACTTGATCAACTCGAACAAGAAGGGGCTGGTGTGCAGGATCGTGGCCAGGCCCGTGATGGCGAGCAGCATGTGAGGAATGATGCCCAGGGTGCAGCCGAGTGCCGCCACCAGGGCGGCCCGCGTGCCATGCGACAGGCCGGCGCTCAGTGTCACCAAGGCCCCGGTGCCAGGGGATGCCACGACGAGCAGCGATGTGATCAGGAATTCAGCGTTCACAGATGTCCTCTTGCGGTGGGTGAAGCGGCCCAACCATCTCTGTGACAGGGATGGCCGGCAGAAGGAGGCCATCATGGATGGCGTCAACACCCCGGGTCTTGAACGAAATTGCGGCGCCGCGCCGTGCCGGAAACAGCCCGGGCATAGGTACCGGGCGACAGACCGAAGCTGCGCACGAAGTGGCGTGTCATATGACTCTGGTCGGCAAAACCACAGGCCGCTGCGACATCGCCCAGCCCCCCGCCCTGCCGGATCATGCGGCGGGCCAGTTGGATGCGCCTTTGCAGGATGTAGGCATGAGGGGTCAGACCGGTGGCACGGTCGAAGTGGCGGATGAATTGAAACTGACTGAGCTCGGCCTGCCGGGCCAATTCGGCCAGGCTCCAGGGGTGGGCGGGCTGCCCATCGATCCAGGTCTTGACCCGAGCGATGCCACTCTGGTGCAGGCGCGACGGAGGGCAGGCTGCCGGTCTGAGCAAGTCCTTGAGCAACAGCAGAAGGCTCTCGTCGAGCGCCAGCGTCCAGCCAGGCGAGGAGTCCATGGCGGCTTCGACATGCTGTTCAAACCGCCGTGCCAAGGCCGCGTCGCGGATCTGCGGCTGCTGGAACTCCATGCGGGCCGGGATGCCGGCCTCATGGAGCTGTGCAATCCGGCCTTGCATGACCGCGGCGTCCAGATAGACCATGCGCCAGGCGCGGCCCCCCTCGCCCAGTGGGGAGCCATCGTGCACCTCTTCAGGATTGACGGTGATGATGTCGCCTGCGGTGGCCTCCACCTGCCCACTCTGGCTGGACGACTTCTGGGCGCCACGCACGATGAGCCCGATGCCGAACTGGTCGTGGGTGTGCCTGCCAAAGCGGTGGTCGGTGTCGGCAAACACCATCTCCACGCCTTTTTGCGGGCATGCCAGCAGGCTGAACTTGGGTTGCTGCACGAGGTTCTTTCGCCAATGTGATGAGCTGGGCTTGCGTCGGGTGGCCAATCGCCCGGCCTGGCCTTTCCAGACCCCATGGCACATGGGTTTGGGAACGTCCGATTTTGAGTGCTTTCTGAACGACGAGCATCAGCACAGGACCACCTGCAAGGTGGAAGCCAAGGCCAAAGGGCTCTGGCCCCTTTTAAAATCAATGACTTAGGCCCATTTTCGGCCGTCTGCAAGCTCATCATTGGGGGAAGGATGCCGGAAGAACCCAGGGATCCGCACCACGGCCATCCCTTGAACAGGCGATTTTTCACCCCATTTACGAAGGATGCCCAGTCGCTCAACAGGGCGGGAACTTTCGATTTAGCACTCAATCACAGAGAGTGCTAATATTCCGCCATGGAAAGGATTTCTGGTATGAAAATCCAAACTTCAATGACCGCTGCAGCCACTGCCATCACCCCGGCCAACCCGTGGTCCATGGTGCCTGCCCTGGGCAATCTTGACGCCTACATCTCGGCCGTCAACCGCCTGCCCATGCTCACCCTCGAAGAAGAACAAAAGTACGCCCGCCAGCTGCGCGACGACAACAACGTCGAGGCCGCCGGCCGGCTGGTGTTGTCGCACCTGCGCCTGGTGGTGTCGGTGTCGCGCCAGTACCTGGGCTATGGCCTGCCGCAAGGCGACCTGATCCAGGAAGGCAATGTGGGCCTGATGAAGGCCGTCAAGCGCTTCGACCCGGATCAGGGCGTGCGTCTGGTCAGCTACGCGCTGCACTGGATCAAGGCCGAAATCCACGAGTACATCCTGAAGAACTGGCGCATGGTCAAGGTGGCCACCACCAAGGCCCAGCGCAAGCTGTTCTTCAACCTGCGCTCCATGAAGCAAGGCTTCAAGGCCGACGCCATGGACGAAGGCAGCACGCACCGCGACACGCTGAGCGAACACGAGATCGACGTGGTGGCCCAGCAGCTCAACGTGAAGCGCGAAGAGGTCATGGAGATGGAGACCCGCATGGCGGGTGGCGATGTGCTGCTGGACCCGAGCCCGTCCGAAGACTCGGACCAGGCCTTTGGCCCCATCGCCTACCTGGCCGATGCGGCCCATGAGCCCACCGCCATGATCGAATCACGCCAGCGTGATGTGCTGGCCAGCGATGGCATTGCCAGCGCGCTCAATGGCCTGGACGAACGCAGTCGCCGCATCGTGGAAGAGCGCTGGCTCAAGGTCAATGACGACGGCTCGGGCGGCATGACCCTGCACGAGCTGGCTGCCGAGTACAAGGTGAGCGCCGAGCGCATCCGCCAGATCGAAGTGGCGGCGATGAAGAAAATGAAGAAGGCGCTGGCCGAGTTCGCCTGAAGAGCGCCCAGCCACCTGCCCCCCAAAAAGCCGGATCCGTCCGGCTTTTTGTTTTTGGGCCCACGGTGCGGGCCGGCTGGGTCGACGGTGCCCCGTCATGGGGCACACTGAGGGCCCTTGTACTGAATTGTGATGCGCGGAGCCGCTGCCATGCCAACTTCCATTTCACGCCGCCAGGCCCTGGGCCTGACTTTGGGCGGCCTGACCCTGCCCGCCCTGGCCCAGACCCCGGCCAACTGGCCCAACAAGACGCTGCGCATCGTGGTGGGCTTTCCTGGCGGATCGTCGCCCGACCTGATGGCCCGCACCCTGGCCGAGCCCCTGTCCAAGGCGCTGGGGCAGCCGGTGATCGTGGAGAACCGGGTGGGGGCCGGTGGCAACATTGCCGCCGAGACGGTGGCCCATGCCACCGACAACCACACCCTGGGCCTGATGATCAACGGCAATATGACGATTGCCCGGCTGCTCAACCCGAAGATCCATTACGACCCGCTCAAGGACCTGGCGCCGGTGAGCCTGATTGCCACGGCCCCCTTGATCCTGGCCGCGCCCGCCAGCCTGCCCGGCGCCACCCCACAAGCGGTGCTGGAGGCCGCGCGCAAAGCAGGCGAGCAATGGAGCTATGGCTCGCCCGGGGTGGGCACGGTGGCGCACCTGGGCATGGAGATGTTGAAGGCCCGCGCCCACCTGGGGGCGGTGCACGTGCCCTACCCGGGCAACCCGCAGGTGATCACGGCCATGCTGGGCGCCCAGGTTCAGCTTGCGCTGTTGCCGCCGGGCCTGGCACTGGCCCAGGTGAAGGCGGGCAAGCTGCGGGCCATCGGCGTGACGTCGTCCACCCGCAGCTCGCTGGCCCCCGAAGTGCCCAGCCTGGCCGAGTCGGGTGTGACGGGGTTCAACCTGGAGATCTGGAACGCCGTGGCTGCCCCGGCCAGCCTGCCAGCGACTATCGTGGCCCGGCTGTCAGACCTGCTGAGCGGGATTGCGCGAACCCCCGAGGTGCGCGACAAGCTGTTCCAGATGGGCTGGCAGGTGGCCGGTACCTCGGCCGAGGGCCTGGCCAACCGGGTCAAGGCGGACACCCGCAGCATGGGCGAGGTGATCCAGAAGCAGCGCATCCAGGCCGATTGAGGCCCGCGCTGCGGCAGCAACCTGCCTGATCCCACCGATCAGGAGGCGCGCAACAAGGCCTGCAGATCGGACAACAGGGCCTGCGGGCCCGATCCGTAACGCGCAAACAGACGCAGCCGCCCTTGCGGGTCGTAGATGTAGCTGCCGGCCGAGTGGTCCATGGTGTAGCTGGACTCGGTCTTGCCCTCGACCTTCTTGTAGTAGATCTTGAAGTCTTTGGCGAGCGCGGCCAGTTGCTCTGGCGTTTCGGGCCGCAGCGCGATGAAGGTGGGGTCGAAATTGCCCATGTAGGCCTTGAGCAGTTCGGCGGTGTCGCGTGCCGGGTCGACGGTCACGAAAATGGCCTGCAGGCGCTCCCCATCGGCACCCAGTTGACGCTTGACCTCGGCCATCTCCGACATGGTGGTCGGGCAGACGTCCGGGCATTGGGTGTAGCCAAAAAAGACCACCACCGCCTTGCCCTTGAAGTCGGCCAGGGTGCGCACCTGGCCGTTCTGGTCGGGCAGCTTGAAGTCGCGCGCGTACTCGGCGCCGGTGATGTCCACCGACTTGAACTCGGTCTTGGCCGGGGCACAGGCCGTCATCAGGCTGGCGGCCAGGGCCGCCCCCAGCACGGTGAAGCCCCATTGGAGCGCTTGTCGTTTCTTCATGGCATCAGAACAGGTAGTGGTCGATCAACAGGGCTGCAAACAGCAGGCTCAGGTGGATCAGAGAAAAACGGAAGGTGCGGCGCGCCAGATCATCCGAATAGGAGCGCCACAGGCGGAAGGCATAGGCAATGAAGCCCCCACTGAGCAGCACGGCCGCGACCAGGTAGAACCAGGAGCTCATGCCGTAGACAAAAGGCATCAGACAACCCGCAAACAGCACAAAGGTGTACAGCAACACCTGCAGCCGGGTGAACTCATTGCCATGGGTGACAGGCAGCATGGGCAGGCCGGCCTTGCGGTAGTCCTCGACCCGGTAGAGGGCCAGGGCCCAGAAATGGGGCGGCGTCCAGAGGAAGATGATCAGGAACAGGATCAGCGCCTCAGGACTCACATCGCCCGTCATGGCGGCCCAGCCGAGCACCGGGGGCATGGCGCCCGAGGCCCCGCCGATGACGATGTTCTGCGGCGTGAGCGGCTTCAGGATCACGGTGTAGACCACCGCATAGCCCACAAACGTGGCAAAGGTCAGCCACATGGTGATCGGGTTGACCCACACATACAGCAGCACCGAGCCGGCCGTGCACAGCAGGGCCGAGAACACCAGCGACTGGCGGTCGCTCAACTCACCCTTGGCGGTGGGGCGCCAGGCGGTGCGCTTCATCTTGGCATCGATGCCTTTTTCAACCAGGCAATTGAAGGCCGCCGCCGCGCCCGCCACCAGCCAGATGCCCAGCGAGGCCACTGCGGCCAGGCCCACATCCGACAGGCTGGGCACGCCGGGCACGGCCAGGACCATGCCGATCAAGGCACAGAACACGATCAGTTGAACCACCCGGGGTTTGGTCAGCGCATAGAACTGCCGCGCCAGGGAGGGGTAGGAAACAGAAGGGGCGACACTCATGCAGACAGTCTCGATGCGCTCAGGGATACAGAAGAGGAATAGGCACCACGGGGGCTGCTGAGGGTCAGCACCCGCGTCAACACCAGGGCCAGGGCGGCGGCACCGCCGGTGTGGGCCACGGCGGCCACCAACGGCCAGCCCAGCACCACGTTGCTCAGGCCCGTCAGGGCCTGCAACAGCAACAGGGCGGCCAGCCAGCGGGCCTGCCCCCGCAAGGCGGGAACCTGCCACAGACGCCAGCTCAGCACGCCCAGGCAGAGCAACACCACGCCAGCGGCCAGCCGGTGGGCCACATGGATCGCCGTGAGGGCCGCAAAGGTGAGCTGCTCGCCATTGGCCAACTGCCCCAGCGGGCGCCACAGTTCAAAGCCGCCCGTCCAGTCCATCTCGGGCCACCATTGGCCCTGGCACTGGGGGAAACTGCTGCAGGCCAGCACCGCGTAATTGGTGCTGACCCAGCCGCCCAGCAGCACCTGGGCCGTCAGCAGCAGGGCCGCAGCCGCCGTGAGCAGGTAAAGACCTGAGGACACCGCGACGGGTCGCAGCGTGCCTTCGGCCAGGCCGTTGCGCGCCACCTGCACGGCCAGCAGCACCAGCAAGATCAGACCACCCGCGAGGTGCAGGGTGACAATGGCCGGGAACAGTTTCATGGTCACGGTCAGGGCCCCGAAAGCGCCTTGCAGACAGACCCAGAGCAGGGTGAGCACAGGCCAGCCCAGACCCGGGCCACGCCGCCCCTGGCGGCGCATCTCGCGCCGGCGGCGCCAGGCCAGGGCCAACTGGGCCACGATCAAGGCGCCCACGCCGGTGGCGAGGTAGCGGTGCACCATCTCCACCCAGGCCTTGCCGTGGGTGACGGGGCCGGTGGGCATGGCCTGCTGGGCCTGGGCAATCGGCGCCTGCGCCCCCAGGGGACTGGCGTGCCCGTAGCAGCCCGGCCAATCAGGGCAGCCCAGACCTGAATCGGTGAGGCGGGTGAAGGCGCCGAACAAGACCAGATCGAAGGTGAGAAACAGGGTGACCAGGGTCAGGGCCTGCAATCGCCCCTGCGGGTGGCTGCCGCGGTGGCGCAGCCACCACCACAGCAAGGGGCCGGACGCGACCAGCGCACCCATCAGCATCACCTGCAGCAGGGGTGACAGGTCGTAAGCGGGCGCAAGCGTGTTCATGGTCTCAGCGCCCCGCCTCATCCCAGCCGGCGGAGGCGCGCATCAGGCGCTCCAGATCACGCTTGGCCTTGGCGGCGCCGGCCAGGTCGAGCCGCGCCGGGAAACGCATCATCCAATGGCCCATCGGGTCGACCAGGTACAGGTGGTCGGCCAGGGCCTGGCCGGCCGCGGGGCTGAGCCAGGCGTTCAGGCCCTCGGGGGGCACGCGCAACACGGTGGCCTGGCCCAGGGCGGGCAACAGCGCCGGACGCACTGGGGCCTGGTCAGGCACCAGCCAGACCCAGTCGAGCCGGTCTTTGTCCTTGCCCAGGCTCTCGCGCAGCTGGCGTTGCAGGTACAGGTGTTTTTCGCAGGCCTCGTCACAGGCACCGCCCGCCACACTGATCAACAGCCATTGCCCCTTGAGCGAGGGCAAGGGCACAGCCTGCCCCTCCAGGCCTTGGGCCGTGAGAGCGGGCAGCTCGCGCTGGGGCTCGATCAGCTCGCCATAGCTCTTGTGGGCGCTGGGGCGGATCACATAGTAGGTGAGGTAGGAGGCCAGCACGGGCGCCGCACAGACCAGCAGCACGGCCAGCATCTTCAGGCGGCCCAGGCGTGTGCGCGCACCCTCCGCGCCGGCCATCTGCTCGGGCGTGGGCATCGAATGCACCGTCATGCCCAGCGGCGAATCGGGCAGGTGCTGCGGATGCGGCAGAGGCGACAGATCAGGACGGGCGGGGTTTGCGTCGGACAATTTGGAACCAGACATAAAGAGTGGCAATCAGGGCGCTGAGGCCGAACCATTGAAAAGCGTAACCGTAGTGTTTCTCGGTGCCGGCACCGGGTTCAAACCAGTCGCGCTGCAGGCCGTCCGAACTGGCATCGATCTGAACCATGGAGCCCGCTTGCAGGCGCAGCCCGATCTCTTCGCTGAAAGCATTCAGGTCGAGATTCTGCCGGATGCGGGAAGACCCCTCGGTGGCAGCGGCCGTCCCCAGCTCCAGCAGGCGGGCCGGGGGGGGCGCCACACGCCCCAGCAGGCTGACCTCGCCCGAAGGCGTTTGCACCTCTGGGACGCGGGCCCTGTCCTGGAAGTTGCGCGGCACCCAGCCCCGCTGCACCAGCACCACGCCCGCCTTGCCGGGCAAGGCCAGGGGCGTCACCACAAAAAAGCCGGGGTGCCCATTCATCTGGCGGTTGTCGAGGTAGAGGGTGTGCTGCGCCAGCCACTGGCCGCGCAGCATCACGCGGCGGTAGTTCAGGTCTTGCCCGGCACGGCTGGCCTTCAGCCAGTCCTGCCAGCTCAGGGGTGCCAAGGCCGCCTGGCTCACCATGGCCTGGTGCAGCTGTTCTTTTTCTGCGGCGCGGCCCAGTTGCCAGCGGCCCAGGGCCAGCGTCAGCAGCACGCCCAACAGCGCCGCAGCCGTGATCAGGACAAAGCGCTTGTCGAGCTGGGTTTTGCCTAAGCTGCGGGGCCACGCGCCGGAACGCTTCACGGGATAATCGCCTTCATGAAATACCTCGTCATTCTGGCTTTTGCCGCCATTTTGCTCAGCCTGGGAACGGCCTTGTTCTTCATGCTCAAAGGCAAGCGCCAGCCGGGCGAGAAACCGAACATGGCACGGGCGCTGGCGTTTCGCGTCGGCTTTTCGGTGCTGCTGTTCGCATGCATTCTGATCAGTTGGAAAATGGGCTGGATTCAGCCGACCGGCATCCCTGCCGGCCGTTGAGCATCATAGGCGCAGCGCGCCCTGTGCCTGACCACGCCGGCCCGGTCAAACACCCAGCACGCAGTGGGTGCTCAGAGCCCGAGCGGCGACAAAAAAGCGCCTTGCGGCGCTTCTTTGTCAGCTTGAGGGCTTGTCACATCCAGTAGACCAGCACGTACAGGCCCAGCCAGACCACGTCCACAAAGTGCCAGTACCAGGCAGCGCCCTCAAAGCCGAAGTGGCGCTCGGGCGTGAAGTGGCCTTTTTGCAGGCGCAGGGTGATGAAGAACAGCATCAGGGCCCCCACGAACACGTGGAAACCGTGGAAACCGGTCAGCATGTAGAAGGTGGAGCCGTAGACGCCCGAGCTGAGCTTGAGGTTCATCTCGCTGTAGGCGTGCATGTATTCATAGCCCTGCACGAACAGGAAGACCACGCCCAGCAGCACGGTGGTCCACATGAACGCGATCGTCTTGCTGCGCTGGCCGGCCTGCATGGCGTGGTGAGCGATGGTCAGCGTGACACCCGAGGTGAGCAGCAGCGCGGTGTTGATCGTGGGCAGCCAGAACGGGGTCATGGTCTGGAAGGCATCGATGGTGCCGGCCGGCGATGCGGTGGCGCCGGCGACGGTGCCCGGCCAAGCGGCCTGGAACCCGGGCCACAACAATGCATTTTCAAGGTTGCCCAGCGCCGGCACCGAGTGGGCGCGGGCCCACCACAGGGCGGAGAAGAACGCGCCGAACAGCATCACCTCGGAGAAGATGAACCAGGTCATGCTCCAGCGGTAGGACAGGTCGATCTTGTGTCCGTACTGGCCGCCCTCGCTCTCAGCGATGGCGTCGCGGAACCACTGATACAGCACCACAAACCACCACAACAAGCCGAAGGCCAGGGAGTATTGACCCCAATCGCCGCCATTGATCCAGTTGGACGCGCCAAGGATCACAAAGAACAGGCCGATCGCCCCCAGCACGGGATGCCGTGACTCGTGAGGAACGAAGTAATAAGGGGCTCCACCATGCGTTGTCGAACTCATTTTTGCTCCTGTCTCTCTCTAACTCTGATTGAATTTCTGGAACAAGCCATGTCGGTCACTGAACCACCCAATGCACCAGGGCAATCAAGCCCAGCACAAACAGGACAGCCCCAGCCAGACCGACGGCAAGGATGTGGAAGATGTTGAGCTTGGCGGTGTCTTCCTGGTAGTCGCTGTTCTTGCGAATGCCCACGAAAGACCACGCCACCGCCTGGACGGTGCGCAGCCAGGACCCTTTGCGTTGCCGCGGCGACGGTGTACCGAGGGGCTGGTTCATGACCCGGCCCCCACAGCCTGAACAGCCGCTGCAGGCATCAAAGAAACCTGGGCCGCCTGACCCTCGGGTGCCGGCGGCGTCTTGCCCCCCACCTCGAAGAAGGTGTAGGACAAGGTGATGGTGTTCACGTCCTTGGACAGCTTGGGATCGATCACGAAAGCCACCGGCCACTGCTTCTTTTCACCGGGCTCCAGGGTGTACTGGTTGAAGCAGAAGCACTCCACCTTGTTGAAGTAGGGTGCTGCCTGCCGCGGTGCATAGCTGGGGATGGCCTGGGCCGACATGCGGCGGTCCTGCACGTTCTGAAACTCGTACATGACCGTGGTCAACTCACCTGGGTGAACCTGCAGCGAACGCTGGGCCGGCTTGAACTGCCAGGGCCCGCGCGAGTTGGCATCGAACTCGACCGTGATGGTGCGGCTGGTATCCACCTGGGTGTTGGCCGGCAGCTTGACGTTGCGCCCGGTGGGCCCGCCACCCGGCACCTCGCGCTCGACCAAGGCCAGGATGTTGATGCCCGTGGCCTCGCAGATGGCCTTGTACATGGGCACCAGGGCATAGCCGAAGGCGAACATGCCTGCCACCACGACGGCCAGCTTGCCAACCATGCGGGTGTTTTCAAGGCGGCTCATGCGAGTCCGTTCAGTGCGAGAGCAAGACCATCTTGGCCATGAACCCGATGAAGAACACCGCGGCCACAGAAGCCAGGATCAGGCCCAGGCGCAGGTTGTTCTTCTTTTGTTCGGGGGTCATGGTGCGGGTCAGTCAGTGAATATGCTCAACCGATCACGCGCGAAGCGGTGGCATCGAGCTTGGGCGGGTTTTCAAAGGTGTGGAACGGCGCCGGCGAGGGCACTTCCCACTCCAGGCCTTCTGCGGCTTCCCAGGGCTTTTGCGGGGCCTTGTCGCCCTTGCCCAGCATCACCGGCAGCACGATGAACACAAAGAAGTACACCTGGGCCAGACCGAAGGCAAAGGCACCGACCGAAGCCACGGCATTGAAGTCGGCGAACTGCATCGGGTAGTCGGCGTAGCGACGGGGCATGCCAGCCAAGCCCAGGAAGTGCATCGGGAAGAAGGTGACGTTGAACGCGATCAGCGACCACCAGAAGTGGATCTTGCCGCGGGTCTCGTTGTACATGAAACCGGTCCACTTGGGCGACCAGTAGTAAAAGCCTGCAAACAGCGCGAACAGCGAACCGGCCACCAGCACGTAGTGGAAGTGGGCCACCACGTAGTAGGTGTCTTGCAGTTGGATGTCGATCGGCGCCATGGCCAGCATCAGGCCGGTGAAACCGCCCATGGTGAACACGAAGATGAAGCCCACCGAGAACAGCATCGGGGTCTCGAAGGTCATCGAACCCTGCCACATGGTCGCGATCCAGTTGAAGATCTTCACGGCGGTGGGCACGGCGATCAGCATGGTGGCGTACATGAAGAACAGCTGGCCGGTCACCGGCATGCCGGTGGTGAACATGTGGTGGGCCCACACGATGAAGGACAGGATGGCGATCGACGAGGTGGCGTACACCATCGAGGCATAACCGAACAGCTTCTTGCGGGCAAAGGCCGGCACGATCTGGCTGATGATGCCGAAGGCCGGCAAGATCATGATGTACACCTCGGGGTGGCCGAAGAACCAGAAGATGTGCTGGTACATCACCGGGTCACCGCCGCCAGCCGGGTTGAAGAAGCTGGTGCCGAAGTGGCGGTCGGTCAGGGTCATGGTGATGGCGCCGGCCAGCACGGGCATCACGGCGATCAGCAGGTAGGCCGTGATCAGCCAGGTCCAGGCGAACATCGGCATCTTCATCAGGGTCATGCCGGGGGCGCGCATGTTCAGCACCGTCACGATGATGTTGATCGAGCCCATGATCGACGACGCACCCAGGATGTGCATGGCAAAGATGCCGGCGTCCATCGAGGGGCCCATCTGCAGGGTGAGCGGGGCGTACAGCGTCCAGCCGGCAGCAGGCGCACCACCGGGCATGAAGAACGAGCCGGCCAGCATCAGGGCGGCCGGGATCATCAGCCAGAAGCTGAAGTTGTTCATGCGGGCAAAGGCCATGTCGGAGGCGCCGATCTGCAACGGCAGCATCCAGTTGGCGAAGCCCACGAAGGCCGGCATGATCGCGCCGAACACCATGATCAGACCGTGCATGGTGGTGAGCTGGTTGAACAGCTCGGGGTTCATCAGCTGCAGGCCGGGCTGGAACAGCTCAGCGCGGATGCCCAGGGCCAGCACACCGCCGATCATCAGCATGGTGAAGCTGAACAGCAGGTACAGGGTGCCGATGTCCTTGTGGTTGGTCGCAAAAACCCAGCGCCGCCAGCCGGCCGGGGCGCCATGGCTGTGATCGTCGTGCGCATGATCGTGGTGGTCGAGAACTGCACTCATGATGTTTCCTTGTCTTAATCTGGAGGGGCGACGTCGGATTACTTGCCGCGCAGTGCGAGCACTTCAGCAGGCTGCACCAGCTGACCCGTCTTGTTGGACCAATTGTTCTTGGTGTAGGTCACCACAGCGGCGATGTCGGTGTCCGACAGCTGCTTCCAGGAAGGCATGGCACCGTTGTTCTGGCCATTCAGAAGGACTGTGATCTGGCGTGCGTGGTCGGCGTCGAGCACCACGGCCGCGCCGTCGAGCGGCTTGATCGGGCCTGCGCCCTTGCCGTTGGGCTGGTGGCAGGCTGCACAGTTCGAGGCATAGACCTTTTCACCCCGCTTGAGGATGTCGTCCAGCGTCCAGACCTTGCTCGGGTCATCGGCCTTGGCGGCAGCCTTTTTCTTCTCGGCTTCCACCCACTGGGAGTACTCGGCGGCGGCCAGCACCTTCACGTGGATGGGCATGTAGGCGTGCTCTTTGCCGCACAGTTCGGCGCACTGGCCGTAGTAGTCGCCGGCCTTCTCGGCACGGAACCAGGTGTCGCGCACAAAGCCGGGGATGGCGTCTTGCTTGATGCCGAAGGCCGGCACCATGAAGGCGTGGATCACGTCGTTGGCCGTGGTGATGATGCGCACCTTCTTGCCCACCGGCACCACCAGCGGGTTGTCGACCTTGAGCAGGTAGTTGTCGGGGATGTCACCCTTGGCGCCGTTGTTGGACATGGCGCGCTGCGTGGCGTCCAGGGTGGAGATATAGGACAGGCCCTCGCCTTCGCCCTTGAGGTAGTCGTAACCCCATTTCCACTGGTAGCCGGTGGCCTTGATGGTCAGGTCGGCATTGGAGGTGTCTTTCATGGCCACCACCACCTTGGTGGCAGGCAGGGCCATGCCGATCACGATCAAGAAGGGAACGATGGTCCAGATGATTTCAACCGTGGTCGACTCGTGGAAGGTGGCGGGCTTGTAGCCGACCGATTTGCGGTGCTTCCAGATCGAATAGAACATCACGCTGAACACGGCCACGAAGATGACCACGCAGATGATCAGCATCATCCAGTGCAGGAAATGCTGCTCTTCGGCGATCCGGGTCACCGGAGGGGCCAGATTGAGCTGTCGTACGGCCGGGCCGCCGGGCAGGTCATTGACCGCATGAGCGGCGGTGCCGATCAGGGCGCCAGCGGTCAGCAGCAGCGAAGCCAACTTGTTGGAAATGCTCTTCATCGTGTTCACTTCTTCATTGCCTCTATGTAATTGACGCCACCGTGCCAGCGAACCGCGGCGCCGAAGGTCACAAGGTTCGCAAAGCCCTTCGAATCTCACTGGCCAGCACCGGACGCAATTCGGGGCGCACAAAGCGCCCCACTTCGACCGTCCGCCCCTGGCCGGACACCTCAATCAGGGAACGGTGCCCGCCCTTGGGCTCCACCCTCACCCAGTCGGACTTGAACTCTGTCCGAACCAGGCGCCCTGCCTGCTCCAACTCCACCAGCAAACGCCCCTCTTTGAGGAGGATGCGTTCGCCGTCGGTGGCATGACGTGCGAACACCATGAACGCTACACCAACCACCAGCAGTTCGATGCCCGTGAAAACCATCACCAGCTTCGCTCCCAGGTGCCAGCACAGCCCCGCAATCACCGTCGAGACCAGACAGATCGAGCCGTAGAACCAGGCCAGTTGCACCGGTGTGACGGAACAATTGCGGCGCAGTCGCCAGTCGACCTCCCCGCCCGAGGTGCGAGCAAAACGAAATGCCAGATCTGACATGCGTCAAGCCCCCGATGAAACGGTTGCACGGGAAAATGCCCTGAGAAAACCCGGGCCAAGTTTACCCGAGAGACCAGCAGGGTTTGATAATTCTCAAACAGGCGGCAAATTCTTTTTGCCCTGGCGCAACACTGTCTTCATTTGCTCCAATGAGACAGCACTTTCGGGCGCCAATCGGATGCGTGGCGCCGGCTTGAAAGCATGGCCGTAGATGATTTCAAAGGTCAGGCTCAAGCGGCCCGGCGCGGGCTCGGTGAGGGCCGCATGGGTCTGCAAGCGGCGCTTCAATTCGGCCAGCCAGGTGCGACCGCGGCAGGCCGAAAAACGCCCCGGATTCAGGTTGCGACCCAGCTCGCGCAACTCCTGCAGCAGTCGCTCAGGCGACTCGTAACTGAGCACGATGCGCTCCATGTCCATGACCGGTTCGGCAAATCCGGCCTCGACCAGCATGTCGCCCCAGTCATGCATGTCGGTGAATGCCGGCCCGGGCTCGGGCCAGCCCGCGTCGGCGTACAGGGCGCGCAGCTCTTTCAAGGTGTCGGGGCCTAGGCAGGAGAACATCAGAAAGCCCCCCACCTCCAGCGACTCATGCCAGGCATCCATCAAGGCCCGGGGTTGGTCACTGAGGTGCAGGGCCATGTTGGACCAGACCATCTGCACCCCACCCGGCGCCGGCAAGCCCAGATGCGACGAGGGCCCCACCCATCGGGCCGGCTGCCACCAGGCAGGTTCATGCCTTTGTCGGGCCTGGGCCTGATCGATGGCGAAGGGTTCATGCACGTGGCAGGCGGCCTTGGGGTAGCGCGCCAGCAGGCGCTGGTGCGCCTCCAACCCGCCACGGGCGGGCGCCCAGTCCAGCCAGGCCTTGGGCTGCAGCACGATCCATTGCAGGCGCTCCTCCATCCGCCGGGCCACCTCCTCATGCAACCAGGGGGAGGCCTGGCTGGCGACACGGCCCCAGCGCTGCACGGCTGAGGGGGCGATGGTGGGGGGTGACGGGTGGTTCATGCGGGCTCTCGACAATGCGCCCGCGAGTATATTGAGTCCATGCTTGTGCGGCTTTTAGAGGCGGCGATGACCCGCATTCCGAGTCAGTGCGCGGTGTGCCGGGCCTGGCCCGCACAACGGGTGTGCGAAGAATGCGTGCGGCGCTTTGCGCGCCCGGTGCCGCGCTGCCGCCGCTGCGCCATCCATGTGCTGTCGGGCCAGCCGATTTGCGGCCCCTGCCTGCTGCACCCGCCCACCCTGTCCAGTTGCCACGCGGCGCTGGACTATGCCTTTCCGTGGTCGGCCTGCATCGCCGATTTCAAGTTCCACGACGACCCCTCCTGGGCGGGCATGCTGGGCCAGTTGATGATGCAGGCCCCCGGCGTGGCCGAAGCGTTGCAGCAGGCCGACTGGATCCTGCCCATTCCGCTGTCCCGCCACCGGCTGCGCGAGCGTGGCTACAACCAGGCGGCCCTGCTGGCCCGGCAATTGAGCCAGGAGACCCAGGACACCCGGAATCGCTTGCAGCTCGATCTGCTCTGGCGACTGCAGGACACCCCTGCACAGGCCAGCCTCACGCGCGCCCAACGCCTGCGCAACCTTCGCCACAGTTTTGCGCTCAACCCAGGCCAGGCCCCGCTGCTGAAGAACCGTCGCGTGCTGCTGATCGACGATGTGATGACCACCGGCGCCACGCTGCACAGCGCGGCCCGGGTGCTGCGCCAGGCCGGCGGGGCACGTGAGGTGCATGCCTGCGTGCTGGCACGCACGCCTGCGCCCCGCTGAAGACCCGAGCCTGCGCCACGGCGCACCGGGGGCGCGACAATGGCGGGATGTTTCACATTGTTCTCGTTGAACCCGAAATCCCGCCCAACACGGGCAACGTCATCCGGCTGGCGGCCAACACGGGCTGCACCCTGCACCTGATCGAGCCGCTGGGCTTTTCGATGGAAGACCGCTACATGCGGCGCGCCGGGCTGGATTACCACGAGTACGCCGAGCTGCGCCGGCATGCCAGCTGGGAGGCTTTTCTGGCCCAGGAGCAACCCGCCCGGGACCGCATGTTTGCCCTGACCACCCGCGGCTCACGCCCGGCCTTCGAGCTGAGCTTTCAACCCGGCGACTGGCTGGTGTTCGGCGCCGAGACCCGTGGCCTGGCCCCGGAGTTGCGCGAGCAGTTTCCGCTGGCGCAGCGCCTGCGTCTGCCGATGCGACCGGATCAACGCAGCCTGAATCTGTCGAATGCCGTGGCCGTGACCGTGTTCGAGGCTTGGCGGCAGAACGGCTTCGGGGGCGCCCAGGCCGCGCCCAACCCGGCAGCCTGAATGCGGCCCCGAGGGATCAGGGGTATTGGCGCGCCAGCGACTCGGCCACGCACACCGGCTTGCTGCCGCCTTCGCGCTCGACCGTCACCTCCCAGGCAAACTGGTAGCCCTGGTTGTCGATCGGAGAGGCCTCCAGCAGACGCAGACGGGCCCGCAGGCGGCTGCCCACCGGCACAGGCGCCGGGAAGCGAACCTTGTTGAGCCCGTAGTTGACGCCCATGCGGGCCTCGGTCACGGCCAGCGTCTCGCCAAAGAAGCGGGGCAGCAAGGACAGGGTCAGAAAACCGTGGGCAATCGGGCCACCGAAAGGCCCCTGCTTGGCCCGCTCGACATCGATGTGAATCCACTGATGGTCGCCCGTGGCTTCTGCAAACTGATTGACCTGCTCCTGGGTGATGGTCACCCAATCGCTGATGGCTACTTCCTGGCCTACGCAAGCGGCCAGGTCGGAAAGGGTCTGGAAGGTTTTCATGCGAGCACTTTAGCGGCGGCCCTGGGCCGCCCTTGTCGGCCAGGCGACAACCCAGCGCAGAGGGGTCAGGCCTCGCGGTTCAACCATTCGCACAGGGTCTGCCACTGGTCCAGGTCCTTGGCCACGCGGCCGGGCGCCACATCGAACACGCCCAGCCCGTTGGCAGCCAGATGGATGTAGTTCTGGGTATCGCGCAGGGTGGCCAGCACGGGCAGGCCCAGGCGGTCCACGAACTCATGCAGGCGCTCGGCCGCAATGGTGCGTTCATCCACCCGCATGCCCACGATGCCGATCTCCACCCGTTGCGCCCGCTTCATGTCGGCCAGCTGGTTCAGGAAATCCTGCGTGGCGTACATGTCGAAGATGCTGGGCTGCAGCGGCACGATCACCTTGTCGGCCAGGCGGATGACCTCTTTGAGGCGCCCGCCATGCAGGCCGGCCGGCGTGTCGAGCACCGCATGCTGCACGCCCTTGGGGGGCCGAGAGAGTTCCTTGTCCTCATCTTTGACGTCCCAGACCGAGATCGGCGCGGCAGCCGCCGGCCTGAGGCTGAGCCACAGGCGTGACGACTGCTGGCGATCAATGTCCCCCAGGGCCACCGACTGGCCCCGACTGGCCAGGTAGGAAGCCACCTGGGTGCTGAGAGTGGACTTGCCCACTCCTCCTTTGGGATTGGCGACGACAACCACCGTCATTTCGGTCTCCAAGACTTGGGTATGCGGCGCATGTTAGCCGCTGGCGATGACAGCGGCCAGCCCCAGCCACCCCTGATGGGCCGGTGCACAATGCCCGGCCATGAACACCGTCTCATTTTGGGAGCCCTGGCTGCGGCATGTGCTGGAACTGGCGGCCACCCTGGCCTTTGCCCTGTCCGGCGTGCTGGAAGGCGCCCGCAAGAAGCTCGACCCGGTGGGGGTGTGCGTGGTGGCCTTTCTGGCCGCATTCGGCGGCGGCACGCTGCGCGACCTGCTGCTGGACCAGCGCCCGTTTTTCTGGGTGCGGCACGTGGGCTATGTGTGGGGCATCCTGGGCCTGAGCCTGGCGGCACTGCTGCTGTTGAAGCGGCGCCACTTCGAGCCCACCGAACGTGCCATCCAACTCCCAGATGCCATCGGCCTGGGCTTGTTCACCGGGGTGGGGGTGGACATGGCCAATGACCTGGGCATGCCGGGGCTGATCTCGGTGATGATGGGCGTGATCACGGGCGTCTTCGGCGGGGTGCTTCGCGACATCGTGTGCAACGAGATCCCCAAGGCCTTTCATGACCACCGCCCCTACGCGGTGTGCGCCTTTGCCGGCGGCTGGCTTTACCTGGGGCTGGTACAGGCCCAGGTGCCCGAGTCACCGGCCCTGATGCTGTGCGCGTTTTGCACGGCCGGCTTCAGGGGCCTGGCGCTCTGGCGCGACTGGCAACTGCCGGGCTGGCGGCGGCTCTGAGCCTGCCGACCCAGCCCGCGCCACCCCGCCCCGAAATGACCTGAGCGCGCCTTACACGCGTTCCAGGATCACGGCGATGCCCTGCCCCACACCAATGCACATTGTGCACAGCGCGTAGCGGCCACCGCTGCGGTGCAGCTGGTTGATCGCCGTGGTGGCCAGGCGCGCCCCGCTGGCGCCCAGCGGGTGGCCCAGCGCAATCGCGCCACCGTTCGGGTTGACGCGGGGATCGTCGTCTTGCAGGCCCAATTGGCGCAGCACCGCCAGGCCTTGCGCCGCAAAGGCTTCGTTCAGCTCGATGACATCGAGCTGCGCCAGGCTCAGACCGGTGAGGGCCAACACCTTCTGGGTGGCCGGCGCCGGGCCGATGCCCATGATGCGCGGCGCCACCCCGGCCGTGGCCATGCCCACCACGCGGGCGCGCGGGGTCAGGCCATGTTGCGCGGCGCTGCGCTCGTCGGCCAGCAGCAGCGCACAGGCGCCATCGTTGACGCCGCTGGCGTTGCCAGCGGTCACGGTGCCATCGGGGCGCACCACGCCCTTGAGCTTGGCCAGGGCTTCCAGGCTGGTGGCACGGGGGTGCTCATCCTGGCTCACCACCACCGCATCGCCCTTTTTCTGGGGAATGGTCACCGGCACGATCTCGGCATCGAACACGCCGGCCTTCTGCGCCGCCACCGCCTTCATCTGGCTGGCCAGGGCCATGCGGTCCTGGGCCTCGCGCTCGATGCCGAAATCGGTGGCCACGTTCTCGGCCGTCTCAGGCATCGAATCGACCCCGTACTGGGCTTTCATGAGCTTGTTGATGAAGCGCCAGCCGATGGTGGTGTCGTACACCGCGTTGGCACGGCTGAAGGCGCTTTCGGCCTTGGGCATCACAAACGGTGCCCGGCTCATGCTTTCCACCCCACCGGCGATCATCAGCCGCGCTTCGCCCGACTTGATGGCGCGCGCTGCGGTGCCGATGGCGTCCAGCCCCGAGCCGCACAGGCGGTTGACGGTGGCGCCCGGCACCTCGATGGGCAGACCCGCCAGCAGGCTGGCCATGTGGGCCACGTTGCGGTTGTCTTCGCCGGCCTGGTTGGCGCAGCCATAGATCACGTCGGTCACGGCCGCCCAGTCGACGCCGGGGTTGCGCTCCATCAAGGCCCTGAGCGGGATGGCGCCCAGGTCGTCGGTGCGCACGCTGGACAGCGCGCCGCCGTAGCGGCCGAAGGGCGTGCGGATGGCGTCGCAGATAAAGGCTTGTGTCATGGTTTTCTGGTCTCCGGGGTTGAAATTCTGGGGTTTCGGGGCCGTTGGGCGGCGGGCTCAATCGAGCAAGGGCAGGCCGATCAGTTCTTGCAGCGCCTCGCGGCCCAGGCCATCGACGGCGTCGATCAGGCGCAGGCCCTGGGGGGTGCATTCGAGGGTGGCCAGGTCGGTGTAGATGCGCTTCACGCAGGCCAGGCCGGTCAGGGGGTAGGTGCACTGCGCCACCACCTTGCTCTGGCCCGATTTGCTGAGCAGATCCATCATCACCCAGGTCTGCTTGGCACCGATGGCCAGGTCCATGGCACCGCCCACGGCGGGGATGGCCCCCGGTTCGCCGGTGCTCCAATTGGCCAGGTCGCCGGTGGCCGAGACCTGGAAGGCGCCGAGCACGCAGATGTCGAGGTGGCCGCCGCGCATCATGGCGAAGCTGTCGGCATGGTGGAAGAAGGCGCCGCCGGGCAGCAGCGTGACCGGCTGCTTGCCGGCATTGATGAGGTCGTAGTCCTCCTGCCCTGGCGCCGGCGCCGGGCCCATGCCCAGGATGCCGTTCTCGCTTTGCAGGATCACCTCGCGGCCTGGAGGAATGTGGTTGGCCACGCGGGTGGGCATGCCGATGCCCAGGTTGACGTAGGCGCCGTCGTGGATGTCGGCGGCCACACGGCGCGCCAGTTCGTCTTTGCTGCGGGGCTGGTAGGTGGTGGTCATGGCTGGTTCTCCGCTCAGGCCGCTGTTTTGAATCCGCCGGCCGTGGTGACGCGGCGGGGCACGGGCACCACCTGGTGCACGTGGATGCCCGGGGTCACGATGGCCTCGGGGTCGAGTTGGCCCAACTCGACCACCTCATGCACTGTGGCAACCGTACAACGGGCGGCAGTGGCCATCACGGGGCCGAAATTGCGCGCCGCCTGCCGGTAGGTGAGGTTGCCCCAGCGATCGCCGCGCTCGGCCTGGATCAGCGCCACATCGCCATGGATGGGGTATTCCAGCACGTGACCACGGCCGTTGATGACCCGGGTCTCCTTGGGGCTGCCATCCGGGTTCAGGGCCAGTTCGGTACCAAAACCGGTCGGGGTGTAGAAGGCCCCGATGCCCGCCCCCGCTGCGCGCAAGCGCTCGGCCAGATTGCCCTGGGGCACCAACTCCAGCTCGATGCGGCCCTGGCGGTAAAGGCCATCGAACACCTGGGAGTCGGCCTGGCGTGGAAAGCTGCAGATGATCTTGCGCACCCGTCCGGCCTGCAGCAAGGCCGCCAGGCCGGTGTCGCCATTGCCCGCGTTGTTGTTGACCACGGTGAGATCACGCGCCCCCTGGTCGATCAGGCCTTCGATCAATTCAAGGGGAATGCCGGCAGTGCCAAAGCCGCCGATCAGCACGGTGGCACCGTCCTGCACCCCCTGCAAAGCCTCTGCCACTGACGAGGCGATCTTGTCAATCATGATTTAAATATCTCCAAACGGTAGTGGCATAGACAGGCCCAAACGGCATACCCTAGCGGCCAGACGGACAAAATCATCAGATGTGAGCACCCATGACCGAAAAATTTCACACCAATCGGCTCATGGATGACAACTGGGATGTAAATTGTTCACAATAAGAACATTGGTTCGTAGAATGAATTTTAGGAGATTGACAACACCATGGCAATGACAGCTGACAACGAGAAAGCCGCCCCACGCCCTGGCGACAGCTATGTGCAGTCTTTTGCGCGAGGGCTGGAAGTCATCCGGACCTTCAGTTCGGCGGCCCCCCACCAGACCCTGACCGAAGTCGCCGGCCGCAGCGGGCTCACCCGCGCCGGCGCCCGGCGCATCCTGCTGACGCTGCAAACCCTGGGTTATGTCGAGACGGACGGGCGCCAGTTCCGCCTCACGCCACGCATCCTGGACCTGGGCTTCGCCTACCTGTCGTCCATGCCGATCTGGAACCTGGCCGAGCCCGTGATGGAGGGACTGGTCGAGCGGGTTAAAGAGTCGTGCTCGGCCGCCGTGCTCGAGGGCACCGACATCATGTATGTGCTGCGGGTACCCACGCACAAGATCATGCGCATCAACCTGGGCGTGGGCAGCCGCCTGCCGGCCTACTGCACCTCGATGGGCCGCATTCTGCTGGGCAGCCTGCCCGACGAGGAGGTGGAGCGCCGCCTGGCGAGCGCGACGCTCGAAGCCCGCACACAACACACCTTGACGCGCGTCGAAGACGTACTGGCCAGGGTTCGCCAGGCGCGTGACCAGGGCTGGTGCCTGGTCGACCAGGAGCTGGAAGAAGGCCTGATCTCGATGGCCGCCCCGGTGGTGAACCGCAACGGCCGGGTGATCGCCGCCCTCAACATCAGCGGCCAGGCCAACCGCAGCAACGCCTTCGACATGCAGAACCGCATGCTGCCCCATCTGCTGCAGGCAGCCCAGTCGATCTCGCGCATGGTGGGCACGCCGCGCACCTGACACCGGAGATGGAGCCCGGCCCCCAGCGGGCGTGGGGGCATCGCCCGGGGTGATACGCTTGGGCGCATGTTCAACCCCTCTCAAGACGACGTCCGTCGCTTCTTCTGCTCGGTCTATGCCAAGTCCCGCCAAGGCTTGGCCATGGAGGCCATCGAAACCCTGGCCGGTCAGTGGATCGATGAGCACCCCGAATACCACGCCGACCTGGCCGATGCCGACGCGGCCGTGGCCCGCGTGTACGACAGCCAGAAAGGCGAGACCAACCCCTTTCTGCACCTCTCGATGCACCTGTCAATCAGCGAGCAATGCAGCATCGACCAGCCGCGCGGCATCCGCCAGGCGGTCGAGTTGCTGACCGCACGCCGCGACTCCCTGCACGGCGCCCACCACGAAACCATGGAGTTCCTGGGCCGCATGCTGTGGGAAAGCCAGCGCAGCGGCCGCCCGCCCGATGGGCATGCCTACATCGACAGCGTGCAACGCGCCGCAACACGCGACTGAGCCCCAACCAACAAACCTGCGGGTCTTCAGACCTGACCCAGGCAAAAAAAAGCCGCTGACGATTCAGCGGCTTTTTGTTTTCAGAACCAGGGCGCGAAACGCCCAAGGCTGGATCAGCGGAAGCGCGACTCAGGCACGGTCTTCAGGTCGCCGTCGAGCGTGCTCACATACGAGGCCAGGGCCTTGAGTTCGGCGTGCGAGAACTGCTTGGCCACGCCCCCCATCACGGCGTTGTTGCGGCCCATCACCGGGCTGTTGCTCATCTGGTAGGACTTGAGCGCCACATACAGGTAGTCGCTGTATTGGCCTGCGATCTTGGGGTACGAGGGGTCGATGGGCTTGGCGAAGTTGGCGCCGTGGCAGGACACGCAAGCGCCCTTGTTCAGCAGGGCGGCCACCTGGGCGTTGGGCTCGCGGCTGGGCTTGTCGGGCAGCGTGGCGCCTTCGACACGGCCCAGTTGGGCGTAGTAGGCCGAGATCTCGGCGATGTCTTGCTCGCTCAGCGAGTCGGCGATGCCGCGCATGGTCGGGTGCTTGCGGTCGCCCTTCTTGTAGGCGGTCAAGGCAGCGGCGATGTACTTCTCGCCCTGGCCGGCAATGCGCGGCACCTTGTAGACCTCGGGGAAGGTCGCCTGGTAGCGATCAATCCCATGGCAACCGATGCACATCGCCACCTTGGCGTTGACATCTGCTTTGACCTCCTGAGCGTGGACGGTCGACGAAAAAGCGGTCACGGAAGCGACAGCAAGGGCAAATACCGTTGTCAACATCTTGTTCATTTTGCGAGCACAATCAAATGGATGATTGGGTACCGAGGGGATTGAGAAAAATCAACGATTGATTATATCGAGCCCCGCTTCTGCAACACATCTGTTAAGCGAACACTTGTCCATGAAATTCCAAGGCTCACAAAATTACGTCGCCACTCAAGACCTGATGCTCGCCGTGAATGCGGCCATCACCCTCAAGCGGCCCTTGCTGGTCAAGGGCGAGCCCGGTACCGGCAAGACCATGCTGGCCGAGGAAGTGGCCGAAGCGCTGGGCCTGCCACTGTTGCAATGGCACATCAAATCAACCACCAAGGCCCAGCAAGGCCTGTACGAATACGACGCGGTCAGTCGCCTGCGTGACTCGCAACTCGGCGACGAGCGCGTCAAGGACATCGAGAACTACATCGTCAAGGGCGTGCTGTGGCAAGCCTTCACGGCCGAGCAGCCGGTGGCCCTGCTGATCGACGAAATCGACAAGGCCGACATCGAGTTTCCCAACGACCTGTTGCGCGAACTCGACCGCATGGAGTTCTACTGCTACGAGACCCGTGAACTGATCAAGGCCAAGAACCGCCCGCTGGTGTTCATCACCTCGAACAACGAAAAGGAACTGCCCGACGCCTTCCTGCGCCGCTGCTTCTTCCACTACATCAAGTTCCCCGACGCCGACACGATGAAGAAGATCGTCGACGTGCACTTCCCCACGCTCAAGGCCGAGCTGCTGGCAGCGGCCATGAAGACCTTCTACGACGTGCGCAACCTGCCGGGCCTCAAGAAGAAGCCCAGCACCTCCGAGCTGCTCGACTGGCTCAAGCTGCTGGTGGCCGAAGACATCCCGCTCGAGGCCCTGCAAAGCGCCGACGCCAAGGTCAGTGTGCCGCCGCTGGTGGGCGCCCTGCTGAAGAACGAGCAGGACGTGACCCTGTTCGAAAAGCTGGTCTTCATGAACCAGCGCAACCGCTGAACCCTCCCGAGCTGCCCGCCCTGCCCCCGCAGTGCGGCGCCCGCATGGCCCCGGAGAAACCATGTCTTTTGTCGAACCCGTCACCCTGCGCCTGAACGGTGTGCGCCTGGAGCCCCTGAGCCTGGCCCATGAGGCCGGCCTGGCCGCCGCCGCCGCCGATGGCGAGCTGTGGAACATCCGCGTCACCTCGGTGCCCGAGCCCGGCCAGACCCGCGCCTACATCGAGACCGCGCTGCAGATGCGCGAAGCCGGCAACCGCTTCGCCTTTGCCGTGATCGAGGAGGCCAGCGGCCAGTTGATCGGCACCAGCAGCTACCACGACATCGTGCCGGCCATCCGCCGCGTCGAGATCGGCTACACCTGGTACGCCCGACGGGTGCAGCGCACCCACGTCAACACCACGGCCAAGTACCTGCTGATGAGCCATGCCTTCGACACCCTGGGCTGTGCCCTGGTGGGCTGGCGCACCGACAACTTCAACCACGCCTCGCAAAAGGCCATAGAGCGCCTGGGCGCGCGCAAGGACGGCGTGCTGCGCCACCACGCGCTGCGCCGTGACGGCACGGTGCGCGACACCGTGATGTACAGCATGAGCGCCGGCGAATGGCCCGAGGCCAAGGCCCAGCTGCTGTACCTGCTGAAGCAGCGCTACCCGCAAACACCCCCACCGCCTGCGGTGGTCCACGGCGGCAAGTGAGCTGCCGTGCCCTGACCTGGAGCCGTCCATGCTGATCGACTTCTTCTACACGCTGCGCAGCGCCAAACTCCCTGTTTCGGTGAAAGAGTTCCTCACCCTGCTGGAGGCCTTGCAGGCCCACGTGGTGGGCCCCGAATCGGACGATGCCTGGAAAATCGACGACTTCTACTACCTGTCGCGCCTCACCCTGGTCAAGGACGAAAAGCATTACGACAAGTTCGACCGCGCCTTTGCCGCCTACTTCAAAGGCGTCGAGATGCTGACCGACTTCACCAAAGACGTTCCCCTCGAGTGGCTGCGCAAGAACCTGGAGCTGGAGCTCAGCCCCGAAGACAAGGCCAAGATCGAAAAGATGGGCTGGGATGAGCTCATGGAAACGCTCAAAAAGCGCTTCGAAGAGCAGAAGGAACGCCACGAAGGCGGCAGCAAGTGGATCGGCACCGGCGGCACCAGCCCCTTTGGCGCCAATGGCTACAACCCCCAGGGCATCCGCATCGGCCAGGAAAAAAGCCGCAACAAGAGCGCCGTCAAGGTGTGGGACCAGCGCGCCTACAAAGACTACGACGACACCCAGGAGCTGGGCACACGCAACATCAAGGTGGCCCTGCGCCGCCTGCGCAAGTTTGCCCGTGAAGGTTCGGCCGAAGAGCTCGACCTGCCCGATACCATCCGCTCTACCGCCGCCAACGCGGGCTGGCTCGACATCAAAATGGTGCCAGAACGTCACAACAACGTGAAAGTGTTGCTGCTGATGGACGTCGGCGGCACCATGGACGAGCACATCGCCCGCGTCGAGGAGATGTTCTCGGCGGCCAAGGCCGAGTTCAAGCACCTTGAGTTCTACTACTTCCACAACTGCGTGTACGACTACATGTGGAAGAACAACAAGCGCCGCTTCTCCGAGAAGTTCGCCACCTGGGACATCCTGCGCAAGTACAACAAGGACTACAAGCTGATCTTCATCGGCGACGCCACCATGAGCCCGTATGAAATCCTGCAGCCGGGCGGCAGCGTTGAGTACAACAACGAAGAGCCCGGCGCCGAGTGGCTGCAGCGGCTGACCAACACCTTCCCACGCTTTGCCTGGATCAACCCCGAGCCCCAGGGCGTGTGGCAATACCGCCAGAGCATCGCGGTGATCCAGCAGCTGATGAACCAGCGCATGTACCCCTTGACACTCAAAGGCCTAGAAGACGCGATGCGCATGCTGTCAAAATAGGCGCATGTTCTGGTACAGGCGAGGCAGGCCGGCTTTCAAGCCGGCCTTTTTGATGGGGTGGACGTGCGCGGTGCTGGTGCTGTTGCTGGCCACCCTGGGACGACCCGCGCGTGCCGAAGGCGATGCCCAGCCCCCGACGACCTCCGCTGCAGGCGCTTCCACAAGCGCCTCCGGCACCGCAGCCCCTCCGGCCTTCCACCTCGAAGTGCATGCCCCCGAGCCCCTGCGTGACACCTTGCTGCGCCACCTGGAGTTGCAACAGTACCGCGGCCTGCAAGACCTGGACCGCGACGAACTCGACCGCCTGCTGGTCAGCGCCCAGGACAACGCCCGCAACCTGCTGGCCACCCAGGGCTATTTCGCAGCCGAGGTGAAGATCTCGGTCCAGGAGCCGGCGGCCAGCCCCACGGCCGGCGGCCCACCCGCATCCGACGCCCCTGTGGCCCAGCACACGCCCTGGGAGGTGCTGATCGAAGTCACCCCCGGCGAGCCGGTGCGCGTGAGCGCCTTCCAACTGCAACTCAGCGGCGACGTGGCCCACAACCCCGAGCTGGAGGCCGTGCAGCGCAGCCTCACCGAGACCTGGGGCCTGCGCCCCGGCAGCATCTTCACCCAGGCCGGCTGGGACAGTGCCAAGACCGAAGCCCTGCGCCGCCTCACCGCCACTCGCTACCCCACCGGCCACCTGGTCGACAGCCAGGCCCGCATCGACCCTGACACGCAGCAGGCCGAGCTCAGCCTCACCCTCGACTCGGGCCCCGACTTCCGCTTTGGCGAGGTGCTGGTCGAAGGCACCCAGCACCACAGCGCCGAGCTGGTGCGCCGCCTGGCCCAGATCCCCACCGGCAGCACCTACACCCAGGCCGACCTGCTCAAGGCCCAGCAGCGCGTGGCCGACAGCGGCTACTTCGACTCCGTATTCATGTCGCTCGACACCAGCGGTGATCCGCAGGCCGCGCCGGTGCGCGTGCAGGTGCGCGAAGCCAAGCTGCACAAGCTGGTGCTGGGCGTGGGCGCCAGCACCGACAGCGGCGGGCGCCTGTCGGCCGAATTCACCCAGCGCAAGCTGCCCTGGCTGGACTGGAAGGCCCTGTCCAAGCTCTCGCTGGACCGCGACACCAAAACCCTGAGCAGCGAACTCACCAGCCAGCCGGACAAAGACAACTGGCGCTGGGTCACCTCGGGCCAGTTGCAGCGCCAGACCGGCAGCACCGCCCCCGTCAACAGCCTGACCCTGCGCACCGGGCGGGCCAAGACCGACGAGCACTACGACCGCAATTTCTACCTGCAGTACGACCACACCCTGACGCAAAGCAGCCCGGCCGAGAGCGCCTCCAGCGTGTCGGCCAACTATGCGTGGACGCAGCGCAACTTCAACAACATCCCCTTTCCCACCCGCGGCTACGGCCTGGCCGTTGAAGTGGGCCCGGGCCTGACCCTGGGCAGCCAGCGCTCGCCTTTCCTGCGCAGCCGCGCGCGGGTGCTGGGCTTCATCCCCTTCAACGAAAGCGCCTACCCGAGCGCGGCCCAGGCGCCGCGCCTGGCCTGGCGTGCCGAAGGCGGCGCCGTGGGGGCCCGCAGCAGCGTGGTGCTGCCCAGCACCCAGCTGTTCCTGACCGGGGGCGACACCACGGTGCGCGGCTACGGCTACCGCGAGATCGGCGTGGTGCAAGCCGACGGCAGCCTGGAGCCTGGCCGCTACCTGGCCGTGGGCAGCCTGGAGTGGCAAAAGCCCATCGTGCGCAATGGCCGCGCCACCGAATTCGAAAGCACCGTGTTCATCGACGCCGGCGCCGTGGCCAACGAGGCCAGCAAGCTGCGCGCCAAGGTGGGCGTGGGGGTGGGCGCACGCTGGCGCAGCCCGGTGGGCCCGCTGGAGGTCGACCTGGCCTGGGGCGCTGCCACCCGCCGCCTGCGCCTGCACTTGGCCGTGGGCTTCACTTTCTGAAGGTCAGCATGAGCGCCCAGCCCCCCAACGGGTCCCACCCAACCCCAGATCCAGACCACTCAGCCCCGGGCCCGCGGCCCTGGGCACGCCGCCTGCGCGTGGCCGCCCTGTGCACAGCAGGCCTGCTGGGGCTGCCCCTGGCCGGGGGTGCTGTCGCCTGGGTCTGGAGCGGCAGCGAAGGCTCGCTGGCCACCACGCTGAACCTGCTGCCGCGCTGGCTGCCCGCCGACCGGCAACTTCAGTTCAGCGGCGTCAGCGGCACCTTGCGCGAAGGGGGGCAGATCGCCGAGCTCCAATGGGCCCAGCCCGGCACCCGGGCCACCCTCACCGGCCTGCACATCCGCTGGGACTGGCGCGCCCTGCTGAGCCGCCACCTGGCCCTGAGCGAACTCAGCGCCGAACGCCTGGAGCTGCGCGACAACGGCAAGGCCCCACCCAGCCCGCCGCTCACCGAGCTGACCCTGCCCCTCACCATCGACACCCCGCTGCAACTGGGCCAGATCCAGCTGCCCGACCAGGGTGGCCTGGTGCTGAGCCACATCGACGGCCACTACCACTACGACGGCGAACAGCACCACCTGCAGTGGTCCGAGCTGGCCGTGGCCGCCGGCCATTACAGCGGCCAGATCAGCCTGCAAGGCGCCGCCCCCATGGCCCTGCAGGCCCAGTTGGAGGGCGAGATCCCCACCGGCCTGGGCGCCCCGGCTCCGGCGCAACTGCTGGCCCGCGCCGGCCTGCAGGGCACGCTGTCGGGCCCCGCCGCAGAAATCGCCCTGGAAGCCGTTCTGGACCCCGATGAGGCCACCCTGCCCAGCGCCAGAACGGCGCCCACGGGCAAGGGCCGCTCGACACCGCCGGGCCAGGTTCCGAGCCAAGTGCAGGCGCAGATGCAAGCCCAGGTGCAGGCCCGCCTGCGCCCCTGGGCCGAGCAGGTGCTGCCCGAAGCCCAGGCCCACCTGCAGAGCATCGACCTCAGCCTGCTGTGGCCCCAGGCCCCGAGCACCGCCCTGTCGGGCACGGTCGACATCCACCCCGGCGACGGCAAGGCCCCCGCCTGGCAGGCCCGGCTGGCGCTGAGCAACGCCCTGCCCGGCCCCTGGGACCAGCAACGCCTGCCGCTGGAGCAGATCAGCGCCCGCCTGCAGCAGCAAGGCCGCGCCTGGGTGATCGACCCCGTGGAAGCCCGCGTGGGCGGCGGCACCCTGCGCCTGAAAGGCCGCTGGGAGGCCAACAGCGCCACCCCGTGGCTGGCCGAGGCCACGCTGCAAGGCGTCTCGCCCCAGCGCCTGCACAGCGCCGCCCCGCCCGCCCCGCTCAACGGCCACCTGGCCCTGCGCGCCCTGGGCGGCCAGAACGACGCCCTGGGCTTTGAGGTGGACCTCAGCCCCCAGGCCGGCAGCACGCCCGCCCGCAGCACGCCACGCGCCAGCCTGTCCTCCACGACTGCCGTGGCCCAGGCCCAGGCCGTGTCCTCCGGCAAGACCACCAAAGCCCGCCTCGGCGCCCCTGCCGCGGCAGCCAGCCCGCAGGCGCAAGCCCAGGCCCTGTGGAGCGCCCTGCAACTGCGCCTGGCGCACGCCCAGGGGCGCTGGCAGGGCGGCGAACTGCAGCTGGAGCAACTGCGGCTTGAACTGGCCGAAGCCCGGCTGGACGGCTCTTTGCAATGGCACACCCGCCAGCACCAGGGCCGGGCCGACCTGAAACTGCAAACCCCGGGCCTGAACGCCTCGCTGCAAGGCCACCTGGGCGCCGACCAGGGCCAGGGCCAATGGCAGGCCCAACTGGCCGATGCCGGGGCCCTGGGCCGCTGGCTGGCCCGCCTGCCCGGCCTGGGCGCTCAAACCGCCCTGCTGCCCCAGCAGGGGCAGGGCCAGTTCGACGGCCAATGGCAAGGCGGCTGGGGCGCCATGCTGGCCGCCTGGCAAGGCCAGCCCGCCCCCCGCCGCGGCCAGGCCCTGAGCCTGAGCACCCGGCTCGACCTGCCCCGCCTCGACTGGGCCGCCACCGATCAGCGCCCTGCCCTGGCCCTGCGCCAGCTGCAGCTGCGCCTGAAAGGCACCCTGCCGGGCAACAGCAACAGCAGCGCACCGGGCACCCCACCGGTCGAACTGAGCCTGAGCGGCGAAGCCCGCCAAGGCGCCCGCCAGGCCCGCCTGCAGCTCAGCGCCCATGCCGGGCCCAACACCGGCAACACACCAGGCAACACACCAAGCAACACGCCTTCCAGCTTCAACTGGGCCGCCCGCCTCGACGACCTCAGCCTGAACCTGCAAGACAGCGCCACCGCCCCGCCCTGGGGCCTGCGCCTGAGCGCGCCCGCCACCCTGAGCCTGAGCCACCAGGCCCAGGCCGACCTGACCGAACTGATGCTCGCCCCGGGCGAAGCCCGGCTCGCCCACGCCGGCGTGCCCGACCTCAGCCTGCGCTGGCAGAACAGCCGCTGGGCCCAGCAAAAGGGCCAGGCCCGCTGGCAGACCAGCGGCCAGGTGCAAGACCTGTCGCTGCCCTGGATCGAGCAACTCATGGCCCTGGCCCAGGGTGCCAGCAGCGCCAGCCTGGGCATCTCGGGCGACCTGCTGCTGAACGCTGACTGGAGCGCCAGCGCCGACCCCGGCCTGAAAGCCCAGCTGCGCCTGAGCCGCCAACGCGGCGACCTGCGCCTGCAGGCCGACGACCTGCCCCAGGGTGTGCAGGCCACCGAGGCCCAGCGCAGCGCCGGCGCCCGCGTGGCCGAGGCCACGCTGAGCCTGGACGACGGCGCCCTGAGCGCCGCCGTGCAATGGGACAGCGAACGCGCCGGCCAGTTGCAGGCCCGTTTTGGCACCCGCCTCAGCAAGGGCCCGCAAGGCCTGAGCTGGCCCCCCGACACCCCCGTGACCGGCTCGCTGAACGCCCAGTTGCCCAAGCTGGGCGTGTGGTCGGTGCTGGCCCCGCCGGGCTGGCGCATGCGCGGCACGCTCGACGCCCGGGCCACCCTCCAGGGCACGCTGCAAAAGCCCGAATGGCAAGGCGAGATCCGCGCCAGCGACCTGGCCCTGCGCTCGGTGGTCGAAGGCGTGGAGCTGCGCGACGGCAAGCTGCGCGCCGTGCTCAGCGGCCACCAGATCGACATCGCCGAATTCACCCTGCGCGGCGCCCCGGGCGCCGGGGGCGACGGCGGCAGCCTGAGCGCCCAGGGCAGTGCCCAATGGAACGGCCAGCAACTGCTGCTGCAGCTGCAGACCCGCGCCAACCGCCTGCGCGTGTCCAGCCGCGCCGACCGCCGCCTGGCCCTGTCGGGCGAGCTGAACACCCGCCTGGAGCAAGGCCAGCTCAAGGTGAGCGGCGATCTCAAGGCCGACCAGGCCCTGTTCATCCTGCCCGACGAAACCGCCCCCAGCCTGGGCGCCGACGTGCTGGTGCAGCCCGGCAGCCATGGTGCCGGCCAGGCCGCCAGCAAGACCTCGGCAGCGGCGCCCCAGCCCCCCAGCGCCCTGCCTGCCGCCGACGTGCAGGTCAGCCTCGACCTGGGCAACGACTTCCGCGTGCAGGGCCGCGGCCTCAACACCCGGCTGCGCGGCGCCTTGAAGCTGCGCCTGGCCCCAGGCAGCACCGAGCCCCAGATCAACGGCGAACTGCGCACCGACCAGGGCACCTACAAGGCCTACGGCCAGCAGCTCAACATCGAAACCGGCGTGCTGCGCTTCAGCGGCGCCTACGACAACCCCTCGCTCGACATCCTGGCCATCCGCCCCAACCTCTCCACCCGCGTGGGCGTGCAGATCAGCGGCACCGTGCTGTCCCCCCGCGTGCGCCTGTTCTCCGAGCCCGAAATGGCCGACGCCGACAAACTGGCCTGGCTGGTGCTGGGCCGCGCCGCTGCCAACGGCGCCGCCGAATCGGCCCTGCTGCAACAGGCCGCCCTGGCCCTGCTGGGCGGCGGCCGAGGCCTGTCAGACGGCCTGGCCCAATCCCTGGGCCTGGACGAGGTCTCGTTCAGCGGCGTGAAAAACACCGACACCGGCGTCACCAGCGCCGCCCTCACCCTGGGCAAACGCCTGTCCAAAGACTTCTACGTGTCGTACGAACGCAGCCTGGCCGGCACCATGGGCACCTTCTACATCTTCTACGACCTCACCCGCCGCTTCACCCTGCGCGCCCAGACCGGCGAAAAAAGCGCCGTCGACCTGATCTTCACGCTGAGCTACGACTGAGCCCCAAGCTGCCCGTTGCCCGAATCCGCCCCCCGCAGGCCCTACAATCCCCGGCGGTCCACTCCTCGTAGTTCAATGGATAGAACGAGTGCCTCCTAAGCGCTAGATACAGGTTCGATTCCTGTCGAGGGGACCATTGATGAATCCGGACGAGTGCAGGCTCCTCCGGATTTTTTTTGCTTCTTCACGCATTTCCGGGCAATGCTGCTTTGATCTCGAGGGGGAAGCACTCAACGCCACGGTTGCCCTGTGCCGTGCGCTTGATGACCTTGGTGCGCTTGTTGATCCCTTCGAGTTGGCTCGTGTGCATGGGCCATCGCAACCGCGCCAGAATGACCGACCAGTATTTGCGCAGCCGCTTGGCAAACCATTGCAAGCACTCGATGCCGCTTTGCGCGCAGTGCGCCAGCCACTGCTCCCAGGGTCGTCACCACTTGGGGGCCACGGAAGTGCAAAGAGATGCACCTATCGGACGGCTCATTGGCTGAGTTTGATCGTCACCGCACCGAGTTGCAGGTCAGGCCAACGTTTGGGCACGCGTTTCAACTCTTCGGCGTCCATGTTTCGCGTCCATTCCGCCAGGGTGCGGGGGCCATCATGCAGGTACCCAAGCGCTTTCCATTCGGTTGAATCGTGCACGTAGGCTTTCGCGGTCACCCCATTGTCATGCTCCCAAAGCAGAACAACTTCCGAATGACCATCCCCGTCAAGGTCTACCGTCCAAAGCGCACAGCGATCTGGGTTGACCAGGCAGGATCGCTCATCCCAATCGGAATTGTCTCTTGCAAGCCATCGCATGAAATCTTCATCAGGTTTCGTGCCCGGTGGCAATAGCGATGAGGTTGCCCTCGAATTTCGGAGTTCATAGCTCAGCCCGGAGAATGCCGGGAAAGGACAGAAGAGATGAACGCTGGAGTGATGAGCAGAGCCAAGTACACCTTGGAGTTCAAGCAAGAAGCTGTCAGGCAAGTCAAGGCCGGACGACCAGCCTCCGTGGTGGCAAAGACCTTGGGCATGCCCAGCGCTAGCTTGACCAACTGGGTTCGGGCAGACGCAAAGGGGCAGCTTGGGGTATCGGCAGATGGCAAGCCCGCAGCAGTGGTGAGCCCTGAACAGGCAGAGATTGCCCGACTGAAGGCAGAAGTTGCACGCCTGAAGATGGAGCGAGATATTGCAAAAAAAGCGGCGGCGTACTTTGCACAGGATGTGCTGCAAAGTACGCCTGGATTCAATCGATGAGGCAACGCTGGCCGATCACGCTGATGTGCGAGGTCCTGCAAGTCAGCCCCAGTGGATATTTCAGTTGGGACCGGGCTGGCAAGAGTGGCCACGATGGGCCCACGCGGTTTCACAGCGACGAGGCTGTGCTCGCCCATATGCGAGCCATCCATGCCGAGGTCAAGGGTGAATATGGCTGGCCACGCATGCACAAGGAGCTGTCAGTCAGGGGCATCCGAGTCGGCAAAGACCGGGTACGCAAGCTGATGCAACAACACGGCATCCGAGCTAAGACGAAGCGCAAATTCGTGGTCACCACCGATAGCAGACACCGTTTGCCGGTGGCAGCCGATTTGGTCCAGCGACAGTTCACTCCACCAGCACCCAACCAACTGTGGAGCGGCGACATCACGTATATCGCCACGGACGAGGGGTGGCTGTACCTGGCAGCAGTGCTGGACCTGCACAGTCGTCAGGTGGTGGGCTGGAGCCTGCAAACGCACATGCAAACTAGCCTGGTCAAGGATGCGTTGCTGATGGCCTGTTGGCGTCGCCGACCTGCCAGGGGCCTGATCTTTCACAGCGATAGGGGCAGTCAATATTGCAGCGATGATTTCCAACGGACACTCAAGGGCCGGGGCATTGTCAGTTCAATGAGTCGCAAGGGGAATTGCTGGGATAACGCCCCTACCGAGAGCCTTTGGGGACATTTGAAAACAGCGTGTGTTCATGGTCAAAAATTCGCGACCAGAGCTCAAGCAAGGCAGGTGATTTTGGAATGGATCGGGTTCTACAACCATTCCCGACTACATTCGACATTGGGCTACATGAGCCCTATGCAGTACGAAAAACGCTGGTTGGCGGCGCAGCAAAAATCTGCCGCTTGAAGACCGGTTATGCACTCCGATTTTCAGGGGCAACCTCAC
>NZ_JADZ01000013.1 GCF_000518645.1 Curvibacter gracilis ATCC BAA-807 | reverse complement strand
GGTAAACGGGATCGAACCGATGACCTCTTGCATGCCATGCAAGCGCTCTCCCAGCTGAGCTATACCCCCAATTTTCTGGCTTTCAACCAAAAAATGCTTCTGACGCGAACGCCCGAAGACTTTGACTGGCGGAGTGGACGGGACTCGAACCCGCGACCCCCGGCGTGACAGGCCGGTATTCTAACCAACTGAACTACCACTCCTGGCAGGCAGCTTTGCGCTCTGTTTCCAGAGCCAAGTGCTACAAACTTGGCGACCCTACGGGGATTCGAACCCCGGTACTCACCGTGAAAGGGTGATGTCCTAGGCCTCTAGACGATAGGGTCAAAACCTTGGACTACTCAAACATCAAATCAAACTGTGGTGGAGGTAAACGGGATCGAACCGATGACCTCTTGCATGCCATGCAAGCGCTCTCCCAGCTGAGCTATACCCCCACATCTAGCTTGATCTAACTTCAAGTTAGCTCATTTGTCTTCAACATCGTTTTATTTATGTCGTTAACTCCTGAGCCTCAAATTATAGTCACATTTTTAGGCGTTTCGCAATCTCAGCGAAATTTTTTCTCGACCAAGCAATTCAAGCACTGCATCGACCGACGGCGTATGCGCCGTACCAGCCGTGAGAACACGCACCGGCATCGCCAAGTGCGGCATCTTAAGGCCAAATTCGGTCAGTGTTTCCTTGATGGCTGCAGAAATCGATGCCTTGTCCCAGGCACAGACCTGCAGACGGGCGTCCAAGGCCTTGAGCGCAGGGCGCACGGCATCGGTGACGTGCTTGGCCAGTTCGTCAGCCTGGGGGCTGACTTCTTCGGCGTAGAACACCTTCACCCAATCGGCCAGGGCCACCAGCGTGTCGCAGCGGTCCTTGAACAGCCCGCAGATGGCCGGCAGGCGACCATCGTCCAGACCTGACAGGCCCAGCTTGGCAGCGAAGGGCAACACCAGGCCCGCCAGGGTGGCGTCATCCAGGGCCTTGAGGTGCTGGGCATTGACCCAGCGCAGCTTGGCCTCGTCGAACTGGGCGGCGCTGCGGCCCAGGTGATCCAGGTTGAACCAGCCCAGGAACTGCTCACGGCTGAAGATTTCATCGTCGCCATGCGACCAACCCAGTCGCGCCAGGTAGTTGACCATGGCGTCGGGCAGGTAGCCCTCGTCACGGTATTGAGTCACCGGCTTGGCACCATTGCGCTTGCTCATCTTTTCACCCTGCTCATTGAGCACGGTGGGCAAGTGGGCATACACCGGGGGTTCCTGGCCCAACGCACGGAAGATGTTGATCTGACGCGGCGTGTTGTTCACATGGTCATCGCCCCGGATGACGTGCGTGATCGCCATGTCGATGTCGTCCACCACCACGCAGAAGTTGTAGGTCGGCGTGCCGTCAGGGCGGGCGATCACCAGATCGTCGAGTTCGTCGTTACTGATCTCGATGCGACCCTTGACCTTGTCATCCCACACCACCGAGCCCTCTTGGGGGTTCTTGAAGCGCAGCACCGGCTGCACACCTTCGGGAACGGGCGGCAAGGTCTTGCCGGGCGCCGGGCGCCAGGTGCCGTCATAACGGGGCTTTTCCTTGGCCGCCATCTGACGCTCACGCAACGCATCCAGCTCTGCCACGCTCATGTAGCAGGGGTAGACATGGCCGGCCGCCTGCAACTGGGCCAGCACTTCCTTGTAGCGCGCCATGCGCTGCATTTGATAGAAGGGGCCTTCGTCATGGTCCAGGCCCAACCACTTCATGCCTTCGATGATCACATCCACCGCGGCCTGGGACGAGCGCTCCAGATCGGTGTCTTCGATGCGCAGCACGAACACCCCCTGGTTGGCCCGGGCAAAGGCCCAGGGATACAAGGCCGAGCGGATGTTGCCCAGGTGGATGAAGCCGGTTGGCGAAGGCGCGAAACGGGTGCGCACAGAGGGAGAAGCGGTGGTCATGATGTTCAGTGCTGAAAGGCCACTGGCCACCGAAGTGGCCAGGGCGGGGTGAAGGGCGGAAACGGCCGGGGCGGGCTCAGGCCTCCTGGGCGTTGGGCAAGGCCAGGCGCGAGGTATCGGGTTCGCCCTCTTCCTGGCCCACCCGGTTCTCATTGAGGCGGGCGATGTCGTCGGAGGTGATGTCACCGGTCACGTAGATGCCGTCAAAGCAGGAAGCATCAAAACCACTGATGCTGCTGTTGAGGGAGCCGATGGCGGCCTTCATGCCGTCAACATCCTGGTAGATCAAGGCGTCGCAGCCAATGATCTGGCGAACTTCTTCCACGGTGCGGTCATGGGCCACCAGTTCGGAGCTGGTGGGCATGTCAATGCCGTAGACATTGGGGTAACGCACCGGCGGAGCGGCGCTGGCCATGTAGACCTTGTTGGCGCCGGCGTCGCGGGCCATCTGCACGATCTCACGGCTGGTGGTGCCGCGCACGATCGAGTCATCGACCAGCAGCACATTGCGGCCCTTGAACTCGCTGCCGATCACGTTGAGCTTCTGGCGCACCGACTTCTTGCGCACACCCTGGCCCGGCATGATGAAGGTCCGGCCCACATAACGGTTCTTGACGAAACCTTCGCGGTACGGAATGCCCAACAGATGGGCCAGTTGGGTGGCGCTGGGCCGGCTGGATTCGGGGATCGGGATGACCACATCGATCTCGCTCGGGGGCACGGTGGAGACCACCCGCTTGGCCAGGCTCTCACCCAGGTTCAGGCGTGCCTGGTAGACCGAGATGTTGTCCAGCACCGAGTCGGGGCGTGCCAGGTAGACGAATTCAAAAATGCAGGGGTTGAGCTTGGGGTTGTCCGCGCATTGCTGCGACGACATCTGGCCCTTGAGGTCGATGAACACCGCCTCGCCCGGGTTCACATTGCGCTCGAACACATGGCCCGTGCCTTCCAGGGCCACCGACTCGCTGGCCACCATCACGGTGCCGTCGGCGCTGCGGCCCAAGGCCAAGGGGCGGATACCGTGCGGATCGCGGAAAGCCAGCAGACCATGACCGGCAATCAAGGCGATCACCGCGTACGAACCCTTGACCCGCTTGTGCACGGCGCGCACAGCCGTGAAGACTTCTTCGGCCTGCAGCGGCAGACCGCGGGTGGCACGTTCGAGTTCGTGGGCGAACACGTTGAGCAGCACCTCCGAGTCACTTTCGGTGTTGGTGTGGCGGTGGTCGGTGGAGAACAGTTCCGAACGCAGGGTCTTGGCGTTGGTCAGGTTGCCGTTGTGCACCAGCACGATGCCAAAGGGCGCGTTCACGTAGAAGGGCTGGGCCTCTTCTTCGCTGTAGGCATTGCCGGCCGTGGGGTAGCGCACCTGGCCCAGCCCCACCGAACCCGGCAGCGCCCGCATGTTGCGGGTGCGAAAGACGTCACGCACCATGCCCTTGGCCTTGTGCATGAAGAATTTGCGCTCCTGCTGGGTCACGATGCCGGCCGCATCCTGGCCGCGGTGCTGCAACAGCAGCAAGGCATCATAGATAAGCTGATTCACAGGGGCGTTGCTGACAACGCCGACGATTCCACACATGACAAAACCCCGATCAAGGAAGATATCTTCCAAACTGTGCCGGCAAAGCCGGCTTCAAACCATCCAGCACCGCCGCAAGCACCGGTGCACCTTTTGACTCCTGCCACCATCCGCCCTCGTGCAGCGGCGTGACCTGGATCACCACCGCCACCGCGAGCAGTAATACCGCCCCTCGAACCAGGCCGAACAAAGCCCCCATGGCCCGATCCGCCGGCCGCATGCCGATGGCGGCCACCAACTTCTGCGCCATGAAGGCCACCAGTGCCGAGGCAAAGATGGCCGCCACGAACACCACCAGAAAACCGGCTGCATAACGCAAGGCCCCATCGGCCGAACCGAGCGGCAGGTAAGCCGCCGCGTCCAGCGCGAACCACTGCCCCGCCACAAACGCGATCACCCAACCTGCCAAGGACACGGTCTCATACACCAGACCGCGCCAGGCACCGATCACCAGGGACACCCCCAGCACGGCCAGCAGGACCATGTCCGTTACAGCCATAGCCATCCATCAAATTCCTGCATCACTGATCACAAGGTCAGGATGGATGCGGGAAGATCAAGAGACTTGATGCGAGAGGCCGCCTTGTCGGCCTCGGCCTTGCCCGCAAAAGGGCCTACGCGCACCCGGATGCGCTTGCCGTCACCGGTCTCGATCACCTGGGTATAGGTCTTGAGCCCCGCCTTTTCCAGCTTGAGGCGGGCGTCGCGGGCTTTGCCGGCGTCACTGAATGCGCCGACCTGCACGATGAAGCGGGCACTGTCTGCCGCGGCAGGCGCATGCTGCGTGTCGGCTGCACTCTTGCCTTCGAGCAAGGCACGCGCCCTGGCGGCGTCATCGGCGGCCTTGCCGTCTGATTTGGCATCCGGCTTGGCTTCTGGCTTGGTGTCGGCCTTGGCCACCGCACGGGGCTCAGGCTTGGGTTCGGGTTTGGGTTCCGGCTTGGGTTCAGGCTTGCGCTCGGCACGGGCCTCTGGCTTGTCCTTGTGCTCGGGCTTGGGCTCGGGTTTAGCCTCGGTTTTGGCCTCGACCTTGACCTCGCTCTTGGGCTCGGCCTTAGGGGCTTCCTTGCGCGGCTCGGCCGCAGGCTTGGCAACCGCAGCACGGGTTTCTGTGCGCGGGCTCGAGGAAGACACCACCTCTTCATCAGGACCGATGCCTGAATCCGATGCGCTGCTGACCGCCACCGGCGGGGTGGGCAAAGCCAGGGCAGGCGACTTGTTCTTGTCCGGGATGGCGATCGGAATATCGACCGGGATCGGCCGGGGCTGCGTATCGAACAGCAGCGGAAAGCCCAGCACACCGGCCAGCACCAGAACAGCGGCACCGATCAATCGATGGCGGGCGCGGCGGCGCAGCACCTCCACGCTGTCACCTTGCGATGAAGCCGGTGGCCGCTCGTCACGGCCTTTGGAAGCGCCCCCCAGGGGCCAGCGGAACTTGAAAAAAGCCATGAAGTGTGGGCGTCAGGCGTCCAGATGTTTGGCGTGAAGGCGGGGAATGCCGTCTTTGAGAACACCACCCACCGTGAAGAACGATCCAAAGACCACGATTCTATCAGCCGGGTCTGCGGCAGCCACGGCCGCCGCCAGGGCCTGCTGCGGATCCGGGAAGGTGGCGGTGCTGACCTCACGTCGGCCACCGGCCACCATCTGCAGCGCGTGCCACTTGGCTTGCAGCCCTGCGGCCGACTCGGCACGCGGGGTCGGCAGGTCGGTGAAATACCAGCGATCCACCAGGGGGGCAATGCGCGCCAGCATGGGGCCCAGGTCTTTGTCGGCCATGGCACCCAGCACCGCATGGGTACAAGGGTAAAAGCCCATCGCATCGAGGTTGGCCGACAGGGCGGCCACTGAGTGGGGGTTGTGCGCCACGTCCAGCACCAGCGCCGGCTGGCCGGGCACGATCTGGAAGCGGCCCGGCAACTCCACCATGGCCAGTCCGTTGCGCACCGCCTGCGCCGTGATGGGCAGACGCTCACGCAAGGCCGTCAAGGCCGCCAGCACGCCCGAGGCATTGACCAGTTGGTTGGCGCCGCGCAGCGCCGGATAGGCCAGACCGCTGTAGCGGCGCCCACGGCCGGCCCAACCCCATTGCAGCTTGTCGCCCGAGAAATTGAAATCCGTGCCGAAACGCCACAGGTCCGCGCCGATCTCCAGCGCCCGGTCCAACACGCTTTGCGGCGGCAGCGGGTCGCTCACCACCACCGGGCGCCCGGTGCGCATGATGCCGGCCTTCTCCAGGCCGATGGTCTCGCGGTCGTTGCCCAGGTACTCCATGTGGTCGAGGTCGATGCTGGTGATGATGGCGCAGTCGGTATCGATCAGGTTCACCGCATCCAGACGCCCGCCCAGCCCCACCTCCAGGATGGCCACGTCCAGCCCGGACATCGACAGGCAGCGCAGAATCGCCAGAGTGGTGAACTCGAAGTAGCTCAGCGACACCTCGTCGCCGCGCACGCGCGCCAACTCCACCGCTTCAAAGTGCGGCAGCAGGGCTTCGGGGGTGACGATCTCGCCATGCACCCGGCAACGCTCCTGGAAATGCACCAGGTGGGGCGAGGTGTACACACCGGGACGGTAACCCGCCTGCAGCAGGATGGCCTCCAGCATGGCGCAGGTCGAGCCCTTGCCATTGGTGCCCGCCACCGTGATCACAGGCACGTCAAAACGCAGGTCCATGCGGCGCGCCACCTCGCGCACACGGTCCAGGCCCATCTCGATGTTTTTCGGGTGCAGCTGCTCGCAATGGGTCAGCCAGGCGTCCAGGGTGGTAGGCAGGGGATTTCTCATAAGACCCGGGATTGTCGCGCAGCGCGGCCTGCTGCATCATCTGGGACCATGAATCACCCCAAGATCACCGTCTACGGCATTCCCAACTGCGACACCGTCAAGAAAGCCCGCCAATGGCTCACCGAGCAAGGGCTGGCGTTTGACTTCCATGACTTCAAGAAACAAGGCGTGCCCGAAGCCGGGCTGGACGCCTGGCTGCCGGCCCTGGGCTGGGACAAGCTGGTGAACCGCCAGGGCACCACCTGGCGCAAGCTGGATCCGGCCCTGCAAGCCGGCGTCCAGGACGATGCAAGCGCGCGCGCCCTGATGCTGCAGCAGCCCAGCGTGATCAAGCGCCCCGTCGTCGACTGGGGCCCCCAGGCCCAGCCCCGCTTCACCGTGGGTTTCAAGGCTGAAACCTGGGCTCAACTGGGCCGCTGAGGCCAGACACACTTCCTGTTACATCCTTTTACAGCCGCGCCGACACACCTCAGGAACCCGCTCTCTAGACTGCGGGTCAACCCTGGAACGCCCACAAGCGTTCAACCAGCAACCAATGAACTGAGGTTTTCCATGAACAAGCACTTTGTCTTCAGCCTGGCCCTTTTGAGCGCCGCCGTGATGGCGGGCAACGCGTCGGCCCAGGAAATGGCCCGCGTGCTCTCCACCACCCCCATCATCCAGCAGGTGGCAGTTCCCCAGCAGGTCTGCACCAACCAGCAGGTGGCCACGCCAGGCGGCACCTCGGGCGCCGGTGCGGCGATGGGTGCGGTCGCGGGTGGGGCTCTCGGCAATGCCGTGGGTGGCGGCAGTGGCAAGGCCATTGCCACCGTGCTGGGCGTCGTGGGGGGTGCTGTGCTGGGCAACTCGATCGAAGGCCCCAGCCAACCCCAGGTTCGCAACGTGCAGAACTGCAGCACCCAGACCATGTACGAGAACCGCACCGTGGCCTACAACGTGAGCTATGAGTACGCCGGTCGCCAGTACACGGTTCAGATGCCCAACGACCCGGGCCAGTACCTGCCCGTGCAGGTGAGCCCGGTCATCAATGGCCGCGTCAGCCACCCCAGTTACCCGGCCTCCGGCCCGCAGCCCGTGACGGCACCGGTCTACAACAGCGCACCCCAACCCTACCCGGTGCATTGACGCCATGTACACGCCGGGCGCGGCAGTGAGTCCGCCCGCCCGGCCGAAGGCCCGCGGCGTGGCCTAAAATCGAGGTTTGCCCGAATTCGACCATGCGCACCGGCTGCCGGTGCAGGTCGGCTTGTGGCCTCACCTCCAACGGATTCACCTCCATGACCACTGAAACCATCCAGAACGTGGCCCTGACCACGAAAGCCAACGTCTACTTTGACGGCAAGTGCGTGAGCCACGGCTTCACCCTGGCCGACGGCACCAAGAAAAGCGTCGGTGTGATCCTGCCCGCCACGCTGACCTTCAACACCGGCGCCCCGGAAATCATGGAAGGCGTGGGTGGTTCGTGCGAATACAAGCTGGCCGGCACCTCGGAGTGGGTCAAGGCTGGCGCCGGCGAATCGTTCAAGGTTCCCGGCAACTCCTCGTTCGAGATCCGCGTGACCGAGGCTTACCACTACATCTGCCATTTCGGCTGATCCACCCACAAGGACCGAACATGGCCACCATTCTGCAAGACCTGCCCCTGGGGCAAAAAGTCGGTATCGCCTTCTCCGGCGGCCTGGACACCAGCGCCGCGCTGCTGTGGATGAAGAAGAAGGGCGCCCTGCCCTACGCCTACACCGCCAACCTGGGCCAGCCCGACGAGCCCGACTACGACGAGATCCCGCGCAAGGCCAAGCTCTACGGCGCCGAACAGGCCCGCCTGGTCGACTGCCGCACCCAACTGGCCCACGAAGGCATTGCCGCCCTGCAGGCCGGCGCCTTCCACATCTCCACCGCGGGCGTCACCTACTTCAACACCACCCCGCTGGGCCGTGCCGTGACCGGCACCATGCTGGTGGCCGCCATGAAGGAAGACGACGTCAACATCTGGGGCGACGGCAGCACCTTCAAGGGCAATGACATCGAGCGCTTCTACCGCTACGGTCTGCTGACCAACCCGGCGCTGAAGATCTACAAGCCCTGGCTGGACCAGAAGTTCATCGACGAGCTCGGCGGCCGTGCCGAGATGTCGGCCTTCATGACGGCTGAAGGCTTCGGCTACAAGATGTCGGCTGAAAAAGCCTACTCGACCGACTCCAACATGCTGGGCGCCACCCACGAGGCCAAAGACCTGGAAAACCTCAACAGCGGCATCCGCATCGTCAACCCCATCATGGGTGTGGCCTTCTGGCGCGACGATGTTGAAGTCAAGCGTGAAGAAGTCAGCGTGACCTTCGAAGAAGGCCAGCCCGTGGCCCTCAATGGCATCCAGTTCAATGACCCCGTCGAACTGATCCTGGAAGCCAACCGCATCGGTGGCCGCCATGGCCTGGGCATGAGCGACCAGATCGAAAACCGCATCATCGAAGCCAAGAGCCGCGGCATCTACGAAGCCCCCGGCCTGGCCCTGCTGCACATCGCCTATGAGCGCCTGGTCACCGGCATCCACAACGAAGACACCATCGAGCAGTACCGTGTCAACGGCCTCAAGCTGGGCCGCCTGCTGTACCAGGGCCGCTGGTTCGACCCGCAAGCCATCATGCTGCGCGAAACCGCCCAGCGCTGGGTGGCCCGCGCCGTCACCGGCACCGTCACGCTGGAGCTGCGCCGTGGCAACGATTACTCGCTGCTGAACACCGAAAGCCCCAACCTGACCTACGCGCCCGAGCGCCTGTCGATGGAAAAGGTCGAAGACGCACCGTTCTCGCCCGCCGACCGCATCGGCCAGCTGACCATGCGCAACCTCGACATCGTCGACACGCGCGACAAGCTCGGCATCTACACCAATGCCGGCCTGCTGTCGCTGGGCGGCAACTCGCCCCTGCCCTCGCTGCCGCGCAAGCAGGACTGAGCGCCTCCCCCCCTCAGATGCCGCCCTTCGGGTGGCATCCCCCCCAAGCCAGCGGCCCACAGCCGACTGGCTTTTTTTTCGTTCCTGGCCAAGCGGACAAGCACCGATCACCTGTGTCGGAACAAGTGATTCATGACGATTCCACACCGGCTTTCAACACAAAAATCATCTGATCCGCCATCAGCCGTGAATGCGCTGCGCCGATTCACGCCAGCGTCATGGTTTTGCCATCGGAGGGTCATGGCGGCCCGGGAAGATCAAGCCCCAAGCCCGGCACCTGTCCAGTCTGCTCCCTCAGCCCCACACAGGTGACAGGGCACAACACCCAACCCATCACCACCGTTTGCCCCCTCGGCCACAAGCCGGCAACTGGCGTTCGGTGGGCCGACTCTCGCGAAGGACACTGTCATGAACATACGTCAACGCATCGTGCTGCTGATCACGCTGACCTTTCTGGCACTGAGTTCGATCGGCGCCTTTGCCGTCTTCCAGTCCCACGGCAGCGCCTCCGAGGTGCGCAGCGTGACCGAGGGCGTGGTGCCCAGCGCCATGCACTCGGTGGAGTTGCAGGGCCAGCTCAAGGATGTGCAGATGGCCGCCATGAGCATGGTGGCCGCCCCCGATGAACAGACCGTGGCCCGCACCCGCGACGAACTGGCCCAGAAGAAGGAGATCCTGCAAAAGGCGCTGGACCACCAACTCGAGATGGCCGACAGCAACGCCCAGAAAGGCCTGGTCAAAGAGGCCTCGGAAAGCCTGAAGAACTACTTCAGCGCCATCGACGACACCGCCAACTTCAAGCTCAAGGGCATGAAGGACATGGCCGAGGCCAACATGGGCGCCACGGTCGACCAGTACCTGCGTGAACAAGGGGCCCTGCTCGACACGCTGCAGATCGAAAAGCGACGCAGCAAGGACGCCGCCATCGAGAGCATGAACAGCCACCTCAAGAGCACCACCACCACGCTGACCGTCGCCACCGTGCTGGCCGTGCTGCTGCTGGTGGCCATCGGTCGCATCCTTTACCGCCAGGTGGTGCACCCCATCAAGGACATGGAATTGAAGATGACCGAGATCGCCACCAGCCAGGACTACACGCACCGGCTGCCCGTCACCCGGCAGGATGAGGTGGGGCGCTCGATCACCGCATTCAACACCATGATCGAGAAGATCGAGGAAAGCAGCGCCCTGGTGCGCCAGAAGACGGCCGACATCCACGCCATGCTGCACAACGTGCCCCAGGGCATTCTGACGATCGACAACGGCAACACCATCCACCCCGAGTTCTCCGACTTCCTGAGCACCGTGCTGGAGACCGAAGACATCGCCGGGCGCGATTTCATCGAGGTGATTTTTGCGGGCGTGAACCTGGGTGCCGATGCCCGATCGCAAGTCGAGGCGGCGGTGGCCGCCTGCATCGGCGAAGACCGCATGAATTTCGACTTCAACGCCCACCTGCTGCCCCGCGAGGTGGAAAAGACCCTGCCTGATGGCCGCGTCAAGATCCTGGACCTGATCTGGTCGCCGATCACCAACGAGCAAGACACCACCGAGCGCTTGCTGCTGTGTGTGCGTGATGTGACCGAACTCAAATCCCTGGCCAAGGCAGCCGATGCCCAAAAACGCGAGTTGGCCATGATCGGAGAAATCCTGTCGGTGCCGCCAGACCGCTTCAAAGGCTTCCTGGCCAGCGCCCGCCAGTTTCTCGACGAGAACCAGAAAACCCTGGAAACCGCTGCCAGCCAGGACAACGCCACGCGGCGCCAGCACCTGGGCCTGCTGTTCCGCAACATGCACACCGTCAAGGGCAACGCGCGCACCTACGGTCTGCACACCCTGACCGACGTGCTGCACCAGGCCGAGCAAAGCTATGACGACCTGCGCCAGCAAGAGGCCCTGGAATGGGACAACGAGCGCTATCTGAATGAACTGGCCCAAGCCCGCCACACGCTGGAGGAATACGCCACGCTCAACGCCGACAAGCTTAGCCGCGGCAATGACGCGACCGAAGACGCAGGGCACAGCGTGTCGCAGGCCGAGATCCAGCACACCTTGCAAATGCTGGAAGGCGTGGACACCAGCGACCTGAGCGCTGCTGCGCAGGCCATCCACGACATCAAGAGCCGCCTGGCCACCCTGGGCAGCAAATCGCTGCAGGACACCCTGTCCAGCGTGATCGAATCGCTGCCCTCGCTGGCCCTCGAACTGGGCAAGGAGGCGCCCAAGCTGGTCCTGGCCGATCAGGGCGTGCTGCTGCGTCCGACCGCTGCCCCCTTGTTGCGCAATGTGTTCATGCACCTTCTGCGCAACGCCATGGACCACGGCATCGAGCCCATCCTGGACCGCGTGGCAGCCGACAAGCCGATTGCCGGCACCATCCGGATCGACCTGCAACTGGACGCCCAGGGTCTGCACCTGGTGCTGAGCGACGATGGCAAAGGCCTGGACCTGCAGCGCATACGGGCCAAGGCGATCGAGCAAGGCCTGCTCGATGCCAGCCAGCACCCCGACGCCCCGGATCTGGCCCAGCTGATCTTCGCCCCCGGCTTCTCCACCGCCAGCGCGGTCACCGAGGTGTCCGGGCGCGGTGTCGGCATGGACGCCGTGAAGATGTTTGTCGAATCAGCCGGTGGCCGCATCGAGTTGCGGCTGTTGGCCGAGGCGACCCAGCGCGAGCACGTCCCCTTCGAGACACGGATCCACCTCCCCGCGTCACTGGGCGTGCACGCGGCGGCACAACAACGACCGCAAACCGCTTGATCAAGAGAAGGCACGCAAGATGACGACCACGCTGATGCTGACCCTCCTGACGGGCGCCATCGTGCTGAGCATGCTGCTGGGCTGGCGCGCCCACAGGCTGAACGCCACCCTGCAGACCATGGTCCCGCGGCAACTGCTGGAAGACAGCAACCAGCGCGCCCAGGCCAGAGCCGCCGAGCTGCAAGACCAGATCGACGCCCTGGAGCAGCGCCTGCACGAAGCTCAAAGGCAATGGGACGCCCGCCAGCAAGCGCTGATCGGTGAGCAACAGCTGCGCCTGACGCACAGCCAGGCCCAGGCCAGCCAGGCCCAGACCCAGATCGCCAGCCAGTGCGGCACGCTGGACCGTTCCATCACCGAACTGCGCAACGTGGGCAAGACCTACGAGCGCTGGCACGCCAGCATGGACTTTCTGCTCGGCCACAACCGGGCCATGCACAACAAGAACGACGAATTCGCCTCCATCGTGCGACAGTTGGTGATCGTGGCCCTCAACGCCTCCATCGAAGCCGCACGTGCCGGCACCATGGGTCGAGGCTTTGCCGTCGTGGCCGACGAGATGCGCTCGCTGTCGGTGCGTGCCGAAAAGCTGGCCCAGGACTTCCGCAGCAGCCTGTACGAGAACGACCTCATCACCACCACCACCTTCCAGGACATGCAGGCCGGCGGCAAGATGATCGTGGGCGCCGTCACCGGGCTGGAACTGCAAAACCGCAAGATCCTGAATCTTGTCAGCGAACAGGACGCCAGCGCATGATCAGCAGCCGTGCCAAAGCAGGCTTCGACAAGATGGTGATGCAAGGTCTGAAGGCCGCCCTGGCGCCCTCGCCCGACGAGGTGACAGAACTGGTCACCTTGCCCGAGTTGCGCCAGCCACCCGAATCGCATGCGGCCTTGCTGAGCATCGCCTCGCTGACGTTTCGCATGCTCATCGTGCTGCACTTCAGCCACAACGATGCAACACGCCGCCACTTTGCCCGGCTCAGCCGGCAAAAGGCCGAAGAGATGTCGGAGCAATCATTTCTGGACGCCATCTGCGAAGCAGGCAACCTGTGCTGTGGCGGCGTCAACCGCGATCTGGGCTCGGTCTTCCCCTGGGTGGGCATGTCCACCCCCAACATCGTTGACAGCCGCTGCACGGCCCACCTGGGCGTCCTCAAGTACGGTCATCTGCAGCACTTCCGGCTCAGCGTGACCGACAGCCCACCCCTGTTTCTGACGCTCTGCGTGAGCGAATCAGAAGACCTCGATTTCGACTTCCAGATCCCCGACCTGGCCGAACAGGGCACCGGCGAACTGGAAATGTTTTGACCCAAGAAGGAACAAGCCATGGCACAGATTCTCGTCGTCGACGACTCCAGCACCGTTCGCAATGAAGTCGGTGATTTCCTGAAATCCAATGGCCTCGGCGTGGCCTTCGCCGTCGACGGTCGTGACGGGCTGGCCAAACTCAAGGGCGACCCTGGCGTCAAGCTGGTCATCTGCGACGTCAACATGCCCAACATGGACGGCCTGACCATGGCCGAGAAAGTGCGCAGCGAGCTGAAGAACGGCAGCGTCAACATCATCATGCTGACCACCGAAAACTCACCCGCCATGAAAGAGCGCGGCAAGGCGGCCGGCATCAAGGGCTGGATCGTCAAGCCCTTCAACGGCCCGGCCGTGATCGCCTCGCTCAAGAAGATGGTGGCTTGATCGTTCAGGCGCCCCGATCCGGGCGCCGGGGTTCAGATCACCACAGGCTCGGGCTCCAGCCGGATGCCGAAGCGTTCATACACGCTGGTCTGGATGGCCCGGGCCAGAGTCATCACCTCGCCGCCGGTCACGCTGTCAGCGCCGTGGCCACGGTTCACCAGCACCAGGGCCTGCTTGTCATACACGCCGGCCTTGCCCACCGACTTGCCCTTCCAGCCACAGGCGTCGATCAGCCAGCCCGCCGCCAGCTTGATGCTGCCGTCGGCCATGGGGTAATGCACGATGCGGGGTTCGCGGGCGATGATGTCGGCACACTGCTCGGGCGTGACCGAAGGGTTCTTGAAAAAGCTGCCGGCATTGCCCACCTCGGCCGGGTCGGGCAGCTTGCTGCGCCGGATGTCGCACACCCAGTCGAAGATCTGCCGTGCCTCGGGCCGTTCGATGCCGGCCTGGACGCGGCGCCGCTCCAGGTCCAGGTAGCCCAGCTCAGGCTTCCAGGGCTTGGGCAGGCGCAGGCGCACCCGGGTGATCACGGCCCGGCCGGCCAGCCCCAGCCCCAGGGGCAGCGAGGCCTTCTGCGGCGAGGCAGGCGCCCGGTGCTTGAACACCGAGTCGCGGTAGCCGAAGGCGCATTGGGCCGCATTCAGGGTGAAGGTCTGCCCGGTCAGCAGGTCGAAGGCGTCGAGTGATTCAAAGCGGTCCTGCAGTTCGACGCCATAGGCGCCGATGTTCTGCACCGGCGAGGCGCCCACCGTGCCTGGGATCAGGGCCATGTTCTCCAGGCCCGGCAGGTTCTGGTCCAGGGTCCAGGCCACGGTGTCGTGCCAGGCCTCGCCCGCACCCGCCTCGACAATCCAGGCGCGGGGGGTTTCGTCCAGCACGCGCAGGCCCTTGATCTCCATCTTCAGCACCACATCGCGCACATCGCCCGTGAGCACGATGTTGCTGCCCCCGCCCAGCACCCACTTGGGGGCCGGGCCCAGTTCGGGGTCGGCCATCAGCTCGCTCAGATCGGCCTGGGCGCGCACGCGCACCAGGGTCTGGGCACGGGCCGCGATCCCGAAGGTGTTGTAAGGCTGGAGCGGGACATTTTTCTCGACTAACATCGGCAACATTGTCTCATTTGCCCTGGTTCATCCTGTCATGCCCTCATTCGATACCGTCTGCGAAGCCAATCTGGTGGAAGTCAAAAATGCCGTTGAAAACGCGGCCAAGGAAATCAGCACCCGCTTCGATTTCAAGGGCACCTCTGCCGCCATCGAGCTCAAAGACAAGGAAATCACCCTCTTCGGCGACGCCGAGTTCCAGCTCGATCAGGTCGAAGACATCCTGCGCAACAAGCTGACCAAGCGCAATGTGGACGTGCGATTCCTCGACAAGGGCGCCGTCCAGAAGATCGGTGGCGACAAGGTCAAGCAGGTGGTCAAGGTGCGCAACGGCATCGAATCCGAGGCTGCCAAGAAGATCCAGAAGCTGATCAAGGACAGCAAGCTCAAGGTCCAGGCCGCCATCCAGGGCGATGCGGTGCGTGTCACCGGCGCCAAGCGCGATGATCTGCAGACCGCCATGGCGCTGATCCGCAAGGACATCACCGACATCCCGGTCGACTTCAACAACTTCCGCGACTGATCTGCTGCGCATGCCCCATCGGTCCATGCCGCCCCCCTCACTGCGGCTCCGGCTTGTCGGCCTGGCCCTGATGGGGCTGGCCCTGGGCCTGAGCCTGCCTGCCACGGCCCAGGTGGTGCTCTCGGGCATCCTGGGCGGACGGGCCTTGCTGCTGGTGGGCGCCTCCGCGCCCAAGGCCGTGGCCCCGGGCGAAACCTTTCAGGGCGTGCGGCTGGTGTCGCTCGACAAGGACAGCGCCCTGCTCGAGCAGGACGGCCAGCGCTTCACGCTGCGCCTGGGTGAGTCGCCGGTGCAGGTCAAACCCGGCAGCGCCGTGGCCCGCCCGGCCAACGGCAAACGCATCACCCTGACCTCGGACAGCGCCGGCCACTTCAAGAGCCAGGGCAGCATCAATGGTCAGATCATGCAGTTCGTGGTCGACACCGGGGCCACCGTGGTGTCCATCGGCCGGCCCGATGCCGAGCGCATGGGCCTGGCCTTCCTCGGTGGCCAGCCGGTGCAGATGCAGACCGCCAATGGCACCGCGCAGGGCTGGCGCATCCAGTTGCACAGCGTGCGCATCGGCGATGTCGAAGTGTTCGACGTGGACGCTGTGGTCACCCCCCAGCCCATGCCTGTGGTGCTGCTGGGCAACAGCTTCCTGGATCGGTTCCAGATGCACCGGGTCAGTGACCAGATGGTGCTGGAAAAACGGCTGTGAGCGGCGATACCCTGCCCATGCACCTGGCCCAGGATGGCCCGAGCGAAAGCTACGAGGACCTGCTGAGCCAATGGAGCGACCTGGAGTCCGGCCTGGGCATGCTGCTGGCCGTGCCTGACAACGTCGAAGGCTTTCATCAGAAACTGCGGCAGCACGACCGCTGGATGCAGGACCTGCTCGAAGAGGATGCCGACACCGCGCTGTACCTGCTGTTCCAGATGGCGGGCACCTCGATCGCGGGCTACAGCACCACCCACTCCCTGGTGTGCGCGGCGCTGTGCCACATCATCGCCCTGGAGTTGCAACTGCCCACCGAGCAACGCGACAGCCTGGTGGCGGCGGCCCTGACGATGAACATCGCCATGACGGCGCTGCAGGACGAACTGGCCGAACAGACCACGCGCCCCTCGGTCGAGCAGCAGACCAACATCGACGCCCACTCGGTCAAAAGCTGCATGCTGCTGGCGCGCGTGGGCATCAAGGACGAACTCTGGCTGGCGATCGTGGCCTCGCACCACGAGAACCTGCCCCTGACGCTGCCCGGCAGCGTCCCCGACCCGGTGGTGCGCCTGACCCACATCCTGCAGGTGACCGATCGCTACGCTGCCATGATCAGCCCGCGGCGCTCACGCCCCGGTCGCAGCGTGACCGACTCCTTGCGCGCCGTCATCAGCGCCAGCCAGGGGCGCCATGACGACGTGGCCCAAGCCCTGGTGCGGCACGTGGGCCTGTGCCCGCCCGGCACCTATGTGAGGCTCGAAAACCAGGATCTGGCCGTGGTGCTGAGGCGCACCGCTCAACTCAACCAGCCCTTGGTGGCCAGCCTCATCGACCCGCGCGGCGAACCTTACCCCCACCCCCGCCTGCGCAACATTGCGCTGGGCGAGCAACGCATCCAGGCGGCCGTGCCTTCGGATGCGGTCAAGCTCATGATCAACCACGCGGTGATGATCTCGGTGGCGCGCTCGCAACTGCCCCGCAGCGGCTGACCGGCCCACGCGCGGCGGCCGGCCGCGGGCCCGCGCGCTCAGGGCTTTTTCTTCTGCCCCAGCCGCGACTCGGTGCCGGCCAGCAGGCGCTGGATGTTTTCGCGGTGCCGATAGACCAGCAAGGCCGCCATGGCCACCAGGGCCAGCAACACAGGCGTCTCGGCATACCAGGCCGTGCCGCTGGCCAGCACATAGACCAGGGGCGCCGCGACGGCCGCCGTCAGCGACGACAGCGAGGAATAGCGGAACACCACCGCCATCAACAGCCAGATCGCCCCGGCCGCCAGGCCCAGAACAGCGTCCACACCAAACAGCACGCCCAGGGCCGTGGCCACGCCCTTGCCGCCCTGGAAGCGGAAGAACACCGGGTACAGGTGGCCCAGAAAGGCCGCCAGCCCCACCAGGGCCACCGTGCCGTCGTCCAGGCCCCAGTGGCGGCCATACCAGCGCACCAGCACCACGGGCAGCCAGCCCTTGAGCGCATCAAGCAAGAGCGTGACGACAGCCGCCGCCTTGCTGCCCGAGCGCAGCACATTGGTGGCGCCCGGGTTCTTGCTGCCGTAGGTGCGTGGGTCGTTCAGGCCCATCACGTGGCTCACGATGACGGCAAACGACAGCGATCCGAGCAGGTAGGCCAACAGCGTGGCCGCCAGTGTGTAAAGAATCTCCAACTTGTTCTACCTCTGTGCAATCTGCAAAAAGCCCTGACCCGGGTGCGACGGCGGCCCGGTCAGGATCCAACCACTCATTCTGCCAGCGCGCACTGCACCGGCCGGGCACCCAACTGGGCCACGCAGACCTGGGGGTCGATGCCGACCAGAAAACCTCGGCGCCCCCCGTTGATGCAGATGCGGGGCAGGCCCAGGATGGTTTCCTCGATGTACACCGGCATCTGTTTGCGCGTGCCAAAGGGCGAGGTGCCCCCCACCAGGTAGCCGCTGTGGCGGTTGGCCACCTCGGGGGCGCAGGGCTCGACCGACTTGGCACCGATCTGACGCGCCAGGTTCTTGGTCGACACCTTGCGGTTGCCATGCATCAGCACCACCAGGGGCTTGGCGTCCTGGTCCTGCATGATCAGGGTCTTGACCACGGTGTAGGGGTCTTGCCCCAGCACCTCGGCGCTGTGCAGGGCGCCGCCATGCTCCAGGTACTCGTAGGGGTGCTCGGTGTAGGCCACACGGTGTGCCTTGAGCCACTGGGTGGCGGGTGTTTCGGAGACGTGTTCTTTCTTGGCCATGGCAATAACCAGGCCCTGACGGCCCGGCAAACAACAGGGTCGACATGTTACGCCGCGGCCACCGGCGGGCGGCGCGGCACCCGGGCACGCACCTTGCGTTTGCCAAACTGCCCCACGCCGGCCACCAGCAGCTCGGCCAGGGCCTGCACCGGGGGCAGCAAAGCCCGCCCGCTTTGCGCCAGCAGGCACAGGCGTCGCTGCTGCAGGCCCGGCTCGGCAAAGGGCACGGCCTTGAGCTGCCCTTGCGCCACGGCGTGGGACACCGTCAGGTAGCCGGCGGGCATCAGGTCCAGCTCGCCCATCATCGACAGCAGCGTGGGTGAGAAATTGCTCACCATGGCCGGTGCGTAATGCAAGCCCTGCAAGGCACAACCCTGGTCGAACAGGCGCCGGCTGGTGGTGCCGGGCTCGCCCAGCAGCAGTGGATAGCGCACGGCGTCGGCCAGCCGCACGCGGTCCTTGGCCGCCAGCGGGTGGGTGGGGCGCATCACGGCCAGCACTGGCGCCAGCACGGTGTGCAGCACCTCGGCGTCTTTTTCCGGGCTGAGGCTGTACTTGAGCCCCAGGTCCACCTCGCCCTGGCGCAGCAGTTGGTTGACCTGGTCGGGCGCCACCACCTGCAGCGCCAGTTGGGCCCCCGGGTGGGCCTGCCGAAACGCCTGCAGCGCCCCGGCCATGAAGCCCGCGGCAAAGCCCTCGGTGCAGGCCAGACGCACCCGCACCCGGCCGGCCAGCCCGCCCAGTTGCTCCAGCACAAACTGCCCCTCTTCGCTGGCAGACGACAGGTGGGCCAGCAGGCGCTCGCCCGCCGGGGTGGGCGTCATGCCCCGGTGCGCGCGCTCGAACAGCGCCAGGCCCAGCGCGTCTTCCAACAGGCTGATCTGGCGGCTCACCGCCGAAGCCGCAACATGCAGCTGGCGCGCCGCCTCGCTCACGCTGCGGGTGCGGGCCACCACCACGAAGTAGCGCAAGGGCAGGCTGAACAAAGGCAGTTTCACGGAGGTCCTCATGCGCAATACGTTCTGATCAAGGCAACGATGCCTTGTGAATTCTCTAATGAGAGCAAGCATGTTCCATGCCCTGACAAACCCTCAATCGGCTTCTAATGGAGGCCAGCCAGTCTTCATCCCCCCTGTTGAGCCTCGCCGCCCCCTTGCGGCAGAAAAGGAATGCCATGAAACGCCGCTGCGCCCTCTCCCTCCTGGCCCTGGCCGGCTGTACCGGCCTGAGCCAGACCGCCCTGGCGGCGGCAGAGCCCTGGCCCAGCCGATCGGTGCGCATCGTGGTGCCCTTCCCGCCGGGGGGCGGCACCGACATCGTGGGCCGGGCCATGGGCCAAGCCCTGGCGCCCCGCCTGGGCCAGGCGGTGGTGATCGACAACAAGCCCGGGGCCTCCACCCTGATCGGCACCGAGGCCGTGACCCGGGCCGCGCCGGACGGCTACACCCTGTTGGTGTCGGGCTCCACCACCTTCTCGGTGAACCCGGCCCTGAAGCCCCGCCTGAATTACGACCCTTTCAAGGACCTCAGCGCCGTGGCGGTGCTGGCCCGGGCCCCGCTGGTGGTGGTGGTGCCGGCCCAGTCGCCCTTCAAGACCCTGCCGGAGTTGCTGAACGCGGCCCGACGCCAAGCCGGATCGGTGCGCTATGCCACCTACGGCAGCGCCACCGCACCGCACCTGGCCGGCCTGTTGCTGGGCTTGAGCGCGGGCGTCACCCTGCAAGACATCCCCTACAAGGGCAGCGCCCAGGTCAGCACGGCTCTGATGTCGGGCGAGGTGGAGGCCACCTTCGACACCGTGGCCAGTGCCGGCCCATTGATCAAGGCAGGCAAGCTGCGCGCGCTGGCCACCCCCAGCCGCGTGCGCGTGAGCTCGCTGCCCCAGGTGCCCACGCTGACCGAGCTGGGCCTGCCCGACGCCAGCTTCGAGGGCTGGTATGCCATGGCCGCACCGGCCGGCACCCCTGCGCCCGTGCTGGAGCGCCTGGGCCGTGAGCTGCGTGCGGTGATGGCCCTGCCGGAGGTGCAAAAGCAGTTCCGCGCCCAGGCCCTGGAGCCGGTGTACCAGGACCCGGCCACCATGACCCGCCTGATGGAGCAGGAGATCACCCAGTTCCGTGCCGCCGCGGCACGCGCCCACCTGACATTGGAGTGAGGCCGGGCATGACATCCCCTTCGGCAGCGATGCGGCACGGCAGGCCGAACCCCGCATTTCCGACAAAGTCTGATCCGGATCACGTCCATGGGCAGCGCCCTGTGGTCTGCTACCCGGCTTTCCACGGCCTGGCCCCGCTCTTGCTGCAGGCCGTGCACGACTTTGCGGAGAATCCTCGCCATGAACACCCCAGAACCTGCCCAGACATCGGTGGCGATCGCAGCGCCGATGCCGCAACCGGAATCCCCCCCGGCATCCACCCCAGCCGCAGCGCCTGCGCCCAGCTCCCCCGTCAGCGGCGTGGCGCCCCACAGCCTCACGGAAGACGCTTTTGCACTGTTCTCGGCCACCTTGCTGATCGCCCTGGGCGTGGCCATCTACGGGCACGACCACCTGCTGACGGGGGGCATGGCCGGGCTGGCCTTCATCGTGCACTACGCCAGCGGCATCAGCTTCGGCAAGGTGTTCTTCGTGCTCAACCTGCCCTTTTACGTGCTGGCCTGGAAGCGCATGGAGCGTGCCTTCGTGCTCAAGACGATTGCGGCGGTGGCCCTGCTGTCGCTGTTGGCCGAATGGACCCCGCACTGGATCAGTTTTGCCCAACTCGACCCGATCTACGCCAGCGTGCTCGGTGGCGTGCTGCTGGGCGTCGGCTTTCTGATGCTGTTCCGCCACCGCGCCAGCCTGGGCGGGGTCGGCATCCTGGCCTTCTACCTGCAGGAAAGCCGGGGCTGGAAGGCCGGCCACATCCAGATGGCCATCGACTGCGCCATCCTGCTGCTGGCCCTGTGGACCGCCCCCCTGCCCAATGTGGCCCTGTCGGTGGCCGGCGCCGTGGTGCTGAACCTGATCCTGACCATGAACCACCGCAAGGACCGCTACATCGGATCCTGACCCGCCCCGCCGTTCTGCCCGCTCGGGCGTCGGGGAGGCCCACCCACCTCACTGAAAGCCCGACATGAGCCGAGACCAACTGATCCAGCAAGCCCGCCACGAACTCGACAGCGGCGCCCTGGCCGCCACCCTGGCGCGCCGGGTCGCCTGGCGCACCGAAAGTGACCTGGGCGCCGACGCCACCGAGGCCTCGCGGGCCGCCCTGCAGGGCTACCTGAGCGAAGAGATGAGCCCCGTGCTGCAGGCGCTGGGCTTCGAGGTGCAGATCCTGCCCAACCCGGTGCCCGGTGCCGGCCCGTTCCTGTTGGCGCGCCGCATCGAAGACCCGGCGGCCCCCACGGTGCTCACCTACGGCCATGGCGATGTGGTCAATGGCCAGACGCCGCAATGGCGCGCAGGCCTGGACCCCTGGCAACTGAATGTCGAGGGCGATCGCTGGTATGGCCGTGGCACGGCCGACAACAAGGGCCAGCACAGCATCAACCTCAGCGCCCTGGCCCACACCCTGCAGGCCCGCCAGCAGCGCCTGGGCTACAACCTGACCGTGCTGCTGGAGATGGGCGAAGAGGCCGGCTCGCCCGGGCTGGCCGAGTTCTGCCAGCAACACCGCGAGGCCTTGCGCGCCGACCTGTTCCTGGCCAGCGACGGCCCGCGGGTGCACGCCGAGCGCCCCACCCTCTTCCTGGGCTCGCGGGGCGCCATCAATTTTTCGCTGCAGGTGCAGCCCCGCCCGCGGGCCTACCACTCCGGCAACTGGGGCGGCGTGCTGAGCAACCCGGGCACCCGCGTGAGCCACGCGGTGGCCAGCCTGATCGGCCCCCAAGGCGAGATGCGCGTGGCCGCCCTGCGCCCGCCCGCCCCGCCGGAGCGCCTGCGCCAGGCCCTGCACGACCTGCCAGTGGGGGGCGGTAGCGACGACCCCGACCTCAGCCCCGGCTGGGGCGAACCAGGCCTGACGCCGGCCGAGCGCCTGGTGGGCTGGAACACGCTGGAGGTGCTGGGCCTGGGCGCCGGCTCGGCCGTGCGGCCGATCAACGCCATCCCGGCCTCGGCCGTGGCGCACTGCCAGCTCCGTTTTGTGGTGGGCACCGACTGGCGCAACGCCGAAAAGCACCTGCGCGAGCACCTGGACGCGCACGGCTTCACCGACGTTCGGCTGGAGATGGGCATGAGCTGCGCCGCCACCCGGCTGGCCCTGGACAACCCCTGGATCGACTGGGCCCTGGCCTCGATGCAGGCCAGCACGGGCAAGCCGGTCAGCCTGCTGCCCAACCTGGCAGGCTCCTTGCCCAATGACATCTTCTCGGAGGGCCTGGGCCTGCCCACGCTGTGGGTGCCGCACTCGTACCCGGCCTGCGCCCAGCACGCCCCCAACGAGCACCTGCTGGCCTCGGTGGCGCGCGAGGGCCTGGCCCTGATGGCCGGCCTGTTCTGGGACCTGGGCGAACCCGGCGCACCCTGGCGGGCTGGGGCGCTGGCCCAGGCGACTGCCTGAACTCAACCGGATCGGCCTGAATCCATCGATTCGGCCGACCGCGTCGATCAGATCGCGGGGTCGCGCAGTTCCCAGCGGATGGCGTCGATGGCGGCCAGCAGCTCGGGCGACAGCGTGGTACCCCAGGCCGCCAGGTCTTCGTCGAGTTGGGCCACCGAGGTCACGCCGATGATGGTGCTGGCCACCTGCCACTTGGTGTAGCAGAACGCCAGCGCCAACTGGGTGGGCGTGAGGCCATGCTCGCGTGCCAGCGCGTTGTAGCGGCGCGCCGCCACCAGGGCCTCGGGGCGGCCCCAGCGCTGCTTGCGCACCGATTCGTAGCGGGCGATGCGCCCGTCCTGCGGGGCGTCGGGGCCCGTGGTGCCGCTGGCATCGTACTTGCCGGTCAGCAGCCCGAAGCTCAGCGGCGAATAGGCCAGCAGCGACACGTTCAGGCGCTGGCAGCTTTCGTCCAGAGCGTTCTCGTAGCTGCGGTTGATCAGACAGTACGGGTTCTGCACCGTGGCCACGCGGGGCAGGCCATGCTGTTCTGCCAGGCGCACGAACTCGTGCACGCCATAAGGGGTCTCGTTGGACAGACCCACATAGCGCACCTTGCCCGCCTTCACCAGGCGGCCCAGGGCCTCGAGTTGCTCGTGGATCGAGGTGACCGAGCGCTCCTTGCTGGGGTCGTAGTACATGGCGCCGAAGGCCGGCACATTGCGTTCGGGCCAGTGGATCTGATAGAGATCGATCACGTCGGTCTGCAGGCGGCGCAGGCTGCCTTCGCAGGAGGCCGCGATGTCGGCCGCCGTCATGCCGGCCCCCTCGCGGATCCAGGGCATGCCGCGCGAAGGGCCCGCCACCTTGGTGGCCAGCACCACCTGCTGGCGAGCACCCGGGTTCTTGGCGAACCAGTTGCCGAGGATGGTTTCGGTGGCGCCGCAGGTCTCGGCACGGGCCGGCACCGCATACATCTCGGCGGTGTCGAGGAAGTTGACGCCGGCCGCCAGCGAGCGGTCCAGGATGGCGTGGGCGTTGGCCTCGTCAACCTGCTCGCCAAAGGTCATGGTGCCCAGGCAGATGGGCGTGACGTGCAGATCGCTTTGTCCGAGCTGGACTTTGTTCATGAAAACTCCGATGGGTCTGTCTGATGGAAATCCGCGCCGCCGATGGCTCCGGCCAGAGGCCCTCCAAAGGACCCGGCTGCTTGGCGAACAACGGCGGCAAAGAGTGTACGGGCGGGCAGATTTTTCTGCTGGCGGGCCTTGCAGGCTTGTCCTGGACTTGACTGACGTCAGGTGAGCGCGTTTCGTATCATCCGCGCGATGTACCAGCCCAAACGCCTCTCCCGCAGCGAATTCATCCCCCTCAGGGGCCACCAATACCATGTGCGCGTCTGGGGCGAGCCGCAGACCGGCCAAGCGCCGCTGGTGATGGTGCATGGCTGGATGGACGTGGCGGCCTCCTACCAGTTCATGATCGACGCGCTGCCCACCGATCGCTACGTGATCGCCCCCGACTGGCGCGGTTTTGGCCTCACCACCGGGCCCAGCTGTGATCACTACAGCTTTCCCGACTACCTGGGCGACCTCGACTTTCTGCTCGACCACTACACCGGCACGCAGGCGATCGACCTGGTGGGCCACAGCATGGGCGGCAACGTGGCCATGATGTACGCCGGGGCCCGGCCCGAGCGCATCCGCCGCCTGGTCAACCTGGAGGGCTTCGGCATGCCCGCCACCCGCCCGGCCCAGGCGCCGGGGCGCTACGCCCGCTGGATGGACGAGCTCAAGAAGGTGCACTCCGGCGCCATGGCCCTCAAGGCCTACGACAGTCTGGACGGCGTGGCCCAGCGCCTGATGAAGACCAACCCCCGCCTGGGGGCCGACAAGGCCCGGTGGCTGGCCCAGCACTGGGCGCACGAAGTGGCGGGCCCGCAGGGGCAGCGCCAGTGGCAGATCCTCGGCGAGGCGGGCCACAAGGTCACCAGCGCGCAGTTGTACCGGGTCGATGAAGCCCTGGAGCTGTATGCCCGCATCAGCGCCCCGCTGCTGGCGGTTGAAGCCTCGGACGACAGCCTGGGCCAGTGGTGGAAAGGCCAATACACCCTGGACGAATACCACCAGCGCCTGCAGCGGGTGCCCGACTGCCGCGTGGCCCGCATCGCCGATGCCGGCCACATGCTGCACCACGACCAGCCCGAGGCCCTGGCAGCACGGGTGGCGGATTTTCTGGGATGAAGCACCCAGAAAATCACATTCAGTCACAAATATCTGCACAATGAAGCTCGCTGGCGCGGGCATTTGAAACAGCGTTGGGTGGTGGCAAGTCGGCTCTCGCCAGAGCTTGAGGAGAACCGCACCATGCGCCTGAGCATCAAACTCCCGCTGGCCTTTGCCAGCGCCCTGGCCGCCCTGCTGGCAGCCGCCCTGTTCGGCCTGGTCCAGCTGAACCAGTCCATCGGCGTGTACCGCGAGGTGGTGCAAAGAGACCACGACAACGCCCTGGGGGCGGTCCAGCTGCTCAGCGAGTTCAAGGTTCAGATCCAGGAATGGAAAAACGTGCTGCTGCGCGGCCAGGACCCGGCCCAGCGCGAGCGTTACTGGGCGGCCTTCCTGAAGCAGGAAGCCCTGGTGCAGCAAAGTGCGCGTCAGCTGGCAGCCCGGGTCGACCAAGCCGACGCACGCGCCCTGCTGGAGCAGTTCAGCCAGACGCACCACCACATGGGTCAGGCCTACCGGCAAGGGCTGCAGGCGTTCGAGCAGGCCCAGTTCAACCCGGCCGCCGGCGACAAGGCGGTCGCGGGCATCGACCGCGAGCCGGCCCGCCTGCTGGACCAGGCCACGGCCCTGATCCGCCTCGCCAGCGAAGCGTCAGGCGAGGCGGCGGCCAGCCACGCCCGCGCCAGCACCTGGATCAGCCTGTCGGTCATGGGGCTGGTGTGCCTGCTGAGTGCCGCAGGTGCGCTGTGGTTCAGCCGTTCGGTCACCCGCCCGCTGGGACGTGCGGTGCAGGTCACCCGGGCGGTGGCCGACGGCGATCTGAGCCTGCCCCTGCAGGCCACGGGCCGCGACGAGGTGGCCGAACTGCTGCAGGCCATGTCCGACATGCAAGCCCGACTGTCGCAGGTGGTCAGCACCGTGCGCTCGGGGGCCGAGGGGGTGGCCCATGCCAGTGCCGAAATTGCCGCTGGCAACAACGACCTGAGCCTGCGCACCGAGCAGCAGGCCTCGGCGCTGGAAGAAACCTCCGCCTCGATGGAGGAGATGGCGGCCACGGTGGAACACAACGCCGACCACGCGCTGCGCGCCGATGCCCTGGCCAACCAGGCCTCCGACACGGCACAACGGGCCGGCGGCGCGGTGCAGTCGGTGGTGAACTCGGTGCTGCAGATGCAGCAAAGCGCCCACCGGATCGCCGACATCACGGGCGTGATCGACGGCATCGCCTTTCAGACCAACATCCTGGCGCTCAATGCGGCCGTGGAGGCCGCCCGGGCCGGCGAGCAGGGCCGGGGCTTTGCCGTGGTGGCCGGCGAGGTGCGGGTGCTGGCCCAGCGCAGTGCAGCCGCAGCGCGCGAAATCAAGCAGCTCATCCAGACCAGCCACGAACAGGTGGAGCAAGGCGCCCAGGTGGCCGGACTGGCGGGCACCACCATGACCGAGGTGGTCAGCGCGATCGCCGACGTGACCCGGCTGGTGGCCCAGATCAGCGCCGCCAGCAAGGAACAGAGCCTGGGCGTGGCCCAGATCGGCCAGGCCGTGCAGCAACTCGACCAGACCACGCAACAGAACGCGGCCCTGGTGGAACAGGGGGCGGCAGCGGCGCAAAGCCTGAAGCAGCAGGCCGTGGCCCTGGTGACCTCCGTGGCCTTCTTCAAGACCCGAACCCAGGTGTTACCCGGTTGACAAATTGACGGCAACTTCCCTCATTTACCCCAGAAAACGCCAAAAACGGCCTCCAAAATTTTCTGCAACATCCGCTTGAAATTTTTTCAGCAGATCCGGGCCTTTGTGACAGCTTCTCGACAGCCACAACGAAGGCGGCCTCGATAAAGTGGCGCCGCCCCATCAACAACAGGAGACTCAAAATGGTTTGGCAACAGGTTTACAACCCGACAGGCAGCATGGTCCTGTCCACCTTGCTGGCCGCGGTGCCGGTCGTGGTGATGCTGGTCGGACTGGGCTTTCTGCACCTGAAAGCCCACATCGCAGCCGGCCTGGGCCTGCTCAGCGCGCTGGCCATCGCCGTGTTCGCCTTCGGCATGCCCGCCGAGATGGCCGGCAAGGCGGCCTTTCTGGGCGGCCTGACCGGCCTGCTGCCCATCGGCTGGATCGTGCTGAACATCATCTTCCTGCACCAGTTGACCGAACAGAACGGCAGCTTCAAGGTGCTGCAGGATTCGATTGCCGGCATCACCGAAGACCGTCGCCTGCAATTGCTGCTGATCGCCTTTGCCTTTGGCGCCTTCTTTGAAGGGGCGGCCGGCTTCGGCACCCCGGTGGCCGTGACGGCGGCCATCCTGATCGGCCTGGGCTTCTCGCCGCTCGCCGCCTCGGGCCTGAGCCTGATCGCCAACACCGCCCCGGTGGCCTACGGCGCCCTGGGCACCCCGGTGATCACGCTGGCCAAGGTGCACGACTACGACCTGGCCGCGGTGTCGGCCATGATCGGCCGCCAATTGCCCTTTTTCTCGCTGCTGGTGCCGTTCTGGCTGATCTGGGCCTTTGCCGGCTGGAAGGGCATGAAGCAGATCTGGCCCGCCCTGCTGGTGACCGGCCTGAGCTTTGCCATCCCGCAGTTCCTGGTGTCCAACTACATGGGCCCCGAGTTGGTGGACGTGATTGCCGCCATCTGCTCGATGGTGGCTCTGGTCACCTTCCTGAAGTTCTGGAAGCCGGCCCAGATCTGGACCTCGGTCTCGCTCAAGGGCCACGAAACCACTGGCGGCCAGGCCCAGAAGCCCGTGGCACCGGTCAAGCACCCGACCTCGGAAGTGGTCAAGGCCTGGACGCCTTGGGTCATCCTGACCGGTTTTGTGTTCGTCTGGGGCCTGCCGGTCACCAAGACCTACCTGAACAGCCTCTTCGCCCCGAAGTTCGCCATCGAGGGCCTGCACAAGTTGATCGAGAAGATGCCGCCCGTGGTGCCCAAGCCCACGGCCGAAAGCGCCGAGTACGTGCTGAACCTGTTGTCGGCCACCGGCAGCGGCATCCTGCTGTCGGCCCTGATCGGCGGCCTGGTGATGGGCTACGGCCTGCCGGCCCTGATCAAGTCGTACGGCAAGACCATCTGGCTGGTGCGCTACTCGCTGCTGACCATCGTGCTGATGCTGGCCCTGGGCACACTCACCCGCTACTCGGGCGTGGACACCACCCTGGGCCTGGCCTTTGCCGCCACCGGCGTGTTCTACCCCTTCTTCGGCACCCTGATGGGCTGGCTGGGCGTGGCACTGACCGGCTCCGACACCGCCGCCAACGTGCTGTTCGGCGGCATGCAAAAGGTGGCCGCCGAACAGCTGGGCCTGTCGCCCAACCTGATGGGCGCAGCCAACAGCTCGGGCGGCGTGATGGGCAAGATGATCGACGCCCAGTCGATCGTCGTGGCCTCCACGGCCACCCGCTGGTTCGACCACGAAGGCGACATCTTGCGCTACGTGTTCTTCCACTCGGTGGCCCTGGCCTGCCTGGTGGGCCTGTTCGTGACGCTGCAGGCCTATGTGCCGCCCTTCACCCTCATGGTGATCCACTGAGCCCAGGGGCTCAGGCCCCAAGCCGGCTGCAGGACCGCTTCGGCGGTCCTTTTTTATTTGGGCCAGAAACAGGCCACCCGGGAGTCTTGTCACGACCCGTGAGAAAATGCAGGGTTTGCATGCCCAGCCACTGGCGCCCGGCGCCACCCCGCGGCATGCCCCCGAACACTCACAGGATAAAAATCATGGAAGCAGAACGCGTCAACCTCATCGGCACCACCCTGGCAGACCTGAGCCAGCGCACCGAAGAGTTACGGAGGTATCTTTGACTACCCTGCCAAAGCTGAACGCCTGCGCACGGTAACCGCCTCGCTGGAAGACCCCAACGTCTGGAACGACCCCAAGAAGGCCCAGGAACTCGGCAAGGAGAAAAAGGCCCTGGACGACGTCGTCCTGGTGCTGGACCGCCTGAGCAGCGAACTGGCCGACAACACCGAGCTCTACGACATGAGCAAGGAAGAAGGCGACGAGGCCGGTCTGGAGACCATCGAGGCCGAGTGCGCCCACCTGACCCAGAGCATCGAGCAGCTTGAGTTCCGCCGCATGTTCAACCAGCCGGCCGACCCCAGCCCCTGCTTCCTCGACCTGCAGGCCGGCGCCGGTGGCACCGAGGCCTGCGACTGGGCCAGCATGCTGCTGCGCCAGTACCTGAAGTACGCCGAGCGCAAGGGCTTCAAGGCCACCGTGGAAGACGAAACCCCGGGCGACGTGGCTGGCATCAAGAGCGCCACCATCAAGATCGAGGGCGAATACGCCTTCGGCCTGCTGCGCACCGAAACCGGTGTGCACCGCCTGGTGCGCAAGAGCCCGTTCGACTCGTCGGGCGGCCGCCACACCAGTTTTGCCAGCGTCTTCGTGTACCCCGAAATCGATGACTCGATCGAGATCGACATCAACCCGGCCGATGTGCGCACCGACACCTTCCGCGCCAGTGGCGCAGGCGGTCAGCACATCAACAAGACCGATTCGGCCGTGCGCCTGACCCACATCCCCACCGGCATCGTGGTTCAGTGCCAGGACGGCCGCAGCCAGCACAGCAACCGCGACGTGGCCTGGAAGCGCCTGCGATCGCGCCTGTATGACCACGAGATGCGCAAGCGCCAGGAAGAACAGCAAAAGCTCGAAGACAGCAAGACCGATGTGGGCTGGGGCCACCAGATCCGCTCGTATGTGCTGGACCAGAGCCGCATCAAGGACCTGCGCACCAACGTCGAAATCTCCAACACCCAGAAGGTGCTGGACGGCGACCTGGATGCCTTCATCGAAGCCTCGCTCAAGCAAGGCGTCTGACCCCCACCAGCCCCAGCCGGCACCCCGGCCCACAGGAAGAAACACATGATGCGAGAAGGACAAGCCACGGCCATCCACCGTGCAGACTACACCGCTCCCGCGTACTGGATCGACACCGTTGAACTGACGTTCGACCTCGACCCGGCCAAGACCCGCGTGCTCAACAAGATGCGCCTGCGCCGCAACACCGAGGTGGCGGCCCAGGCCTTGCGCCTGGACGGCGAAGAGCTCAACCTGGCACGCGTGCTGGTCAACGGCCAAGGCACCTCGTTCAAGATGGACGGCAACCAGTTGGTGCTGGAGAACCTGCCCGAAGGCCCGGACGCCTTCGATCTGGAGATCTTCACCACCTGCAACCCGGCCAAGAACACCAAGCTGATGGGCCTGTACGTCAGCAACGACTCGTTCTTCACCCAGTGCGAGGCCGAGGGCTTCCGCCGCATCACCTACTTCCTGGACCGCCCGGATGTGATGGCCAGCTACACCGTCACGCTGCGGGCCGACAAGGCCAAGTACCCGGTGCTGCTGTCCAACGGCAACCTGGTCGAGCAAGGCGAGCTCGAAGAAGGCCGCCACTTCGCCAAGTGGGTCGACCCGCACAAGAAGCCCTGCTACCTGTTCGCCCTGGTGGCCGGCAAGCTGGTGGCGCGCGAGCAGCGCATCCGCTCGCGTGCCGGCCACGACCACCTGCTGCAGGTGTTTGTGCGCCCTGGCGACCTCGACAAGACCGAGCACGCCATGAACTCGCTGATGGCCAGCGTGGCCTGGGACGAGGCCCGCTTCGGCCTGCCGCTCGACCTGGAACGCTTCATGATCGTCGCCACCAGCGACTTCAACATGGGCGCCATGGAGAACAAGGGCCTGAACATCTTCAACACCAAGTACGTGCTGGCCAACCAGGCCACCGCCACCGATGCCGACTTCAGCAACATCGAAAGCGTGGTCGGGCATGAGTACTTCCACAACTGGACCGGCAACCGCGTCACCTGCCAGGACTGGTTCCAGCTCAGCCTGAAGGAAGGCCTGACCGTCTTCCGCGACCAGGAATTCAGCCAGGACCTGGCGGGCAGCCCCTCGGCCCGCGCCGTCAAGCGCATCGAAGACGTGCGCGTGCTGCGCACCGCGCAATTCCCCGAGGATGCCGGCCCCATGGCCCACCCGGTGCGCCCCGACAGCTACATCGAGATCAACAACTTCTACACCGTCACCATCTACGAAAAAGGTGCCGAGGTGGTGCGGATGATGCAGACCCTGGTGGGCCGTGAAGGCTTTGCCAAGGGCATGAAGCTGTACTTTGAGCGCCATGACGGCCAGGCCGTCACCTGCGACGCCTTCGCCCAGGCGATTGCCGACGCCAACCCGGGCTCGGAGCTGGCCCAGCGCCTGCCCCAGTTCAAGCACTGGTACAGCCAGGCCGGCACCCCGCGCGTCCAGGCCATCGGCCGCTACGACGCCGAGGCCCGCACCTACACGCTGACCCTGAGCCAGCACTGCGCCCCCACCCCGGGCCAGCCCCTCAAGGAACCCTTTGTGATTCCGCTCAACCTGGGCCTGCTCGACACCCAAGGCCGCGAACTGCCCCTGCAACTGGCCCACTGGCCGCAGGCCGAAACCGGCACGCGCACCTTTGTGCTGAGCCAGCCCAGCGAGACGCTGACCTTCATCAACGTCGACAGCGCCCCCGTGCCCTCGCTGCTGCGCGACTTCTCGGCCCCGGTGGTGCTCGACTACGCCTACAGCGACGACGAGCTGCTGACCCTGCTGGCCCACGACAGCGATGCCTTCAACCGCTGGGAAGCCGGCCAACGCCTGGCACTGGCCCGTGCCATCAAGGCCATCACCGCCGAAGAAGCCCCTGGCACCGAGGTGCTGGACGACGCCTACCTGCGCGCCATGCGCCAGGTGTTGGCCGACCCCCAGCTCGATGCCGCTTTCAAGGAACTGGTGCTGACGCTGCCGTCCGAAACCTACCTGGCCGAACAGCTGGAGGTGGTCGACCCGCAACGCATCCATGCCGTGCGCGAAGCCATGCGCGAGCAACTGGCACGCGCCCTGCAAGCCGACTGGCAACAGGCCTGGGAGGCCAACCGCGACACCGGCGGCTACCGCCCCGATCCCGAATCGTCGGGCAAGCGGGCCCTGGCCGGCCTGGCACTGACCATGCTGTGCCTGGCGGCACGCCACAGCGGCGACACCGTCTGGCCGGGCAAGGCCTTCCAGCGCTTCAAGGACGCGGGCAACATGACCGACCGCTTCAATGCCCTGAGCGCGCTCGTCATCAGCGGCCATGAACTGGCCACCCCCGCCCTGGCACGCTTCCATGCCTTGTTCAAGAACGAAGCCCTGGTCATCGACAAGTGGTTCTCGCTGCAGGCTGGTGCCCCCGACCGCGGCGGCAACGTGCTGGCTGCCGTGCGCCAGTTGATGAGTCACCCTGACTTCAACCTGCGCAACCCCAACCGCGCGCGCAGCGTGATCTTCAGCTACTGCAGCGCCAACCCGGGCGCCTTCCACCGCAGCGATGCGGCAGGCTATGTGTTCTGGGCCGACCGCGTGATCGAGCTGGACGCCATCAACCCGCAAGTGGCCGCCCGCCTGGCCCGCGCCCTGGACCGCTGGAAGAAACTGGCCGAGCCCTACCGCAGCGCCGCCCGCGAAGCCATCGCCCGCGTGGCCGCCAAGGCCGAACTCAGCAACGATGTGCGCGAGGTTGTCACCCGCGCCCTCGCCGATTAAGGAGAGAAATCAACATGGCATCCAGAATCAGCCTGACCCGCTTCCTCGTCGAGCAGCAACGCGTCGACGGTCACATCCCCTCGCAACTGCGCCTGCTGCTTGAAGTGGTGGCCCGCGCCTGCAAGAGCATCAGCCAGGCCGTCAACAAGGGCGCCCTGGGCGGCGTGCTCGGCAGCGCCGAGAGTGAGAACGTGCAAGGCGAAGTGCAGAAGAAGCTCGACATCATCGCCAACGAAGTCCTGATCGAGGCCAACGAATGGGGCGGCCACCTGGCCGCCATGGCCTCCGAAGAGATGGACAGCATCTACCTGGTGCCCAACCGCTACCCGCAGGGCGAATACCTGCTGCTGTTCGACCCACTCGACGGCTCGAGCAACATCGACGTCAACGTCAGCATCGGCACCATCTTCAGCGTACTGAAGAAGCCCGAGGGCTCGCCCGGCGTGACCGAGCAGGACTTCCTGCAGGCCGGCGCCCAACAGGTGGCGGCCGGCTACTGCGTCTACGGCCCCCAGACCACCCTGGTGCTGACCGTGGGTGACGGCGTGAGCATGTTCACCCTCGACCGCGAGCAAGGCTCTTTCGTGCTGACCCAGGAAAACGTGCGCATCCCCGCCGACACCAAGGAATTCGCGATCAACATGAGCAACATGCGCCACTGGGACGAGCCCGTGAAGCGCTACATCGACGAATGCCTGCAAGGCAAGGAAGGCCCGCGCGGCAAGGACTTCAACATGCGCTGGATCGCCAGCATGGTGGCCGATGTGCACCGCATCCTGACCCGCGGCGGCGTCTTCATGTACCCCTGGGACAAGCGCGAACCCAACAAGCCCGGCAAGCTGCGCCTGATGTACGAAGCCAACCCCATGAGCTGGCTGGTCGAACAGGCCGGCGGCGCCGCCACCAACGGCCGCCAACGCATCCTCGACATCCAGCCCAGCCAGTTGCATGAACGCGTGAGCGTCATCCTGGGCTCAAAAAATGAGGTCGACCGCATCACCAGCTACCATACCCCGCTATAATGGCGGGCTAACGCCGGTGTAGCTCAGTCGGTAGAGCAGCTCATTCGTAATGAGAAGGTCGGGTGTTCGATTCATCTCTCCGGCACCAAATGAAAAGCCCTGATTCGCAAGAGTCAGGGCTTTTTTCATGGCCGTCACGTCGCCTCGCGGCGCATTGGGAGAGGGCCGCCCGGCACGAAACGCCTCAACCCACGCGTTTGCTCAAGGCCCAGATGCAAGCCCCCACGGCCAGCAGATCCGCCACGTCCCTCTCGTACCCTTCGGCCTTGGGATCCAGCCGCTCCAGCAGTGAGGCGATGTTGGCGATGGCCACGTCCGGGTCGGCCGCACCACCGCTGGCTTCCGTCTCCAGGATTCTGAGCATGGCGTCGGGTTGTTTCATGGTGTGCACGTGAGGTTTTGGAAAAGGCTTTGAAACCACACCCTAGGATAGCGATGCTTGCACTTGACGTCACGTCAGCGCTGCGATCGCCAACCCGAAAACCCTGAAGTGACCATCCCTGTCGCCCGGGTCGCGAGCGTGCCGGATCTGCTGAAATACATCCGAGCAAAGCCCCTGGATACGCTCGATTTCTCAAAGCGGGCCAAGCCGCAGCCCCAGAAAGACCAGGTATCGCCTCTCGCAACCGTGGCATTCCAGGTGCCGGCTCCCAGGCAGGAATCGCATCCATAAGTCGCGTGCCACGCGAAACAATGGGGATTGACATTGGCTGCAGCGCAGTCGGCTGTCATGCCTGAGCGCCGTGTGAGATGAAGCTGTGCTCATGAAAGTCCTCCTTACCGACACCGACCCTGTCGCATGGACCGGCCGCTGCAGACGATTGCTGCAGCGCAACATACTACGCTACACCTGTGACAAGGCAAGGAATTTTCACGACCGTCCTCATGATTCGTCCAAGTAGGCGCGGCCACCAAAGCCCGTCAATAGCAGGTGTCGAAAGCAGCGCAGCAGCGCCTGTTACCAAAATTGGGCGATGCACAACGCGCTCAGATTTGCCAGACTTGCGTCCAATTGCAGGGAGAGCAAGCACGTGACAGCAGACTTTTCATTTGAAGACGGCGGCTACCTCATCGAGGTGTATGCCAGCGAAGTCCAACCGGGCCAGTGGAAGGTCCGCTCCGTCTTTCAACGCCTGAGCGACCTGGACGACGAGCACGACACTGCCGCACTGATCCGCCATGAATCTGACGTGATCTTTGAATCCATGCCCCACGCGATGCTGGCCGGGCGTGAGCAGGCCAAACAACTGGTGCGATCGGGCTCCGTGGGGCTTTGACAGGCAGGCCGGGGCTCAGTGTCTCCCCTCATCCGGCAAGGCCATCCTGATGGCGCCAAAGGGACACCGCGCCTCACATTTGCGACAACCCACGCAGCGCTCAGCCTCCTGCAAGCTAGAGAACTTGCGCCACCCTTGAGGCTGCAAGCTCAGAAGGTGCAGATGGCAGGTCGGCACACACCAGCCGCAACCTGTGCAGCGGGTGGAGTCGATCACCGGAATCAAAACAGAACGCGACGTGCTCATGCAAGCCATGTTACAAACCTGGGCTAACCCACGCCCCAGTCATGACCGCGCCTGCCTTGGCATGACTGCTGCAGGGCTGATTTGGCAATGGAGTTTGGCCGTATGAACGCTATTTTCTTTTTCCCGGTGGCCGTGGCCATCGCCCTGACGCCCGGCCCGAATAATTTCTGCGCTCTGAACAACGGCATCCGCCAAGGCGTGGTCCCGGCCTTGGTGGGAACCTGTGGCCGGGTGCTGGCTTTTGCGGTGTTCCTGACGGTGTCGGCCATTGGACTGGGGGCCATGCTGCTGGCCTCCGAGGCGGCCTTCAGCACCGTCAAATGGGTGGGTGCGGGCTATCTTTTCTACCTGGGCTGGCGTGCGTGGCGCAGCCGTGAATTCAGCGGGCTGGCCCAAAGTCAGGAAGGCCCTGACGGGCAGACCTTGCCTGCAACCACCACCAAGCCGCGCAGCTGGCGGGCCTTGATGCGGCAGGAGTTTTTGCTGGGCATCACCAACCCCAAGGCCATCATTCTGTTTGCCGCGATCTTTCCCCAGTTCATCGATCCCAGTCAGCCAGCCGCACCTCAGTTTGCGGTTCTGGGCCCCACCTACCTGGCCGCTGAATTCGTGGCCAGCCTGGTCTATGCCGCTGGCGGCCTGCAATTGCGTCGCCTCATCACCAGCCAGCGGGCCGTCGTGCGTCTCAACAAGGCCACAGGGGGCTTCTTCATGGGGGCGGCCGGGCTGCTGGCATCTAGCAAATAAACAGCAACCGCCGGACGGTCCGGTCGCTCCAATTCTCGCCAATTTCAAGCTGTAAGGGCCGAATTCAGGGCTGACCGGTCATGTCCAGGGACACTTGTGCCAACAATTGTGTCAAGCAAGTAAAGACTCGGGCACACTCCTGAGACTTGGCGCCAATCTCTTCGCACTTTTCGCACTGATGAGTAAACGACTGTTCGACTTCACCCTGGCCAGCCTGGCCTTGATCCTGCTGGGCGCCCCCATGGTGCTGATTGGGCTGGCGGTTCGCGTCAATTCCCCTGGGCCGGCGCTGTACTGGTCACTCCGGGTTGGGCGCCAAGGCAAGCCGTTTCTGATGCCAAAGTTCCGCAGCATGCGGGTGGGCACTCCCACGGTGGCCACCCACCTGCTACCAGACCCGGAAAGCCATGTGACACCGCTGGGCCGTTGGCTGCGCCGCACCAGCCTCGACGAATTGCCCCAGCTGTGGTGCATCGTGCGCGGTGACATGAGCCTGGTGGGCCCACGCCCGGCCCTGTGCAACCAGCAAACCCTGCACGCCATGCGTGAGACCTCAGGGGTCCATGCGCTGGCCCCGGGCCTGACCGGCTGGGCCCAGGTGCATGGGCGCGACGATCTGGACGACGCGGAGAAGGCAGCCTACGACGCCGAGTACCTGCGCACCCATTGCCTGGCGCTGGACTTGCGAATCCTGTGCCGCACCGCCTTGCTGGTGCTGCGTGGCGAGGGCATACGGCATTGAGATACGGCATTGAGGTACGGCATCGAAGCGAGCGGCCCGGCCCCGCTGGCCCATCAACAGAACATCAGGGCCAACAAGGCGGCATCGTCAGCCAGATTCAGCAAGGCGTAGGCCGACAGGCGCAGCAACCAGAACTGCACCTGCATCGGCAAGCCGTCCAACACAACCCATCCGGACAGCGGCTCCAACGCCTCGGAGACCGGCTCACTCACTCGAAGTGCACCCCGGCACGCGCCCCCACCGGCAGCGCCTGCATGCGCCCGACCACGGCGGCCTCGGCAAAACCTGCTTCATGGAAGGCGCCAAGCACTGCGTCTGCCGCCTCAGGGGCGCAGCTCACCAGCAAACCGCCACTGGTCTGCGGATCAGACACCAGGGCCTGCTGCCAGGCCTCAGCGCTGTCAGGCCAGCGGATGTCGCCGCCATAAGAGGCCCAGTTGCGTGCCGAAGCACCGGTCACCACGCCGTCGCGGGCAAAGCGCTGGGCCGCACCGATCAGGGGCAAGTCAGCCAGACGCACCTCGGCCTGCAGGGCAGAACCGCGGCACACCTCCAGCAAGTGCCCGGCCAGGCCAAAACCCGTCACGTCGGTCATGGCATGCACACCCGCCAGACCACCCAAGGTGCTGCCCACGCGGTTCAGTCGCGTGGTGTGGGCCAGCATCTCGGCATAACCGGCCTCGTCGAGCAGGCCCTTCTTGAGCGCGGCCGACAAGATGCCCACCCCCAGCGGCTTGCCCAGCACCAGCACATCACCGGCCTGCGCGTCGGCATTGCGCCGCACGCGATCCGGATGCACCAGGCCCAGGGCCACCAGGCCATAAATGGGCTCCAGCAGGTCAATCGAATGCCCCCCGGCCACCGGGATGCCGGCCTCGCGGCAGATCTCGGCGCCCCCCGCCAGCACCTCACCGATGGTCTCGGGCGACAGCTTGGCGATCGGCATGCCCACCAGCGCCAGCGCAAGAATGGGCGTGCCCCCCATGGCGTAGATGTCAGACAGTGCGTTGGTGGCCGCGATGCGTCCGAAATCGCGCGGGTTGTCGACGATGGGGGTGAAAAAGTCGGTGGTGGCCACCAGGGCTTGGTGCTCATTGAGGCGGTACACCGCGGCGTCATCGCTGGTCTCCAGCCCCACCATCAACTCGGGCGGCATCAGGCCACGCGGGGCGCGTGACAAAATCTCGCTCAGCAAGCCGGGGGCGATCTTGCAGCCGCAGCCGCCTCCGTGGGAAAACTGGGTCAATGCAGGAGTCGAATTGGTCATGTCTTATTTTCACGTTTTTTATCGACAGGGACGCTCATGAGTCGCCGAGCCCCCGTGCAGGTCAGCGAAATTGACCAATTTGACGTCGTGATCGATGCCCGCTCGCCATCCGAGTTTGCACTGGACCACATCCCGGGGGCCATCAATTGCCCGGTGCTCGATGACGAGGAGCGCCGCATCGTGGGCACGATCTACAAACAGCAAGGCGCCTTCGAAGCCCGCCGCGTGGGCGGGGCCATGGTGGCCGCCAATCTGGCCCGCCACCTGAAAGAGCGCTTTGCCGACCAGCCGGCCGACTGGAAGCCGTTGGTGTATTGCTGGCGTGGCGGGCTGCGCAGCGGCTCGATGGTGGCCTGGTGGCGCCTGGTCGGCTGGGATGCCCAGCAACTGGCCGGGGGCTACAAGCGTTTTCGCCAGCAGGTGGTGGCCAGCCTGGCCGAGCTGGCACCCCGGTTGCGGCTTCAGGTGCTGTGCGGCCCCACCGGCAGTGCCAAGACGCGACTGTTGCACGCCCTGGCCGAGCAGGGCGCCCAGGCGCTCGACCTCGAGGGTCTGGCCTGCCACAAAGGCTCCTTGCTGGGGGCCGTGCCGGGCCAGCCCCAGCCCTCGCAGAAGGCCTTCGAGACGGCCCTGTACACGGCGATCAGACGCTTTGACCTGAGCCAACCCGTCTGGGTCGAGGCCGAGAGCCGCAAGATCGGACGCATGGCCTTGCCCCAGGCCCTGGTGGACCGCATGCGCAGCGCGCCCTGCCTGGAGCTTCAAGCCCCTCTGGCCGAGCGCCTGGATTTTCTGCTGAGGGACTACGCCTACCTGGGCGATGCCCCCGAACAACTGGCGCAACAACTGGAGCCTCTGCGCACGCTGCACGGCCATGAAGTGCTGAACCAGTGGCAGGCCTGGGCCCGCCAGGGCCAACTGGCGCCCCTGTTCGAAAGCCTGGTGACGCTGCACTACGACCCGCAGTACGCCCGTTCGCAGGCGCTGCACTTTCGGCATTGGCCCCAGCGCGAGTTGCTCAGCGTCGACTCGCTCACCCCGACCGCACTGGCCGAGCTGGCCGCCGATGGACTGGCCAGACGTGAACTGCCCACGCCGTCAGGCAACACTTCTGCTTATTCATCTTCGTCATGATTTTTCAGTACTGACGGGGTTATGCTTTGATCTTTGACGCCTTTGTCAGTGCCTGGCGTGCACTCCCCCTCCTGACCCCCATCCATGGCTGAACGATCGCCCTACGAGATTGCCAAGGAAACGCTCAAGCTGCTTTCCGTGCGCAAGCTGCTGCCCTCGCCTGAGAACTACCAGGCGCTCTACAACGAGGTGGCCGGCACCCGACATGTGCCGAACTTTCCCGAAGAGCAGTTGCGCAGCATCGCCCGGGTGATGCCCGGCCAGACACCGGCCCAGCAACGCCTGCTGGGCCAGTTGGACCTGGCCATCCAGAACCGCAACTGGGTGGGTCTGCAGGCGGCCCTGGTGGGCCTGGCCACCCAACCGCTGGTCAGCACGCCAGCCCACCTGCCTGACAAGCCCGCCGTCACAGACGAATTGATGGCCGAGCTGCGCGAACAGATCGCGCGCCTGATCGAGCACACCCTGCCCATGCTGGGCCAGGACGACCCGCGCCTGAAGGAACAGGCCGAGCAACTGCTGAACTTTGCCCGCCAGCCTGCGGCCGATGTGGCCACCCTCAAGCTGATGCTGGGCAACCTGAGCTTCAAGGTGTCCTTTGCCGCCGAAGACCAGATGGCCATCAAAAGCTCGCTGCTGGAGCTGCTGCACCTGCTGTTCGTGAACATCGGCGAGTTGACGGTGGAAGACCGCTGGGTCAAGGGCCAGATCGATGCGCTGGTCAGCGCCACCACACCGCCCCTCACGCTCAGGCGCCTCGATGACGTGCAGGCCCGCCTGAAAGACGTGATCTTCAAGCAAAGCGAGGCCAAGGCGCGCACCCTGGAAGCGCAGGAGCAGATGAAGCAGATGCTCGCTGCCTTCATCGAGCGCCTGGGCCGCATGAGCGAACACAGCAGCGCCTACCAGGGCACGATCGAGAACTGCTCGCGCCAGCTGGAATCGGCCCAGACCCTGGTCGACATCGCCCCCGTGCTGCAGGAAGCCATTCAGGCCACGCGGGCCATGTCCATCGACACCCTGCACATGCGCGACGAACTGCGCGAGATGCGCGAGCGCACCCAGCAAGCCGACGAGGCCCTGCGCCGGCTGCAGGAAGAGCTTGACCGCGCCAGCTCGCAGGCGCGCCACGACCCGCTGACCGGCGCGCTCAACCGCAAGGGCCTGGACGAGGCCCTGCAGCGCGAGATCGCCCGGGCGCGGCGCCAGGGCACGGCCATGTGCGTGTCGCTGCTGGACCTGGACAACTTCAAGAAGCTCAACGACAGCCTGGGCCACGACACGGGCGACGCGGCCCTGGTGCACCTGGCCCAGGTGGCCCGCAGCACCATGCGCCCGCAGGACAGCCTGGCCCGTTACGGGGGTGAAGAGTTCCTGGTGGTGCTGCCCGACACCGACCAGGCCAAGGGCGTCGAGGTGATGAAGCGCCTGCAGCGTGAGCTGACCAAGCAGTTCTTCCTGAAAGACAACGAAAAGGTGCTGATCACCTTCAGCGCGGGTGTGGCCCAGGTGGGGGCCGACGAGGAAACCACCGAGGCCATCAAGCGCGCCGACCAAGCCATGTACCTGGCCAAGCGCTCCGGGAAGAACCGTGTGGTTGCCGCCTGAACTGCCCCGGCGTGAGTGGCTGCAAGCCTTGCTGCTGGGCACGGCCGCCCTGCCCTGGCGGGCCTGGGCCCAACGCAGCACCCCGGCGGGGCTGGCGACCGAGCCTTTCGGCCTGGGCGTGGCCAGCGGCTCGCCCAGCCACAACAGTGTGGTGCTCTGGACCCGGCTGTGCACCGACGGTCCTGGCCCATCCAGCGTCCCCGTGTCCTGGGAGCTGGCCGAAGACGAGCAGTTCAACCGGATCCTGCAACGTGGCCAGGTGAGCGCCCAGGCCGAACTGGGCCACAGTGTGCATGTCGAGGTCACCGGCCTGCAGGCCGAGCGCTGGCTGCACTACCGCTTCATGGTGGGCGATGCCGTCAGCCCGGTGGGCCGCACACGCACCTTCCCAGCCCCTGAGGCCCTGGCGCCGCGCCTGAGGCTGGCCTTTGCCTCCTGCCAGCGCTGGGAGCACGGCTATTACGCCGCCTGGCGCGACGTGGCGGCCCGCAACCCTGATTTGGTGCTGTTTCTGGGCGACTACATCTACGAATACGCCTCGCCCCCAGGCGGCCCCAGTCCCCAGAGCAAGACCCCGATCCACCGCGTGCACCCCCTGCGCCGCGCCCAGACCCTGGCCGACTACCGCGATCGCTATGCCCTGCACAAGAGCGACCCGGCCCTGCAGGCGGCCCACGCGGCCTGCCCCTGGCTGCTGACCTGGGACGACCACGAGGTCGAAAACGACTACGCCGGCGAGCTTGGCCGCGAGGGCAGCGGTGCCGACTTCCTGCGCCAGCGCAGCGCCGCCTACCAGGCCTTCTACGAAAACCAGCCCTTGCGCGCCTCGGTGCTGCTGCACGGCCTGCAAGGCCTGGCCCGGCCGGATGCCTTGCGCATCTACCAGCGCAGCGACTTTGGTCGCCTGGCGCGCTTTCACCTGCTGGATGACCGCCAGTACCGTGCCGTGCAAGCCTGCCGTGAAGCCGGCAGCAGCGGCGCCGGCACCGTGCGCGCCGGCCGCTGTGCCGAACTGACCGAGCCCACCCGCAGCCTGCTGGGCCCTGCCCAAGAGCAGTGGCTGGCCCAGGGCCTGGCGCAGGATGCCAGCCCGCAAGGGCCGCGCTGGAGCGTGATCGCCCAGCAGACCTTGTTCTCGCCACGCCACTATGGCGGCGCCAACCCAGCCGCCCGGGCCGATGAGCCCACCCCCACCGACCCCTGGGACGGCTACCCCGCGGCCCGCCGGCGCCTGCTGGCCGACCTGCAGGCCACGCCCCCGCGCAACACCGTGCTGATCGGTGGCGATGTGCACCAGAACTATGTGTGCCGCGTGCAGGCCGACCCCGACCGGCCCGACTCTGCCGTGCTGGCCAGCGAGTTCTGCGGCACCTCGATCAGCTCGCACTCGGGCGCCACGCTGGAGCGCGCCGCGGCCTTGCAGCGTGACAACCCGCACATCCTGCTGGCCCGGCCGGACCAACGCGGCTACGCCTGGGTGGAACTGAGCCCGCAGCGCTGGCAGACCACGCTGATGGCGGTGGACGACCCCGGCCGGGCCGACAGCCCCGTGCGGCCCCTGGCCCGCTTTGTGGTGGAGGACGGCCGCGCCGGGCCGCAGCCCGACACGGTCTAGCCCCTGCGCAACAGACTCAGACGTCGATCGCGCCGGCCGAGCCCGCCTGCTTGCGCAACTCGAACTTCTGGATCTTGCCGGTGCTGGTCTTGGGCAGCTCACCGAACACCACCGCACGCGGTACCTTGAAGCCGGCCAGGTGCTTCTTGCAATGCGCCACGATGTCTTCGGGCGTGGTTTCAGCCCCTGCCTTGAGCTCGACAAAGGCACAAGGGGTTTCACCCCAGCGTGCATCGGGCTTGGCCACCACCGCGGCGGCCAGCACATCGGGGTGGCGGTACAGCACGTCCTCGACCTCGATCGAGGAGATGTTCTCGCCGCCCGAGATGATGATGTCCTTGCTGCGGTCCTTGATCTTGATGTAGCCGTCGGGGTACTGCACCGCCAGGTCCCCGCTGTGGAACCAGCCGCCGGCAAAGGCCTCTTGCGTGGCCTTGGGGTTCTTCAGATAGCCCTTCATGGCGATGTTGCCGCGGAACATGATCTCGCCCATGGTTTCGCCGTCCTGGGGCACGGGCTGCATCGTCTCGGGGTCGAGCACACGCACATCACGCTCCAGGTGGTAGCGCACGCCCTGGCGGGCATTCAGGCGGGCGCGCTCGCCGATGTCCAGCGCATCCCAGGCTTCATGCTTGGCACACACGGTGGCCGGGCCGTACACCTCGGTCAGGCCATAGACATGGGTCAGGTCAAAACCCATCTGCTCCATGCCCTCGATCATCGAAGCCGGTGGCGCCGCGCCCGCCACCATGGCCCGGATGCCGGCAGGCACGCCAGCCTTCAGCGCGGCCGGTGCATTGACCAGCAGGCCGTGCACGATGGGCGCCCCGCAGTAATGGGTGACGCCGTGCTCGCGCATCATGGCAAAGATCGCCTCGGGATCGACCCGGCGCAGGCACACGTTGACGCCGGCCCGTGCGGCCACCGTCCACGGAAAACACCAGCCGTTGCAATGGAACATGGGCAGGGTCCAGAGGTAGACCGAAAACTTGGGCATGTCCCACTCCAGCACATTGGAGATGGCGTTCACCGCCGCACCGCGGTGGTGGTAGACCACGCCCTTGGGGTTGCCGGTGGTGCCGCTGGTGTAATTCAGCGCAATCGCATCCCACTCGTCGGCCGGCAACTGCCAGGCGAACTCGGGGTCGCCGCTGGCCACGAACTGGTCATAGGTCTGCTGGCCCAGCCGGACCGGTGTCTCGCCATACACCGGGTCTTCCACATCGATCAACAGCAGCGGGGTCTGGGCCTGGCGCAGGGCCAGGGCTTTTTGCACCACCAGGGCAAACTCGGGGTCGACGATCAGGGCCTTGGCCTCGCCATGGTCGAGCATGAAGGCGATGGTCTCGGGGTCGAGCCGGGTGTTGAGCGAGTTGAGCACCGCCCCGGCCATGGGCACGCCGAAGTGCGCCTCGACCATGGGCGGGGTGTTGGGCAGCATCACGGCCACCGTGTCGTTCTTGCCGATGCCGGCGCGGCTCAGGGCACTGGCCAGTTGGCGGCAGCGTGCATAGGTCTGGGCCCAGGTGCGGCGCAGCACCTGCTCGCCGCGCCCGTGCACGATGGCCAGGCGGTCCGGGTAGACCTGGGCCGTGCGCTCGATGAAGCTCAGGGGCGTGAGGCTGGCGTAGTTGGCTTCGGTGCGGGGCAGATCCTGGTCATAAAGGGCGGTCATGAGGTCTCCTGATGTGCGAAAAGAACACAGCACGGGCTGCGCTGGTTTCATTTTGCGGCGGCCGCCTTACGCGGGCGTTTCAAGCCGGAAGGTGTGGCCGCGCTCAGGCCGCCGGCCGGCTGTTGCGCCCGCCCTGTTTGGCCCGGTACATGGCGGCGTCGGCGTCCGACAGCAGGCTGCGCACATCGTGCCCGTCACGCGGGTACAGGCTGATGCCCACACTGGCATGCACCTGGATGGGCAGCCCGTGGTGCAACACCGGCTGCTGGAACTGGGCCTGCAGCTTGGCGGCGATCGGGTCGGCATCCAGTTCGCCATGCAAGCCTTCGCACACCACCACGAACTCATCGCCCCCCATGCGCCCCACCAGGTCACCCACCCGCAGATCATCGCTCAGGCGCTGGGCCACGGCACGCAGCACGGCATCGCCCACCTCGTGGCCCAGGCCGTCGTTGATGTTCTTGAAATGGTCCAGGTCCACAAACAGCACGGCACAGACCAGCCCGGAACGGTCGGCCCGGTCCAGAGCGTCGGCCAGGCGGGCTTCGACCAGGCGCCGATTGGGCAAGCCGGTCAGAGGATCGTGGTGGGCCAGGTGGTCCATGGCGTTGTGGCGGCTGCGCAGCTGGGACATCTGCAGCCAGACCTGCTCCTCCATGTGCTGAAAACTGCGTGCCAACTCGCCGATCTCATCGCGGCGCTCCACCGGCAGGCCCATCACACGCTGCCCCTTGCCCAGGCTGCGCGTGGCCGCGGCCATCGCCTTCAAAGGCTCCGTGACCACACGCGACACCAGCACGGCCAACAGCAGGGCTGCCAGACACACCAGCAACAGAACCTGGAAGATACTGCGCCCCAGCACCGGCGTATCGCCTTCGACGACGCTGAGCGTCTGCGCCAGGCCAAGCAGCAGGAATCGCTGATCCACCTCGGCCCCCAGGGGCAAGCGAACAAATGCGGCCGCCAGGGGCTCGCCGTAGGGGTCATTGGCCCGCGTGACCAGCGACTGGACGCGGCCGCTGAGCAGGCCCTGAGCCTCGGGAAAAGTGTCCTGGATGAACACCCGTTGCCCATGATCGAAGCCGAAGGTCTGGCTGGCATCCGGGTGCATCAGCCAGTCGCCCCAACGGTTGCTCATGTAAAGCTGGAAGCCTCCTGGCAGATTGCTCATCACGTTCTGCAGAAAGGGGCGTGCTGCCACCTGCAAAGCCACCACCCCCAAGGTGCGCCCCTGAGACACCACCGGTGCCGACACCGTGAATGAAGGCATGTCGTTCACCTCCGGGGCATCGTCATGGCTGACGGCAAACTCCGACAGGTAGACCTGCCCGGCGGGCTGGGCAAGCGCCTCGAAGACATAGGGGAAATGCCCTTTCTCCCTCAGGTCGTGCTCAGGAATGCGCTTCAGCACCTCGCCCTGGCGCAGCACCCGCACCTGTTCCAGGCCGTGCTCCTGCGCAGTGATCAGGCGCACCTGCAGATAACCCGGGTGGGCGGCCAGCATGGCTTCGAAGGCCTGCGCCATGGCTTCGCGTGCAGCCGGCTGCGGCCGCCCCGGCTCTCCCCGGGGGGCCTCCAGCAAGGCCCGAGCCTGCGCATGGGTGGCCAGGACCAGGGCGTCTTGCGAGACGCTTTGCAGACTGGCATGCAGGTGGCGAGCCAGCACCTCGGTGGTGCTCAGCAAGTAGCGCTCCGCGCGCTCGGTCATCATGGCGCGGCTGCTCACAAAGGTGTAGTGGCTGGCCAGGCCGGCGGCAAACACGCTGAACGCCGCCAGCAGCAGACTCAGCCGCAAGGCAATGCCACCGGGCCTCATACCGTCAGCCTCTCGGGCCGCTCACCATCCCGGATGCGCTGCCACAGCGCGATGCGGCGGGCCTCGTCCTCGACCGGCTCCAGCCACAGCAAGGAGGCCCCCGAAGCCACCTCAGGCGGCTCCTCGCGGGTATTGGCCAATCCCTGACGCAGGCTGAAAGCCTGGCTGACCTCGGGCGACAGCATGGTGTCGATCCAGCGTGCGGCCAGGGTCAGGCTGCGGGCCTGGCGGGTGATGGCCCAGCAGTCCAGCCAGGCCAAGGCCCCCTCGCGTGGCAAGGCATAGCCCACATCCAGCCCTTGGTCGCGCAACAGCTTGAGTTGTTGACGGCCGTAGTTGGCAAACATCAAGGCCACCTGGTGGCGACGGAAGAGGTCGGCCGATTCGTCCGGCTGGGAGTAGAAGGCCCGCACATTGCGCCGCAGGGCCACCAGATGCCGGGCCAAAGGGCCGAGCTGGCCTTCTGGGATGCGAAACGGGGGCAGACCGCGCGATTGGGCCGCGATGGAAAAATTGTGCGTGCTGCCATCAAAGGCCAGCACCTTGCCACGCCAGCGCTCATCCCACAGTGCCTGGATCGACTCGGGGGGGCGCGTCATCTGACGGCGGTCGAAGATCAGGCCCATCTCGGAGTAGGTGAAAGGCATGCCGAACAGCTGCGAGCCCTGGGTCAGCCCCGGGATCGCGTCACGCTTCAGGAAGCGCGGCAACTGGGCCGCCGCCTGGGGGATCCAGGCCAGCGGCAAGGGCGAGAGCTGGTTCAGATCGCGCAGGCGCTGCAGTTCAACCGTGTTGGCGGCCAGCACGTCAAACGGCGGCCCGCCGGTGTCGGGGTCTCGCCGGGCCAGACGCTCGCGCAGCACATCATCAGAACCGACGATGGTGAGCTCGACCCGCACCTCGAAACGGCGCTCAAAGGCCTTGACGATGTCGGCATCGGCATAGCCGGGCCAGGCCAGCACCCGCAGCACACGGCTGGGATCGGCAGGCCCGGCCCCATCCTTGCCTTGGGCACGAGCGTCCGGCCAGGTCCACAGCGCCGCCTGCGCCAGTCCTGCACGCCAGAAGGCGCGCCTTCCAGCTGAGGGTCGCATGCCGCTTGTCATATTAGGTGTTCCGTCCAGCTGACAGTTTAAGGGGACAATAGACGGGTGACGATTCCACAGTCTTTCATCCAGGAACTTCTTGCCCGCACCGATGTGGTGGACATCGTGGGTCGCTACGTGCCCCTGAAGAAGGCCGGGGCCAACTTCATGGGCCTGTGCCCCTTCCATGGCGAGAAATCGCCCTCCTTCTCGGTCAGCCCGTCCAAGCAGTTCTTCCATTGCTTTGGCTGCGGCAAGAACGGCAATGCCATCGGCTTTCTGATGGAGCACGCAGGCATGGGCTTTCGCGAGGCGGTGGAAGACCTGGCCCAGCAATATGGCCTGCAGGTGCCCGATGACGATGTGTCGCCGCACGACAAGGCCCGTGCCGCCGAACAGCGACAAAAGCAGCTCAGCCTGAGCGAGGTGCTTGAAAAAGCCGGCGACGCCTACCGCAAGCAGCTCAAGGTGTCGCCCCGCGCGGTGAACTACCTCAAAGGCCGGGGCCTGTCGGGCGAGGTGGCCAAGCGCTTCGGCCTGGGCTATGCCCCGGAGGGCTGGCGCAGCCTGGCCAGCGTGTTTGCCGAATACGACAGTCCCCTGCTGGCCGAATGTGGCCTGGTGATCGTGAGCGACGAGGACGGCCGGCGCTACGACCGCTTCCGCGACCGCATCATGTTCCCCATCCGCAACGTGAAGGGCGAATGCATCGGCTTTGGCGGGCGCGTGCTGGGCGACGAAAAGCCCAAGTACCTGAACTCACCCGAAACACCGGTGTTCAGCAAGGGACGCGAGCTGTATGGCCTGTACGAGGCCCGCACGGCACTGCGCGAGCAGGGCTATGCCCTGGTCACCGAAGGCTACATGGACGTGGTGGCCCTGGCCCAGCTGGGTTTCCCGAACGCCGTGGCCACCCTGGGCACGGCCTGCACCGCCGACCATGTGCACAAGCTGTTCCGCTTCACCGACTCGGTGGTGTTCAGCTTCGACGGCGACGCCGCCGGCCGACGCGCCGCGCGCAAGGCACTGGATGGCGCCATCCCCTATGCCACCGACACGCGCAGCGTGAAGTTCCTGTTCCTGCCGGCCGAACACGACCCCGACAGCTTCATCCGCGAATACGGCCCCGACGCCTTTTCACGCCATGTGGGCGATGCCCTGCCGCTGAGCCGCTTCCTGATCGAGGCCGCCCGCGAACAATGTGACCTGGGCACGGCCGAAGGCCGCGCCCACATGGCGGCCAATGCCCGCCCGCTGTGGAGCGCCTTGCCCGAAGGCGTGCTCAAGCGCCAACTGCTGGGCGAACTGGCCGAACTGACCCAGTTGCCCACCGCCGACCTGGCGGCCCTCTGGCAGGGCAGCCCCGATGCCGGCCCCCCGCCCCGCCAAGGCCAGCGCCATGCCGCCTCGGATGACGCCCCCCACTGGCATGCCGATGGCGGCCAGGGCGCCTGGCCCGACGCCGGCGGTGCAGGCCCTGGCCACCCCCCGGGCGGCCCGGGCAAGCGCTTTGAAAAGGGCAGCTTCAAGGGCGGCAAGGACGGCTTCAAAGGCTCGCGCGATGGCTGGAAAGGCGGCAAATGGAACGCCAAACCCGAAGAGAACGACGACGGCCCGCGCACGCCCCCCGTGACACGCCCCGACCATGCAGCCCGCCTGCTGCTGTCGCACATGAGCGCCCTGGAAAGCCTCAGCCACGATGACCACGACATGCTGTGCCAGCTGCCGGCACCGCACGGCGCCCTGTTCGTCTGGCTGGAAAGCCAGTTCCACGAGCACGGGGCCGTGCCCTGGGCGGTGCTGCGCGAGAGCCTGCGCGGGCAGGCCTTCGAGGCGCTGGCGGTGAAGCTCATGACCGGCTCACACGCCCAGACCGAGGGCGAAATCAAGGAATTGCGGGCCGAACTGCGCGGCGTGCTCAACCGCATGCTGGTCGAACAGCTCAAGCTGCAGGAAAAACAGGCCATCGAGGCGGTGCGGCACGACCCGGCCGCCCTGGAGCGTTACCGCGCCCTGTTCAAGCGCCGCACCGAGCTGGAGCTGAATCTGCAGCGCGTGGCGATCCAATAAAACCCTGTTCTGGTACCCGGCCCTTGAAAAGCGGCCACATCGGTATAATGTAAGGTTTGCATCGGCAAGAGCGACAGCAGCACCTCCGGCCCGGGCCCGCACCACACCCCTAGACGGGGCACGCGCCCACCATCCGCAAGGACTGCACACCAAATGTTCGCCCAGACATCTTGCCCCTGAGAACCGCGTGGCCAGGCCCTGCCCGGCTGCCTGCTTCTCGACTGCAAAGGGCTGCCACAGCTGCAAGAAATTGCGCCCGATCACCCTTTGCCGTGCCACCCGCGCCGGGATATGTGGCGCTTGCTCGTTTCTTTGTGTTCCTGTTTGATCCTGAGGTTGTTCATGCCCGCTCAAAAGTCCGCGAAGCCCGTCAAGTCCGAGTCCACCGCCCCGGCCCAGGTTGCTCCGAAAGCCACCGCCAAGTCCTCGGCAGCCAAGACGGCTGCCAGTGCCAAGGCGGCGACCCCGTCTGCCAAGAAAGCCACCACAGTGCCCGCATCGAAACCCAAGGCTGAAGCCACCTCCGACGAACTGAAGAAGACCTCCAAGGCCACCGCGGCCGCTGGCGAAGACGCTCCGGTCAAGAAAAAGCCGGGCCGCCCGCCCAAGGCTGCCGCCGACAAGGACGCCGCCCCCAAGACCGGCGCCAAGCGCGGTCGCAAGCCCAAGGCCGATGCGGTCAAGGAATCCAGCGACGACGATCTGGACCTGTCCGACATCGAAGCCGACCTCGAAGGTGAGGTCGAAGCCACCCCCGCCGCGGCCACGACCGAAAAGGTCAAGCCGCTGCGCATGAAGATCAGCAAGGCCAAGGAACGCGCGCTGATGAAGGAATTCGGCCTGGACGAGACCGTCCTGTCCGAAGAAGACATGGCCAAGCGCCGCTCGCGCCTGAAGACCCTGATCACCCTGGGCAAGACCCGCGGCTACCTGACCCAGGTCGAAATCTCTGACCACTTGCCCGACAAGCTGGTCGATGCCGAGACCATGGAAGTCGTGGTCACCATGTTGAACGACATGGGTGTGGCGGTGTACGAGCAGACGCCCGACGCCGAAACCCTGTTCCAGAACAACGTGACCCCGACCGCTGCCACGGTCGAGGAAGCCGAAGAAGAAGCCGAAGCCGCGCTGTCCACCGTGGACTCCGAATTCGGCCGCACCACCGACCCGGTGCGCATGTACATGCGCGAAATGGGCACGGTCGAGCTGCTGACCCGTGAAGGCGAAATCGAAATCGCCAAGCGCATCGAAGGCGGTTTGATGGCCATGATGGAAGCCATCTCGGCCTCCCCCGCCACGATCGCCGAAATCCTCAACATGGGTGAGGAAATCCGCGAAGGCAAGATCGTCATCTCGACCATCGTCGACGGCTTCTCCAACGCCAACGAGGCCGACGACTATGTGGCCGAAGAAGACTTCGACGAATTCGACGAAGCCGACGACGACGACGGCAAGGGCGGCTCCAAGGCCCTGACCAAGAAGCTCGAAGAACTCAAGCGTGAAGCCCTGTCGCGTTTCGACAAGCTGCGCGAGCTGTTCGAGAAGATGCACAAGATCTATGACAAGGAAGGCTACGGCGGCGCCACCTACATGAAGACCCAGCAGCAACTGTCTGCTGAGCTGATGACGATCCGCTTCACCGCCAAGACCATCGAGAAGCTGTGCGATCTGGTGCGTGCCCAGGTCGATGACGTGCGCAAGAAGGAACGCGAGCTGCGCCGCATCATCGTCGACAAGTGCGGCATGCCGCAGGAAACCTTCATCAAGGAATTCCCGCCCAACCTGCTGAACCTGAAATGGGTCGAAAAGCAGGCCGCCGCCGGCAAACCCTGGTCGGTGGTGATGGCCCGCAACATCCCTCCGATCCAGGAACTGCAGCAAAAGCTGATGGACCTGCAATCGCGCGTGGTGGTGCCGCTGACCGAGCTGAAGGACATCAACAAGCGCATGAACGAAGGCGAAGCCGCCTCGCGCGATGCCAAGAAGGAAATGATCGAGGCCAACCTGCGCCTGGTGATCTCGATTGCGAAGAAGTACACCAACCGCGGTCTGCAGTTCCTGGATCTGATCCAGGAAGGCAACATCGGTCTGATGAAGGCGGTCGACAAGTTCGAATACCGCCGCGGCTACAAGTTCTCGACCTACGCCACCTGGTGGATCCGTCAGGCCATCACGCGCTCGATCGCCGACCAGGCCCGCACCATCCGCATCCCGGTGCACATGATCGAGACCATCAACAAGATGAACCGCATCAGCCGCCAGCACTTGCAAGAGTTTGGTTTTGAGCCCGATGCCTCCATCCTGGCCGCCAAGATGGAGATCCCCGAGGACAAGATCCGCAAGATCATGAAGATCGCCAAAGAGCCGATCTCCATGGAAACCCCGATCGGCGACGATGACGACAGCCACCTGGGCGACTTCATCAAGGACGGTTCCAACACCGCCCCGATCGACGCCGCCATGCAGGCCGGCCTGCGCGATGTGGTGAAGGACATCCTCGATGGCCTGACCCCGCGCGAAGCCAAGGTGCTGCGCATGCGCTTCGGCATCGAAATGTCGACCGACCACACCCTCGAAGAAGTGGGCAAGCAGTTCGACGTGACCCGCGAACGCATCCGCCAGATCGAAGCCAAGGCCCTGCGCAAGCTCAAGCACCCGAGCCGCAGCGACAAGCTGCGCAGCTTCATCGACTCGCTGTGATCCACGCCCCCTGATCGACCGGCGCCCCTGCGGCGCCCCCCGATCCACCCAGCCCCTGCGCCTTGCGGCCAGGGGCTTTTTGCTGGGCGAAGCACGGCAGGCCAGCCCCACCCCAAGCACCCGCTCACAAGCCTTACGTCACGGCAAACAGCCCACTCATTTGCTACAAAAGCCGTTCGTTTCAGAGACGGAAGATGGTACAACTGATCGCTGCACCGCCATGACTGCTGCTTTTTCTCACCCAGGCTTCCCGATCTTGCTCAGCCTGAGCGCTCTGCTCTCAACCCCCTCCTACGCCGGCAGTGGCCTGGGTGCCGAAACAGGCCCTTGCCTCGGGCCTGACTGCCCCAGCCACTACGGGCCGCCAGCGGCCTGCCGCAAGCTGGGGGCGGAAGGCCGTGACGAGGCCTACTCGCTGGTGGTCGGCGGCCACTTTCATGTGTTGCAGGGCAGTGAAGCCGAGGGCCGGATCTTCGTGGGTGGCGACCTGGTGCTGCGCACCCGGGGCTACTACAACCTGGTGCAAGTGGGTGCTGGCGCTTGCGTGGTGCCGCCAGACGCGGATCAGGCCAGCAGCCCCCCGCACCTGGTGGTGGGCGGACAGATCCAGCCGGTGGACCCCAGTGCCGTCTTGGCAGTGGGTCAACCCAACCTGCGCTCCACAGCCCTCATTGGCGGGGCCCGGGTGGGTGCAGGTCAGGTGCAGGCCCGCGGGGGGGTGCGCTATCAGACCAGCCCGACCCCGCCCCCGGTCGACTTCAACAGCCTGGCCCAGCGCAGCGCCTACTGGGCCACACTGGCGCCCACCGGCACCGTTCGCGGGCAGCACCCCATGGTGCTCCAGGGCGACGGACAGTCCGCCCTTCAGGTTTTCAAGCTCAGTGCCGACCTGCCCAGTGGCGGCCTGCGCCTGAAAGGCATCCCACCGGGCGCCACGGTGCTGATCAACCACCCGGGCACCCCTACCGTCAGCCTGCAGTTCTACGACATGACCGACCCCGCGGGCCACGGCGGCTTTCAGTTCGACACCGAGCTCACCCGTCGCATGCTGTGGAATTTTCCCCAGGCCAGCCTGGTGAAGCTCGGTGGCGGGGCCCAATGGCAAGGCAGTGTGCTGGTGGCCCGAGGTGCGCTGTACAACGCCTTGCCCGGCCTGAACGGACGGGTGCTGGTGGCGGGCGATCTGACCCAGGACAGCCAGGGCAGCGAGTTTCACAACTACGACTTCAAGGGCGAACTGCCCGACCCACCCACCGACGACCCGCCTGCGACAGAACCCGGCCACGACACCTCGCCCCCCGAACCTCCCCCTGAAGTGCCCCCAGAACCCCCGCCTGAAAGTCCGCCCCCAGGCCTGATGCAAGCCGCCCTGAACATCCAGGTGCGTTACGACGGCGATGCCCTGCGCATCACGGATGCCCCCCTGCTTCAGATCGAGAGCCAATGCGAGCGCTCGGGCACACAGTCGGTGCGCATCACGCCGCCTGCAGCCGGCTGGATCGAAGGCTTGCAGACCGACGAGTCCTGTCTGCTCGTGGCCAAGCTGGAGCGCGCAGCCCAACTGCCAAGAGGCTGGCAATGGCCATCACCCCAACCCGGATTGTGGGTGGGCGACAACCCCCGGGTGATCACCCCCGACACCAACCCGGTCGAATTGCTGCTGCAGATCCGCCCTGTGATGAACGCCTCACTGCGGGTGCTGCCGCGTTACCTGGGCAATCACCGGGCTGTCCAGACCCATCCCAGGATCGAGCTGAACTTGCTCTGCAGCCACTCCGGCGAGCAATCGTTGCTTCTGCAAGCCCCGCAGGTCGCTCAAAGTGGGCTGCTGCAAGACGGGGAGGCCTGTGAGGTGCTGGCGCGGCGGATCACGGGTGCCGTGCTGCAAGAGGGGCACACCTTGAGTCTGCCCGACACCGGCTGGTGGAGCCCGGGCAGCACGCTGGTGGCCGGCGACACACCCGATCCCATACCGCTGGACATCAGCATCCTGGCGGCATCGCCAGGCGATGAGTCCGAACCGCCCCCGGCACCTCCACCTGTACCGCCCTCGGAGAGCGGGCCTTCGACCTTGAACAGCATCCCGCTGCTGACACCCTGGGGTTTGCTGGGTCTGGCAAGTGGCCTGGGCTTGCTGAGCCTGGGCACCTGGATGGGCCCTGCCATCGACCGGCGAAAGCGCCGCACAGCCTCGGACAAGGTCAATGAAAGTCGCGGCTGCGCGGGCTCATCGCGCCCAGGGTCTGGTCCAGCAGCGCATTGAGGTTGTGCAGGCGGCGCGCCACCAGGTGACAGACCTCGCCCTCGCGCTGCCACAGCCCGTCCACCGCCATCAGGCGCGAGCCCAGCAAAGCCTCGCGCTGCTCGGCCACCAGTGCGGCCCACACGATCACATTGACCACGCCGGTCTCGTCTTCTAGCGTGACGAACACCGTGCCCTTGGCCGTGCCCGGGCGCTGGCGCACCGTGACCAGGCCGCAGGCCTGCACCCGGCGGCGCCCCGGCACCGCCTGCAATTGCTCGGCACTGAAGATGTGGCGCCGCGCCAGCTCGGCGCGCAACAAGGCCAGCGGGTGCCGCCCCAGGCTCAGGCCGGTCGCCTGGTAATCCCAGCTCAGGGCCTCGGCCTCGCTGGCGGTGGGCAAGGCCAGCGGGGCCTCATGCACCGGCGCGTGCTGCAGCAGGCGGGGTGCTCGGTGCAGCGCAGCGCTTTGCCACACCTGCTGGCGGCGGTGCCCGGCCAGGCCCTCCAGGGCATTGGCCGCCGCCAGCGCGGCCAGGTCACCGGCATCCAGAGCGGCCTCGCGGGCCAGGCGCTCCACACTCAGGGGCTGGCCGCTGCGGCGCAACTGAACCACCCGCCGGGCCTGGGCCTCGCCCAGGCCCTTGACCTGCTGCAGGCCCAGGCGCACCGCGGGCTGGCGCGCCCCGGCCCAGCCCGGCGGCTCCAGGGTGCTGAGCCAGTCGCTGTGCAGCACATCCACCGGGCGCACCTCCACCCCATGGCGGCGCGCGTCCTGCACCAGTTGCGAGGGGCCATAAAAGCCCATCGGCTGCGAGTTCAGCAAGGCGGCCAGAAAACAGGCCGGCTCGTGGCATTTGAGCCAGGCGCTGGCATAGGCCAGCAAGGCAAAGCTGGCGGCATGGCTTTCCGGAAAGCCGTACTCGCCAAAGCCCTCCATCTGCTTGAAGATCGACTCGGCAAATTCCAGCGTGTAGCCGTGCGCGGCCATGCCCTCGAACAGGCGCTCGCGCAGGTGGCCGATGCCGCCCTTGCGTTTCCAGGCCGCCATGCTGCGGCGCAGCTGGTCGGCCTCCTCGGCACTGAAGCCGGCCGCGATCATGGCGATCTGCATCACCTGCTCCTGGAAGATGGGCACGCCCAGGGTGCGCTCCAGGGCCACCTCCAGCCCGGCCGGGCAGTCATTGGCCTCCAGGCCCTGGCGCCGCCGCAGGTAGGGGTGCACCATGCCGCCCTGGATGGGCCCGGGCCGCACGATGGCCACCTGCACCACCAGGTCATAGAACTCACGCGGCCTCAGCCGGGGCAGCATGCTCTGCTGGGCCCGCGACTCGACCTGGAACACGCCCACCGTGTCGGCCCGGCACAGCATGTCGTAGGTGGGCCCGTCTTCGCTCGGCACATCGGCCAGGCCGAAGGGCCGGCCATGCCACTGCCCCATGAACTGGAAGCTGCGCTGCAGCGCGCTGAGCATGCCCAGGGCCAGCACATCGACCTTGAGCAGGCCCACGTCGTCGATGTCGTCCTTGTCCCACTCGATGCAGGTGCGCCCGGCCATGCGGGCATGCACCACGGGCACGGTGGCATCCAGGCGCTCGCCGCTCAGCACAAAGCCGCCCGGGTGCTGCGACAGGTGGCGCGGAAAACCCAGCACCTGCTGCGTCAAGGCCAGCCAGCGCTGCAGCAAAGCGGCGTCCAGGGCCAGACCCAGGCTCTGCAGGCGCAGCCCCAGGTCGGCCGGCGCATCCCACCACTGCTGATGGCGCGCCAGCGCATCGACCACCGGGGCCGGCACCCCGAGCGCAAAGCCCACATCGCGGATGGCGCTGCGCGGGCGGTAGCAGATCACCACCGCCACCAGCGCGGCATGGCCCCGGCCGTATTTGCCGTACAGGTACTGGATCACCTCCTCGCGGCGCTGGTGCTCGAAGTCGACATCGATGTCGGGCGGCTCCTTGCGGGCGCGGCTGATGAAACGCTCGAACAGCAGGCTGTGGCGGCCCGGGTCGATCTCGGTGATGCCCAGGCAGAAGCACACCGCCGAATTGGCCGCCGAGCCCCGGCCCTGGCACAGGATGTGGCGTTGGCGGGCAAAACACACCACATCGTGCACGGTGAGAAAGTACTTTTCGTAGCCCAGCTCGCTGATCAAGGCCAGCTCGTGCTCCAGTTGGGCCCGCACCGCCGCGGGCGCGCCCTCAGGGTAGCGGCGCCGCACCCCGGCCTCGACCTCGTGGCGCAGGTGCTGAGCCGGGCTCAGGCCGGGCGGCACCAGGGCCGGCGGGTATTCGTAGCGCAACTCATCAAGGCTGAAGCGGCAGCGCTCGGCCACGCGCACGCTCTCGGCCAGCAGCTCGGGCGGGAACAGCGTGGCCAGGCGCAGGCGCGAGCGCAGGTGTGCCTCGGCATTGGCCTGCAGGCTCAGGCCGCACTCGGCCACCGGGCGGCGCAGGCGGATCGCGCTGAGCACGTCGTGCAGCCGCTTGTCCGATCGCCGGTGCAGGTGCACATCGCCCACCGCCACCAGGGGCAGGCCGCAGGCCTGGCCGGCGGCCTGCAAGGCCTCCAGCCAGCGGGCATCGTCCATGCGCAGCCAGCGGCGCACGGCCAGCCAGGCCCGACCGGGAAAGCTGGCGGCCAACCCCTGGGCCACCCGGGCCAGGGCCGCGGCCTCGGGGGGCTGGTCTCGCTCGGGGCTCCACAAGGCCAGGCAATCGGCCAGCCGGGCCGGGCGGGCCTGCAGATCGGCCCAGCCCAGCTGGTACTCGCCCTTGGGCTGGCCGGCCCGCGCCTGGGTGATCAGCTGGCACAGCTGGCCATAACCCCGCCGGTTGGTGGCCAGCAGCACCAGCTGCCCGCCCGGGTCGCCCAGATCAGGCTCGGGCGGCAATCGAAACTGCGCACCGATGATCAGCTTGAAGCCCAGGCGCTTGGCTTCGCCATGGGCGCGCACGGCACCGGCCACCGAGCACTCGTCGGTCAGGGCCAGCGCCTCGTAGCCCAGGGCCTGGGCGCGGGCCACCAGGTCTTGCGGCCAGGCGGCACCACGCAGAAAACTGAAGTTCGACAGGCATTGCAGCTCGGCATAGGCCGGCAGGACTGGCCTGGGTGTGCTCAGGCTCATCCGAACACCCCGTGCAGAAACCAGCGTGTCGGGCTGTCAAGCTGGCCACTCAAGGGCCGCACCCGGAACACCCACAGCAAACCGGCCTGGGCGCTGCGGGCAATGAAGTAGTCGCGCAGGGTCAGGTCAGGGTCGGCTGCGCCGGGGCCGTCCCACCAGCCCGCCTCCAGGCGCTCGGGACCGGCCAGCAGGGTCAGCGGGCCGCGGTACTGCGGGCGCTCGCCCACCAGGCGCAACGGCTCGGGCTCGGGCAGCAGCCAGGGGGGTTGCCAGGCGGTGGCCGTGGCCGGGCGCACCGAGGCCGGGGTGGGCGGCACCTCGATGGCGGGCTGCCAATGCTGCATGTGCTGAGGCCGGTGGTCAGCCTGCAGGCGGCCGGCCAGCACCCGCCCCGGGCCCAGGCGGGCGCTCAGGCGCTCCAGGCAGATCGGCAGGGGCTCGCCCCCGGCCAGATCCTGCGGCAACAGGCTGGCACTGCCGGGGCCCCAGCGCTGCACGCCCAGCGCCTGCAGGCTCAGGGACTGCACCGGCGCCGCCAGCGTGACCCGGGCCAGGTGCTCGGCCAGCAGACGCTCCAGGTGGGCCACCTCGCGCGTGGGCTGGGCAGTGTGCACCACCAGTTCGGCCCCGGGCTCGCAACCCCGGCGCGGGTCATGCTGCCAGGCCAGGCGCACCCCGGTCACGCCGCTGTGGCGCGCCGCCAGCCACACGGCCAGGGCCTGCAGCAGGCGGTGCGCCCCCCACATCAGGCCGGCCGCGTGCTCCACCAGGCTGGGGCAGGCCAGGTGCTGTTCGAACTGCTCGGGCAACAGCTGCCAGTCAAACACCTCAGGACGCTGGCCATGGGCACGGTCCAGGGCGTTCGACAGTTCAGCACCAAAGCGGCGCGCCAGCCCGCCCCGGGGCAAGGCCCGCACCTGGCCCAGGGTCTGGCAGCCCAGGCGCTGCAGCAACTCGGCATGCCGGGCCACCTCGGGCAGCGCCTGCAGCGGCAAGGCATCCAGCGTGGCCGACAGCCGGGCTGCATGGCAGCGGCGCAGTCGCCGCTCGCCAGAGGGCAAGGAACGCGCCAAGGCCAGGGCCGCCAAGGCCGTGGGGGCCACGCCGATGCGCTGCACGCCCAGGGCCCCCGCCTCGCCCATGAGGCGGCGCAGCAAGGCTGGCGCCCCCCCGAACAGGCGCAGGCTGGCCTGCACCTCCAGCACCACGGCGTCCTGCAGCCTGGCCACGCGTGGCGTGTAGCCCAGGGCCCACCACGCCAGTGCCGGCCCAGGCTCAGCCGAGGGGTCGGGCAAGAGCGCGATCCACCACATGGCGATCCGGCTTGAAAGGGTTGGGAGACGGGGCCACCACGGTCTGTGACGGTGTGGGTGGCGGTGTATGTGGTGGCGCCACCGCCGGCCCGGCACGCAAGGGCGAAGGCCGGGCCGCAGCCAACAGCAAGGCCCGCTCCAGTTGCCGCCCACGGCGTTTGAGCAGCTGCACCTCCAGGGCATCTGCCGCCCCGGCACGCAAGCCCAGGCGCAGCGGCGCGGGCGAGGCCTGCTGCTGCGCCGCCCAGGGGCGCAGCGCCCACAGGCAGGGCGGGCTGGCCTGCCGCCCGGCCTGGGCCGCCAACTGCAGGCGCCGCAGGCCTTGCGACAAGCCCTGCGACAGGCTCGGCGACTTGCCAGGCGGTAGCCAGACCAGCAAGGCCGCCAGCGCCTGGCAGCGCAAGGCCTGCTCGGCGGCCCACAGGCGCTCGGCCGGGCTGCTCGCCTGCACCCAGATCAGCGAGCCCAGCGCCAGCCCCTGCCAGGCCAGCGCCGGCAGGTGCGGTACCAGCGGCGGCCCCACCAGCACCACCGCCCCTTGCTGCGACAGCCGCGCCAGACTGGGCGCCAGCAAGCGCCACTCGCGCCAGCCCGCCTCGGGCTGCAACACCTCGGTGAGCTGGCCACACGGCCAGCCCCCGCCGGGGAGCTCGGCATCCAGCGCGGCAAAGCCGCTGGGGCACACCGGTGCAGCGCTGTGCCCCAGGTCACTGGCGCGCCAGAGGCTGGGAATGGCATCCAGGAGAAGGGCAGACATGGTGGAGCAGGAAAGTGGACAGGGTTTTAACTGTTTATTTATACAGTATTTCAAGCCGCCACAAGACAACAGCACAGCCCGGCCAGGGGTCTCTGGGCCCAGGTCGCGCCACACACCGTGACCCAACCCACACCTGAAGGCCTTGCAGCGGCGTTTCCACGTGTTACAAACAGTGGGGGCCCATGCCCAGACCGTCGTCCCATCAACCGATCAAGACAGAAGCATGAACAAGACAACACGCGCCATCAGCCTCCTGGGCCTCTTGTGGAGTTCCTTGGCCCTGGTGGCTTGCGGGGGAGGTGGCGGCGGGGGGAGCAGCACCACCCCCATGGTGGACAGCTACGGCATCACCCAAGCCAGCAGCTTTGACGGCGGCGTGGTCAGCGCCGCCGGCATCAACGGTGCGGCCGCCGATGGTGCCGTGCTGGCCAATGCGCCGGTCACCATCACCGACAGCGCCGGCCACAGCGTGAGCGCCACCACCAACAGCAACGGCATCTACCATGCCCGCATCGACGGCTTTGTGCCCCCCATGGTCGGGGTGGTGACCAAGCCGGACGGTTCACGCTGGTACGCCCCAGGCACCGCGGCTCCGGTGGCACGCAGCTTCATCGTGCTGAACCTGACCGGTCTGACCGACAAGCTGGCCTCGGACGTGGTGAGCGCTGCCGGCCAGTCGGGCTCGTCGCGCCTCACCCCGGCCCTGCTGGGCGCCAACAGCACCGCCCTGGCCCAGGCCAAGGCCAACCTGAACAGCAACCTCAGCAGCCAGATCACGGCGGCCGGCCTGAGCACCAGCACCTTCGACCCGGTCACCACCTTGCTGACCAACACCAACACCGGCTACGACCTGCTGCTCAACGGCCTGGCCATCAGCAACACCGCCACCACCCCCACGGTGATCGGCACACGCTACAGCCTGGGCGGCAGCATCAGCGGTCTGGGCTCGGCCGCCGGGCTGAGCCTGAAGAATGGCAACGACACCCTGTTCGTGAGCGCCGGCGCCACCAGCTTTGCCTTCAGCCGCCTGATCGCCCCCGGGGCCAGCTACAGCGTGAGCGTGGCCAGCCAACCCAGCGGCCTGACTTGCAGCGTGAACAACGGCAGCGGCACCATGGGCTCGGCCGCCCTGACCAATGTGGCCGTGGTGTGCAGCACCAGCGTGGCCAGCCTGGGCGGCAGCGTGAGCGGCCTGGGCAGCGCCAGCGGCCTGGTGCTGGCCAACGGCAGCCAGACCGTGAGCGTGCCGGCCAATGCCAGCAGCTTCACCTTCCCCAGCAACCTGACCCTGGGCGCCAGCTACTGGGTGACCGTGCAGACCCAGCCCACGGGCGCCACCTGCGCCGTCAACAACGGGGGCGGCACCGTCACCAGCATCGCGCCCATCACCTCGGTGCAGGTGCAGTGCGTGCTCAACACCTACCCGCTGGGAGGCTCGGTGAGTGGTCTGAGCACCAACGGACTGGTGCTGGGCATCACGGCGCAAAGCGTCAACGTGCCGGCCAACGCGGTCAGCTGGAGCTTTCCGGCCGGCGTGGCCGTGGGCGTCAATTACAACGTGGCGGTGCGGGCCCAGCCCGTGGGCGCCACCTGCTCGGTGAGCAATGGCAGCGGCACCATGGGGACCAGCGCCATCAATTCGGTGGCGGTCAGCTGCAGCACCGCCAGCTACAGCCTGGGCGGCAGCATCAGCGGCCTCACAGGCAGCGGCTTGGTCTTGAGTGCCCTGGGCCAGAGCCTCACCGTGGCGGCCAACGCCACCCAGTTCACCTTTGCCACGCCGGTGGCGGCAGGCACCGCCTACAACGTGCAGGTGCAGACCCAGCCCTCCGGCCAGACCTGCAGCGTGAGCAACGGCAGCGGCAGCATCACCGGCAGCGCCGTGAGCAATGTGCAGATCAGCTGCAGCAGCAGCGCCACCACCCTGGGCGGCAGCGTCACCGGCCTCACGGGAACGGGCCTGGTGGTGGCCAGCAACGGCCAGAGCCTGGCCATCCCCCTGCCCAGCACGGGCACCAGCACCACCTTCGTCTTCCCGCAAGCGCTGGCCTACGGCACCCCCTACGACGTGACCGTGCCCACCCAGCCCACCGACCAGTACTGCAGCGTGGGCAATGGCAAGGGCAGCATGGCCGGGCTCAATGTGAGCAATGTGCAACTCAATTGCGGCCCGGGCTCGTTTGCCCTGAGCGGCACGGCGAGCGGCCTGCTGGGCCCGCTGACCCTGGTGGTCAGCAGCACCGGAGACACCGCCGCCCTGACCGTGGCCAAGCCTGGCTTCAGCTTTGCCACGCTGATCCCGGTGGGCACGCGCTACCGGGTCTACTCGGAGTTCCCGGCCCTGCGCGCCTATGCCTGCAACGCAGCGGATGGCACCCTGCCACCGGGCGGCGTGTCGCTGGTGCTGAGCTGCTTCACCCAGTACGCCCACACGCTGACCGTCAGTGGCCTGGTCAACGACGCCTCGTTGGGCCTGAGCATGACCTTCAGCTACCCCACAGGCAGTTCGCCCGACCAGAGCGACACCGTGACCCAGACATTCACGGCCACGAACGGCACCCTCACCTACTACCTGCCGGTGGGGGCCCGCTACAGCTACGGCATCACGGCCCAGCCGGCCACGGGCAATTGCGCACTCAGCCCCTCGGGCAGCGGCAACGGCAGCCAGACCACCAACGGCAGCGCGGTCAAGTTCAGTTGCCAATGAGTCCGCCCGACAGCCGCCCCGACGGCATGCCCCCCGGCGTGCGCCTGCTCGACACGCAAGAGCTGGCGCACGACTGGACGCGCCTGAGCAAGACCCGCTTTGAGCTGCAGACCCGCGATGGCCGTACCCTGCACACCGCCCGCGAGGTCTACCACCTGGGCGACGGGGCCGCGGTGCTGCTGTACAACCGGGCCCAGGGCACGGTGCTGCTGACGCGCCAGTTCCGCCTGCCGGTCTGGCTGAAGGACGGTGGCGACGGTCAGCTGATCGAAACCTGCGCCGGCCTGATCGACCCGGCGGACAGCCCCGAGTCGTGTGCACGCCGCGAACTCGAAGAAGAGATGGGGCTGCGGGTGGCGCACCTGCAACCGGTGTTCCAGGCCTACATGAGCCCCGGCTCGGTGAGCCAGCGACTGCATCTGTTCTGCGCCGAATACACCCCCGGCAGCGCCGCCGCCCAGGGCGGCCTGGCCGAGGAAGGCGAAGACATCGAAGTGCTGGAAATGCCTTTGCAGCAGGCCCTGGCCATGGTCTACGACGGTCGCATCCAGGACGGCAAGACCATCATGCTGCTGCTGCATGCGGCCTTGAGAGGCCTCGAAGGGCTGATCCAACGCAGAACCGATGTGGAAAGCCTGGGTTCACCTCTTGTTAAAAACTGTGACTTACGTATCGTCTCCAACCAACCGGACGCTTTGAGCGTTCCCTCGGACCACCCTGCCTGCCCACCATCGTCTTGCGCCTGATGCTTGAACGGATCTTCAGCCCTGCTTTCAGTCCAGCGCCCTGGCGCAGCATGGCCCTGATGATTCTGCTGGTGCTGGGTTTCACCGGTCTCTACACCTGGGCCACCTGGCAACAGATCAGCAAGAACCTGGTGGCCGAACTGAGCACGGTGACCGAACTGGGTGAGAAATCCGCCGATCACTACTTTCAACTGCTGCATGTCAGTCTGAGCGGGCTGGCTGAGGAATTGCAGCAATCCCCCAACGCCGATGGCCAATACGATCTGGAACGGGTACGCCGTTACAGCCGGCGTCACCCCGAATTGCTGGACGTGACCCTGATCCGCCAGGACGGGCAGATGCTGCTGTCGACCCAGGCCGATGCAGGCACGGTCATGCCTTCGCTGGCGGCGCGCGACACCTTCATGGAGGCACGCGAGGCCATGATCCGGGGCCAGAACTTCGTGTTCGGTCGCCCCACCCTGGGCACGCTGACACAGCGCTGGATGATCCCGCTGCGCATTGCCCTGCGTGACCGGCAGGGCCGGCTGCAGGCCATGGTGAGCGCCTACCTGCCGGCCGAATTGCTGCAGACCTTCTGGCAGAACGCCCCCATCGTGAAGCGGGCCTCCATCGGCATCCTGGGCGATGACGGCTACCTGCGCAGCCGCTACCCCAACCCGGCCAGCGCAAGCATGCAACAGATCTACGGCCAGCAGCGCCGAGGCGCCCTGATCCGTGAACTGCAGGCGCGCCATTTCCCGGCCCAGGGCACGCTGCAGGGCCGCAATGAAATCGGCGGGCAGGAGAACCTCAACGTCTACCGCCGCATGAGCCACTACCCGGCCACGCTGTTCGTGACCCTGCCCATGCAGGAGATGCGGGCCATGTGGTGGAGCAACATGCAGGTGCCCTACTTCCTGATCAGCCTGCTGCTGGCCGGCTTGCTGCTGGTGCAGCGCAGCGCGCAGCGCCGCCGGCACGAGCTGCTGCGCCAGCAGGAGATGGTGCAGCAGGCCAGGGCCCGGCTGGCCGCCATCGTGGAAAGCTCGGACGACGCCATCATCAGCCATGACCTGGAAGAGCGCATCGTGTCCTGGAACCCCGGCGCCAGCCGGCTGCTGGGCTACACCGAGGCCGAAGCGCTGGGGCAGTCGAGCCAGATCATCGTGCCGCAGGAGCGCCAGCACGAGGAAAGCCAGATCCTGGAGCGGGTGCGCCAGGGCGAGCGTGCCGAGCGCATCGAGACGCAACGCCTGCACCGCGACGGCACACGCCTGGATGTCGAACTCACGCTGTCGCCGCTGAGCGACGAGGCCGGTCGCATCACCGGGGTCTCGAACATCATGCGCGACATCTCGGAGCGCAAGTCGGCCGAGCAGGCCATCCATGTGCTGGCCTACTTCGACCCCTTGACAGGCCTGCCCAACCGGCGCCAGTTCATGGACCGCCTGGGCCAGACCCTGGGCCAGGCGCAGAGCGGCTTCCAGGTGGGGGCCCTGCTGTTCATCGACCTGGACCACTTCAAGGACGTGAACGATGCCCGCGGCCACGCCGTGGGCGATGCCGTGCTGTGCCATGCCGCCGCCGTGCTGGTGAGCCTGCTGCGCGAAGGCCACCTGGTGGCGCGCCTGGGCGGGGACGAGTTCGTGGTGCTGGCCCCCATCCTCAGCAACACCCTGACCGCCGGTGCCAGCGAAGCCATGGCGCTGGCCGAACGCATCCGCCAGCGCCTGGCCCAGCCCTTCGAGCTGGAACAGCAACGCTACAGCCTGGGCGCCAGCATCGGCGTGTCGCTGTTCCCCTTCGGCCAGCAGACCCCGGCCGACCTGCTGCGCGAGGCCGACACCGCCATGTACCGCGCCAAGGGCGCCGGGCGCAACCGCATCGCGTTCTTCGAGACCAGCATGCAGGCCGACATCGAGCAGCGCCTGGCCCTGGAGAACGACCTGGAGAAAGCCCTGGCCCAGCAGCAGATGGTGGTCTACCTGCAACCGCAGTTTGACGCCCGGGGCCAGATCGACGGTGCCGAACTGCTGCTGCGCTGGCAACACCCCGAGCGCGGCCTGGTGCCACCGGACCGATTCATTGCCGCCGCCGAAAAATCGGGCCAGATCATCGCGCTGGGCGACTGGGTGCTGCAGCAGGCCTGCGAGCTGCTGGTGCTGCTGCAGGCGCGCGGCCATCACATCCCGATGTCCATCAACGTGAGCCCGCGCCAGTTCCGCCAGACCGACTTCGTGGGCCGGGTGCAGGAGGTGCTGCAACGCACCGGCGCCCCGGCGCACAGCCTGATCTTCGAGGTGACCGAAGGCCTGCTGATCGACGACTTCGAGGAAACCGTGGCCCGCATGCAGGCCCTGGTGCAGCTCGGCATCCGCTTCTCGATCGACGACTTCGGCACCGGCTACTCCAGCCTGGCCTACCTCAAGCGGCTGCCTCTGTACGAGCTGAAGATCGACCGCAGCTTTGTGAAAGACACCCCCGAAGACCCCAACGACACCGCCATCGTGCGCATGATCCTGTCCATGGCCAAGCACCTGGGCCTGCGCGTGGTGGCCGAGGGGGTGGAGACGGCCGAGCAGGCCGACTTCCTGCGCCAGAGCGACTGCGACGCCCTGCAGGGCTACCTGTTCGCCCGCCCCGCGCCAGCGTGGCAGTGGTTGGCGGAGCAGACGCAAGGACGCTGACCGCTTCAGCCTCCATCCGCTGCAGTGATCGGAAACAAGAGCCGCAGGCAGTTCAGGAGCGCAGGCGTTCAGAAAATAGGCACTGCATCGGCGAGGTCGATGAGGTGAGCGCCTGCATCCCCCAGATTTCGCCTTGAGTTGTACGGCACTTTGCCGTAATATCACATCCAAAGGAGGCCATCATGCCCGCAGTCAACACCAGCGCTCGTCTCGAAGCCCGCATCAGCACCGATCTGCATGCGATGCTCAAACATGCCGCCGAGCTTCAAGGCCGCACCATGACCGACTTTGTGGTGTCCGCCGTGCAAGACGCGGCGCAGCGCGCCATCGAGCAAGCGGAGGTGATCCGTCTGACACTGGCGGATCAAGAGTGCTTTGCCCAGGCCTTGCTGTCGCCCCCTCCACAGGCCCCCGCGTTGGAGCGCGCCTTCACCCGCCGCAGCCAGCTCTTACGCACTGAATGAGCCCAGCACCGTTCCAACTGGCGCCGCTGGATGCCACACATGACCGCGCCGGTTTTCACAGCGGATCAGCACCGCTGGACCGCTACCTGCGCGAGCAGGTCACCCAGGACATGCGCCGCCGCATCACCGCATGTTTTGTCGCCTTGGCAGACGGACCGCACATCGCGGGCTACTACACCCTGGCATCCACCGGCCTGCTGCTGAGCGATCTTCCGTCCAGCACCGGCAAAAAGCTGCCACGCTACCCAACCGTGCCTGCCGTTCGCATGGGGCGCCTGGCGGTCGATCAGGCCTTCCAGGGCCAAGGCCTGGGTGGTGCACTGCTGGCCGACGCACTCGCCCGTGCCGCCCGATCGGAGGTCGCCGCTTTCGCCCTGGTGGTGGACGCCAAGAACGAAGCCGCCACCGCTTTTTACCGACATCACGGCTTCATCAGCCTGCCAAACTCGGCGCAGACCCTGTTCCTGCCGCTGGCAACCGTCCTCAATCCAGCTTCACACCCACCTGCTTGATCACGCGGCCCCATTTTTCGCGCTCGGCCTTGGCGTAGCTGGCCATCTGGGCCGGCGTGCCGGGCAGGGGCTCGACGCCCAGGGCCTGCAGGCGGGCCTTGACGGTGGTCGAGCTGAGGGCCGTCTGCAAGGCCTTGCTGAAAGCGGCCACCACCTCGGGCGGGGTGCCGGTGGGCACCACCAGGCCTTGCCAGGCGTAGCCCTCGAAGCCTTTCAGACCCTGCTCGTTGAAGGTGGGCACCTCGGGCATGGTGGCCACGCGCTGCGGGCTGGCCACGCCGATGGCCTTGAGCTTGCCGCCATTCAAAAACGGGTAAGCGGTGGCACTGTCCACCCACATGGCCGGCACCTGACCGCCCACGACATCGGTGATGGCCGGGGCCGCGCCACGGTAGGGCACATGGGTGAGCTTGAGACCGCTTTGCTCGCGGAACAACTCGCCCACCAGGTGGTGCGGGCTGCCGGGGCCGGCCGAGGCCCAGTTGACGCCATCGGTCTGGGTCTTGGCCCAGGCGACAAACTCTTTGTAGTTGCTGACCGGCACCTGGTTGGACACCACCAGGAACATCGGAAAGCGCACCAGCAGGCCCACCGGCTGGAAGTCTTTTTCGGCGTTGTAGCTGAGCTTGCTGAACAGGAAGGGGTTGGCCGCCAGGGTGGCGAAGTCGGCCGAGAACACCAGGTTGCCGTAGTCCTTGGAGCGGGCCGCATATTCGGCGGCGATGTTGGTGCCAGCGCCGGGCTTGTTGTTGATGACGATGGTGCGGCCCAGGCTGCTGCCCATGGATTCTGCGATGGCGCGGGCCACCACATCCGAGCCCCCGCCGGCGGCGTAGCCCACCACCCATTCCAGGGGCTTGTCGTTGGCAGCGGCCAGGGCCGTGCCGCCCAGGGCCAGGCCCAGCCAGGAAGTGGCCAGGGCGGTCAGAAAAGTGTTGCGTTGCATGGTGTTGTCTCCGATGTGGGTGGGGTAGGAAAAGCTTGTTGTTGTGCGTGAGGGCGCCCTGCCCCCTGGCCCGCCACAGAAGGCGGGCCGGGGAACAGAGGCGTTGCTGAAAGCGGGCTGGGTCCAGAAGCGGGCTGGGTCCAGAAGCGGGCTGGGTCCAGCCTGGGCCGGGCCTCAGGCCTCGGCGTGCACCGGGGCCACGGGGGTGATGGCGGCGCGCTCGGGCGCCACCGGCGCCTGGGCCGGTGCGCTGCCACGGGCCAGTTGCAGCGCGTGGCGCAGGGTCTCGGGCTCGCCGATGTGGTTGGCCAGCAGCAGCACCAGGCGGGCGTTCATGGCGTGGCTTTGCTCGGTGCTGAGGCCCTGGTGCGACTGGATGAGCGCGTCGTAGAAGTCGTCGCAGGCGCTGAGGTTGGCTTGGGTGTTGAGCATGTCGGTGTCTCCAGGGTCTCAGGCGGCAGTGGCAGTGGCGCTCGCGGCAGCCGTGGCCGTGGCCGTGGCCAGGGCAGCGCGCACGGCGGCTTCGGTGGGGGCGCGCCAGCGGGCGCACACGTGCTGGTCGGGGCGGATCAGGTAGGCCGTGCCGGGCTGAGCATCCAGGCGCTGGGCCACCAGGCCTTGCGGATCGAGCAGGTCGTGGCCGATGCCGATGGCCTTCACATGCGACAGGCCGGCGGCCCAGGCGGGCACCGGGCCGAAGCACAGCAGGGTGAAGTCCGCGCCCAGCTCGCGCAGCAGCCAGCCGTCCTGCCCATCGGGGCGGCGCACCGGCGCATCGAGCAGCACGGCGCCGGGCACCTGGCGCGGCGCGGCAAAAGCATCCGCATCGGGGGTGTTGAGCACCGAGCCATGCAGGGTGGCCGGCACCGACAGGCGCCCGCTGTTGACCAGGCGGCGGGCGAACTCGTGCTCGCGGGCCAGGTCCAGCGTGGCGTCGCGGAACAGGCGGCTGATCTCGCTCTTGGGCGTGATGAAGTCGGTGGCCCGGGTGGAGTTGAGGATGTTCTCGTCGGCCGCGTACTCACGCTCGGGGCCGTAGGTGGCGAGCAAGGCCTCACTGGCCCGGCCCTTGAGCAGCCAGTCGAGCTTCCAGGCCAGGTTCTCGGTGTCTTGCACGCCGCTGTTGGCACCGCGGGCGCCAAACGGTGAAACGCCGTGGGCGCTGTCGCCGGCAAAGATCACCCGGCCGTGCACGAAACGGTCCATGCGCAGGCAGGCAAAGGTGTAGACGCTGGCCCATTCGAGTTCGAACTGCGCGTCATGCCCCAGCAGGGCACGCACGCGCGGCAGGATGTTCTCGGGCTTCTTTTCTTCTTCGGGGTCGGCGTCCCAGCCGAGCTGGAAGTCGATGCGCCAGACGTTGTCGGGCTGGCGGTGCAGCAGCACGCTCTGGTGCGGGTGGAAGGGCGGGTCGAACCAGAACCAGCGTTCGGTCGGGAAGTCGGCCTGCATCTTGACGTCGGCGATCAGAAAGCGGTCCTGGAAGATGCGGCCCTTGCTCTCCAGGCCCAGCATGGCACGCACCGGCGAGCGCGAGCCGTCGCAGGCGACCAGCCAGTCGGCATCGAGCTGGTAGGCGCCCTCGGGGGTGTCGATGCTGACCAGGGCGCCCTCGGCGCGCGGCGCCACGGCCGTCACCTTGTTGTGCCAGCGGATGTCGATCAGCGGCAGTTGCAGGGCGCGCTCGACCAGGTAGGCCTCGGCGTAGTACTGCTGCAGGTTGATGAAGGCGGGCTGCAGGTGCCCGTCTTCGGGCAGCAGGTTGAACTGGTAGACCTGCTGGTCGTGGAAGAAGACCTTGCCCACATTCCAGGACACGCCCTTGTCGACCATGCGCGGGGCCACGCCCAGGCGGTCCCAGATCTCGAGGGCCCGCTTGGAGAAGCAGATGGCGCGCGAGCCGATGGACAGGCGGTAGTCGTTGTCGAGCACCACCACCGGCTGGCCGCGCTGGGCCAGGTCGATGGCCAGGCTCAGGCCGGCCGGGCCGGCGCCCACCACCACCACCGGGTGGCGGGCCGGCGTGGCGGCGTCCTGGTCGGCGCTGCGCCGGTACGGGAACTCGATGGCCTGCACTTCAGGGCCGGTGCCACGCAGGGCTTCGAAGGGAATGTCTTGGGGTTTCATGCGGGTTGTCTCCTCACACCTGGGATCACACGGGTTGCGGGCTCAGCCTTCCAGCGCCTTCCACATCTGCACATCGCGCTCAGCGGTCCAGATGCGCGGATCGGGGTACTGGGTGGCTTCGTCGTAGGCACGGGTCACGTCAAAGGGCATGCAGTGGTTGAAGATCACCCACTGGCCGTACTTGGGCTGCAGCTTGGCAAAGGTGGCCTCGTAGACCTTGCGCAGGTCCTGGCCTGCGGCGGCGCCGGCCTTGACGCTCTCGTACAGGTCGCTGATGAAGGCACGGGTACCGGCCAGACCGGCCTGCACTTCTTCCGGGGTCTGCAGGGCGGCGCCACGGCCGGGCACCAGCTTCTCGGGCTGGAGGGCGGCGATGTTGTCCAGGGTCTGCGGCCAGTCCTTGAAATAGGCGTCGCCGGCATAGGGGGTGGCGTCGAACTCGACCAGATCGCCCGAGAACAGGATCTTTTCCTGTGGCAGCCAGGCCACGGTGTCGCCCTTGGTGTGGCCGCGGCCCAGTTGCAGGATCTGCACCTCGACACTGCCCAGCCACAGGGTCATCTTCTTGTTGAAGGTCAGGGTGGGCCAGGTCAGGCCTTCGGGCACGCTCTCGACGTTCTGGAACAGGCGCGGGAAGCGGCCGATCTCGCTGTCCTTGTCGAACTGACCGCGCTCGACGATCAGGTCACGGGTGTCTTCGCTGGCAATGATGTGCTCGGCGCCGTAGGCGCTGGCCCCCAGCACGCGCACCGCGTGGTAGTGGCTCAGCAGCACGTACTTGATGGGCTTGTCGGTCACTTCGCGGATGCGGCGGATCACGTCCTGCGCCATCACCGGCGTGGCCTGGGTGTCGATCACCATCACGGCGTCGTCGCCAATGATGATGCCGGTGTTGGGATCTCCCTCGGCGGTGTAGGCGTAGGCGTGTTCGGACAGCTTGTCGAAGCTGACCTTCTTCACTTCAAGGTCGGCGGCAGAGGCAAAAGTCTTGGTCGTCATGGCGGTCTCGTGGGTGGGTTGATGATTCAACATAGGCAAATTTGTTTGCCTAAACGGAATTCGTTGATCCTAAGCAAAAAATTCATTCATGTCTAAGTCATTCGTTTAAGTGAAAACCCTAAACCCACCAACCTGCGGATCAGCAAGCACAATCGGGTCATGAGAAGCACGAACGAAGAAGAACAAAGCCCCGAGGCCGAATCCGGCGCCCGCGGGCCGCGCGGCATCCAGAGCGTGGAAGTGGGCGGGCAGTTGCTCAAGGTGCTGGCCCACACGGGGCGCCGCATGGCCTTGAAAGACCTGGCCCGCGAAGCCGACATGAGCCCGGCCAAGGCCCACCCCTACCTGGTGAGCTTTGGCAAGCTGGGCCTGATCGAGCAGGACGGCGTCAGTGGCCACTACGGCCTGGGGCCGCTGGCCTTGCAGTTGGGCCTGATCAGCCTGCAGCAGGTGGACCCGGTGCAACTGGCCAATGCCGAGTTGCCGGCCCTGGCGCAGCGCCTGGGGCACACGGTGTCGGCCTCGGTGTGGGGCGCGCGTGGGCCCACCATCATCCGGGTTGAAGAGGGGCCGACCGCGGTGTATGTGGCCATGCGCCACGGCACCACCGCCTCGGTGCGGCACACGGCCTCGGGCCAGGTGTTTGCGGCCTACCGGCCCCGCGAAGACGTGGCCATGGCCCTGGCCAGCGACGGCGACGCCGGCGCACTGGACGACCCCGCCTTTGCCGCCGAGCTGGAGCGCGTGCGGCAAACCCGGTTGGGCGTGGTGAACAACCACCTGATCACGGGCATCAGCGCGTTGGCCAGCCCGGTGTTCAATGGCTTTGGTCAGCTGGTGCTGGTGCTGGCCTGCATCGGCCCCAGCGCCACGCTGGACACCGATCTCGACGGGCCGGTGGCCCTGGCCCTCAAGGCCTGCGCCCAGGATCTGAGCCGGCGCCTGGGGGCCACGGGCTGAGGGCCGAGGCCCTTTTTCAGCCGCCCAGCAAGGGGCTGCGCACCTTCGAAAAGCCCCCGGCCTGGTCGTAGGCATGGCCCATCTGCAACACCGCCCAGTCGGCCTGGGCCGCCCCGATGATCTGCAGGCCCACCGGTGAGCGGCCTTGCGGCCCGCCGAGCCCGGCCGGCACGCTGAGGGCGGGCAGGCCGCCCATCGTGGCCGCGATCACCACCTCCATCCAGCGGTGGTAGGTGTCCATGGCACGCCCACCCACCTGCGCCGGCCAGTGCTGGGCCAGCTCAAACGGGAACACCTGGGCCGAGGGCAGCACCAGGTAATCAAAACGCTCGAACAACGCCCGCAGCGCCTGGTACCAGGCACTGCGCACCGCACTGGCGCGGAACAGCTGCGGCCCGGTCAAGGCCAGGCCACGCTCGATCTCCCACACCGCCTCGGGTTTGAGCTGGGCGCGCCGCTGCGGATCGTCGTACAGCGGGGCGTAGTTGCCCGACACGGTGAAACTGCGCAAATCCAGCCAGGCCTGCCAGACGCGCTCGAAGTCGGCCTGCGGCAAGGCCGGCTCGACCGTGCAGCCCACGCTCTCGAAATGGCGCAGCGCCTGCTCGCACAGCGGCAGCACCCCGGGCTCGGTGGCCAGGTGCCCGCCCAGGTCGCCCAGCCAGCCGATGCGCGTGCCCTTGAAGTCACGCCCCAGGGGCCCGGCATAGACCGAAGCATCTTGCTGGCGCGTCAGCGGCTGGCGGGCATCGAAACCGGCCTGCACCGACAGCAACAGCCCCAGGTCAGGCACATTGCGCGCCATCGGGCCGCTGACGCCGAACTGCTGGAAGAACACCTCGTCGGCCGGCCCCTGCGGCACGCAGCCAAACGACGGCCGGAAACCAAACACATGGTTGAAAGCCGCCGGGGTGCGCAGCGAGCCCATCATGTCGGAGCCATCGGCCACCGGCAGCAGGTGCAAGGCCACCGCCACAGCGGCCCCGCCGCTGCTGCCACCGGCCGAACGGGTCGGGTCAAACGCCCCGCCGGTGGCGCCGTACACGCTGTTGTAGGTGTGGCCGCCCAGGCCGAACTCGGGCGAATTGGTGCGCCCGATGAAGATGGCGCCCGCCTCGCGCATGCGGGCGAACACCTGGGCATCGGTGCGGGTGCGCTGGCCCTTGAACAGGGGCGAGCCCCGGGTGGTGATCAGGCCCGCCGCCGGGGCGATGTCCTTGGGGGCCTGTGGAAAGCCATGCAGCACGCCCAGGCGCTGCCCCCGGCCCAGTTGCTCGTCACGCTCGCGCGCCTGGGTCAGCAGGCCCTCGGGCTCCAGCGCGGCCACGATGGCATTGACCTGGGGGTTGAGGCGCTCGATGTGGCCCAGCGTGGCCTGCATCAGCTCTACACACGACAGTTCACGCCGGTGAATGGCCTGCGACAGCGCCACGGCATCCAGGGCCAGAGGGGCCGGCAACACCGGCTGGGGGTGGGTGGGGGGGTGGGGGGTGATTTCGGAGGGCATGGGCTGGGAGCTTAAGCAGGCAAGCCCTACGGCGCAATGCAGGGGAACGCCATCAAAAAAGCCCGGGCCTGCCAGTCTTTCGACAGGGCAGGCCCGGGCTGGAGGCGATGCGCTGGCGCGAACTCGCGCCCTGGATCAGGCGGTTTCGGCCAGGGCGTCACCCAGGGCGTTGATCAGGCGGTCGATCTCGGCCTTTTCGGTGATGAAGGGGGGCGCCAGCTGGATGGTGTCGCCACCGTAGCGCACGTAGAAGCCCTTCTTCCAGCAGGCCATGGCCACCTCGTAAGGGCGGCGGGCCGGCTCGCCGGGCAGGGCCTGCAGCGTGATGCCGGCAGCCAGGCCGTAGTTGCGGATGTCGGCCACGTGCTTGCTGCCTTTGAGGCTGTGCACCGCAGTTTCGAAGTACGGGGCCAGGGTGCGCACGCGGCCCAGCATGTCTTCCTTTTGCAGCACATCGAGGGCGGCCAGGCCGGCCGCGCAGGCCACCGGGTGGGCCGAGTAGGTGTAGCCGTGCGGGAACTCCAGCATGTAGTCGGGGCCGCCCACGGCCATGAAGGTGTCGTAGATCTCCTTGGTGGCCAGCACGGCACCCAGGGGCTGGGCACCGTTGGTGATCTGCTTGGCGCAGTTCAGGATGTCGGGGGTGACGCCAAAGGCCTCGGCCCCGGTGAAGGCGCCGGTGCGGCCAAAACCGGTGATCACTTCATCAAAGATCAACAGGATGTTGTGGGCCGTGCAGATGTCACGCAGACGCTTCAGGTAACCCACGGGCGGGATCACCACGCCGGCCGAACCCGAGAAGGGCTCGACGATGACGGCCGCGATGTTCGAGGCATCGTGCAGGGCGATCATGTCGAGCAGGCGGTCGGCCAGCTCGGCACCGGTGGGCGGCATGCCCTTGTAGAAGGAGCCGGCGGCCGGCTGGGTGTGCGGCAGGTGGTCGGCTTCAACGCCCTGGCCGAAGATCTTTCGGTTGGCGCCGATGCCGCCCACCGAGATGCCACCGTAGTTCACGCCGTGGTAGCCCTTTTCGCGGCCGATCAGGCGGGTCTTGCTGCCCTGCCCCTTGGCACGCCAGTAGGCACGGGCCAGCTTGAGCGAGGTGTCGGCCGACTCGGAGCCCGAACCGGTGAAGAACACATAGTCGAGGCCGGCCGGGGTCAGCTCCTTGAGGCGGTTGGCCAGGGCGAACGAGCCCGGGTGACCAAACTGGAAGGCCGGTGCGTAGTCGAGCTTGGCGATCTGGCGGCTCACGGCTTCGGTGATCTCGGGGCGGCCATGGCCCAGGCCGCTGCACCACAGGCCCGACAGGCCGTCGAAGATCTTGCGGCCATCGGCGTCGGTGAAGTAGGCGCCCTTGGCCTCGACGATGATGCGCGGGTCTTTCTTGAAGCTGCGGTTGGCCGTGTAGGGCATCCAGTGGGCTTCGAGCCAGGCGGCATCGGTGCGACCGGCAAAAGAGGTGTCCGGTGCCGGGGTGGCAGAGGGTTCGGCGGCGAGCTGGGTCATGGCGGTCGGGCCACGCGGCGAACGTGGCAGTGTGGGTGAAACAAGTTGCCCATTCTTCATGCCGCCGTTATTCTTGAAAATGGATCAATATCAATACTTACTTCGCAATCCATGCAAGTAAAAAACACCCCGCCTCCACCCTCCCCCGCGGCCGAGCGCCCCACCAAGAACCGCGCCATCCTGGGCCAGCTCAGCGACATGGACTTGCGCCTGCTGCAGGTGTTCAAGACGGTGGTCGAATGCGGCGGCATGTCGGCCGCCGAACTCGAGCTGAACATCGGCACCTCCACCGTCAGCCGCCACGTGAAAGACCTGGAAACCCGCCTGGGCCTGGTGCTGTGCCGGCGCGGCCGGGCCGGCTTTGCCCTGACGCAGGAAGGCCAGCGGGTGTACGACGAAACCCTGCGCCTGCTGGCCGCCGTGGACGGCTTTCGCAGCAGCGTGGACGACATCCACCACCGCATGGGCGGGCAGCTGGAGCTGGCCCTGTTCGACAAGACCGCCAGCAACCCGGCCTCGCGCATCCACGAGGCCATCGCGCTGTTCACCGAACAGGCCCCCGACGTGAACCTGGTGCTGCGCGTGGCCTCGATCAACACCATCGAGCGCGGCATCATGGACGGCAGCCTGCAGGTGGGCGTGATCCCGGCGCACCGCAGCTCGCCCAGCCTGATGTATGCCGACCTGTTCAACGAGAAGATGCTGCTGTACTGCGGCGCCCGCCACCCCCTGTTCGGGGCCGAGCACAGCGGCCTGGACTGGGACAGCCTGCGCCGCTGGCACTTTGCCGGCCTGGGCTACCACTCGCCCAACATGGAGCTGAGCCACCAGGCCCGCCTGTCGCGCCGCGCCACCGGCTTTGACCAGGAGGCCATTGCCACGCTGATACTGTCGGGCCGCTTTCTGGGCTTTCTGCCCGACCACTATGCCGAGCCTTTTGAACGCCAGGGCCTGATGCAGGCCGTGCAGCCCGACGCCCTGCACTATGAATGCCAGTTCGTCAGCCTGCTGCGCCGCTCGCCCCAGCCTGGGCGGGCCGCGCAGCTGTTTCATGACTGCCTGGTGCAGGCGCATGCCAAAGCCGCAGTGGCCCCGACTTGATCAAGGGCCCGCGTACAGCGGTAAGCCGTCAACACCTCAGCAGTCGCTTGAGCAGATGGGCTCTGAAATCCTGCCTTGTCCCGATGAACAGGTGAACGATGACCAGACTGTCATCGAACTCGTAGACCAGCCGGGTTTGTCGAACCAGGATGGTCCGGACATGGGACATGCCCAGATCCGCCAGCAACTCAATGGGGGTTCCGATTTGCGGTGCTTGCTGAATACGCCTGAAAGCATCCCGATACTCAGCATGAACGGTATGCCAGACAGCTTCGCCGAAGTTCTGCTTGACGTATCGCTGGATGTCTTTGAAGTCTTCTTTGGCGCTGTCCAGAACGATCATGCGACGCGTCATGCCGCGTCGCCCATCTCGTCGAGGAAGTCCTCCGCCTCGCTGAAATTCCCCGCCTTGAACTCGGTCCTGCCCAAGGCCAGCAGCTTGAGCAGGGCGATGGTCTCCTGCTGCTTTTCATATTCGGCGATGTCCATCACCACCATCCTGGCTTCCCCGTTCTGGGTGATGATGATGGGCTCGGGGTTGACGGAAAACCCTTTGACAATGTCGGCCGCATTCGACTTCAAGTAGGTGATGGGCCTGATCTGGGTGGCAAGGGACATGACAGCTCCTGGGAATCCTGACCGGCCAGAATACGATCCAAATTCTGGCCCGTCAATCCGATGCCCGCCTGAACGACCCAGGGCTGGGCGTCACACGCGCCCACCACCCAGGCGCACAGCTCGGCCTGGCTATGGGATGGCCGCTTGCGCAGAGAGAAGAGCACCTGACAGAGGCCTAAGCACGGCTTGATCCCCATCAAACTCGAAGACTGTCAAATTTTTTGAGACAGACCGTCAACTTTTCCTCCGATTGTCAAACACAGTTTATTGACCAACAATCTGCCGGCCCCAAGGCTCGCAGACGTCTGCCAGCCTCAGCGGGGCACCTTCCCCCTTCGAGAGACAAGCATGACGACAAGCCCCCAGTCCCTGAACCGCCGGCAGTTGCTGGCCCTGGCCACCGCTGCCGGCGTGGGCAGCCCCCTGCCAGCGCTGGCCCAGAGCAAGTACCCAGGCGGCAAGCCGGTGACCGTGGTCGTGCCTTTTGCCGCGGGCGGCACCACCGACATCCTGGGCCGGCTGATGGCCCGCCACCTGGGCACCCGCCTGGGGGGCACCGTGATCGTGGACAACAAGGCCGGCGCCGGCGGCGGCATCGGTGCCGCCGTGGTGGCCAAGGCCCCCGCTGACGGCTACACCTTGCTGATGGGCACCATCGGCACCCACTCGATCAACCAGTTCCTGTACAAAAAGCTGGCCTACGACCCGGCACGCGACTTCGCGCCCCTGGGCCTCGTCGCCAAGGTGCCCAACGTGCTGGTGGTGCACCCCAGCCAGCCCTACAAGACCGTGAAAGAGCTGATCGCCTACGCCAAGGCCCACCCAGGCAAGGTGACCTATGCCTCGGCCGGCAATGGCACCTCCATCCACCTGGCCGGGGCCCTGTTCGAGCAGATGGCCCAGGTCGACATGGTGCACGTGCCCTACAAGGGCAGCGCGCCGGCCATTGCCGACCTGCTGGCCGGCCAGACCTCCTGCAGCTTCGACAACCTGCCCTCGGCCATGCCGCACATCAAGTCAGGCGCCTTGCGGGCCATTGCCGTCACCGGGTCGGCCCGCTTTCCCAGCCTGCCGCAGCTGCCCACCATCGCCGAAAGCGGCCTGCCCGGCTACGACGCCACCTCGTGGTTCGGCCTGTGGGCGCCCGCGGCCACCCCGCCCGAACTGGTGGCCCGCCTCAACGCCGAGATCAACCAGATCCTGAACCAGGCCGAAGTGCGCCAGCAGATGCTGGAGCAAGGCGCCGAAGCCGCCCCCGGCACGCCCCAGCAGTTCAGCAGCTTCATCCAGGCCGAAGCCGCCAAGTGGTCCAAAGTGGTTCAGACCGCCAACGTGCAGCTGGACTGAACGACGCGGTGCGCCAAGGGCTGGGCGCACCGGGTCTCGAAGGCCCCCCGCCCTGGCGGTCCTCTCGCCAGCCCCACCCACCTTTCCTCGCCCATCCCCAAGCCCCGCCACAGTACTGGACAAGTCGGTGTCAGGCGCGGAGTGAATCGCCTCGGCTTGAAGCAAGGCGTCGCTTTGCGCCGATCCCCAACGCTGAGTGGGGCTTGGGCTGCAGCGGCCTGTTGAAACGCTTGCCCGGGGCCTGCTGGTTTGGGGTTGGGGCCCGTGCCGGCCGGATTGCGTCAAATCGTCTCAGTCTTGCAATTGAGTAAACCGTGCATACCCAGCAAGCAGCGCAACTGCGAACATCCGAATACTCACATCCGGAATATCTTTTCCCCACCAATCCTCTGGACTATTCCAATTCTCAGAAAAACAAATGCGCGAGCCCCTTTGATTTGCATCGATTGAAATCACCAACCCCTAATTAATGTGAAAACTGGCTTCATCAAACGATGAGCAGATTCAATTTGAATCGGTTTTCAACAAAAATCAATCAGCCACACTGGAACTTCTGCTCAACTCGGTTTCAAAACAACCCATAAACCCGACCCTGCCAAAAACTGCAAACGAGGGCGATGTGGACCTTGAGTTTTTGACAACCCCATTGCGCTCATGAACAGCAGGGCAGGCCTGAAAGAATTGACTGATGGGCTTCGCATCAAGAAAGCACATCTGGACCCTGAACCCATGGGCCGATGACAAGACCAAGCCCAAAGTCTCCAAGCGCTTAATCAAAAACAAAGGCAAGAACAAGGCCGGAGCCTATCTGGACCCCAGCAATAATGCAGATGCCTATTCGATCATAGAATGACGCCATGAATTTCATGAAGCATCCTGGCTTGATTTTGCTGTTGCTGGCAAGTCCGGCATGGTCGGCACAAAATCAGGTCTGCCCTGATCGGATTCAGCTTGAATCAGCGCAAATCAAACCCTCCAAGCCATCGCCCAGGTGGGTGGCGAGTGTTTCTCCGGGCCCGGTCTGGTTGAGCGGCTTCAACCTGTTTGATGGCCCGCCTGAAATGGGGGCCCAACTGCAACCCGAGGATGCCGACACCCATGCGAATCTCAGTGTCTGGCGATTTTCATCCCCCACACCCGACCTCTGGCTCAGCTGCGATTACGCGTCGGGCTTGTTCCGCCTGGCCATGCCCGTGAAGCAGGCCGTCACCGAATGCCGTGCCGTGAGCAAGAGCGCTGGCCTGCCCAAGGTGTTGCAGGTCAGCTTCACATGCCAATGAGCTGCTGACGCTGGGCACCCAGGGGCTCAACAAAGCGCATTTGAAATGCGACGTTGAACAGCGCGCAGGCCTGCCTGGATGCCGCCGGCTTCACCCACCGCGCCGGGCGTAGTAGCCCAGCAGGGCCTGGGTGCTGTTGATGCCGGCCTTTTGCGCCCACTCGCGGCCGAAGCGTTCGCCCAACTGGTCCAGGGTGCGGCGCAGTTCGGCGGTGGGGGGCAGCACCTGCACACGCTGTTCGGCCAATTGCTTCTTGGCCGCCTCGTCGGCGCTGCGGGCCATCTGCCAGCCCTGGGTCTCGGCCTGTTTGGCGGCCTCCAGCAGGCTCTGACGCACGGCCGGGCTGAAGCCATTCCAGACCTTTTCACTGACGCACACCATGTTCTTCGGGATCCAGGCGCGCAGGTCCACAAAGAACTTCATGTACTTCCAGGCCTGGCTGTCCACCCCAGTGGTGCTGGACGTGACCATGGCGTCCACCTGCCCGGTCTCGATGGCCTTGGAGAGGTCTTGCGCAGCAATGGTGGTGGCGGTGGCGCCCGACAGCTCGGCCAGACGCTTGGTGGCGTCGTTGTAGACGCGAAAGCGCAGGCCCTTCAGATCGCTCAACTGGTTGACCGCAATGCGGCTGTAAAGCCCTTGGCCCGGCCACGGCACGGCATACAGCACGCGGACACCGTGGCTGAGCAGTTCGTCGCCCACGGCCTTGCGCGAGGCCTCCCACATGTGGGCGGCATCATCGAAGCCACGCACGATGAAGGGCAAGGAGTCGAGGGTCAGCAGCGGGTACTTGGCGCCATAAGAGGACATCAGCACCTCGCCAAAGGCCAGCTCGCCGGTCTCCAGCGCGGGCAGCACCTCGGCCATGGGTTTGAGTTGCGAGTTCACCCCCAGCTCGACGGGCGCGCCCGCCAGTTCAGCGACACGGCGAGCGAACTGACGCAGGTTCTGGGTGTGGAACACGGCGTCGCCGTAGGCGCCTGAAAAACGCAGGGCGGATGCCTGGGGCTGGGCCAGGACAGAGCCACTGCCGAACAGCGCAGCCCCCCACAGCGAAGCCAGCGCCTGACGGCGCGCAATGCAATCGGACACGGGAAAACCCTCGGTTGAAACGCTGTGGGCATGATACGACCCGTCCGCGGAAATGCACCGCTCGTCGGCCATAAAGCGTGGAAAAGCGTGGCCTATGGCCACCCCGCCTGTCAGCGCCGCGCCACACCCAGCAACTGATCGAGCAAACCGGGCTGATCGCTCAGGGCCTGGGCGCTGTCGCGGTGCACCACGGTGCCGTGGTCCAGCACCACGGCCACATCCGAGATCGCCAGGATGGCCTGCGGGTGCTGCTCGACGATGATGGCGCTCAGGCCTTCGTCGCGGGTGATGGCGCGGATGGCGCGCAACAACTCCTCCACGATGATGGGGGCCAGGCCCTCCAGCGGTTCGTCAAGCAGCAGCAGCCGCGGGTTCAGCACCAGGGCGCGGGCCACGGCCAACATCTGCTGCTCGCCGCCCGAGAGCTGGGTGCCCAGGTTGCCCTGGCGCTCGGCCAGGCGCGGAAACATCTGGTAGGCGCGCTCGGGCGTCCAGGGCCCGGGCCGGGCCACGGCCGTGAGGTTCTCGTGCACCGTGAGCGACTTGAAGATGTTGCGCTCTTGCGGCACCCAGCCGATGCCGGCTGCGGCCCGCTCATGGGGTTTGAGCCGGTTCAGGGCCTGGCCGCCCAGGGTGATGCGCCCCGCATGCTGGCGTGTGGCGCCCGCCAGGGTGTTCATGAAGGTGGTCTTGCCGGTGCCATTGCGCCCCAGCAGGGCCAGGGTCTGGCCCTCGTCCAGGCGCAGCGACACCTCGTGCAGCACCACGGCCTCCCCATAGCCGGCGCTCAGGTTCTCGACGTTCAGCAACTCAGCCATGGGTGTCTCCGTGGCCCAGGTACACCGCCTTGACCTGGGGATCGTTCGCAATCGCTTCGGGCTCGCCTTCGGTCAGCACCGTGCCATTGACCAGCACCGTCATGCGGCGGGCAAAGCTGAACACCAGGTCCATGTCGTGCTCGATCAGCAGCACCGAGACATCGGCCGGCAAGGCCGCCACGGTCTGCAGCAGTTCGTCGCGCTCGCCCGCCGGCACGCCAGCCACGGGCTCGTCCAGCAGCAGCACACGGGGCTCGCAGGCCAGGGCGATCGCCATCTCCAGCAGGCGGCGCTTGCCATAGGCCAGCACCCGCGTGGGCTGTTGCGCCACATCGCTCAGGTGGAACTGCTCCAGCAACTGCTCGGCGCGCTCCACCACGCCACGGTCGCGGCCCAGGGCCTGCCACCAGCGGCCGCCCTGGCCGCGGTGTTGCGACACCACCAGGCTCAGCGTCTGCAAGGGGCTCATGCTGTCGAACAACTGGTTGATCTGGAAGGTGCGCACCAGGCCGCGCTGCACCCGCAGGTGGGGCGCCAGCGTGGTGATGTCCTGCCCGTCCAGCCACACGCTGCCCTCGGACGGGGCCAGCACGCCGGTGAGCTGGTTGATCAAGGTGGTCTTGCCAGCGCCATTGGGGCCGATCAGTGCATGGCGGGCCCCCTGGCGCAGCTGCAGCGACACCTGGTTGGTGGCGGTGATGCCACCAAAGCGCATCACCAGCGAGCGCGTCTCCAGCACCACCGGGGCTTCGGCCCGGGTGCTCTCGGCAATGGCTTCGTAGTAGGCGGCGCTCATTGCGGGCCCCCTGGCGGATGGCTGCGGCCGAACCAGGTCCAGGGGCGCAGCAGGCGCTCGCGCCCCACCAGCACCAGCAAGACCAGCAGCAGGCCGATCCAGAACATCCAGTACTGCGGCGTGATGGCCGACAGGCTGTCTTGCAGCAGCTTGAAGACGATGGCCCCGACGATGCCGCCGTACAGCCAACCCACCCCGCCGATCACCAGCATCAGCAACACATCAGCCGAGCGGTCGAAGGCCAGCACATCGAGCGAGGCAAAGCCCGTGGTCTGCGCCAGCAAAGCCCCGGCCGCGCCGGCCACCCCGGCGGCCACGGCGTAGATCAGCACCAGGCGCTGCACCACCGGGATGCCGATGGCCATGGCGCGCAGGCGGTTGTCGCGGATCGCCATCAAGGTGGCGCCCAAGGGCGAATGCACCAGGCGCCGCATCAGCACGAACAGCCCAAGGGCCACGCCCAGCGAGTACCAGGCCGCCACCTGGCCTGTCAGGTCGAACTCGAAGTACCCCAGCACCGGGCCCATGATCACGCCCTGCAGGCCGTCGGCGCCCCCGGTCAGCCAGTCGAGCTTGTTGGCCAGCTCCAGCAGGATCAGCGCGGTGCCCAGGGTCACCATCAGCCGGGTCAGGTCGGTGCCGCGCAGGATGGTGACGCTGCACAGCGCCCCCAACGCGGTGCACAGCACCGTGGCCACCAGCAGGCCCAGCGTGGGGTCGGGCATGACCAGTTTGGCAAACAGGGCGGCCGAGTAGGCGCCAAAGCCGAAGAAGGCCGCATGGCCCAGCGAGACGATGCCGGTGTAGCCCAGGATCAGGTCCAGCGACATGGCGAACAAGGCCACGATGGCGATCTCGTTGATCATCAGCGCATGCGAGGGCAGCACGGCGGGCGCAGCCAGGGCGGCGGCCCAGACCACGAACTCCCAGGCCCGCGGGCGGGAGCGGCGCAGAAGATCCGACTGCATGGCGGAGATGGAAAAGGGCTTGGGGTTGGACATCAGCGGCCCCCCCGGCGCGTGAACAGCCCCTGCGGGCGCCACAGAAGAATCATGATCATGAGCGTGTAGACGATGAAGGCGCCCAGCTTGGGGATGAAGTACTTGCCCGCCACATCGGCCACGCCCAGCAGCAGCGCGGCCAGCAAGGGCCCGGTGATCGACGAGGTGCCCCCCACCGAGACCACGATCAGGAAATAGATCATGTACTTGAGCGGGAAGGTCGGGTCCAGCCCCAGCACCTCGGCCCCCAGCGCGCCACCCAGCCCGGCCAGGCCCGAGCCCACGGCAAAGGTGAGCAGAAAGATCTGGTTCACGTTGATGCCCAGGCCGGCGGCCACGCGCGGGTCGTCCACCGCGGCGCGCAGCCGGCTGCCGAAGCGGGTGCGGGTGAGCACCAGCTGCAGCAGCACCGTGAGGGCCGCACACACCGCGATGATGAACAGGCGGTAGTGGCCCATGCCCAGTTGCAGCAGGCCTTCGCCCAGTTCGGTGCGGCCGCGCAGCCATTCGGGCAGTTGCACGTTCTGCTGACTGGAGCCGGCAAAGTAGTCCACCCCGGCCACCGCCATGAAGGCCAGGCCGATGGAGAACAGCACCTGGTCCAGGTGCGGCTTGCTGTACATGGGCCGGTACAGCGTGCGCTCCAGCAGCGCCCCCATCAGCCCGGCGCCCACAAAGGCCAGCGGCAGGCAGGCCAGAAAAGGCAGGCCCAGGCGCTGCATCGCCAGCACGGTGATGTAGCCCCCTGCCATGGCAAAGGCGCCATGCGCCAGGTTGATGAAGTTCATCAGCCCCAGGGTCACGGCCAGGCCCACGGCCAGCACAAACAGCAGCATGCCGTAGGCCACGCCGTCAAAAAGAATCGTCAACACGGCGGCTCACCTCCCGGTGGTGCTCAGTGGTCAGTCAAAGCCCCGCCTGCCGGCAGGCCGGGGCCACGGTGCCCGGGTGGGCAGATGGACGAATGGGCGGGCGCTCAGCGCGCCTTGCCGGGGTCTTTCACGTCCTTGATCACGTCGAACTCGACGTTGTAGAGCTGGCCGTTCTTCTTCTCGACCTTGCGCAGGTATACGTTCTGCACGATGTCGCGCGTCTGCGCATCGATGAAGACCTGGCCACGCGGGCTCTCGAAGATCTGCCCCTTCATGGCCCCCAGCAAGGCCGTGCCATCGCCCTTGCCCTGGGTGGCCTTGAGGGCTTCATAGATCACGCGCATGCCGTCGTAGCCGCCCACGGCCATGAAGTTGGGGCGCATGGCCGGGTTGGCCTTCTGGAAGGCTTCGACAAACTTCTTGTTGACCGGCGAGTTGTGGTCGGCCGAGTAATGATGCGAGGTGACCACGCCCAGGGCACCGTCGCCCATGTCGTTGAGCTGGTCGTCATCGGTCACGTCGCCGGTAGCGATCAGGCGGATGCCGGCCTTGTCCATGCCGCGCTCCAGAAACTGCTTCATCACCGCGGCGCCGGCCCCCGAGGGCACGAAGACAAACAGCGCATCGGGCTTCTCGTCGCGCACCTTCTGCAGGAAGGGGGCGAAGTCGGGGTTGCGCAGCGGCACGCGCAGCGCATCCACCACCTGACCACCGTTGAAGGTGAAGCGTTCCTTGAAGAACTTCTCGGCATCGATGCCCGGGCCGTAGTCCGAGACCAGGGTGACCACCTTCTTGATGCCGTTCTTGGGGGCCCAGTCGGCCATGGACACCGTCACCTGCGGCAGCGTGAAGCTGGAGCGCACGATGAAGGGCGAGGCCTGGGTGATGCTGGAGGTGGCAGCCGCCATCACCACCATCGGGGTCTTGGACTGGGTGGCGATGGGCGCGGTGGCCAGGGCCAGCGGCGTGAGGCCGAAGCCACCCAGCACATTGACCTTCTCATTGACCACCAGCTCTTGCGCGATGCGCTTGGTCACGTCGGGCAGACCGGTGTCGTCCTTCACGATCAGCTCGATCTTGCGGCCGGCCACGGTGTCGCCGTTCTGCGCCATGTAGAGCCGTGCCGCCGCCTCGATCTGGCGCCCGGTGGAGGCCGATTGGCCGGTCATGGGCAGGATCAGGCCGATCTTGAATTTGCCGGCGTCCTGCGCCAGGGCTGTGCCGGCCTGGGCGGCCGCCAGGGCCAGTGCAGACAGCGCCACACGCTGAAAGAATTGACGTTTTTGCATCTCTTTGTCTCCAATGCGGCGGGCACCGGGCGAAGCCCTTTTTGGCCGCGGGTTGATCTGCCGGGGTCCGGATCTCTGTTGTTTGCGCGGACTCTATCACGCGCAATGTACGGGCGGCAGGCTCAAGGGCATCGCCGGTAAAGCCCCGCCACCATGCTGGCCCCGCCAACAAGTTACACGAGCACCTGCGAAGACGTAATAAAATTACCAACCCTCTCTGAGGATATTCTTCAACCCCCTCGCAGCCCGCCCAGACGCAAGCCCCATGTACGAAGCCCGAGCCCCCGAGACCCCCGCCCTGCCCACCGAGTTTCCCCGCCTGCTGGGCGACATCGGCGGCACCAACGCCCGTTTCGGCTGGCAGCATCAGGCCGGCAGCCCCATCACCCAGGTGCAGGTGGTGCCCTGCGCCGAGCACCCCAGCCTGCTGGCCGCAGTGCAGCACTACCTGGGCACGCAGCAGTTGCCCCCACCGGCCCGCGCCGCCTTCGGCATTGCCAACCCGGTCAACGGCGACGCGGTGCGCATGACCAACCACCACTGGGCCTTCTCGGTGGAGGCCCTGCGCGCCGGTCTGGGCCTGCAGCGCCTGTTGTTGCTGAACGATTTCACGGCGCTGGCCTTGTCCTTGCACAGCCTGCCTGCTGAAGACCTGCGCGCCGTGGGCGGCGGCACGGCCGCCGCCGGCGCTGCCGTGGCCTTGATCGGCCCGGGCACGGGGCTGGGGGTGTCGGGGTTGGTCCCTGCCGGGCCTCAGGGGCCCTGGGCCCCGGTGGCAGGCGAAGGGGGGCATGTGAGCGTGGGCGCCATGAACGCCCACGAATTTGCGGTGATCGAGGTGCTGCGCCAGCGCCACGGCCATGTGTCGGCCGAACGGGTGGTGTCGGGCACGGGCCTGCCCGAGCTGTACCAGGCGGTGCGCCAGGTGCAGGGCCTGCCCGCCGACGACAGCGCCGGCGCGCCGCAGATCATCGAAGCCGGCCTGCGCGAGCCCGGCTCGGCCGCCGAGCACACCTTGCACCTGTTCTGCCGCTTCCTGGGCGATGTGGCCGGCAACCTGGCCCTGACCCTGGGGGCCCGCGGCGGCGTGTACATCGGCGGCGGCATCGTGCCGCGCCTGCTCGATTTCTTTGTGGCCTCTGATTTCCGCCAGCGCTTCGAGGCCAAGGGCCGCTTCAGCGCCTACCTGAGCCAGGTGCCCACCTGGGTGATCACCAGCCCGGTGTCGCCGGCGCTGCAGGGCGCGGCCAATGCGCTGGACAACCTGCGCTGAGCCACCGCCCTCCAGACGGGCTCAGCGAGGCACCATCACGGCCGGGTGCGCCAAGGCCCAGTCCTGAGCCTGTTGCCAGCTCGGGGGCACACAGCCGCGTTGCTGAACACAAAGACTGGCGCAGGCCACTGCATGCCGCAAAGCCTGCGCCGCAGCCGCATCACCCAGGCCGCGCGACTGCGCCCAGCCTGGACCATGGCGCAACAGGCTGCTCAACAATCCCGCGAAAAAGCTGTCCCCGGCTCCCACGGTGTCAATCACGTCGAGCGGCGCACCTTCGCGTGCAAACCAGCGGCGTCCATCACGCTCCAGCAGCCAAGCTCCCCGCTCGCCCAGCGTCAGGGCCAGCCAGTCAGCGTTCATTCGCCCCATCAGGGCCTCGGCCTGCAACAAGGGCGTAGCGCCGGGTACCTCCAGGTGGGCCAGGTCCTCGTCACTCACCTTGACCAGATCGGCCTGGGCCAACACTTGCTGCACATGAACCTGGTAAGCCCGCAAATCGGGCATCACGGAGGGGCGCAGGTTGGCATCCACCGCCACACGCCGGCCCGCGGCACGCTGCGCCACCAACCAGGGCAGGTAGACCGAGGCATCCCGCGCATCGAGTGCCAAGCCCCCCGTACACACACATTGCAAGTCTGGCAAGGCGGCGCAGTCGGCATTCAAGCCCTCCGCGCTGACCTGGCGATCGGCCACACCTTCGCGGTAGAAGGCATAGTCAGGATGACCCTGCTCGTTCAGTGATACCACGGCCAGCGAGGTTGCCTGAGCCACCGGCTGCGGATGGGCCAGGCGCACGCCGTCGGCTTGAATCTGGGACACCAGTGCCCGCCCGAATCGATCGCTGGCAAAGGGGTTCAGATAGGTGGTGCTGACGCCCTGGCGGCTGATGGCCCGGCTCAGGTTGTAGACCGCGCCCCCGAGACAGGGCTCGAAGGCGCCATCCGGACGCGCAATCAGATCGATCAGGGCTTCACCAGCAATCGCCACCTGGGCGGCAGAAAAATCGGACATGGCCATCAACGCCGGGGCGGCGCCTCTTGAAATCAGTTGGGATCTGGAATCACTGCGCGCGGGTCGAACCGCGCACCTGCAAGGTGGCTGCCAGGATGCGGGGCTCCGGGCGCTCGCCTGCGGTGAGGCGGAGCAGACAATCCACCATTTCGGTGCCTGCCAGCTCGATGGGCTGGCGCACCGTGGTCAGAGAGGGATGGCAGTGTGAGGCCGCCTCGATGTCGTCGTAGCCCACCACACTGACGTCGCGGGGAACCTCCAGCCCCTGGGCCAGCAACACCCCCATGGCGTTCATGGCGATCAGGTCACTGGCTGCAAACAGGCCATCGATGCCCACACCTCGGGCCAAAAACTCGCGCATCGCCTGCTGGGCCTCAGCGGCGGTGAAGGGTGCCACGATGCGCAGTGCCGGATCAGGGGTGAGACCTCGATCACGGTGCGCCTGCAGATAACCTTCAAAGCGCTGCTCGGCCTCTGGAAACGCCACATCCCCCATGAAGGCAATGTGGCGCCGCCCCAGGCTCAACAGATGTTCCGTCGCCATGCGGCCACCCGAAAAATTATCGGTGCCCACGCTGCAATACAGTTGTCGCGGCAATTGCGCACCCCAGACTACAAAGGGCACTTGCCGCACAGCCAGCGCGTTGAGCTGATCATGATGGCCCCACTGGCCGATGACCACAATGCCGCGCGCGCGCCCGGTGTCGTACAGACCGGCCAGGTCATCCAGGTGCTCCGAGTCCACCCGCGACAGCAACAGGTCGTAGCCATGGTCGGTCAGGGCATCGGCCAGGCTACCCAGCATGCCCAGGAAAAACGGGTCCGACACATGCTGGCGGGTTTTGCGATCGAAGGGGATCACCACACCGATGGTCCGGTTCTCACCCAGACGCAGATTCTTGGCCCCGACGTTGATCGAATAGTTCAACGAGCGCGCCAACTCGGTGATGCGCTGTCGGGTCTCCGGGTTGATCAGCGCACTGCCATTCAGGGCACGCGACACCGTGGAGGCAGACACACCCGCCAGGCGGGCAATGTCCATCATCTGGACGCGTCGCTTATCGGAGTCAGGTCGTGTCATGTCGGCTCAAGGGGTTGAACAGCGTTGCAGGTCGGTTCAGACCTGGCCCGAAGACCGGGACAGGTGGGCGCATCAGGGGGTCTGCTGCGCATACAGAAGCCAAAGCTGAGCAACCAGCAGGCCATCACCGCCAACCGCACTCAGCACCTCTCGTGCTTGCGCTTTGCGGCCTGCTCCGATGAGACTGCGGCCGTAGTGTAAGCGCACTTCTTCAGGGCGGCGGAGCGCCCCCAGGCCCAGCGCCTTTTCGTAGGCCTCGACAGCCTGGGGCCACCTCTGTGCCGAGCCGAGCAGGTCGCCCAGTTGCGCCCAATCGTTGCCTTGGCGCGCGGCTTCACGCAACCCCGGCAGGGCTTGTTCGTCCTCCGCGGCGCGCTTGCGGGCCTGCGCCAGTTGCGTCTGGGCAGGCGCATCCACCAGAACACGCCGTTCGGCCCCCAGCGCCAGCACGCGGCTCGCTTCAGCCGGCAAGCCGGCCTTTATCGCCAGACTGGCAAAACTGCTGAACTCAGCCGCATCTTCCAGGTTGCCCGTGGCCTCATAGAGGCGGTAGACATCGAGTTCAAGGCGGCTGTTGAAGCCAGGCTGCTGGGTGACCCTGGGCAACAGGTCAGCCCAATAGTCGCGGCTGCCCTCCAGCGTGGGCGACTGGCGCAGCAACTGGAGCAAGGTCTGGTAGTAGCCGGCTTCGTCCCTGAGCTTGAGCTGGCTGGCCCCCAGGGCACGCAACTCGGCCTCATTCAAAGGGGGGCTGCCGGCCTCAGACTGGGCCTGGCGGGCTTCAGCCACCAGCTCGGCATGCTGCGCCACCATGGCCAGCGACTGCCACCTGACCTGACGGAAGCGCGCGGCCTCGGGCCCACCCGCCTGCCATCCAGCCAGGGCCCAACGCGCGGCCCGGGTGTAGTCCTTGAGGTTGATGCTGGCGTTGACCAGCGACTGCACGAACGCACGTCGCTCCGCCTCGGACAGGTCGGTGCGCTGCAGCAGCGATTCAAACGCCGGTACGGCCAGCGCAAACTGACGTGCCTGCATGGCAGCCGCCGCAGTGGTGCGGTCCAACAAGGCCCGCTCGGCATCCGTCAGGTCGGTGCGTGCACGCAAGGGCGCCAGCAAGGCCAGCGCCTCGTCGGGGCGGCGCGCCTTCAACACGTCCTGGGCCGCCTGCAGCGGCTGGGCCACTTCACGGCGCAGTGCATCGTCGGCCTGGGCGGTGGTCACCCAGAGGAGAGCGGCCAACACCGCAGACATGAAGCGGCCCGAGCCGGGCAAGGGAAAAGCGAGGGAAGTCATGACAGAAGGCATCGATCCAGATTCGGTCAAAAAAGACCCCGCGCCCGAGAGCGCGGGGTAAGTCACTACCTTGGAGAAACTCAGTTGACGCTCAGTTGACAAACTGTTCGGAGCCCACGATGCCCAGCTTGGTCAAGCCGACACGCTGGGCATTGGCCATCACCGCGGCCACCGCCTCGTACTTGGCCTTGGCATCCGAACGGATGTGGATCTCAGGCTGAGGCTGCAGGCGCACCGCCTCGCCCAGATGCGCCTCCAACTCAGCCCGGCTGGCCAGGGCCGCGCCGTTCCAGTGGATGACACTTTGCTTGTCGATGTCGATGTGCACCACCACCGGGTCCACCTTTTTGGTGGGTGGCGCAGACACCGGCATGTCCAGGTTGACCGAGTGCAATTGCGCTGGAATGGTGATGATCAGCATGATCAACAGCACCAGCATCACGTCGATCAGGGGCGTGGTGTTGATGTCCATCATCACCTCGGGTTCGCTGCTGCCGCTCCCGCTACCTATGTTCATTCCCATGATGAATCCTTGTCTTTGAAACGGAGTCCGGGCTCAGTTGGAGGCCGGCTCGGTGATGAAGCCCACCTTGGTGATGCCGGCACGCTGCACCGCATACATGACCCGCCCCACCGACTCGAAATCGCTGCGCGCATCGCCCCGGATCTGCACCTCGGGCTGTGGCACCTTGACGGCAAAGGTCTTCATGCGGTCCAGCAAGTCGGAGGAGTTCTTGATCGGCGTGTCATACAAAAAGATGTGCCCTGCCGCATCCACCGAAATGATGACGTTCTCGGGCTTGGTCTCGCGCACCACGTTCTTCTCTTTGGGAAGATCCACCTTGACCGAGGTGGTCACCACCGGGATCGTGATCAGGAAAATGATCAGCAACACCAGCATGACGTCCACCAGCGGCGTGGTGTTGATCTGGCTGAGGACTTCGTCTTCGCCCGAATCGGCACCGACATTCATGGCCATGGTTGGGGTCTCCTGTGCGCCGCCGAAGCGGCTCTCATGTCAATGGGATTCACTTCTTGGCGGTGGCCAGCAGCACCGAATGCAGATCGTTGCCGAACGCATTGATGTCTTCCATGGCAGCCTTGTTGCGACGCACCAGCCAGTTGTAGCCCAGCACCGCAGGCACCGCGACAGCCAGACCGATGGCCGTCATGATCAGCGACTCACCGACGGGGCCAGCCACCTTGTCGATGCTGGCCTGCCCCGACATGCCGATCTTGACCAAGGCGTTGTAGATGCCCCAGACCGTGCCGAACAGGCCCACGAACGGACCGGTCGACCCCACGGTGGCCAACACCGCCAGGCCATCCTGCATGCGGCTTTGAACGTTGCCGATGGCGCGCTGGATGCTCATCGTGACCCAGGTGTTGAAGTCCACCGCGCCCAGCATGCCTTCGTGCTTGCTGGCACCTTCCAGGCCTTTTTCAGCGATGAATCGGTAGGGACTGTCGGCGTGCAATTCATCCGTCCCTTCGCGCACCGAACCCTTGGTCCAGAAGTTGTCCTGCGCCTTGCGAGCAAAGCCGGCGTTGCGGTTTTGCTCGAAGAACTTGGTGACGATGACATACCAGCTGCCCATGCTCATGAGCACCAGGATCAACAGCGTGCCCTTGGCCACGGCATCGCCCTGGGCCCACAGTGCCCCCAGGCCATAGGGGTTGTCGGTGCTGGCTTCGGCGCCCGCGCTGGCCTGTGCCGGTGCCGGTGCCGCTTGGGCGCTCGTCGTCTCAGCAGGGGCCGCAGCATCGGCCGCCCAGACGGCGCCTTGGCCCAGCCACAGGCTGGCACTCAGGCCGCAGATCACAGCGATGGACTTGATGATTTTGAACATGGTGGAAGAACTCCTCGAAAAATGATGTTGTCTGTTGTCTTGAAGGGTGGGGGCGGCGGGCCGGCTCATTCCAGGCGCCACGTGTACTTCATGCTGGCCCAGCTCTGCTCGGGCTTGCCGTCAGTGGTGGCGGGCTTGAACTGGCAGCGCGCCAAGGCCAGCCGGGCCGCCTCGTCCAAGCGCTTGAAGCCCGACGTGCTTTCCACTTGCGAATCGACCACGCGGCCATCGACGTCCACCAGGAAGCGCAACTGCACCGTGCCCTCTTCTTCGGCACGCCGGGAGGCCGCCGGGTAAGCCGGCTTCTCGCAGTTCTGTGCACTGATCACGGCTGCCGTGCGCACCGGTGCAGCAGGCGGTGGTGGAGGTGCCGGCGGCGCAGGTGGTGCCGGCGGCGGCGGTGGAGGTGCCGGCGGCTGCGGCGTGTTCGATACCGCCGCGATGGCATTGGCCGCTGCAGGCGCATTGCTCACCACGGCGGCGGGTGGAACGTAGGCCGGCGGAGGCGGCGGCGGGGCGTTCTTCGGTGGCGGCGGAGGGGGCGGCGGCGGCGGGATGTCGGGTTTGGCCTCTTCCAGCAACTGGGCCTCGACCGGCCCCTTGATCACTTTGACGAACTTGCGGGCCAGGCCCGAATTGATCGCCCAAAAGATCAACGCATGCAGCACCAGCACCAGGCACAAGCCCACAACGTGCTTGCGGGGGGTGCGTTGCCGACTGGCGTAGTCATTCATCAAAAAGGGTCTCCTCTGGTTTTGGACTTCTTGAATGCACATGAAATCGGTTTTCATGCAAACGTTTGCAATCGTAGTTTCAGGAGAAAAAATCAATATCAGTGATAACCCTAGATTTCCAAAACCAGGACCACCGGGGATGAATCACCGCTGTTGCTAGCCATACACACTAGGGAAATTACTGAATTTTCAAGCCTCTACAGAGGAGAAGCGGCGTCCTTAGCTGCAGGCTGACAAGCCGCGACCAAGCCATATTTGATCAAATTGATAAAAGCCTCTTTGCAAACGTTTGCATGATCAAACACAATGCGGTCACTCGCGGTAGGCATGCCTTGTGTGCCGAGAGTCACCCCAGCCGAAAACCGGGCTTGCAGCGAGGTTTCGGCTCACTCATGAAACGTAGAAGGAGACTTTTGTGAAAAAGAAGCACCCAGCCATCGTTCCCACCAAAGTGGCGATCGCCACCTCGATCGCGGTCATGCAACTCGGCGCCGCGTGGGCCCAGAACGCCCAGCCGGCCGCCGCGGGCTCCGGATTGAACCTGGACGAGATGGTGATCACCGCCACCCCGGAGGCACGCTCCAAGATGAAGCAGAGCCTGTCCGTCAGCTCGATGGACGGAGACCAGATCCAGGACGCCATGCCCGCCAGCTCAGCTGAAATCCTGCGCTCCATCCCGGGCATCCGCGCAGAAGCCAGCAGCGGTGAAGGCAATGCCAACGTGACCGTGCGCGGCTTGCCCATTTCGGCTGGCGGCTCGCGCTACGTGCAGTTCCAGGAAGATGGCCTGCCCGTCCTGCTGAACGGCGACTACAACTTTCTGACCCCCGACGTCTACATGCGTGCCGACATGGGCACGGAAGGCGTGGAAGTGGTGCGCGGGGGCTCGGCCTCGACCATGGCCACCAATGCCCCGGGCGGGGTGATCAATTTCATCAGCAAGACGGGTGAAGCCGAAGGCGGCACCATCGGGCTGACCACCAATGTCGGCGGCTCGACCAGCCGCCGCCTCGATCTGAACTACGGTGTTCGCATCTCCGACACCGCCACCTTCAACGTCAGCGGCTACGCACGCGATGGCCAAGGCCCTCGTGCCACCCAAGGCGTGAACATGGAGGGCGGCGGGCAGATCCGCCTGGCGCTGAACAAGGACCTGGGCGGCGGCAACAACATCAAGATCTACGCCAAGTTCCTGGACGACAAGACCCCTTTGATCATGGACTCGCCGGTGCGCATCGTGAACGGCCAGATCGTTCAGCTCAATGGCGTCAACCCTGGCACCTTCTCGCCCTACGCCGGCGGTCTGCCCCGCATCGCCAGTTGGGGGCTGTACGGCGGCGGCCCGGGCAACATGAACGACGGTCTGCGCGCCGTGTCCAAAGCCTTCGGGGCCGAAGTGAACCTGGACCTGGGCGGTGGCTGGCGTTTGAATGACAAGTTCCGCATCTCGTCCAACGGCGGATCGTTCAACGGCATCATGCCGGCGGCCTATGGCCCGACCAACAACCTGACCAATCCCAGCTCGTCGAACGCCAGCGGCTACCAGGCCCTGTTCCTGGGCTCTCGCTTCAACGATGCCGGTTTGGCCGTCAATGACCTGAAAGCCTCCAAGACCTTCCAGATGGCCGACCAGGCCAAGCTGACCAGCACGGTGGGCGTCTTCATGGCCAGCCAGAAGCTGAACATGGATTGGGAGATCGGCGGCTTCAACGCCAGCCTGCCGGTCAATGGCAGCAGCACCTATGGCAGCTACAGCAGTTGGTACCAGCGCAACGTGAACGAGACCTTCAACAGCCTCGCACCCTACGCCGCACTGGGCTATGAACGCGGCCCGCTGAACATCGATGCCAGCGTGCGCTTTGATCGCCAGAAGGTCACCGGCAGTTGGGCCGACAGCGGCTCCAAGGGCGGTCTGGGCATCGGCTACCACTCCGATCTCAACTCCTACTCGGTGGGCGCCAACTACAGCCTGAGCAAGGACACCGCCGTGTTTGCCCGCATCAGCAAGGGCGGCGCCCTGCCCAGCGACCGCATCCTGGCCTACGGCGGCGCCTGCGGCAACAACTGCCTGCAAAACGGCAACCAGACGCCCAACACCGTCACCCAGTACGAAGGCGGCTTGAAGTGGCGCAACGGCCCGGTGACCACGTTCGTGACCTTGTTCCAGGCCAAGACCGATGAAACCAACTATGACGTGACCACCGGCGTGTCCTCGGCCAACAAGTACGACGCCAAAGGGGTGGAGCTGGAAGCCAGCTACAAGGCGGGCAACTTCCGCCTGAACGGCGGTATGACCGTGACGAACGCCAAGGTGACCGACTCCAACATCGCCGGCTATGCGGGTCTGACACCGAACCGCCAAGCCAAGGTGATCTTCCAGTTGGCGCCCAGCTACCGCTTTGGCCCGGCCACCGTCGGGGCGTCCATCATCGGCACCACGTCGTCGCAGGATGGCCAGACCACGGCCTTGCAGGCCACGCTGCCCGGCTACACCTACGTGAACGCCTTCGCCAAGTACGACGTGAACGCGGCCACCACGGTGATGCTGGGTGTGAACAACCTGTTCAACACCCTGGGCTACACCGAGATCAACACCGACCGCGCGGCGGCCCGCTCGATCACCGCACGCACGGTGCGTCTGTCGGTTCGCTACAACTTCTGATGAGAAGGCAGGCCGTCGCTGGCTGCCCCGGCGCCGGCCTGATGAGTCTTAACGCGGTATCTCCAAACCACTCTTGAAGCCCGTGCGGCACGGCCGGCCCCCGGTCAGCCGTGTCCGTGCGGAGCTCTTTTCGCCTGATTGCACCCTATGAATTTCGTCGGAGCCTGCCCGCCCCCTCAAGCCAGCGAGTCCGTGTCGCCCAGCGTGTCGGACTTCCTGCAGTCCATCCCACCGGCACGGGCCACACGGCTGCGCGAGCGGCTGGAGCGCGAACTCCCCCGGCTTCGACGGTGCCTGGACCCTCTGTATGGCCAGACACCCTGCTTTGACTCTTTTTTCGACACCGTGGTGTTGAACGCACTGGCATCGGCCGAACGACGCGACGCTGAACTCTGGCAGCTGGACCTGCGCCGTGAAGCCGATCCGGCATGGCACCAACGCGGCCTGAGCGGCTATTGCACCTATGTCGACAAGCTGGCCGGAACCCTGGCCGGCGTCCAGCAGCGCATCGGCTATCTGCGTGAACTGGGTGTGAACTACCTGCACCTGCTGCCCTTTCTCAAGGCCGGCAGCGCCCCCAATGACGGCGGCTTTGCAGTGGCCAGCTTTGACGAGGTGGAGCCGGCGCTCGGCACCCTGGCCGACCTGCGCTCGCTATGCCGGGCACTGCGCCAATCGGACATCAGCCTGTGCAGCGATTTTGTGCTGAACCATGTCTCCCACGAGCATGCCTGGGCCCGCGCGGCCCGCGCTGGTGACCCACGCTATCTGCCGTACTTCCATTGGCTTGCCAGCGAGGCCGAAGTCCAGGCCCGCGAACAGCATCTGGTGCAGATCTTTCCGGCCACGGCACCCGGCAATTTCACCTGGATTGCCGAACGCCAGGCCTGGGTCTGGACCACCTTCTACCCCTATCAGTGGGACCTCAACTATGCCCACCCTGCGGTCTTTGCCGACATGGCCGCAGCGCTCCTGAACCTGGCCAACCAGGGCGTGGACGCGTTCCGGCTCGATTCGACCGGCTTTCTATGGAAACGCGCCGAAACCAACTGCATGAACCAGCCGGAGGTGCACCTGATCGTCCAGGCCCTGAGAAGCCTGTGCGCCATCGCAGCCCCGGGGGTACTGCTCAAGGCAGAAGCCATCATGCCGACCCAGGACCTGCCGCCCTACTTCGGACTGGGGCCGGTGGCCGGCCCCGAATGCCACCTGGCCTACCACTCCAGCCTGATGGCCGCCAGTTGGGTGGCGCTGACCGAAGAGAGCCCCCAGCTGATTGAAGAGGTGTTGCGCAACACGCCCGAGCTGCCCGTGGGCGCCAGTTGGTTGAGCTACGTGCGCTGCCACGATGACATCGGCTGGAACGTGCTGCGCCCCGAATTGCTGGCGCTCGGGGCCGACCCCGTGGCCCGGCTGGACCGGGCGGCCGCCTTTCTGGCCGGAGAGACCCCTGGCAGCTACGCGCGCGGTGCGCGCTTTCAGGCCAGTGCCCCGGGCACGGTGCATGGCAGCAACGGCATGACGGCGGCCCTGGTGGGGCTGCGTCCCGATCTGCCGGCCGACCACCCAGAACAACAAAAGGCGCTGCGGCGACTGGAACTGATGATGTCGCTGTGCTTTTTTGTCGGTGGCCTGCCCCTGATCTACATGGGCGACGAACTGGGCCAGGACAACACCTCGGCAGCAGAGATGCACGCACGCCAAGGCGCTGACGGACGCGAACTCCATCGCCCCTACCTTGACGAAAAGTCCCTGGCCAGCCGCCACCAAGCCGCCACGGTGGCCGCCCATGCCTTCTCCCTGTTGCAGCGCCTGAACCGCCAGCGCCGCGCTCGCTTGAGCCTGGGTGGCCCCATCCGGCTGCAGGTACTGGCCAGCCGCCACCCGGGCCTGCTGGTCCTGCAACGCAACCAGGAGGTGGGCCTGTTCAACTTCAGCGCCACCCCCTGCCGCCTCCATCTGTCAGAGCTGGGCAAGCCCGCCCTGCAGAATCTGAGCCAGGAGGAGAGCCAGACCGTGGCTTCGGTGCACCTGGAGGGCCATGGCTGTGTCTGGCTCGGTGCCTGACGCGCCGACGGCCGCCCCCAAGGAGACCAACGAATGCAAGACAAGCATCAAAAGCCCTGGCTCACGCTGTGGCAGATCCTGCAGATGAACCTCGGGTTCTTCGGCATCCAGTACAGCTTTGGCCTGCAGCAGGCCAACATGAGCCCGATCTACAAGTACCTGGGCGCCGATGAGGGCAGCTTGCCGTTTCTGTGGTTGGCAGGCCCCATCACCGGCCTGTTGGTGCAGCCCATCATTGGCGCTCTGAGTGATCGGACCACGGGCCGCTGGGGCCGACGCACGCCTTACTTCATGGTGGGGGCGCTGCTGTGCAGTGTGGGGCTTTTGCTGATGCCGTTCAGCCCCACCCTGTGGTTTGCCGCCAGCCTGCTTTGGATCCTGGACGCCGCCAACAACGTGACCATGGAGCCCTACCGGGCCTATGTGAGTGATCGCCTCAACCCTGGCCAGCACGCACTGGGCTTTCTCAGCCAAAGTGCCTACACCGGCCTGGCTCAAACCCTCGCCTACCTGACACCGTCCCTGCTCGTGATGTGGGGGCTGGACAAGAATGCCCTGGGCGCCAATCACATCCCTCAGATCACCGTGATTGCCTTTGTGATCGGATCCGTGTTTTCAATCGCCACGGTGGCCTGGTCGGTGTGGTCCACACCAGAACTGCCGCTGAGCCCCGAGGCCCTGGCCGAGTTGCGCGCCAGACCCACAGGCTGGCGCGCCACCCTGCAAGAAATCGCGGCAGCCGTGCGAGACATGCCCGCGATGATGCGCCGCTTGTGGTGGATGAAGTTGTTCCAGTGGTACGGCATGCTTTGCTACTGGATCTACGTGGTGCCATGTCTGGCCCGCTCGGTGTTTGACACCACCGATGCCGACTCGGAGGGCTTTCGCGATGCGAGCCTGCTCAACGGCGAGATCGGGGGTTTCTACAACTTCGTGGCTTTTGTTTCAGCCTTCGCCCTGGTGCCTTTGAGCCGGCGCTTTGGCCCAGCCCGGGTGCACGCGCTGTGCCTGACCCTGGCCGGCCTGGGCATGGCCGCCTTGCCATCCTTGCAATCGAAGGTCTTGCTGTTCATCCCGATGCTGGGCGTCGGCCTGGCCTGGGCCAGCATCATGGGCAATCCGTATATCTTGCTCGCCTCCAGCATTCCGAAGGAGCGTGCCGGGGTGTACATGGGCCTTTTCAACATGTTCATCGTGCTGCCCATGATCGTGCAGATGCTGACGTTGCCGCTTTACTTCAACCCCTTGCTGGCCGGCGACCCGCGCAATGTGCTGCGCCTGGCCGGAGTGCTGCTGGTGGTGGCTGCGGGGTTTTCGTGGCGGCTTCACCGCCGACCCGGCTGAGCAGGGGTCTCAGCCGCCGCTCTGCCGCTTGGCCGCCCGTTCGGCCACGAAGCGGAAGCCGAAACTCAGAGCGTCTTCCATGGCCTGCTCGATGCCGTGGCGCTCTTTTTCGGTCAGGTAGAACATCAGGTCCACGTCGTGGCGCACGTAGCGCGCCGGCAGCCGGTTCAGCGCCACGCAGGCCACGTCGGCCAGCATGTCGTGGGTGAACTCGGGGTATTTCTCGGAGCGGTGGCTGACTTCCTCGAACACCAGCCGCTCGTAGAAATTGTGGATCTGCTCAAAGTCGGTGCTCATGGTGTTCTCCTTCTAGTCTGTTGGGGGCCTGCTGAGACGCCAGCCTCCGACATTAACAGCGAGGCCGGGCCACCACAAGACAGAAAGGGCCTGCCCCGGGGCAGGCCCAGGCCGCAGCCTCAGGCGGCCTGGCGGTCCAGGCCGAGCAGGCGCACCGCGTTGTCCTTCAGGATGCCGGGCATCACCTCGGGCTTGAAGCCGGCCACCTCGAAGTCCTTCATCCAGCGCTCGGGCGTGATCAGCGGGTAGTCGCTGCCGAACAGGATGCGGTCTTTGAGCAGGCTGTTGGCGTACTGGATCAGCTGCTTCGGAAAGTACTTGGGGCTCCAGCCCGACAGGTCGATCCAGACGTTGGGCTTGTGCGTGGCCACCGACAGAGCTTCATCCTGCCAAGGGAAGCTCGGGTGGGCCATGACGATCTGCATGTCGGGGAAGTCGATCGCCACATCGTCCAGGTGCATGGGGTTGCTGTACTCCAGACGCAGTCCGCCGCCGCAGCGCATGCCGCTGCCGATGCCGCTGTGGCCGGTGTGGAAGATGGCGGGCAGCTTGTAGTGGTTGATCACCTCGTAGATCGGCCAGGCCATCTTGTCGTAGGGGTGGTAGCCCTGCACCGTGGGGTGGAACTTGAAGCCCTTGATGCCGTGCTCGGTGATCAGCTTCTCGGCCTCGCGCGCGCCCATCTTGCCCTTGTGCGGGTCGATGCTGCCGAAGGCCATCATCATGTCGCTGTTGGCCTTGGCCGCCTCGGCGATCTCTTCGTTGGGGATGCGCTTGCGGCCCAGCTTGGACTCGCTGTCCACCGTGAACATCACCAAGCCGATCTTGCGCTCGCGGTAGTAGGCCACGGTCTCTTCGATGGTGGGGCGGCGGTTGCTGCCGAAGTACTTGTCGGCAGCGCGGTCGTACTCCTCGCCATAGTTGTCAAAAGGGTTCCAGCAACTCACCTCGGCGTGGGTGTGGATATCGATGGCAATCAGGTTCTTGTAGTCCATTGACGGTCTCCTGGGGTGGATAGAAACAAGGGTTTTCACCAAGATCAAAGCGGCTCTGTTGGCTTGAATTGGTTATTTTTTATAACCATAATCGATTCAACAACGGAACGCAATCATGAACCAGACATCCTCCCACCCCGACCTTCAAATCGAATTCCACGGCGAAGAACAGCAGGTGGCCGTGTTGCGGCTGACCCGCCCTGCCAAGCGCAATGCGCTCAATGACGGGCTGATCATCGCCATCCGCAATGCCTTCGACGGCCTGCCGGAAACCGTGCGCGCCGCCGTCATCGACGGCCAGGGCCCGCACTTCTGCGCCGGCCTGGACCTGAGCGAACTCAAGGAGCGCGATGCCGGCCAGGGCGTGCACCACTCGCGCATGTGGCATGCCGCCCTGGAGCGTGTGCAGCATGGCCCCGTGCCCGTGATCGCGGCCCTGCATGGCGCCGTGGTCGGCGGCGGCCTGGAGCTGGCCAGCGCCTGCCACATCCGCGTGGCCGACGAGACCACGTTCTACGCCCTGCCCGAAGGCTCGCGGGGCATCTTCGTGGGCGGAGGCGGCGCGGTGCGCATCCCGCGCCTGATCGGTGCGGCCCGCATGACCGACATGATGCTGACCGGCCGCGTCTACAACGCCGCCGACGGCGAGCGCATCGGCATGGCCCAGTACCTGGTGCCCGAGGGCACGGCCTTCGACAAGGCCCTGGAACTGGCCCTGCGCGTGGCCCAGAACGCCCCGCTGACCAACTACGCCCTGATGCACGCCCTGCCGCGCATTGCCGAGCAGCCGGCCGACCAGGGCTTCTTCACCGAAGCCCTGATGGCCGCCATTGCGCAAAGCGCCCCCGAGGCCAAGGACCGTGTGCGCGCCTTCCTCGAAGGCCGCGCCGACAAGGTTCGCAAGGACTGAGCCCACCCGCCCCACCAACCACCAGCGAGCAGAAGAACATGAGCGAGACAAACCAAGCAGCGGCCCTGGCCTCCGGCCCGGCCCGCTACCGCCCCCTGGAATTCGGTGTCACCCGGGTTCAGTTGCAAGACGGCCAACCTGGCACCCGCTACCTGCAAGCGGAACAGCCGCTGGAGGCCCATGCCGAGCGCATGACCGACCGGCTGCTGCACTGGGCGCAAACCCAGCCAGAACGCACCTTCATGGCCCAGCGCGTGCGCGACAGCCAGGGCCGCACCGGCGACTGGCGCCACGTGAGCTATGCCGAGGCACTGCAGACGGCAAGGCGCATCGGCCAGGCCCTGCTGAACCGGGGGCTGAGCGCCGAACACCCGGTGGTCATCCTCAGCGAGAACAGCCTGGAGCACGCCCTGCTGGCGCTGGGCTGCGTGTATGCGGGCATCCCGCACTCGCCGGCCTCCCCGGCGTACTCGACCGTCAGCCAGGATTACGACAAGCTGCGCCATGTGATCAACACGCTCACGCCGGGCCTGGTGTTCGCCACCGAGGGCAGCCGTTTCGCCAAAGCCATCGCAGCCGCCGTGCCGGATCGGGTGGAGGTGGTGCTGGTCTCGGGCGAGGTGCCGGGCCGGGCCCACACCGCCTGGAGCGATCTGATCGCCACCGAGGCCACCGACGCGGTGGATGCGGCCATGCAGGCCACGGGGCCGGACACCATCACCAAATTCCTGTTCACCTCGGGCTCGACCAAACTGCCCAAGGCGGTGATCAACACCCACCGCATGTGGTGCGCCAACCAGCAGCAGATGCGCCAGTCCATGCCGGTGCTGGCCGACCCCGAGCAGCCGCCCGTGCTGATCGACTGGCTGCCCTGGAACCACACCTTCGGCGGCAACCACAACGTGGGCCTGACGATCTACAACGGCGGCACGCTCTACATCGACGACGGCAAGCCCACCCCGGCCCTGATCGGTGAGACCCTGCGCAACCTGCGCGAGATCGCCCCCACGGTGTACTTCAACGTGCCCACCGGCTTCGAGGCCATCGCCAATGCGATGAAGACCGATGAGCTGCTGCGCAAGACATTGCTGTCGCGGGTGCGCATGTTCTTCTACGCCGGGGCCGCACTGGCCCAGCCGATCTGGGACGATCTGCACGCGGTGCAAGAAGCAGAGATCGGCGAGCGCATCGTCATGGGCACAGGCCTGGGCATGACCGAGTCGGGGCCTTTTGCCATCTTCATCACCAACCCACAGGTCAAGTCGGGCGATCTGGGCGTGCCCACCCCGGGCCTGCAGCTCAAGCTGGTGGACAGCGACGGCAAGGTCGAGGTGCGCTACCGCGGCCCCAACATCACGCCGGGCTACTGGCGCGCGCCGCAAGAGACGGCCGCCCACTTCGATGACGAAGGCTTCTTCTGCAGCGGCGACGCCGTGCAGTGGATCGATGACAGCAACATCCACCTGGGCCTGCGCTTTGACGGCCGCATCGCCGAAGACTTCAAGCTGGCCACCGGCACCTTCGTGAGCGTGGGCCCGCTGCGCGCCAAGATCATCGCGGCCGGTGCTCCGTACGTGCAGGATGCCGTGCTGACCGGGATCAACCTCAAGGAGGTGGGCGCCCTGCTCTTCCCGACCCCCGCCTGCCGCGCCCTGAGCGGCCTGCCGGCCAACGCCCCCTGGGCCGAGGTGCTGAGCAGCGCCCCGGTGCTGGAGAAGTTCCAGCAGATCATCGACGAGCTGGCCCGCCACGCCACCGGCAGCGCCAACCGCATTGCACGCGCCGCCCTGCTGGCCGAGCCGCCCTCGATCGACCGCGGCGAAGTGACCGACAAGGGCTCGATCAACCAGCGCGCCGTGCTCAAGCACCGCGACGCCCTGGTGCAAGCCCTGCACGAGGGCAGCCTGCCCCACATCTTCCAACCTCAAGGAAACTGACCATGGACATCCAAGGACAAGCCGCGCTCGTCACCGGCGGCGCATCCGGCCTGGGCGAAGCCACGGCCCGCGAACTGGCCCGCCTGGGCGCCCGCGTGGCCGTGCTCGACGTGAATGCCGAGCTGGCCGCCAAGGTGGCGGCCGACATCGGCGGCATCGCCTGCGTCTGCGACATCACCAACACCGACAGTGTGCAGGCCGCGCTGGACCGGGCCACCGAGGCCCATGGCCCGGCCCGCATCCTGATGAACATCGCCGGCATCGGCACCGCCAAGCGTGTGGTGCAAAAAGACGGCAGTGCCGCGCCGCTGGAAGACTTCAGCCGCGTGGTGACGGTGAACCTGATCGGCGCCTACAACATCAGCCGCCTGTTTGCCGCCCAATGCGCCAAGCTGAGCCCGCTGGAAGACGGCGAACGCGGCGTGATGATGTTCACCGCCTCGGTGGCCGCCTTCGACGGCCAGGTCGGCCAACAGGCCTACAGCGCCTCCAAGGGCGGCCTGGTGGGCATGACGCTGCCGATGGCGCGCGATCTGGCGCAGCACGGCATCCGTGTCTGCACCGTGGCGCCCGGCCTGTTTGCCACACCGCTGATGAAGCAGTTGCCCGAGCCCGTGCAGGCCTCGCTGGCAGCCTCCATCCCCTTCCCCTCGCGCCTGGGCAAGCCCGAAGAATTTGCCCAGTTGGCCTGCCACATCGTCACCAACGGCCACCTCAATGGCGAGGTGATCCGCCTCGACGGCGCCCTGCGCATGGCACCGCGCTGAAGCGCGACCCTGAAGCCTGATTCAAATAAAACGGAGACAACACACCATGAACAACCGTCGTCAATTCATCCAGGGCCTGAGCGCCCTTGGCGCCCTGGGCAGCGCCGGCCTGCTGGCCCCCAATGCCTTCGCCCAGCTGGTCGAACAGTGCAAGATCTTCTACGGCTTTCCGGCCGGCAGCTCGGGCGACAGCGTGGCCCGCCGCGTGGGCGAGAAGATGGCCGGCAGTGCCTTCAGCAAGAACGCCGCCGTGGTCGAGAACAAGCCCGGCGCCGGCGGCCGCATCGCCCTGGAGTCGCTCAAGCCCGCGCCCGCCGACGGCTCGGTGCTGGCCCTGTCGCCCTTCTCGGCCCTGGCCATCTACCCGCACATCTACAGCAAGATGAACTACGAGATGAAGGACTTCGTGCCCGTCTCGATCGGCGCCGTGATGCACCACGGCCTGGCCGTGGGCCCGCTGGTGCCGGCCAGCGTGAAGACGCTGAAAGACTTCCTGGCCTGGGCCAAGGCCAACCCCAAGGACGCCAGCTATGGCTCGCCGGGCGCCGGCTCCACGCCCCACTTCCTGGGTGCCCTGCTGGGCCTGAACAGCGGCGTGGAGATGCGCCACGTGCCCTACCGAGGCTCCATCCCCGGCGTGACCGATCTGGTGGGTGGTCAGATCGCCGCCATGCTGACGCCCAGCGGCGACTTCATCGCCAACGCCAAGGCCGGCAAGCTGCGCATCCTGGCCACCTCGGGTGAAAAACGCTCGCCCTTCCTGCCCGATGTGGCCACCTTCGCCGAGCAGGGCTTTGCCGACCTGACCACCGAAGAGTGGTTCGGCTTCTACGCCCCGGCCAAGACCCCGGCCCCGGTGATCGCGGCCGCCAACGCCGCCATCAACGCCGCGCTCAAGGAGAAAACCGTGATCGACAGCCTGGCCCTGGTCGGCCTGATTGCCCAGGGCTCCACCGCCGAAGAAATGGGCCGCTCGCAAAAGCACGAGTTCGAGCGCTGGGGCCCCCTGGTCAAGCGCATCGGGTTCAGCGCCGAATCCTGATCCGCGGATCCACCGATCCCAACCCGGGGCCTTCGGGCCCCTTGTTGTCTCTGCCACCCTCTTTTTCTGCACCATGTCTTCCTCCTACCAGCCCCGCCCCGCCGACAACGCCTTCTTGCTGTTCAACGTGCTGCAGGCGCCGCAGCAACTGGCCCCCTTGTCGGCCCTGACCGAAGCCGACCAGGCCTTGATGGAACAGGTGCTGGACGAGGCCGGCAAGTTTGTCGGCGAGGTGGTGGCCCCGCTGTCGCGCGAAGGCGATGAGATCGGCTGCCGCTGGGAGGCCGGCCGCGTCACCACGCCACCGGGCTTTCGCGAGGCCTACCAGGCCTTCTGGCAGGCCGGCTGGCCCGCGCTGGCCGGTGCCGCCGAAGACGGCGGCCAGGGCCTGCCCTGGGTGCTGGAGGGGGTGCTGTACGAATGGCTGAGCGCTGCCAACCACGGCTGGACCATGGCGCCCGGCCTGCTGCACGGCGCCTACGAATGCATCAAGCACCACGCCTCGGACGAACTCAAGGCGCGCTACCTGGCCAAGGTGGCCAGCGGCGAGTGGCTGGCCACCATGTGCCTGACCGAGCCGCATGCCGGCAGCGATCTGGGCCTGGTGCGCACCCAGGCCACGCCCGTGGAAGGTGGCGCCCTGCCCGGTGAGCACCGACTCAACGGCAGCAAGATCTTCATCTCGGGCGGCGAACACGACCTGACCGACAACATCGTGCACCTGGTGCTGGCCCGCCTGCCCGGCGCACCGGCCGGGCCCAAGGGCCTGTCGCTGTTCCTGGCGCCCAAATTCCTGCCCGACGGCACACGCAATGGTGCCCACTGCGACCGCATCGAAGAAAAAATGGGCCTGCATGGCAGCCCCACCTGCGTGATGCGCTTTGAAGACGCCACCGGCTGGCTGGTCGGCCAGCCCGGCGCCGGCCTGAACGCGATGTTCGTGATGATGAACGCAGCGCGCCTGCACGTGGCCCTGCAAGGCATCGGCCTGCTGGACGCCGCCTGGCAGAAGGCCGATGCCTACGCCCACGAACGCCGCCAGATGCGCGCCCCAGGGCCCCGCCCCGCCTCGCGCGGCGACAAGGACAGCGCCGACCTGCTGATCGAGCACCCGGCCATGCGCCGCATCCTCGATGTGCAGCGCGCCTGGATCGACGGCGGCCGCCTGCTGGCCTACCGCACCGGCCTGGCCCTGGACACGGCGCGCCACCACCCCGACGCGGCCGAGCGCGCCCAGGCCCAGCGCTGGTGCAGCCTGGTCACCCCGGTGCTGAAGGCGGCCTGGACGCACCAGGCCTTCTACGGTGCCAGCGAATGCCTGCAGGTGTTCGGCGGCCATGGCTACGTGCGCGAATGGGGCATCGAGCAGATCGTGCGCGACTCGCGCGTGGCCATGATCTACGAGGGCACCAACGAGATCCAGGCCATCGACCTGCTGCAACGCAAGGTGCTGCCTGACGGTGGCGAGGCCTTGGGCGCCCTGCTGCTGTCGCTTCGCGCCACGCTGGACGCCAGCCGCCCCTTCGACGCCGAAGTGCTGCGCCGCCTGGCCGAACTGCGCTACCTGAGCACCACCCTGGCCGCCGCCTGCGCGGCCGACCCACTGCTGGCCAGCCTGAGCGCCGACGACTACCTGCGCGCCGTGGCCCTGGTGCTGCTGGCCTGGGCCTGGGCCCAGATCGAGCACACCCCGGGGGCCGAAACACCACGCTGGCAAGGCCCGCTGCTGGCCCTGCAGCAACGGGTGCTGCCTGAGTTCGAGATGCGTCTGAAGATGATCCGCCAACTGATCCCGGCCACGCCCTTGCACCCGGCCTGAGTTCGCCCCCTCCGGGGCCGGATCAGGCCCCGGTGCAAGCCCTGCGGGTGCGCAGACTCACGCTGGCTCCATGGGCACGGTGGGCTGTTCGAAGCGGTCGGCCTGCGCCACCTCCACCCGGTTGCGACCTCGGCTCTTGGCCAGGTACAAGGCCTTGTCAGCAGCGGCCAGCAACTCACCCGGCAGTTGCCCATGCTCCGGGTAGGAGGCCACCCCGGCCGACAGCGTGATGCGCAGCCGCTGCCCCTCGATCAGCAAGGTCGAGCCGGCCAGGCTCTCGCGGTAATGCTCGGCACGCTCCAGCGCCGCTGCCATGGGCATGTTGGGCAACATCAGCAGGAATTCCTCGCCGCCGTGCCGACACACCACATCGCTGGCCCGCGAATCGTGGCTCAACAGAAAGGCCACGCGCCGCAACACCTCATCACCCACCGGGTGGCCGGCGTTGTCATTGACCTTCTTGAAATGATCGATGTCGATCACGATCAGCGCCAGCGGTTGCCCCTCGCGCTGGCAGCGGATCAGCTCACGGCCCAGCGTGGCATCCAGAAAGCGCCGGTTGAACAGGCCGGTGAGCGAATCCCGGTTCGCCTGCTCGCTCAGGCGCACCTGCAGGACCTGGTTCTCGGCCAGTTGACGTTGCAACGCCCGCTCGCTGTCTGTCAGGCGCATGCGGATCGCATGCAGCTTGCGGGTGCGCTCATTGGCACCATGGGCAAAGGCCAGCATGTAGGCCGACAGGGCCAGCATGCACAAGGCGGTCGGCCCAGGCGCCAGATCGGGCTGAAATTGAAAGCCATGCACCAGCACCGCCAGGGCCGCACCGCAGCACTGCAGCAGCACCGAAATGAGCAAGCCCCGGGGGCCTTTGAAGGCCGCCAGATTCATGGCCCCACAGACACACAGGGCGTAGGCCAGCCACAAAGGCGCCCCCAGCCAAGCCACCCAAAAGCCGATGGCCAGCGAGTCGAAGGTCATGGTGCGCAGCTCGAAGGCCAGGGGGTCGTCGGACAGGCGCGCAAACAGGTAGGCCAGCTGCGGATACAGCAAGAACTGCAGGCCCAGACCGACCCACCAGAACCAGGGCCAGGGGCTGGCCCACCACTGCCATGCGACCACCCCCATCACCGCCAGCCAGGACACTGCGCGGTTGCGGTAATTCATGCGTACCACCCAATGCGGCGGGCGTGGCGGGAAAGGCGACATGGGCAGCGGGCAGGCCAGATATCAGAATCGCCAACTGTATCAGTTGGTAACAAAACTCGCATCCATACCTACCCACCCCGCCGGGGTTAAACCAGAAAGCGCTGCGCCAACAAAGCCCAGTAAGCCGCCCCGCGCACCAGGTTGCGATCATTGAAGTCGTAGCCTGGGTTGTGCACCATGCAGGCACAGTGGCCGGCAAAGGGGTGGTCGGCCTCTTGCCCGTCGCCATTGCCGATCAGCAGGTAGCTGCCCGGCACCTTTTCAAGCATGAAGGCGAAGTCCTCACTCCCCGGCAAGGCCGGGGCCTGCAGGGTGACCTGCTGGGGCCCGGCCAGCGCCAGCGCCACCTCGCGTGCCAGTGCGGTCTCGGCGGGGGTGTTGACCAGCACGGCATAGCCGTGGCGGTAATCCACCAGGGCGGTGCAGCCGAAGCTGGCCGCCTGGGCCTGGGCCAGCCCGGTGATGCGCTCGCGCAGCAGGCGGCGCACCTCGCGGTCCAGGGCGCGCACGCTGAGTTTCAGGGTGGCCGTCTCGGGGATCACGTTGTTGGCCTGACCGGCGTGGAAGGCCCCGACCGTGACCACGGCCATGCCCAGGGGGTCGACGTTGCGCGACACCACCGTCTGCAAGGCCATCACCAGGCTGGCGCCGGCCACCACCGGGTCGGCGGCGCGGTGCGGCATGGCGCCATGGCCGCCCACGCCCTGCAAGGTGATCTCGACATAGTCGGACGAGGCCATGGCCGGGCCTTCGCGCAGGGCCAGGTGCCCTTGCGGGTAACCCGGCATGTTGTGCATGGCAAACACGGCGTCGCAGGGAAACTGCTCGAACAGGCCGTCCTGCATCATGCGCACCGCCCCGCCCAGGCCCTCTTCGGCGGGCTGGAAGATCAGGTTCAGGGTGCCGTCAAAGCGGCCCGACTCGGCCAGCAGCTTGGCCGCCGCCAGCAGCATGGCGGTGTGCCCGTCGTGGCCGCAGGCATGCATCACCCCCGCGTGCTGGCTGGCGTGCGGCAGGCCGCTGGTCTCGGTGATGGGCAGGGCATCCATGTCGGCGCGCAGGCCCAGCCGGCGCGTGCCGCCGCCGCGCCGCAGTTGGCCCACCACCCCGGTGCCGCCCAGGCCGCGTGTGACCTGGTAGCCCCAGCGCTGCAGGGCTTGGGCCACGCGTTCGCTGGTGCGGTGCTCTTCAAAACCCAGCTCGGGGTGCTGGTGGATGTCGCGGCGCCAGGCCTCGAACTCGGGGGCCAGGGCCTGGGCCCGGGCCAGCAGATCAGCGATGTCGGTGCTCATGGTCTGGGTTCTCACTGGGGCTGCAGCTGGATGGTTTTGGCCAGGGCCCTGAATTGGGCCGTGCCGTCGGTGTAGGCCTGGGCGGCCTCCTGCAGGCTCAGGGGGCGTGACACCTGCTGGCTCTGGGCCTCCAGCCCGGCGCGCACGGCCGGGTCAGACAAGGTGGCGGTGAGGGCCTTGTACAAGACCTGCACGACCGGCTCGGGCGTGTCCTTGCGCACGAAATAGCCGGTCCAGATCTTGTAGCTGAAGTCTTTCAGCGCCCGGCTCTCGCGCAGCGTGGGCACCTGCTTGAGGCCCTCCAGCCGCTCCTCGCTGAGGGTGGCGACAAACTTGAGCCGCCCCTGCTGCGCCATCTCGAGCTGGGCCTTGCCGAACACGGTGATGAAAATATCCACCTGCCCGCCCATCAGGTCCGTGAAGGCCGGTGCCGCGCCCTTGTAAGGCACATGGGTCATGGGCACGCCCAGGGTATGGGACATGTGCTCACCCATGAAATGGTAGAACGAGCCCGGCCCCACGCTAGCATAGGTCAGGGGGCGCCCCTCGCGTGCCATGCGGGCTGCATAGGCCGCCAGTTCGTCGCCATTGCTGACCGGCAGGTCGGCGCGGGCAATGACGGCCAGCGGGGCCACCGAAATCATCTGCAGCAGGCGGAAGTCTTCGCTCTTGAACTTGACGGCGGCGTTGGCCAGCGGCGACAGGATCAGCTCATTGGGCGAGCCCTGGAACAGCAGGTAACCGTCGGCCGGCGCGCTCAGGGTCTTCTGGGCCGCGATCGCGCCGCTGACCCCACCCAGGTTCTCCACCACCACGGGCTGCCCCAGGTGCTTGCCCAGCACCGTGTTCACCGTGCGGGCGATCACATCGGACACCCCGCCCGCCGGGTAGGGCACCATCAGTGTGACGGGACGCTGCGGAAAGCTCTGGGCCCAGCTGCCGCCAGCCAGGGCCAGGGCGGCCAGGGTCAGGCCGGTTTTCAGGGACGCACGACGAAGAAGCGATTTCATGGGGGATTTCCTTGCCATCAGGTGAGAGATGAGGAGCCCATGCTAGAAATGCTCACAAAATGTGTCCAATGCATAATTTTCCTGAAACCCATTCAACTGACTCATACAACTCCCATGGACCTGCGCCAACTCCAGCACCTGATCTGCCTGGCTGAAACGGGCTCGTTCAGCCGGGCCGCCGAGCAACTGCACCTGACCCAGTCCGCCCTGAGCCGCAGCATCCAGGCCCTGGAGCGCGCGCTGGAGGCGCGGCTGATCGACCGCCTGGGCAAACGCAACGAACTCACCCCCTTGGGCGAGGTGGTGGTCACGCACGGCCGCCGCATGTTGTTCGAAGCCGACGAGCTGAAGGAGAACCTGAAACGCCTGGCCCAGGGCGGGCTGGGCTCGCTGCGGCTGGGCCTGGGTTCGGGCCCCGGGGCCTTGCTGATGACGCCCTTGCTGAGTCACATGGCACGCGAGCACCCCCAGGTGCGGGTCAGCGTCTCGCGCGGGCCCACCGAACTGCAATTGCAGATGCTGCGTGAGCGACAGCTGGACGCGCTGGTCATCGATCTGCGCCGCGTGGTACCGGCCGATGATCTGCAGATCGAATCGCTGATTGAACTGCGCGCTGGCTTCATCTGCCGCGCCAGCCACCCCTTGGCCGGGCGCCGCAGCCTGGCCTTTGATGAACTGCTGGACTACCCCATTGCCACCACCCCGCTGAGCGACGAGGTGGCCCGTCTGCTGGTGGACCGCTATGGCGTGCAGGCCCACCCGGAGCGCCTGGCCTCGCTGCGCTGCGAAGACGTGAGCAGCCTGGTGGACACGGCACTGAACACCGATGCCATCTTCATGGGGGTGCAGGCTGCGGCCAGGGCGCACCTGCAGTCGGGGGCGCTGGTGGTGCTGCCCCTGCAACCGCCGCTGCAGGCCACGGCGCGCTTCGGCCTCATCACCTTGCGTGGGCGCACGCCCTCGCCGGTCATGCACCTGCTGCGCCAGTTTGTGGACCAGCACCTGTGCGAGTGAAAACAGGGTGAGGATCAGAGCGTCTGCGGCAGCGTCGGTCACTGGCAGGTAAAGGCCCCGCTGATGCGCGGTTAAGGTCTGTTGAAGCGCTGACATCCTGTCACATAATCGACGCCACCCATGAAATTAGCGCCCGTCAGCTTCAGCAACATTCCGCTCGGTCGCCCGCTGCCCTTCGGCCTGCACAATGCCGACGGGACCCTGCTGGCCAGTCGCGGCTACGTCTTCACCGAACGCGAGGCACTGGACACCCTGGCGGCCCACGGCACCTTGTTCGTCGACCCGCAGGAGGTGCGTCAGTACCGCCGCGCGATGGAAGCGCAGATGCATGCGATGGTGAACGACAAGAACACCACGCTGGGCCAGATCGCCGACACCCAGATCATGGCCCCGGAGCTGATGCCCACCGCCCCCAAGACGGCGGATGAATACAGCGACCCCGACGCGCCGATCGACTGGCTGGACATGCAAAGCCGGGCCAACGCCATGATGCGTGACCCGCGCAGCCTGCGCTTCATGTTCCGCCTGGACAAGCTGCAACGCGACTTGAGCCGCATGCTGCGCAGCAACCCCGACACGGTGCTGTTTGCCCTGATCCACCTGACGGCCAGCGAAACCCGCTTCTACAGCGCCACCCACGCCATGCTGGTGTGCGCCATGTGCTCACTGGCCGCGCGCGACGTGCTGAACTGGTCGCCCGAGCTGGAGACTGCCATGGTGCGGGCCTGCCTGACCATGAACATCGGCATGACCGAGTTGCAGGACCAGCTGACCCAGCAGCACGACCCGCCCACCCCCGAGCAGCGCGCTGTGATCGACCAGCACCCCGAACGTTCGGTGAGCCTGCTGCGCGAGCGCGGCGTGCAGGATGACATCTGGCTGGAGGCCATCCGCCTGCACCACGACGCCACGGCCGGCCCCCTGGGCGGGCGCAGCCCGGCCGAGCAGATCGCCCGGCTGATCCACCGGGCTGACGGCTTTGCGGCCCGGCTGTCGCCGCGGGCCACCCGCCCCCCCATGGCCCCCTCGGCGGCCATGCACGCCACCTATTTCGACGAACGTAAGAAGGTGGATGAGGCCGGCGCCTCCCTGATCAAGGCCGTGGGCATCTACCCGCCGGGCTCGTTCGTGAAGCTGGCCAGCAACGAGGTGGCCACCGTGGTGCGTCGGGGTGCCAACACCCTCACCCCGCGGGTGGCCGTGCTGGTGAACCGCGAGGGCATGCCCATGCTGGAGCCCGCCATCCGCGACACGCGGGTGAGCGACCACCGCATTCTGTCGAGCGTGAATTACCGGGACATCCGGGTGCGGACGGACTTGGTGCGGCTGCTGGCGTTGACTTGACCCCCCCCTGAGCCGCCTTCGGCGCCCGCGTGCGGCCGCGAGACGCGGACGCTCTTCGCCCTGTCCAGCCCTGCGCAGGCAGGCCTGGAGCCGCAGGGCTCAGCCCCCAAGGGGGACGACACCGACGGCCTGGCAAAGCCAGCTCCGTGGTGTCTGCTGGCATGGCCTGCTCCGCGGCCTTTTGACGGGTGAGGCAGCGCCTCGTTCAAGCGCTGCGCTACTTGCCAGAATCCCTGCAGGAGCTTCCCTCATTGATGCATCGGGATCTATCGAGAAGAGCAATACCCCCGGTCTTTGAAGGACTCAATAGTGGGGCGGCAGTTCGTCGCGCAGGTTGCCGCCGCGTTGGGCGCCACCGTCGGGGTTCTGGCGGCGCAGTTCGTGCACTTCGCGGATCAGCGCATCGATCTGCTCCTGCTGGCGGAACACGATCTGGTTGAGTTGTTCCAGCAGGTCTTCATTGAAGCTGGTCTTGACTTCAAGATCGGTCAGGCGGTTGTCGATGTGGGCGGGTGTTTCCATGCCCTGATTGGACCCGAAAAAAGCACCGGGCCAGAAAAAAACCCCACACCCGCCAGGCGGGGTGGGGTCAGCTCACTCAAGCCAGGGCGGCTCAGGCGGCGGCCGGGGTGCGGATCAGGTGATCGAAGGCACTGAGTGCTGCCTTGGCGCCCTCGCCGGCGGCGATCACGATCTGCTTGTAGGGCACGGTGGTGCAGTCGCCTGCCGCCAGCACGCCGGGCACATTGGTCTGGCCCTTGGCGTCGACCACGATCTCGCCGAAGCGCGACAGCTCGATGGTGCCCTTGAGCCACTCGGTGTTGGGCACCAGGCCGATCTGCACGAACACCCCCTCGAGGGCCACCAGGTGCTCCTCACCACTCACGCGGTCCTTGTAGCGCAGGCCATTGACCTTGCCCTCGGCACCGGTGATCTCGGTGGTCTGGGCATTGGTGTGCACCACCACATTGGGCAGGCTGTGCAGCTTCTTGACCAGCACGGCGTCGGCCTTCAGTTCGGGGGCGAACTCGATCACGGTCACGTGGCGCACCACGCCGGCCAGGTCGATGGCGGCTTCGATGCCCGAGTTGCCGCCGCCGATGACCGCCACGTCCTTGCCCTTGAACAGGGGGCCGTCGCAGTGCGGGCAGTAGGCCACGCCCTTGTTCTTGAACTCGGCTTCGCCGGGCACATTGACATTGCGCCAGCGCGCACCGGTCGACAGGATCACGGTCTTGGCCTTGAGGCTGCCACCGTTGGCCAGCACCACCTCGGTCAGGCCGCCGGGCTGGGTGGCGGGGATCAGCTTGTCGGCACGCTGCAGGTTCATGATGTCCACGTCGTAGGCACGGGTGTGGGCTTCCAGCGCGGCAGCGAACTTGGGGCCATCGGTCTCGAGCACCGAGATGTAGTTCTCGATGGCCAGCGTGTCGTTGACCTGGCCACCGAAGCGCTCGGCCGCCACACCCACACGGATGCCCTTGCGGGCGGCATACACCGCGGCCGCGGCGCCGGCCGGGCCACCGCCCACCACCAGCACGTCGTAGGGGGCCTTGGCCGACAGCTTGGCGGCGTCGCGGGCAGCGGCACCGGTGTCGAGCTTGGCCACGATCTCTTCCACCGTCATGCGGCCCGAGGCGAACACCTCACCGTTCAGGAAGACCATGGGCACGGCCATGATCTCGCGGCGTGTGACCTCCTCCTGGAAGGCGCCGCCCTCAATGACGGTGGTCTTGATGCGCGGGTTGAGGATGGCCATGAGCGACAGCGCCTGCACCACGTCAGGGCAGTTGTGGCAGCTCAGGCTCATGTAGACCTCGAAGTTGTAATCGCCGTCCAGGGCCTGGATCTGCTCGATCACGTCTTGCTCGACCTTGGGCGGGTGGCCACCGGTCCACAGCAGGGCCAGCACCAGCGAGGTGAACTCATGGCCCAGCGGCAGGCCGGCAAAGCGCAGCTGGCTGCTGCTGCCCACGCGCTGCAGGCTGAACGAGGGGCGACGCGCATCGCTGCCGTCGGTGCGCAGGCTGATCTTGTCGGCGCGCAGCGACTGGATGGTCTGCAGCAGTTGCAGCATCTCACGGGCGGTGTCGCTGTCGTCGAGGGACGCCACCAGCTCAAACGGTTGCGTCACGCGCTCCAGGTAGGCGGCGAGTTGGGTCTTGAGTTGGTCGTCGAGCATGGTGGCTTCCTTCTTGAATTCGGTTGGGGGGGGCGCTGCGGACTCCCATCGGGGGGTGCGCGCCAATTTTTGGGCGAAAAAAAGCCGGACGGCATGGCGCAAGGCCATGACGCTGTCCGGCGGGGGAGCGCGCCGCAGCGCGCTCGGCCGTCGTCCGAAAGGGACTTAGATCTTGCCGACCAGGTCGATCGACGGAGCGATGGTCTTGGCGCCTTCGTTCCACTTGGCGGGGCAGACTTCGCCGGGGTGAGCGGCGGTGTACTGGGCAGCCTTCAGCTTGCGCACGGTTTCCTTGACATCGCGGGCGATTTCGTTGGAGTGGATTTCGCTGGTCTTGATCAACAACTCGGGGTTGATGATGAAGGTGCCGCGCAGAGCCAGGCCTTCTTCAGGGATGTGCACGCCGAAAGCGTTGGTCAGGGCGTGGGTCGGGTCGCCGACCAGGGGGAACTTGGCCTTGCCCACGGCAGCCGACGTTTCGTGCCACACCTTGTGCGAGAAGTGGGTGTCGGTGGTGACGATGTAGACCTCGGCGCCAGCCTTCTGGAATTCAGCGTAGTTGTCGGCAGCGTCTTCGATTTCGGTCGGGCAGTTGAAGGTGAAGGCGGCCGGCATGAAGATCAGAACCGACCACTTGCCCTTCAGGCTTTGCTCGGTGACTTCGATGAACTTGCCATTGTGGAAAGCCTGGGCCTTGAAGGGTTGGACTTGGGTGTTGATCAGGGACATTGCTGTTTCCTCACTTGGGGTTGGTTGAACGACAGCCGTGACTTTATCGCAGCCCAGCCCATTGAGCCCATTAATTGATCATATTCATACGATTACATATACCTATCAATACGCGCCATTTGTCACCACAGAGTCACAAGCCGCGACGCCCCAGCCAGGGCTTGCCGCCACAATGGAGGCATGGCTACGAAGAAACCTGCCCCCTCTGTTGCCGTGGAAAGCGTGGACACCCGCTACCTCGAAACCCTGATGGGCTACAACGCCCGCCGCGCCGCGCTGACGATCATCGAAGTGTTCATGGAGCGCATGTCGGTCTACGGCCTCAAGGTGGTCGACTTCTCGGTGCTGTCGCTGGTCGCGCACAACCCGGGCATCACCTCGCGCCAGCTGTGCGCCACCCTCAACATCCTGCCGCCCAATCTGGTGGGCATCATCGCCAGCATGGACCGGCGCGGCCTGATCGAGCGCCGCCCCCACCCCAGTGATGGCCGGGCCATGGGCCTGCACCTGACCGAGGCCGGTCTGGCCCTGATGAAGGACGCCGAACAGACCGCGGCCGACCTCGAAGACGATGCCACCAGCCGGCTGACCGCGAACGAACGCAAGACCCTGATCCGCCTGCTGCAGAAGATCTACCTCTGACCTGCCCTCATCCAGGCTTGATTGCCAGGGCGTCTGCAGCTATGAAAGACGTAGCAGACTGTGCAATTTGGGCTATAGTCGCGCCGAGATGGCAGGCGGCCGCCCGGTGCGCCTGCCCGCCCAGCGCATCAGCCGGAGATTGCGACCATGAGTGCCAAGGAAGTCAGCGCCATCAGCCAGTTGTTCGACCTGCTTGAATCGCGCTATGCGCTGCGCGTGCTGTGGGCCTTGCGCGATGAGCACGCCCAGACTTTCCGACTGCTGCAGGACAGCGTCGGCGGCATCACCCCCAACACCCTCAACACCCGGCTCAAAGAGCTGCGCGAGGCCGGCCTGGTCGACCATGGCCCCAGCGGCTACCTGGTCACGGACAGCGGCAAGGACCTGCTGCGCCGCCTGCACGATGTGCAGCCTTTTGCCGCCCGCTGGGCTGCCGGCCGGGCCCGGCGCGCCCCATAAAGCCTGTTCACAGGCCCAGGGCTGAGGCAGCCCCCAGCCCGGCCCCCGCCTGGGTTTCGGGGATAATCCGGGCTCTCAAAAGAGCTGCGGCAGGCGCCAGGATGCGCCGCCGGGCTCCCGAACTGAAGCACTTCACGCAAGGAAATCCGATGCCCACGACCCCCTCTGGCCTGCAATACGAAGACACCACGGTTGGCGAGGGCGCGGCAGCGCGCGCCGGCGTCGAGGTGAGCGTGCACTACACCGGCTGGCTGTATGAAAACGGTGTTCAAGGCGCCAAGTTCGACTCCAGCGTCGACCGCAACGACCCCTTCGAATTCGCCCTGGGCGCCGGCATGGTGATCAAGGGCTGGGACGAAGGCGTGCAGGGCATGAAGGTGGGCGGCAAGCGCACCCTGATCATCCCGCCCGAACTCGGCTACGGTGCCCGTGGCGCCGGCGGCGTGATCCCGCCCAACGCCACCCTGAAGTTCGATGTCGAGTTGCTGGGTGTCGAGTCGCCCGAGTCCGCCACCGCCGATCTGCAGATCGAAGACACCGTGGTCGGTGATGGCACCGAGGCCGTGGCCGGCCGCAAGGTGCGCGTGCACTACACCGGCTGGCTGTACAACAGCGGTGCCCAGGGCGCCAAGTTCGACTCCAGCCTGGACCGCAATTCGCCGTTTGAATTCCACCTGGGTGCCGGCATGGTCATCAAGGGCTGGGATCTGGGCGTGCAAGGCATGAAGGTGGGCGGCAAGCGCACCCTGATCATCCCGGCCAAGCTGGGCTACGGTGCCCGCGGCGCCGGTGGCGTGATCCCCGGCAATGCCACGCTGAAGTTCGACGTCGAACTGCTGGCTGTCGCCTGATGAGACTGCGCCGGGCCCGGAGCGCTCAGCCCAGCAGGGCGCGCTCCAAGGCCTGGTACTGTGCGGCGCCCACCGCTTCGCGGATGCGCGGCGCCACCGCCAGCAGGGCTTGGTAATTGCCCGCTGCCTCCACCGCCAGGTTGAGGCGAAACCCCCGCAATCCCAGAGAGGCCGTCAACGCCACCGCCACCGGGTAGGCGTCGTTGAAGCGCTGCCGCTCGCTGCGGGCACTGTCCTGCGGCAGCAGCGACAGGGAAATGTCCACCGACGACTCCCCCTCTTCAAAGGGTTCCTGGGCTTTGGACAAGGGTGCAGAGGCGGGAGCGACCGGGGCCAGCAAACCCGATTCCAGCATGTGCCGCACATCCGCCTGGGTGATGCCCAACGCAGCCGTGGCCAGCAACACCTCTTCCAGCCGCCGCACCCCGTCGAACAGGATGAAGGCAGACCGCTGACGCGGCGTCAGCACGGGGTCACGGGCCTTGAAAAGGCGTTGGCCCAATTCGGTCTTGGCGTAAATCATTGGCAGTGTGCGTTGCTGGAACCGGCCTGTGCAGACCCTTTGGGGCCTGCGGCATTGTCAGGCCAGATTGGCATGCTGTGCCGGGCTTTTGAATTGGGGTTTGTCCATAAGCCCCCTCAGGCGGCACAACGGGCTCAGCTGTGCACTTCAAGCACCTGACCGGGTCGGCGCGGCGTGAGGGCGCTGAGCAACCAGATGACGCAGAAGCCCACAGGCACACCGAATACGCCAGCCGACACCGGTTGGATGCCGTACCAGAGCCGGGGCCCGGGGGGCCAGCCCAGCCAGAGCATCAGCGTGGCCGAGTTGGACAGCAGGTAGTACACCGTGACCGCCAGCCCGGCCAGCATGCCGACCACCGCCGCCTGCCGGGTGGTGCGCCGCCAGAAGATGCCCAGCACCATCGCCGGCAACAGGGCCGACGCCGCCAATGAAAACGAGGCCGACACCAGGGGCAGGATCTCGGACGGCTTGAGCGCGGCAATGAAGGCCGCCAGCATGGCCACCGCCAGCAGCACGAACTTGGACAGGATCACCCGGCGCTCGCCCAGCGCCACCTTGGAGGCCGCCTTGCGGAACAGATGCAGGTCGTGCACCAGCGCATTGCTGATGGTCAGCAGCAGGCCATCCGCCGTCGACAGGGCCGCAGCCAGACCGCCCGCGGCCACCAGGCCCGACAGCACATAGGGCAGGCCTCCGAGTTCGGGCGTGGCCAGCATCACGATGTCGGCCCCCAGCCGCAGCTCGGCAAACTGCAGCAAGCCGTCGCCATTCACATCGCTCACCGAGACCAGGGAGGGGTCGACCTTGGCCCACTGCACGATCCAGGTCGGCAAGGCGCCGAAGGTGCTGCCCACCAGGTTGTTCATGATCTCGAACTTGACCAGCACCGCCAGGGCCGGCGCGCTCAGGTACAGCAAGGCGATGAACACCAGCGACCAGGCCACCGAGCTGCGCGAATCGGCCACCGTGGGCGTGGTGCAGTAACGGATCAACAGGTGCGGCAGCCCCGCCGTGCCCGCCATCAGGCAGAACATCAGCGCCAGAAAGTTGAGGCGTGACAGGTGAAAGGCTTCGCGTTCGGCCGGCGTGCCCTCGGGGTCGCCGGCAAAGGCCTGGCTGTGTCGCGGCATACCCCCCAGCGGGGCGGCGCGCTCGCGGTTCTCCTGGATGGCCCGGGTCCATTGTTCGCGGGCCGCGGCCGCATCGCGCGGCAGGCTGGCCACCTCGCGGGTGGCCGCCACGATGCTGGCCACGTCGGCATTGCGCTGGCGCAGTTCGCGCAGGTGCTCCTGGGCGGCCTGGCGCTCGCGCACCAGGGCCTGGGGCACGTTGTTCAGGTTGGCTTCGTACTCGCGCGAGCGGCGCAGGAACTCGGCCGCCACCTGCCGCTCGGACGGCGAATCGATGAGCTGCTGCTCCAGCGCCTCGATCTTGGCCAGTTGACGCCCATACACCAGCGGCGCCAGCGGGTTGCCCAGCTGCTTGTAGGCCAGCCAGGACACCGGGATCAGAAAGGCCAGCAGCATGATGATGTACTGCGCCACCTGGGTCCAGGTGATGGCCCGCATGCCCCCCAGAAAGGAACACAGCAGCACACCGCCCAGGCCCAGCATGATGCCGATCTCGAACTGCACGCCGGTCAGGCGCGAGGCGATCAGCCCCACCCCATAGATCTGGGCCACCACATAGGTGAAAGAGCACACCACCGCGGCCAGCGCCGCGATCACCCGGGGCCAGCGGCCACCGAAGCGCTGCTCGAACAGGTCGGGCACGGTGTAGAGGTTCATGCGCCGCAGGTAGGGCGCGATCAGCATGGCCACCAGGCAGAAGCCCCCGGTCCAGCCCAGCACATAGGCCAGGCCGCCGGGCTGGCCCTCGGTGCCGGAAAAGCCCTGCAGGTACAGGGCGCCGGCCAGGCTGATGAACGAGGCCGCGCTCATCCAGTCGGCCGCGGCCGCCATGCCATTGAAGAAGGGCGGAATGCGCCGCCCCGCCACGTAATAGTCCTCGGCATCGGTGGTGCGGCTGTAGATGCCGATGCCGGCGCACACCATCACGCTCGAAAACAGGAAGATGGGGCCGATCCAGCGCCGCGACAGGCCCTGCTGCTCGGCCCAGCCCATGAGCAGCAGAAAGCCCAGCAGGCCCAACACGAACAGGCCCAGAATGCGGTACAGGCGGCGCTCGTAGCGACGCCGCACAACCGGATCAGCCAACACCGCCGGACGCTCCGGCATCAGTCGGACCCAAGCCCGGCCCGGACCTCGGTCTGGGGCTGGGCGCTGCGGCGATCGGCGCGGTTGAGCACGCAGGCATACAGCACCACGATGGCGATGAACACCAGCACCGCACCTTGCGAGGCAATCCAGTAGCCCAGCGAGCCGCCCCAGCCCGGCAAGGGCAGGCGCTCCAGATCGCGGGCAAAGTAGCAGGCCCCGAAAGACACCGCCGCCCACACGCCCAGCAGCAAGGCCCGCAACCACCAGAAGCGGTGTTGGGTCAGCACGGCCGGGGTCGGCGCAGAAAGTTCAGATGCCACGGGTGGAGACATGCCCGCATGATCGCACCGGAAGCCGCCCGTCAGGCCTAGGTCTTACCCCGGCGACGGGGGCTCCGATGCCCCCTCATGCGCAGGCTCAGAGGCCGGCCAGGCGCTTCCAGGTGTCGATCACGCTGTCCGGGTTGAGCGAGATCGAGGCAATGCCCTGATCCGCCAGCCACTGGGCGAAGTCGGGGTGATCGCTGGGGCCCTGGCCACAGATGCCCACGTACTTGCCTTGTGCCTTGCAGGCGGCGATGGCGCGGCTCAGCATGGCCTTGACGGCCGGATCGCGCTCGTCGAAGTCGGCGGCCAGCAGCTCCAGGCCCGAATCGCGGTCCAGGCCCAGGGTGAGCTGGGTCAGGTCGTTGGAGCCGATCGAGAAGCCGTCGAAGTACTGCAGGAACTCATCGGCCAGGATGGCGTTGCTGGGCACCTCGCACATCATGATGACCTTGAGCTCGTTCTCGCCACGCTTCAGACCGTGGTCGGCCAGCAGCTGGGTGACGCGGTCGGCCTGGCCCAGGGTGCGAACAAAAGGCACCATCACCTGCACATTGGTCAGGCCCATGTCGTTGCGCACGCGCTTGAGCGCTTCGCACTCCATGGCAAAGGCCTCGCCGAAATCAGCACTGATGTAGCGCGCGGCACCACGGAAGCCCAGCATCGGGTTTTCTTCCTCGGGCTCGTAGCGGCTGCCGCCGATCAGCTTGCGGTACTCGTTGCTCTTGAAGTCGGACAGGCGCACGATCACCGGCTTGGGCCAGAAGGCCGCAGCGATGGTGGCCACGCCTTCGGCCACCTTGTCGACATAGAAAGCGCGCGGAGAGGCATGGCCACGGGCCACCGATTCGACGGCCTTCTTCAGGTCGGCATCGATGTTCGGGTAGTCCAGGATCGCCTTCGGGTGCACGCCGATGTTGTTGTTGATGATGAACTCCAGGCGGGCCAGGCCCACGCCTTCGTTGGGCAACTGGCAGAAATCGAAGGCCAGTTGCGGGTTGCCCACGTTCATCATGATCTTGGTGGCGATCTTGGGCATCACGCCGCGTTCCACCTCGGTCACCTCGGTCTCGAGCAGGCCGTCATAGATGCGGCCGGTGTCGCCCTCGGCGCAGCTCACGGTCACCAGGGTGCCGTCCTTGAGCAGGTCGGTGGCATTGCCGCAGCCCACCACGGCCGGGATGCCCAGCTCGCGCGCAATGATGGCGGCGTGGCAGGTGCGGCCACCGCGGTTGGTGACGATGGCGCTGGCGCGCTTCATCACCGGCTCCCAGTTCGGGTCGGTCATGTCGGTGACGAGCACGTCGCCGGCCTGCACCTTGTCCATTTCGCTGATGTGGTGCACCAGGCGCACCGGGCCGGTGCCGATCTTCTGGCCGATGGCACGGCCTTCGGCCAGCACGGCGCCCTGGCCCTTGAGCTTGTAGCGCTGCTCGGCCTTGCCCTGCTGCTGGCTCTTCACGGTTTCGGGGCGGGCCTGCAGGATGTAGAGCTGGCCGTCGGTGCCGTCCTTGCCCCATTCGATGTCCATCGGGCGGCCATAGTGCTGCTCGATCACCAGCGCGTACTGGGCCAGTTGCTCGACATCGGCGTCGGTCAGCGAGTAGCGGTTGCGCAGCTCGGTGGGCACGTCCACGGTCTTGACCAGCTTGCCCGAGGCGGCTTTTTCTTCGGCGCTCGAGAACACCATCTGGATCAGCTTGGAGCCCAGGTTGCGGCGGATCACGGCGCGCTTGCCGGCCTTGAGCATGGGCTTGTGCACGTAGAACTCGTCGGGGTTCACCGCGCCCTGCACCACGGTCTCGCCCAGGCCGTAGCTGGAGGTGATGAAGACCACGTCTTCAAAGCCCGACTCGGTGTCGATGGTGAACATCACGCCGGCGGCGCCCAGGTCGGAGCGCACCATGCGCTGCACGCCGGCCGACAAGGCCACGTCGGCATGGGCAAAGCCCTTGTGCACGCGGTAGCTGATGGCGCGGTCGTTGTACAGGCTGGCGAACACTTCCTTCATCTTGTGCAGGATGTCGCTCAGGCCCACCACGTTCAGGAAGGTCTCTTGCTGACCGGCGAACGAGGCGTCGGGCAGGTCTTCGGCGGTGGCCGAGGAACGCACCGCGAACGAAGCGGCAGCATTGCCGGCGCTCAGCGTGGCAAAGGCGTCGGCAATCGCTTTTTCCAGATCGGCCGGGAAGGGCTGGGCCTCCACCATGGCGCGGATCTCGGCGCCGGCCTTGGCCAGCGCGTTGACGTCCTCGGTGTCCAGGCTGGACAGTCGGGCATTGATCTTGTCGGCCAGGCCATCATGGGCCAGGAACTGGCGGAAGGCATGGGCCGTGGTGGCAAAGCCGGTGGGCACGCGCACGCCTTGCGGCAGCTGCGAAATCATCTCGCCGAGGCTGGCGTTCTTGCCGCCAACGGCCTCGACATCGCTCATTCTCAGGTTTTCAAACGGTACGACCAGGGCGGTCGGGCTGAAAAGTGCAGACATGGGAAAGCTCCAGAAGTTAAAACCGGGTCTGCGCTGCCAGCGCTTCGGCCATGGCAGCTGCTGCCCATGCGCGTCGGGCGACTTTGTATTTGTGCTTGTAGGTCAAGACAGCGCATGGTGAGAATTTGGATAATGCGCGATTGTAGGCTTGGCGCGCCATGACCTGCTGGCGTCAGGCTGACAGACCTTTTTGGAAACCCTTTCTCACATGCACACCCGCACAGTCTTCTACATCTCGGACGGCACCGGCATCACGGCCGAAACCTTCGGCAACGCCATCCTGGCCCAGTTCGACATGAGCACCCGCCATGTGCGCCTGCCCTTCATCGACACCGTCGACAAGGCCCATCAGGCGGTGCGCCAGATCAACCACACGGGTGAGATCGAGGGCCGCAAGCCCATCGTCTTCACCACGCTGGTGAACATGGAAGTGCTGGCCGTGATCCAGGAGGGCTGCCAGGGCATGCTGCTGGACATGTTCGGCACCTTTGTGCACCCGCTCGAAAAAGAACTGGGCATCAAGTCGCACCACCGCGTGGGCCGCTTCTCGGACGTGAGCAAGAGCAAGGAATACCACGACCGCATCGAAGCCATCAACTTCAGCCTGGCCCACGACGATGGCCAGTCCAACCGCGATCTGGAAGCCGCCGATGTGATCCTGGTCGGGGTGAGCCGCAGCGGCAAGACCCCCACCAGCCTGTACCTGGCGATGCAGCACGGCCTGAAGGCCGCCAACTACCCGCTGATCCCGGAAGACTTCGACCGCCGCCAGCTGCCGCCGGCTCTGCTGCCCCACCGCAAGAAGCTGTTCGGCCTGACCATCCACCCCGAGCGCCTGTCCGAGATCCGCAACGAGCGCCGCCCCAACTCGCGCTATGCCAGCCTGGAGAACTGCCGCGCCGAGGTCAACGAGGCCGAGGCCATGATGCGGCGCAGCGGCATCCGCTGGCTCAGCAGCACCACCAAGTCGATCGAGGAGATCGCCACCACCATCCTGCAGGAGATCCGGCCCGAGCGCCTGATTTACTAGGAATTCGCCCAGCCCAGGCCCACCCGGCCCTGGTTGTGCACCACAATCCACCGATCACCCCAACCGGAAGGACATCCCATGAAAGGCGACCCTCAAGTCATCAGCCACCTGCAGGCCCAGCTCAAGAACGAGCTGACCGCGATCAACCAGTACTTTCTGCACTACCGCATGCTCAAGCACTGGGGCTTCGACAAGCTGGCCAAGAAGGAATACGCCGAATCGATCGGCGAGATGAAGCATGCCGACTGGCTCATGGACCGCATCTTCATGCTCGACGGCCTGCCCAATCTGCAAGACCTGGGCAAGCTGTCGGTCGGTGAGGACGTGCCCGAGATCCTGCGCTGCGACCTTGGCGCCGAACAAGGCGCCCAGGCCACCATCAAGGACGGCATCGCCTACTGCGAAAGCGTGCGCGACTACGTTTCGCGCGACCTGCTGCAGAAGATCCTCGACGACACCGAAGAGCACATCGACTTCCTGGAAACCCAGATCGACCTGATCGACAAGGTGGGCCTGCCCAATTACCTGCAGTCGCAGATGGGTGAGCACGAATAAGCACCCGCACGGTGCGCACCAGCATGGGCCTTCGGGCCCATTTTTTTTGGCGTCGGCAGCCCTTGCTGCACGTCGCGCGCCCCTCGCGTCAAGTTGTTGCGAACGTTTCTCATTTGTAATGTAAACTTGCGTTACGCCAGCCAAGCCCGACACGGGCCCCGCCAGCCCCGGATCCAGTGTGCCGGCCCTTGTGGCCCGGGGCGCCTGGCGGGCCTCTGGCCTGCGCGCAGCCCCCTCAGCGGATCGGAAGCGCACCGGCGGCACTTCCGACCTCGGCACGCCGGCTCCGGCAGACGCAGGGCGCCCCGCGCCCCTGCCCCGGACCCACCCCGTGCCCCGAGGCCCAACCATGTTTCAGCAACGCTTTTTCCGCCGTGGCCCGCTCGCCCTGGCGCTTCTCACCGCCTTCGGCCTGCCGGCCCAGGCCCAGACCCTGCAGGAAGTCACCGTCAACGGCGCCCAGGATGAGGGCTACTCGCCCGCCAGCAGCCGCAGTGCCACCAAGACCAGCGCGCCGCTGCGCGACATCCCGCAATCGGTGCAGGTGGTGCCGGCCCAGCTGCTGCGCGACCAGGGCGCCCGCTCGATGGAAGACGCCCTGCGCAACGTGCCCGGCGTGGCCATGAGCACGGGCGACGGCCAGCGCGACCAGGTGGTGATCCGCGGCTTCACCGCCCTGGCGGATCAGTTCATCGACGGCGTGCGCGACGATTCGATGTACTTCCGCGACCTGGCCGACATCGAGCGCATCGAGGTGCTCAAGGGCCCGGCCGCCGTGCTGTATGGGCGCGGCTCCTCGGGCGGGCTGATCAACCGCGTGACCAAGAAGCCGCAGTTCGGCGTGACCCGTGGCGAAGCCACCCTGGGCCTGGGCAGCTTCGACTACCGCCGCGCCACCGCCGACCTGAACCTGGGGATCAATGAGAGCGCCGCCTTCCGCCTCAACCTGGCCAAGGAAGACTCGGGCAGCTACCGCGACCAGCAATTCCTCAAACGTTACAACTTCGCCCCCTCGCTGGCCCTGAAGCTGGCCCGGGAAACCGATCTGCTGCTGCAGTACACCGATGCCGACGACCGCCGCCTGACCGACTTCGGCATCCCGGCCTTGAACGGGCGCCCGGTCAACGTGGCCGCCAGCACCTACTACGGCTCGGGCCAGGCCGCGCGCGACGACACCACCACCAGCCATGTGCGCGCCTTCACGTCCACCCTGAACCACCGCTTTGACGAGGCCCTGTCGCTGCGCAACGTCACCCGCATCCAGGGCTACGACCTGCGCCGCTTCAACACCCTGCCCAGCGGCACCACCGACCCCGTGACCCAGACCGTGGGCCGCACCCGCTCCTTCATCTTCCGCGACGAGTCCAGCCTGTTCAACCAGACCGACCTCACCTGGCGCAACCGCCTGGGCGGCCTGCAGCAGGAATGGCTGCTGGGCATGGAGCTGGGCTCGCAGAAGAAGACCGCCTGGTCTGTCTCGGGGGGCACGGTCGACCGCGTCAACCTGCTCAACCCGGGCAGCGTGGTGCCGCCGGCCATCGCGGCCAGCGCCTATGCCGCCGACAGCGCCATCCCCAGCCACACCTCGCTGGGCACGAGCGCGCTGTATGCGCAAGACCAGATCACCCTGTCGCCCCAGTGGAAGGCCCTGCTCGGGGCGCGCTACGACGTGTTCAGCCAGGACACCGCCTTCGAGCGCAAGCTCAGCCCGCTGGGCCGCACCGACAAGAAGTTCAGCCCGCGCGCTGGCCTGGTCTGGCAGCCGGCCGACTGGTTGTCGTATTACGCCTCGTACAGCCGCTCCTTCCAGCCCTCGGGTGAGAGCCTGGCCCTGTCGTCCAGCAACGCCGCCAGCGCCCCCGAAATCACCGAGAACCGCGAAATCGGCGCCAAGCTCGACCTGCTCGATGGCCAGCTCAACCTGACCGGGGCCCTGTTCCGCCTGGAGCGCGCCAACATCAAGAACACCGACCCCAACCGCCCCTCGGTGATGATCAACGTGGGCAAGCAACGCACCGATGGCCTGGAGCTGACCGCCACCGGCCGCCTGCCCGGCCGCTGGGACCTGAGCGCCGGCTACGCCTGGCTCAACGGCCGCATGGTCGAGTCGGTGGCCACCACCGCCTCCAGCCAGCTGCCCCTGGTCAACGTGCCGGCCCTGGGCAAGGTGCCGGCGCTCACGCCGCGCCACTCGGGCTTTGTCTGGGCCATGAAGGACGTGGGCCAGGGCCTGCGCCTGGGCGGCGGCCTGAGCGCGGTGGGGGCGCGCTACACCTCGCTCACCAACCTGGTCACCCTGCCGGGCTACACCACGCTGGACGCCGCAGCCCACTACGAGCGCGGCGACTGGGCGCTGGACGTGAACCTGAAGAACGTGGCCAACCGCAAGTACTACGTGTCCAGCCATGGCAGCAACGACAACCTGATCCTGCCGGGCTCGCCACGCGCGCTGCAGCTGACGCTGCGTACCACCTTCTGAGCCTGAGGCCCCCATGCACGCCTCAGCTCTTCACGTGACAGCCAGGGTGCTGGGCGCCCTGCCCGGCGGCTACCTGCTGACCGCCTGCAGCATGGGCCTGCTCAGCCGCCTGCTGGTGCTGGCCGGCCTGCCCCGCAGCGAGGCCGTGGTGGCCACCGCCATGCTGGGCTTCGGGGTCTACCTCGGGCTGCTGCTGTGGGCCTTCAGCGTGCGGCGCCTGCGCCGGCTGTGGGCCACCGTGCTGCTGGGCAGCGCCGCCTGCCTGGCCCTGCTGGCCTGTCTGCCCTGAGAAAGCCCTGTCATGCACCCCACATTCCGTCAATCCATGGCCTGGCTGCACAGCTGGGCGGGCGTGCTCATCGGCAGCCTGCTGTTCGTGGTGTTCTGGATGGGCACGCTGAGCGTGTTCGACCGCGAGATCGACCGCTGGATGATGCCCGACACCCGCCTGGACACCGGGCTGCTGCAAGCACCGCTGGTGCTCGACGGCCCCGTCAGTGCGCAGATCGAGCGCCTCACGCAGGGCGCCTCGCAATGGTCCGTGGTGCTGCCCTATGAGCGCGCGCCCGTGCTGCGCCTGAGCTGGCGCCCCCCGGGCAGCGCCCTGCCCGAACGCCGCTACCTGCACCCACGCACCGGGGCCGTGCTCAACGAGACCGAGACCCTGGGCGGCTCGGGCTTCATCTACCCCTTCCATTACAGCCTGCACCTGAAATGGAAAGACCTGGGCTACTGGCTGGCCGGCCTGGCCGGCCTGGCCATGCTGGTGGGGGTGGTCAGCGGCGTGGTGATCCACCGCAAGCTGCTGGCCGATTTCTTTCTGTTCCGCCCGCGCAAGCAGTTGCCGCGCGCCAGCCTGGACCTGCACAACCTCACGGGCGTGTTGCTGCTGCCGTTTCATGTCGCCATTGCGCTGTCGGGGCTGATCGTGTTCATGGGCATCTATTGGCCCGCCGCGCCTTGGGCCGCCTACCCTGGCGCCGGGCCGGTGGCAGCCCAGCAGGCCTTCCAGGCCGAAGGCATGGGCGTGTACCGGCGGGCCAAGGCCGGGCGCCCCGCCGAGCGGGCCCCGGCGCTGGACAACATGCTGGCGGCGGCCCGCCAGCACTGGCCCGGCAGCGAGGCCTACTTTCTGCGGGTCTGGCACCCGGGCGACGCCAACAGCTATGTGGAGCTGCGCCGCTCACCCCAGGACCAGGTTCCCCTGGGCCTGGAGCAGCTGTATTTCGATGCCGCCAGCGGCGCCCTGTTGCACGAGTTCAACGAAGCCCCCGTGATGCGCGTGCAGCGCTTTGTCAGCGGACTGCACTACGTGCAGTTCAAGCACTGGATGCTGCGCTGGCTGTACTTCGGGGCCGGCCTGGGGGGCTGCGTGATGATCGGCACCGGCTTTGTGTTCTGGCTCGAAAGCCGGCGCACCCGGCACGCCCGCCAGGGCCTGGCCGGCGTGCGCGTGGTCGAGGCGCTGAGCGTGGCCTCCATGCCCGGCGTGATCGCGGCCACGCTGGCCTTTTTGCTCGCCAACCGCTTGCTGCCGGCGCAGGCCCAGGCCGGCGGCCTGGGCCGGGCCGAGCTGGAGATGGCCGCCTTCTACCTGTGCTGGCTGCTCAGCCTGGCCCATGCCGCCTGGCAGGGCCGCCGCGCCTGGGCGCAGCAGCTCTGGGCCGTGGCCTGCGCAGCGGCCGCGGCCGTGCTGCTCAACGCCCTCACCACCGGCATGCCGCTGTGGCGCAGCCTGCAACTGGGCCAATGGGGTGTGGCCGGCGTGGACACCGCCCTGCTGTGCCTGGCCGCGGCCAGCACCTGGGCCGCCTTGCGGCTGCGCCGCGGGCATGCCCGCCACAGCACGCCGAGCCGAAACACAGACCGCAGCCCGGCCCTCCAGCACACCGGAGAACGCCATGCATGACGCCCTCTGGATGGGCGCCGCCAGCCTGCTCAACACGCTGGGCATGGCCTGGCTGGCCCTGAGCCAGGAACGCCACCGGGACACCGTCTGCGCCGGCCAGCACCCCAGCCCCGCCACCCCCAGCCCCGCTACCCTGCGCCGCTGGCGCCTGCGCGGCGCAACCCTGCTGGCCCTGGCGCTGAGCCTGTGCCTGTGGCAGGACGGCGCGGCCTTCGGCAGCCTGCTGTGGCTGATGCTGCTGAGCGCCAGCGCCCTCGCCGTGGCCCTGCAACTGAGCTTCGGCCCCGGCGCGCTGCGCTGGCTGCTGGGCACGTCGCGGATGAGCGTCAACCGATAGCACCAACCCCTCCCCCCCTTTCAGCCAGGTGTCCTGGCAGCCCGCCCCGGCAGGCCGCCCCCCAGCCAATGACTCGCAGCCCAGAGGATGAACCCCTGACCATGACACCCTGCCCACTCCCTGCCCACCGGCGCCGCTCGACCTTCGGCTCGACCTTGCGCTCAAGCCTGCGTTCCTGCACGCCCCCGCAGCCCCGCCTGCGCGCCGTGACCCAGGCCGCGCTCACGCTGTGCAGCCTGGCCCTGCCCGGCCTGCTGCAGGCCCAGGGCACGACACCCGCCGAGGCCCAGTCTGAAAAAGCACTGCCGTCCATCACCATCCAGGCCCGGCCAGAGGCAGAAACTGCCACCACCCCGGTGACCGGCTTCGTGGCCCGGCAAAGCGCCAGCGCCACCAAGACCGACACCCCAGTGCTGGAGACGCCCCAGGCCATCTCGGTGGTCACACGCGACCAGATCGAGGCCCAGGGCGCCACCACCCTGCGCCAGACCACGGCCTACAGCGCGGGCATCGTGTCGAGCTATTTCGACAGCCGCGTCGACAGCTTCAAGGCCCGCGGCGGCGATGTGACCCAGTACCTGGATGGCCTGCTGCGCAGCTACGGCACCTACAACACCACCCGCCCCGACCCCTACACCCTGGAGCGCGTGGAGCTGCTGCGCGGCCCCAGCTCGGTGCTCTATGGCCAGGGCCAGATCGGTGGGGTGCTCAACCTCAGCTCCAAGCGCCCGCAGGCCGAAACCCAGCGCGAAATCCAGCTGCAGCTGGGCTCCTACCAGCGGCGCCAGATCGCGGCCGACCTGACCGGACCGCTGGATGCCGAGGGCCAGTGGCTGTACCGCCTGATCCTGGTCGGGCGCGACAGCGGCACCCAGGTCGACCATGTGGCCGACGACCGCACCGTGGTCGCCCCCACGCTGACCTGGCGCCCCAACGCCGACACCTCGCTCACCGTGCAGGGCCTGTACCAGCGCGACCAGAGCGGCTCGCTGATCGGCTTCTTCCCCTGGCAGGGCACCTTGCGGCCCAGCGCCTACGGCCAGATCCCCACCAACACCTTCATCGGTGAACCCGGCTGGGACGCCTACAACACCCGCCAGAGCTCGCTGGGCTACCTGTTCAGCCACCGCCTCAATGAACACTGGACCCTGCGCCAGAACCTGCGTGCCACCGAAAGCGAGGTCGACTACCGCACCGCCTACACCAGCTTCACGGCCAACGCGGCCACCGGACGCCCGGCCCGCCCCGTCTTCAACGCCGACAACCGGACCCTGGCCCGCGATCTGGTGCAGCAGCTCAACACCGGGCGCATGGTGCTGCTCGACAACCAGGCCGAGCGCAGCTGGCAAAGCGGCGCCGTGAGCCACCGCCTGCTGCTGGGCCTGGATCTGCAGCGCAACCAGACCGGCCAGTGGACCGGCAGCGGCAAGGCAGGCGACATCGACGTGTACCAGCCGGTCTACGGCAACTACACGCCCCCGGCCCGACTCACGCGCCAGCCTTCGGTGACGCAGCGCCAGCTCGGTCTGTACACCCAGGACCAGATCGCCTGGGAGCGTTGGCGCCTGACCCTGGGCTTGCGCCACGACAGCGCCCAGACCGACACCGAGGGCCGCCCGGCCGCCGCCATCGACGACAAGGCCTGGAGCAAGCGTGCCGGCCTGAGCTACCTGGCCGACGGCGGCTGGGCCCCCTACCTGAGCTATTCGGAGTCCTTCCTGCCCCTGGGCGGGGTGAATGCGTATGGCAGCGCCTACAAGCCCCAGCGCGGCAAGCAATGGGAGGCGGGGGTGAAGTGGCAGCCGCCGGGGCGCGGCATCACGGCCTATGCCGCGGTGTACGACCTGCGTGACACCAACCGCAAGACCAGCGACCCGGCCAACCCGCTCAACAGCCTGCAGATCGGCGAGGCCCGGGTGCGCGGGGCCGAACTGGAGGTGACGGCCAGCCTGAACCGGCACTGGGACTGGACCGGCAGCTACGCCTGGACCGATGCCCGCGTGAGCCGCAGCACCGGGGCCGACCAGGGCAAGCGCCTGTCCGGCGTGCCCCAGCACAGCGCCGCGCTGTGGCTGATGCACCGCTTTGCCGGCCAGGGCCGCGGCGGCCTGTCGGCCGGCATGGGGCTGCGCTACCTGGGCGAGTCGTGGGATGGCACCGACAGCCTGCGCACGCCGTCCAGCACCTTGCTGGATGCGATGGTGGCCTACGACCAGGGCCACTGGCGCCTGGCCCTGAACGCCGTGAACCTGGCCGACAAGGTGCAGATCACCACCTGCCTGACCCGCGGCGACTGCTTCTATGGCCAGCGCCGCACGGTGGTGGCCACCGCGACCTACCGGTTCTGAAGCCGGGCAACGGCCTCGAGGCGCGGGCCGCCGAGGGCCGCGGCTGCGCCGGGGCCGTCGCCCCAGCCCCCGCCCAGGGCGCGCACCAGGGCCACCGTGGCCACGGCCTGGCCGGTGCGCACCTGCAGCTCGGCCCGGCGGTTGCGCAGCTCGGCCCGGCGCGCGTCCAGCAGCTCGATCTGGCTCACAAAGCCATGCCGGTAGCGCGATTCGGACAAGGCCGTGGCGCGCCGGGCGGCCGCCACCGCGCGGGCCTGGGCCTCGGCCTGGGCGGCCAGCAGGTTCAGGTTGCTGAGCTGGTCTTCGACCTCGCCAAAGGCATTCAGCACCTGGCCGCGGTAGGCTGCCAGGGCGGCGTCCAGCCGGGCCTGGGCGCCCTGCACCGCGGCCTCGCGCCGGCCGCCATCGAACAGGGGCAGCGACAGCAGGGCCCCGGCACTCCAGGCCCGGGCCGACCACTTGAACAGATCACCCAGCTCGGGGGAGGCCTGGCCGGCACTGCCGGTCAGGGTGACGGCGGGGAACCAGGCCGTCTGGGCCACGCCCAGGCGCGCCTGGGCCGCCAGCACCGAGGCCTGGGCAGCCGCCACGTCGGGGCGGCGCGCCAGCACCGTGCCCGGCACCCCGGGCGGCACCACCGGGATGCTGGCCAGCGGCCCGGCCGCGGGCAGATGGAAGCCGGTGGCCACCTCGCCCACCAGCACCGCCAGGGCGTGGGTCAGCAAGGCCTGCTGACGCTGCAGGGCCAGGGCTTCCGATTCGGTGGCGGCCACCTCGGAGCGGGCCCGGGCCAGGTCCAGCTCGGCCACGTCGCCGGCCCGCTCGCGCCGGGTGGTGAGGGCCAGCATGTCGCGCAAGGCCTGCAGGCTCTCGTCGACCAGCACCTGCTCGGCCTGCACCGAGCGCAGTTGCAGGTAGGTCTGGGCCACATCGGCCTGCACCAGCAGGCGGGTGCTCTGCAGCAGGGCGGCCTGGGCGCGGGCGTCCTGGCCGGCCGCCTGGCTGGCCTGGCGCAAGCGCCCCATCACATCCAGCTCGTACGAAGCCCCCAGGCCCAGGCTGGCCGTGGTGCTGGGCTGCTCGCCCGTCAGGGTGCCGCGCCCGGCCTGGCGGTTCAGGCCGGCATTGACGCCCACCTGGGGCGCCCGGGCGGCCTCGGCCGTGCCCAGCAGGGCCCGGGCCTCGGCCAGGCGGGCCGACGCCTCTTGCAGCCGGGTGTTGGCCAGGTCGGCGCGCTGCACCAGGTCGGTCAGCACCGGGTCCATGAAGTCCAGCCACCAGGCGCCCCGGGGCTGGGCCTCGGCGCCGGGGGCCACGGTCCAGCGGGCACCCCCTTCGCCCAAGCCGGCAGGCTGGGTCTGGCTGAAGGTGGCGGGCAGCTGGGGCAAGGTCTGCTCAGGGCTGGGCAGGGCCGTGCTGGCACAGCCGGCCAGCCACAGGGCCGCCCACAGGGGGGTCAGGACACGCAAGGTCCCGGGCAAGGTCAAAGAGGTCATGCGATGCTTCTTTCAATCATGGTCTTGGCGGGGGGCGGCCAGCACGGGGCGGCCCTGGGCACCGGAGGCGGCCGGGGCCAGATCGGCCGGGCCCACCGGCGCGACATGGCTGCCGTGCTGGATCAGCGGCCGGTTGCCGGTCAGGCGCCGCAGCAGCACGTAGAACACCGGGGTCAGGAACAGGCCGAAGGCGGTCACGCCGATCATCCCGGCGAACACGGCCACGCCCATGGCGCGGCGCATCTCGGCGCCGGCCCCGGTGGACAGCACCAGGGGCAGCACGCCCATCACAAAGGCCAGCGAGGTCATCAGGATGGGGCGCAGGCGCAGCCGGCTGGCTTCGATGGCGGCCTGCAGCGGGCTGCGGCCGGCGAACTCGAGCTCACGCGCAAATTCGACGATCAGGATCGCGTTCTTGGCCGACAGCCCCACCAGCACCATCAGCCCGATCTGGGTGAAGACGTTGTTGTCGCCGCGTGACAGCCACACCCCGGTCATGGCGGCCAGCAGGCCCATGGGCACGATCAGGATGATGGCCAGCGGCAGCGTCAGGCTTTCGTACTGTGCGGCCAGCACCAGGAACACCAGCAGGATGGCCAGCGGGAACACCCACACCGCCGAGTTGCCGGCCAGGATCTCCTGGTAGGTGAGCTCGGTCCATTCGTAGCTGAAGCCCGGCGGCAGGGTCTCGGCCGCGATGCGGGCCACCGCCGCCTGGGCCTGGCCGCTGGAGTAGCCGGGCGCAGGCCCGCCATTGATGTCGGCCGACAGGTAGCCGTTGTAGCGCATGGCACGTTCGGGCCCGAAGCTGGGCTCGATCTTCAGCAGGGCCGACAGGGGCACCATCTCGCCGCTGCTGGAGCGCACCTTGAGCAGGCCCACGTCTTCGGCCCGGGCGCGGTAGGGCGCGTCGGCCTGCACGCGCACGCTGTAGGTGCGGCCAAAGCGGTTGAAGTCGTTGGCGTACAGGCTGCCCAGGTAGATCTGCAGGGTGTCGAACACCTCGGTCACCGGCACGCCCAGCTGGCGCGCCCGGGTGCGGTCGATGTCGGCATAGAGCTGGGGCACGTTGACCTGGAAGCTGGTGAACAGGCCGGCCAGCTCGGGCGTCTGGTAGGCCCGCGTCATGAAGGCCTTCACCGCGCCGTCCAGCGCGGCATAGCCTTGCGAGCCCCGGTCTTCGATCTGCAGCTTGAAGCCCCCCGTGGTGCCCAGGCCGGCCACCGGCGGCGGCGGGAACATGGCGATGAAGGCGTCCTGCAGGCCGGCGTACTTCTGGTTGAGCTGGCCGGCGATGGCGCCCGCGCTCAGGCTGGGGTCGCGCCGCTCTTCAAAGGGCTTGAGGGTGGCGAACACGATGCCCGAGTTGGAGCTGTTGGTGAAGCCGTTGATGGACAGGCCCGGAAAGGCCACCGCGTGCTCCACGCCCGGCTGGGCCAGGGCGATCTCGCTCATGCGTCGGATCACCTGCTCGGTGCGATCCAGCGTGGCGCCATCGGGCAACTGGGCAAAGCCGATCAGGTACTGCTTGTCCTGCGCCGGCACAAAACCGCCGGGCACGCTCTTGAACAGGCCCAGCGTGAGCAGGCCCAGCACCAGGTACAGGCCCATCATGGCGCCCTTGCGGGCGATCACGCGGGTGACGCCACCGCTGTAGGCTGCCGCACCGCGCCCGAACAGGCGGTTGAAGCCGGCAAAGAAGCGGCCCAGCACCCGGTCCATGCCGCGGGTGAGCGCATCCTTGGGCGCGTCATGCCCCTTGAGCAGCAAGGCGGCCAGGGCCGGCGACAGGGTGAGCGAGTTGACGGCCGAGATGATGGTCGAGATGGCGATGGTCAGCGCGAACTGGCGGTAGAACTGCCCGGTCAGGCCGCTGATGAAGGCCAGCGGCACGAACACCGCACACAGCACCAGGGCGATGGCGATGATGGGCCCCGAGACCTCGCGCATGGCGCGGTAGGTGGCCTCGCGCGGCGACAGGCCGGCTTCGATGTTGCGCTCCACGTTCTCCACCACCACGATGGCGTCGTCCACCACGATGCCGATGGCCAGCACCAGGCCGAACAGGCTCAGTGCGTTGACCGAGAAGCCCGACAGCTGCATCACCGCAAAGGTGCCCACCACCGACACCGGCACCGCCAGCAGCGGGATGATGGAGGCGCGCCAGGTCTGCAGGAACAGGATCACCACCAGCACCACCAGGGCCACGGCCTCAAGCAGGGTGTGTACCACCGAGTCGATGGAGGCGCGCACGAACTGGGTGGGGTCGTAGACGATCTGGTAGTCCATGCCATCGGGCATGGCCTTCTTGAGATCGGCCATGGCGGCGTGCACATCGTCCGAGATCTGGATCGCGTTCGAGCCCGGCGCGGCAAAGATGGGCACGGCCACCGCGTCCTTGTTGTCGAGCAGCGAGCGCAGCGCGTACGAGGCGGCGCCCAGCTCCAGCCGGGCCACATCGCGCAGCCGGGTGACGGCGCCGTCGCTGCCGGTCTTGACGATGATGTCGCCGAACTCTTCCTCGCTTTGCAGGCGGCCCTGGGCGTTGATGGAGAGTTGCAGGTCCGCCCCGGGCAGGCCGGGCGAGGCGCCGACCACACCGGCCGCGGCCTGCACGTTCTGCTCGCGGATGGCGCGCACCACGTCGTTGGCCGACAGGCCGCGCTGGGCCACTTTCTGCGGGTCCAGCCAGACGCGCATCGAGTAGTCGCCCGAGCCGAACAGCTGCACCTCGCCCACGCCCTTGACGCGGGCCAGCCGGTCTTTCACGTTGAGCACCGCGTAGTTGCGCAGGTAGGTCATGTCGTAGCGGCCGCCCGGCGACAGCAGGTGCACCACCAGGGTCAGGTCGGGCGAGCTCTTGACGGTGGCCAGGCCCAGGCGGCGCACCTCTTCGGGCAGGCGCGCCTCGGCCTGGGCCACGCGGTTCTGCACCAGCTGCTGGGCCTTGTCGGGGTCGGTGCCCAGGCGGAAGGTGACGGTCAGCGTGAGCAGGCCGTCGGTGGTGGCCTGGCTGCCCATGTAGAGCATGCCTTCGACACCGTTGATGGCCTCCTCCAGCGGGGTGGCCACGGTCTCGGCGATCACCTTGGGGTTGGCGCCGGGGTAGTTGGCGCGCACCACCACCTGGGGCGGCACCACCTCGGGGTATTCGGACACCGGCAGCACGCGCAGGGCCAGCAGGCCGGCGATCAGCATCAGCACCGACAACACGCCCGCAAAGATGGGGCGGTCAATGAAGAATTTGGACAGGTTCATGGGTTCGATCTCGTGTCGGGGCGCTCGCGCCTCAGGCGGCAGGGGCCGCTGGGGTGGCGGAGGCCGCCGCCTCCGGCTTCATGGGCACGGTCTGCGGGCTGACCAGGGCACCGGGGCGGATGTGCTGCAGGCCGTTGACGACCACCTGCTCGCCGGCCTTGAGGCCGCTCTTGACCACGCGCAGGCCGTCGACCGGCGCGCCCAGCGTCACCTCGCGGTACTCGGCCTTGTGGTCGGGGCCCACCACCAGCACGAACTTCTTGTTCTGGTCGGTGCCCACGGCGCGCTCATGCACCAGCAGGGCCGGCCGGGTCTGGGCCTGGCCCATGCGCAGGCGGGCGAACTGGCCCGGCATCAGGCGGCCGTCGGGGTTGTCGAACACGGCGCGCACGCGCACCGTGCCGCTGCGCACGTCGACCTGGTTGTCCACCAGCTGCAGGTGGCCGCTGTACGGGGTGCTGCCCCCCTCGGCCGTGCCCATCTGCACGGGGATGCGCTCGATGCGGGCGCGGGCGCTCTGGCCGCTGCCCAGGCCTTGCAGCGCCTGCGCGATCAGTTGCTCATCGGCCTCGAAACTCGCGTAGATCGGGTTCACCGAGACCAGGGTGGTCAGCACCGGGGCGCCGGCGCCAGCGGCCACCAGGTTGCCGGCCGTGACTTCGATGCGCCCGATGCGCCCGCTGATGGGCGCACGCACCTGGGCGTAACCCAGGTTCAGGCGGGCGCTTTGCAGCGCGGCCTGGGCGGCACGCAGGTTGGCATCGGCCTCGCGCTGGGCGTTCTGGCGCTCGTCCAACTCACGCTGGGCGATGGCGCGCTCCTCCCACAGGCGGGTGGCGCGCTCCAGCTCGCTCTGGCTGTAGGCCACGCGGGCCTGGGCCGCCGCCACCTGGGCCTGGGCCCGGTCCACCTCGGCGGCAAAGGGCGCTGGGTCCAGGCTGAACAGCAGATCACCGGCCTGCACCAGCGAGCCTTCGCGGAAGTTCACGGTCTGCACGGCGCCGGCCACGCGGGGGCGCAGGTCCACGCGCTGCACGGCCTCCAGCCGGCCCGAGAACTCGTCCCACAAGGCGATGGGCTGCTCGGCCACCGTGGCCACCGAGACCGGGGTGGCCGCGGGGGCCTGCTCGGTCGGGGCATCGGCATGCGAGCTGGGCAGGCCCAGGAAGGCCGCGCCCGTGGTGGCCAGCACGGCCAAGGCGACGGCCGACAGCCACAGCGGTCGACGCGAGACTGGGTTGGAGGCCTTGGTTGAGTCCTTGGTTGGGGCGGGGTCAGCCTGGGCGGTGGGTGTGGATTCAGGGGTCGGGTTCATGGCAGGTCCTCCAAGACAAAAAGGCGTGACGCAGCCCACCCCGCCGGGCCACACGGGCCCGCAGGCAGCACTGCAAGATGGAAAAACAAGAAAAATCGGGCGAGCAACGCCCGAATCACCGGCCGGGGCCGGTGATCAGCAATAAAAAGTCAGGGCCGGGAGGGCCGCGTTGAATGACGGGCTAGGAAGGCACCGGGTGACAGGTGTCCTCGAAAAAGCGCTGGAACTGCGCCTGCACCGCGCCGGCACAGGGGCAGGCCTGGGCCTGGGCGGCCAGCAGGGCGTCGGGCCAGTGCTGCGCGGCGCTCAGCACCTCGCCGCGGGCCTGCAGACCGGCGGCCTGCAAGCGGGTGACATAGGCCATGGCCTCGTCGCGCATGGGGTCGTCCGGGCCCACCAGCACCAGGGTGGGGGGCAGGCCTTGCAAGCGCATCGAGCCCGCCGGCACCGCATAGGGGTGCTCGGCATCGCGCGGGCTGCGCAGGTAGCTGAGCCAGCCTTCCACCCACTTGCAGCAGGTGGCGCTGCCGGTGGCCTGGCGCAGCGAGGGCGTGCCCACGCAGGGGTCGAGCATGGGCGACAGCAGGATCTGCCCGGCCAGCGGCGGGTGGGCCTGGTCGCGCGCCATCAGGCTCACGGCGGCGGCCACGTTGCCGCCGGCCTCTTCACCGGCCAGATAGACCAGCGCGCCGGTACCGGCCATGCGGGTGCGCTGGCGGAACACCCACTTGAGCACCTCGTAGCCGGCCTCGGCCGCATTGGGGAAGGGGTGCTGCGGCGCCAGCGGGTAGGCCACCGAGACCACCACCGCGCCAGCGCTCAGCAGCAGCTGGGCCACGGTGCAGCCGTTGTCCAGATCGCCCGACACAAAGGCGCCGCCGTGGAAGTGCACCACCAGAGGCTTGGCCTCGCCCGGCGTCTTGCGGCCGTACACCCGCACCGCCACGCTCTTGCCGCCGGGCAGGTCGACCTGGCTGTCGACCCCGGGGTGGAGCGGTGGCGTGCCTGCGGCAGTGCAGGACGAATCGGTTTCAGGGGTGCTGGGCATGGTGGACAAGGCTCGCAACAAGATGGGATGGTGCGACTTTAGTGGCAGATGCCGACGCCATAAACACCTTGTTCGCCACAGCAGTGTTTCCAAACGCCCAACAATACCGACCGGCCGTCATGTGAGAATTTGAGCCAGACCCAACCGGGCACAACAACAGGAGAGCCCATGGACCAGATCCAGGCCATGCGCATATTCACCCGCGTGGTGGAAGCCGGCACCTTCACGCGCGCGGCCGATTCACTGAACCTGCCCAAGGCCACGGTGACCAAGCACATCCAGGCCCTGGAGGCCCGGCTGCGGGTGCAACTGCTCAACCGCACCACCCGCCGCGTCACGGTGACGGCCGACGGCGCGGCCTACTACGAGCGCACCGTGCGCCTGCTGGCCGAGCTGGACGACATCGAGGCCAGCATGAGCCAGGCCCGCGCCAACCCGCGCGGGCGCCTGCGTGTGGACGTGGGCAGCACGATTGCGCGGCTGCTGATCATCCCGAACCTGGCGCGCTTCCAGGAGCGCTACCCCGACATCCAGCTCGACCTGGGCGTGAGTGACCGCATCGTGGACATGATCTCGGACAACGTGGACTGCGTGATCCGGGGTGGCAACCTGATCGAGCAGTCGCTGGTGGCGCGGCGCATCGGCAACCTCGAGTTCATCACCGTGGCCGCGCCCAGCTACCTGCAGCGCCGCCGCGTGCCCGCGCACCCGCTGGACATCGAGCGCGAGCACACCATCGTGACCTATTTCGGGGCCCACACCAACCGCCAGTACCCGCTGGAATTCCACCAGGGCGAAGAGGTGATCGAGATCCCCGGCCCCTACCGCATCAGCGTGAACGAATCGAACGCCTACACCGAGGCCCTGCTGCAGGGCCTGGGCATCGGGCAGATCACCACCTTCCAGGCCCAGCCCTACCTGGCCAGCGGCGCCTTGCAGCGCCTGCTGCCCGAATGGGGGCACCCGCTGCTGCCGGTGTTTGTGGTTTACCCGCCCAACCGGCACCTGAGCGCCAAGGTGCGCGCCTTTGTCGACTGGGCCGCCGAACTGTTTGCCAACCAGCCTCTGTTGCAGGGCAGCCCCCTGCCCGCCTGAACCCAAGCCGCCCCATGAACACCAGCCTGTGCGCCCGCCCCGCCCCTGTCGAAGCAGCCCCTTATGCCGATTCGCCCCAGTGGCGCGGCGGCAAGTTCCGCAACGCGGCACCACGCCATGCCCTGGGCACCCTCAAGACCCTGGCCGTGATGTGGCGCTTTCTGTTCGGCAAGCCAGCCAACACGGTGCCGGCGCGGCCCATCCCGGTGCAGGCGCTGAGCCGGGCCGAGCTGCTGGCCGCGCCCGACATGAGCCTGTGGCGGCTGGGCCACTCCACGATGCTGATGAAGCTGGGCCAGCAGTTCTGGCTGACCGACCCGGTGTTTGCCGAGCGCGCCTCGCCCTTCGCCTTCATGGGCCCCAAGCGCTTTCACGCGCCGCCGCTGCGCATCGAAGACCTGCCCGAGATCACCGGCGTGCTGCTGTCGCACGACCACTACGACCACCTGGACCGGGCCGCCATCGCGCAGCTGGCCCCCAAGGTGGCGCACTTTGTGACGCCGCTGGGCGTGGGCGATCGGCTGATCGCCTGGGGCGTGCCCGCGGCCAAGGTGCAACAGCTGGACTGGTGGCAGGAAGCCCAGGTGCAGGGCCTGCGCCTGGTGGCCACGCCGGCCCAGCATTTCTCGGGCCGCAGCCTGAAGGATGGCAACAGCACGCTGTGGGCCTCGTGGGTGCTGATCCAGGACGATCTGCGGGTGTTCTTCAGCGGCGACACCGGGTATTTCAAGGGCTTCAAGACCATCGGCGAGCGCTTCGGCCCCTTCGACATCAGTCTGATGGAGACCGGTGCCTACAACGCCGACTGGCCCGATGTGCACATGCAGCCCGAACAAAGCCTGCAGGCCCACCTGGATGTGCGGGCGCGGCACCTGATGCCCATCCACAACGGCACCTTCGACCTGGCCCTGCACCCCTGGCACGAGCCGTTTGACCGCATCGCCGGCCTGGCCCGCCAGGCCGGCGTGCCCCTGGTGGCGCCGCAGATGGGCGAGCGCCTGGACCTGCGCGCACCGGCCCTGTCGCAGGGCTGGTGGACGGCGGTGGAGTGAACTCAGGCTGTTGCGGCCGCGGGCAAGACCCGCACAGCCAGTTCACTCATAGTGCGACCACATGCGAAGCACCTTGACCACGCCCTGCGCCTGCAACACCTCGTAGACCAGACGGTGCTGGATGTTGATGCGACGCGAGTAGGCCCCGGTCAGATCGCCGACCAGCTTCTCATAGGGCGGCGGATTCTGAAACGGGTTCTCACGCAGGATGGCCAGCAGTTCCTGGGCCTTGGCTTTGAGGCCGCTGGCCAGCAGCTTTTGAGCGTCTTTTTGCGCATGCCGGGTGTAGACCAGCTGCCAGCTCACCAGTCCAGCTCCTGGGCGCAGGACTCGACCGGGGTGGCCATGCCCTCCCGAATCGACTCACGCATGCCGGGCACCGACAGCAGGTAGAGCGTCTCCTGAATGGCCTGCCAATCCTCCGCCGACACCAGCACAGCGTCGTGGCGCTTGCCGGAGATGGTGATGGGCTGGTGCGACTCGGCCGCCTGGTCCATGAGGCGGTACAGATTGGCGCGTGCTTCGCTGGCGGTGAGTGTGACCATGATGAACTCCTGTGTCAAAAGCGTACGTCAAAAGGTACGCCAGGTCAAACAGAGCCCCGGGGCCAAGACCCGGAGCCCACCTCAGCGCCTCAACGCTTGAGCGCAGTCTCGCGGATGGCGCTCAGGGTGCTGCGTGTGGTGATGACCTCGGGGCTGAGCGGGATCTCGATCACGGTGCCGCGCTCAGCGGCCAGGGCGCGCAGCAGGGCGGCTTCGAAGTCTTCGGTGCGGGTGACCTGCTCGGCCGCGTAGCCATAGGCGCGGGCCAGGGCACAGAAGTCGGGGTTGGCCAGGGCCGAGCCGCTGACGTGGCTGGGGTATTCGCGCTCCTGGTGCATGCGGATGGTGCCGTACATGCCGTTGTTGAGCAGCACGATGAGGCTCTTGCCGCCGTGCTGGGCCGCGGTGGCGAGCTCTTGCCCGTTCATGAGGAAGTCGCCGTCGCCCGCGATGGTGAAGGCCACCCGCCCGGTGAGCAGGTTGGCCGCGATGCCGGCCGGCACGCCGTAGCCCATGGCGCCCACCGTGGGGGCCAGCTGGGTCTTGTGCCCGCGGGCCAGGCCGAAGTGGCGGAAGTAGCGGTGCACCCAGCTGGCAAAGTTGCCCGCGCCATTGGTGAGCACCGCATCGGCTGGCAGGTGCTTTTGCAGCAGGGCCACCACGGCCGGCATGTCGATCACGCCGGGCTGCGCCATGTCCAGGCCCGGCAGGGCCTGGGGCTGCAGATTGGCCTGGTAGTCGGCATGGGCGGCGGCGGCCCAATCGGCCCAGGGCAGGCTGACCGGCGCGCTGAGCACCTCCAGGCTGCGCGCGGCGGCGTTCATGCTGGCATGGATGACCAGGTCGGCCTGGTAGACGCGGTTGAGCTCTTCGGCGCTGGCATGGATGTGCACCAGCTTCTGACGCGGGCGCGGGGCCTCGAGCAGGGTGTAGCCGCTGGTGGTCATCTCGCCCAGGCGCGGGCCGATGGCGATCACCAGATCGGCCTCACGGATGCGTGCGGCCAGGCGGGGGTTGATGCCGATGCCCACATCGCCCGCGTACAGCGGGTGGTGGTTGTCGAAGGTGTCTTGAAAGCGGAAGGCATTGCCCACGGGCAGTTGCCAGTTCTCGGCAAAGCGCTGCAGGGCCTGGGCGGCCTGCGGGGTCCAGCCGCCGCCACCGGCGATCACGAAGGGGCGTTGGGCCTGCATCAGCAGGGCACGCAGGTCGCGCAGCGAACCCGGGTCGCTCCAGGCCTGCACCGGCTCCACCCGCGGCAGGGGCGTGGCGCTCACGGTCTGGGTCAGCATGTCTTCGGGCAGCACCAGCACCACCGGGCCGGGGCGGCCGTTCATGGCGGTGGCAAAGGCGCGGGCGATGTACTCGGGGATGCGGCGCGCGTCATCGATGCGCTCGACCCGCTTGGCCATGCCCTTGGTGCTGGGGCCGAAGAAGCTCTGGAAGTCGATCTCCTGGAAGGCCTCGCGGTCGCGGAAATCGCTGCCCACATCGCCCACCAGCAAGACCATGGGGGTGGAATCCTGGAACGCAGTGTGCACGCCAATCGACGCGTTGGTGGCACCGGGCCCGCGCGTGACCAGGCAGACCCCAGGGCGCCCGGTCAGCTTGCCGGCGGCCTCGGCCATGAAGGCGGCACCGCCCTCCTGGCGGCAGGTGATGAAACGGATGTGTTCGCGGTAGCGGTGAAAGCCGTCCAATACCGCCAGGTAGCTTTCGCCGGGCACGCCGAAGGCAGTGTCCACGCCTTGGGCGATCAGGCATTCAACCAACAAGTGTCCTGCGATCTGCTGCTCTGCCATGGGGTGTCTTCTCGGGTGAAATGGAGATCAATGGGGGAGCCCTGATCGTAATGGCTTCCCTGCCCTGATGGCTTGCCGGGATTCAGCTCGGCTGAGCCCGTTTGCTCAGGGCGCGTCGTCGACCGCGCGATCCAGGGCCCGCAGGTGATCGCGGGAGATGTCGGCCGGCGAGCGGCAACCGCACAGGGCCAGGGCCATCTCGAACTCATCGCGCAACAGGCGCAGCACATGGGCCGCCCCCATGGCGCCCTGGGCCGCCAGGCCCCACAGGCAGGGCCGGCCGATCAACACGGCCTGGGCGCCCAGGGCCAGGGCCTTGAACACATCGGTGCCACGCCGGATGCCGCCGTCCACCAGCAAGGCGGCGTCGCCCTGCAGCGCATCGGCCAGCTCGGGCAGGCATTCGGCCGTGGCCGGCTGGGTGTCGAGCACGCGGCCGCCATGGTTGCTGAGCACCACGCCCGCCACGTTCAGGCGGGCGGCCTGGCGCGCGTCCAGGGGGTGGGTGATGCCCTTGAGCAGCAGGGGCAGCTGGGTGCGCGCCTGCAGCCAGGCAAGGTCGTCCCAGCGCAGCGCCTGCTCGACGGTGCCGCCGCACAGGCCCTCCGGCGCCGATGGGGCCGCCCGCCAATGCGGCGTGACCAGGGCCGCGGACGGCTGGGCGCCCAGACGGCGCACCCGGTCGCGGCTGCCCTGCACCGGCGCATCGACGCTGAGCACCAGGGCCTCGTAGCCGGCGCGCTCAGCCTCGGCCATCAACTCCAGCAAATGGCCGCGGTCGGTGCCGTTGGCCAGTTGCATCCACAGCGGGCCGCGCACGGCCTCGGCCCGCATCAAGGGGGCGACCTGCTGCAGCGCTGTGGTGCTGTGCTGGCTGAGCACAAAGCCGCATTGCTGGCTGCTGGCCGCCAGGGCCATGGCCCGCTCGCCATCGGGGTGGGCCCAACACTGGTAGGCCATGGGGGCCACGATCAGGGGGGTGGGCAGCTCGCGGCCCAGCAGGTGCACACGGGTGTGGCCTTCACGCAGGTCCTGCAGAACCCGGGGCCGCAGGCCCCAGCGGGCCCAGGCGGCCACGTTGCGGCGCTGGGTCCACTCGTCGCCCGCGCCGCCATCGAAATAGGCCCAGGCCTCGGGCGTGAGGCGCTCCTGGGCCCGCTGGGCGTAATCCGGCAAGGTGGCGGGCAAGCCCTTCAGGTCTGCGCCCATTGCCGCAACAGGTTGTGGTAGACGCCGGTCAGGGCCGTGGTCTCGGGGGTTTCGCCCAGCTGGGCGCGCAGCTTGAGCAGGTTCATGTCGAGGTCGAACAGGATGCGGCGCTGCTCATCGCTGCGCACCATGCTCTCGATCCAGAGAAAGCTGGCCACCCGGTGGCCGCGGGTGACGGGGGTGACCTGGTGCACGCTGGTGCCGGGGTACAGCACCGCATCGCCCGCCGCCAGTTTGACGCCACGGCTGCCATAGGTGTCCTGCACCAGCAGCTCGCCACCGTCGTAATCGGCCGGGTCGCTGAGGAAGACGGTGCAGGAGACATCGGTGCGAACCCACTCCTGCGAGGCCTTGGAGTGCAGCACCGCCCCATCCACATGGGGGCCGTAGAAATTGCTGCCGCCACCGTAGCGGTTGAACAGCGGGTTGAAGATCTTGCGCGGCAGGGCTGCCGAGAAGAACAGCGGATCGCGCCGCAGGGCCCCGAGGATCAGGGCCTGCAGGGTGCGGGAGGCTTCGCTGTCCTGCGCCAGCTGCTCATTGTTCTTCTGTGTCAGGGCCTGGACGCCCGCGCTGCTGCGCCCATCGATCCATGGCGCGTCGTCCCCGAGCAGGGCACGGGCGATGCCGAGTTCTTCCGCGCTCAGCAGGTTCTTGAGTTGCAGCAGCATGGGCTCCCCAGGTCAGAACAGGGCCTTGACGCTCAGCTCGATGCGACGCGGCGCGCCGGGCACGTAAAAGCCTCGGTAGAGCTGGTCAGCATACAGCTTGTTGGTCAGGTTGCTCACGTTCAGACGCAGCAGGGTGTTGCTGGTCAGGTTGTGTTCGACCATGGCATCGACGGTGGTGAAGGCCTGGGCGACGACGTTGCGGTTCTGGTCAGGATTCTGGGCACCCCGGTAGTTCAGACCGCCACCGACACGCCAGCCCGGCAGCACGCGGTAGGTGCTCCAGAGGGTGGCACTGTGCTTGGGTGTGAGGGCCGGACGATCGCCCTGGCGCTGGGCAGCGCTGGTGGAGGCCACGCTGCTGACGTCGATGGTGGCCGAGGGGATCCAGGTGTGGTTGTAGAACACCTCCCAGGCCGGGGTCAGGCGACCGGCGAAGTTGAACTCCATGCCGGTGGCATGGCGCTTGCCCGAGAGCAGGTACTGATTGGCTACCGTGTCGACGTCGGTGTTGCGCTCGTTGTACTTCTCGCTGCGGAACAGCGCCACACCGAACAAGCCCTTCTTGTCGAAGACATCGTACTTGGCGCCCAGTTCGAAATTGCGGCTCTTTTCCGGCGGGGTGTTGAGCAGGGTGGCGTTGGTGCCCGACAGGCTCAGGTTGACCGTGCCGTACTGGTAGGTGTCACCCGAGGTGTTGTACGAGGTGCCGTACGAGGCGTAGTAGGACGAGGTGTCATTGGGTTGCCAGATGGCCCCCAGGCGCGGGCTCCAGAGGTTGTTGTCCATGCTGAAGCTGTTGCCGCTGGTGTCGCCGTACTTGCCCATGAAGCGGTCGTAGCGCAGGCCGCCGACCAGCTTGATCTGTTCGGTCAGGCTCATGACGTCCTGGCCGTAGAAGCCCAGCGAGCGGGCACGGAAGGGCGCCATGGCGACCGCGCGGGTGTCCTGCACGAAGGCGCCGTTGTCGGGATTTCCCACCGTGGTGGTGGGGGGTGTGGCCAGACCGGCCGTGGCATTGTTGTTCTGCAGCGCACGCTGGTCGTAGTAGTCGACCCCGCCCACCAGGCTGTGCTTGAAGCCGCCCCAGTTGGCGTTGCCGGTGTACTCGCTTTGCACCTGCAGCATGTTGGAGTCGTTGCGACGCGCCTTGAAGCGGCGGTTGAGCACCGTGCTGCCGCTGAGGCTGGACGCGGTGGTCACGCTGCCCCAGCTGATGTTGCTGGCCAGCAGATCACGCGAGTAGTGGCCGTAACGCAGCGTGGTCTTGATCTCGGCATCGCCATCGAGTCGGCGCTTGTGGGTGACCGTACCGTAGTTGGACTCGGTGCGCAGGTAGTCGCTGGCCAGCCCGTAGTAGGCGGTGGCGTCGAGCACGGGGGTGATGGTGCCGGTGCTGTTGTTGCTGGCGGTGGTGCTGCCGTTGTTGATCAGCCAGGGGTGGTTGTACATCGGGCGCCCCTCGGTGCGCAGGTGGTACATGCCGATCGAGTACTCGTCGCGCTCGCCGATGCCCCAGCGGTAGGTGGGGGCCACGCCCTCCTTCTTGACCGTTGCGCCCCAGTTGTCGGCCTGGTGACGCATGATGTTCACCCGGAAGGCCGACGACTCGCCGGTCTGACGGTTGATGTCCGCCGAGACGCGGGCCGAGCGGCCGTTGCCCACGGTGCCGTTGATCTCGCTCTGGTCCATCAGGAAAGGCTGCTTGTTGACCTGGTTGACCACCCCGCCGGTCGAGCCTTTGCCGAACAGCATGGAGGCCGAGCCCTTGAGCACCTCGACCCGGTCGAGGTTGAAGGTGTCGTGCTGGACCATGGCGTTGTCGTGCAGGCCATCGACATAGATGTCGCCGGCCTGCTGGAGCGAGAAGCCCCGGATGCGCACATCTTCTTCGCCCGTTTCGCCAGCCTGGAAGGTCACGCCCGAGACCGACTTGAGCACTTCGCGCAGGTCATCGTAGTTGCGGTCATCCATGTAGTGCTCGGTCATCACCGTCACGGTCTGGGGAATGTCGCGGATGTCCTGGTTGCCCTTGGCGATGCCGGTCTGCTTGACGAGCAGGCTCTCCTTGGCAATGGTCGGGCCCTCCTTGGTGTCCTTGACGGTCACGGTGCTGAGGGACTTCTCCTCGCTCTGCGCCATCGCCTGCTGGGCCGTGCCCAGGGAGCCGGCCAACATGAGCGCGGCCAGCGGCAGCACTTTGCCAGGGGCGGGCGCGGCCTGGCGCGCCACACTTTGCTGATTTCGGGACATCTTTTTGCGTTGCATGAAAACTCCAGTGTGTGGGTGGGCCCTGGGGCAGAAGCCCGGGCCGTTGGCTGACGCCCCGCACCGCGCAGTACAGGTCGCTGGCTGAGTTGAAAAATGGCGTGGCTTGCCCGCTGGGCACGACCACCACCCAGGGAAAACGGTCAGCGGTAGCCGACGCGGTCCAGCATCTGCTGCACCTTGGTCTGGTTCTGGCCGGCTGCGCTCACGGGGATGACTTCGCTCTTGAAGCTGCCGCCACCCGCCATCGATTTGAGGGCGGCGTTGTCGAACTGCACACCCTTGGCCACCGGCCACTCGTTGTTGCCGTTGGCGAAATGCTTTTGCGCTTCGGGGCTGGCCAGGTACTCGAGGAACTTGACGGCGTTGGCCTGGTTCTTCGAGTAGCGGGCGACGGCACCGCCGGCCACATTGACGTGCGTGCCCCAGCTGGACTGGTTGGGGAACACCACCCCCACCTTCTCCACCACGGCCCGGTCTTCGGGGTTGCTGGAGCGCATCAGACGGGCGTAGTAATAGCTGTTGGAAAGGGCCACACCGCATTCACCACTGGCCACGGCGCGGATCTGGTCCGTGTCACCGCCCTGGGGCGAACGGGCCATGTTGTTGACCAGGCCTTGCAGCCAGGTCTCGGTGGCCGCCGGGCCGATGTGCTCGATCATCGAACCGAACAGACTCACGTTGTAGGGCGACGAACCGGTGGTGGTGCAGAGCCTGCCCTTGAACTGGGGATCGGCGAGCTTGTCGTAGGTGTCGAAATCGGATTTGCGGTACTTGAGCTTGTTGAAGACGATGACGCGGGCACGGGTCGAAAAACCGAACCAGGCGATGCCGCCGTCGGCCTTGGGCTGGGCGTGGAACTGTGCAGGAATGGCTTCTTCGAGGGTCTTGGAGCGGATCGGCTGGAACAGGCCATCGTTTTCGGCACGCCACAGGCGGGCCGCATCCACCAGCAGGATCACATCGGCCGGCGAGGCGCTGCCTTCGGCCTTGAGGCGGCTGAGGATGCCGGCGTCATCGGAATCGACCCGGTTGATCTTGATACCGGTGGCCTTGGTGAAGGCGCTGTAGAGCGCATCGTCGCTCTGGTAATGGCGCGCCGAGTAGAGGTTGACAGCGCCCTCGTCCGCCTGGGCGGACAGCCACGGGGCCGCCAGGGCCAATAAGAAGATCGGAAGGATGCGTCGCATGCGTCAGGGCCTCGCCAAGGTCAGCTCGTGATGGTTCGATTCAGGTGAAGGATTTGCTCTTCCTTGGCAACTCAATGCAAAGGGAAGTCAAATGCTATCACGAACAAGAATGATTCTCATAAAGATCTGAACACCCGATGAACGAGGTGTTGCGCGAGACTAACGACGGCGCAGGGTGCGGCTCAGCAGGATCACCGGCACCAGGCCCACCAGCACCAGGGCCAGGGCCGGCAAGGCCGCCTCGCCCAGGCGCTCGTCACGCGCCAGCTGATGGGTGATCACGGCCAGGGTGTCGGTGTTGAAAGGCCGCAACACCAGGGTCGCAGGCAGCTCCTTCATGACATCCACCATCACCAGCAGGATGGCGGCCATCATGGGCTGGCGCAGCAGCGGCATGTGCACACGCCTGAGCAGGCCCCAGCCGGCCACCCCGAGCATGCGGGCGCTGTCATCGAGGTGGACCGGCACCCGGCTGTAGCCGCTTTGCACCGATTGCAGCGCCACCGCCACAAAACGCACCAGGTAGGCCCAGATCAGCCCCAGGAAGGTGGTGGTCAGCCAAGACCCCACGGACGCTTGCGGCCAGTGCGACTGAACCCAGCCCACAGGCAGCAGCAGCCCGACCACGATCACGGCGCCGGGCACGGCATAGCCCAGGCCGATCAGATAGGACAGCGAGCGCATCTGGGTGCCCGGGTACAGGCGCGACTGGGCCGACAGCCACAGGGCCAACAGGCTGGCCAGCACGGCCGTGCCCAGGCCCAGCGCCAGGCTGTCGAAAGCCCAGCGACCGAAACGCGCCCAGGGCAAGGCCACCTCCCCGGCGGCGTGCAGGGCCCGCAGCATGAAGCCCACCGGCAGCACAAAACCCAGCAGCACCGGCAGCGCACACAGAGCGATCGCCAGCGCGGCACGCCAGCCGCCCAGCCTCAGCGAAGCCGAAGCTGCGGATGCCCGGTCCAGCCGCTGGCTGGCAAAACGCAGGCGCGCCTGAGAGCGCTGCTCCAGCGTCAGCAGCAGCGCCACGATCAGCAACAGCACCGTGGCCAACTGTGCTGCCGCAATATGGTCTTCCATGACCAGCCAGGCCTTGTAGATGCCGGCGGTGAAGGTCTGGATCCCGAAATAGCTGGAGACGCCGTAGTCGGCCAAGGTCTCCATCAGTGCCAGGGCAGCGCCTGCCGCCATGGCCGGGCGGGCCATGGGCAAGGCCACGCGGAACACGCGCCGCCCCAGCGAGGCCCCCAGCAGGCGGGCCGCCTCCATCAGCAACTGGGCCCGCTGCGCCAGCGCCGTGCGCACCAGCAGGTAGACATAGGGGTACAAGGCGAGGATGAAGACGCCGATCGCGCCCCCCACGCTGCGGATGTTGGGCAGCAGGCGACCCTCCAGGCCCCAGGCCGCACGCATCCAGGTCTGCAAGGGCCCGCTGAACTGCAGGAAGTCGGTGTAGGCATAGGCCAGCACATAGGCCGGCATGGCCAGGGGCAACAACAGGGCCCATTCAAAGGTGCGACGCCCCGGGAAATCGAACAGGCTCACCAGCACTGCACACAGCGTGCCCAGCAGAACCACCCCGATGCCCACGCCCAGGGACAGCGCCACGGTGGTGCCGGCATAGCGCGGCAGCACCGTGTCCAGCATGTTGCGCAGCAGCTCGCTGGAGCCTTCGTTCCATTGCAGCCAGGCCCCGATCACCACCAGCACCGGCAAGGCCAGCAACAGGGCAATTCCCCAGAGAACGGCACGCGAGAAGAAGCCCGGACGAAAAATCATGCGGCATTGTAGGAGCCAATATCGCGGCCCTTCGACTCCCTACAATCGCCCCATGTTTCTTGATGTCGTTGATTTGGAGATCCGCTACCCCGGTCGCGAACACCTGGCGGTGGACCGCGCCAGCCTGGGCCTGAAGGCCGGCGAGATCGGGGTGTTGCTGGGCCCCTCGGGCTGCGGCAAGACCACGCTGCTGCGCGCCGTGGCCGGGCTCGAACCCGTCAGCGCCGGCACGGTCCGGCTGGCTGGCGAGTGGGTCAGCGGCCAGGGCAGCCATGTGCCGCCCGAGGGACGGCGCATCGGCATGGTGTTCCAGGACTACGCGCTGTTCCCGCACCTCAGCGTGGCCGACAACGTCCGCTTCGGGCTGCACCGCCAGCCGCGCGCCCAGCAAACCCAGCGGGTGGACGAGGTGCTGGCCCTGGTCGGGCTGCGCTCCAGCGCCCAACGCTTTCCGCACGAACTCTCGGGCGGGCAGCAGCAGCGGGTGGCCCTGGCGCGGGCCCTGGCGCCCAGGCCCCACTTGATGCTGCTCGACGAGCCCTTCTCCAACCTGGATGTGGAACTGCGCGAGCGCCTGGCCCAGGAGGTGCGCAGCATCCTCAAGGAAGCCCAGACCACCGCGCTGTTCGTCACCCACGACCAGATGGAGGCCTTTGCCCTGGGCGACCTGATCGGGGTCATGTCACAGGGGCGGATGCACCAGTGGGCCGATGCCGGCACGGTGTACCGCGAACCGGCGACCCGCTTTGTGGCCGACTTCATCGGTCACGGGGTGTTCGCACCGGGCCATGTGCAGCGCCAGGCCGGCCAGGGCTGGGTCGACACCGCCCTGGGGCCCTTGCCGGCCCCGGCGCAACGCGCCGAAGGGCCGTGCGACGTGTTGCTGCGCGCCAGCGACGTGGCCTGCGACCCGGCACCAGATGCCCCCCAGGCCCAGGTTGTCCGCAAGCTGTTCCGCGGCGCCGAATCGCTGTACGAACTGCGCCTGAGCGACGGACAGCGCCTGCTGGCCCAGTTGCCCAGCCACCTGGATCTCCCCGTGGGCAGCTGGATCGGCGTGCGGGCCCGGCCCGAACACCCGGTGGTGTTCGACCGCCTCGCCACGGCGGCCTGAAGCCGCGGCGGATCAGGCGGGCTGCAGGCCCGAGGCTGTGCGGCGCACCCGCCGCACATTGAAGGCGCTGGCGATCAGCACCGCCTGCACCACGGCCAGGCCCACTAGCACGCTGGTGTACTGGCCATGGTCCATCAGCCGGCCGAACACCAGCGGCGAGATGGCCTGCCCGATGTCCAGCCCCGCATACACCACGCCATAGACGCGGCCGGTGGCGTTCTCGGGTGTGGAGCGCTTGACCAGCAGATCGCGCGAGGGCCCGGCGATGCCATTGGCAAAGCCCATGAAGCCGAACAGCACCGGCACCAGGCTGGCCGGCACCGGGGCCAGGGCCAGGCTGAGGGCCACCAGGGCGGCCAGGCCGATGCCCACGGCCACGATGCGCTCACAACGCGTGGGGTCAGAGGCCAGAAAGCCGCCCAGCACCATGCCGCCGGCGCTGGCCACCATGTAGATGGTCAGGCACACCGCCACCAGGGTGACGGGCACGGCATGCAGTTGGCGCGCCGCCTCGGGCGCGAAGGTCTGCACCACGCTGAGCGCCATGGCATAGAACAGGAAGAAGGCAAAGCACATCCACACGGCCGGGATGCGCAGGAAATCAAGGCCGCCCGCGGCCGAGCCTGTGCTCTTGGCCGATGAGGCCGCGGCAGGCTTGGGCGCGGCGGTGGCGCTGGGCAGGCTCAGCACCTCGCGGTTGAGCCACAGCACGGCCAGCACGGCCAGGGCCAGCCCACCCGCGCTGGCCAGTGCCACGCGCCAGGAGAAAGCCATGGCCAGCGGCACCACCAGGGCCGGCGCCAGCGCCCAGCCCAGGCTGCCGGTGATGCCGTGCACGCTGTAGGCATGGCCCAGGCGGGTGGTGGCCACTTTCCGGTTGAACAAGGTGTAGTCGACCGGGTGGAACACCCCGTTGCCCATGCCGGCCAGCACCGCGCAGAACAGCAGCATCCAGTAGCTGGGGGCCGCGGCATAGCCCAGCAAGGCCACGCCCAGCAGGCCCAGGCCGGCAAACAGCACCGGGCGCGGGCTGTAGCGGTCGACCACAAAGCCCGACAGGGCCTGCACGATGCACGACACCACGAAGAACACGGTGAGCACAAAGCCCAGCTCGGTATAGCTCACGCCAAAGGCATCCTTGAGCCAGGGGAACAAGGGCGCCAGCACCAGCTGGCTGAAATGGCTGATGCCGTGGGCCAGCCCCACCAGGCCGATCAGGGCGGCATCCTGGCGGACAGTGGGTACGGGCAAGGCGTGGGCGGTGGTGGACATGAATGGGGCTCCCGATAGGCTTGACGAGGGTCATGTTAGGGGGAGTGGGCTCGTCTTGTTGACGATGAAAAGACATAATCCATCGAAATCAAGACAAATCGCAGCACCGACATGCCCGCCACCCGACGCCGCCCCGCCCGCAGCGCAGCCAGGCCCGTGACCGTGCGCCCCCCGGGCGACGTGGTCGACAGCCTGACCCCGCACCTGTACCTGCCCACGGCCGATCGCCCGCTGCGCGCCAAGATGCGCCACCTGCAGGCCGAGACCAAGGTGGTGCCGCACCACCACGAGTGGCCGCAGCTCACCTTCTCGCTCAACGGCGTGTGCCGGCTCAGCACCGACGACGGCACCTTCATCGTGCCGCCCTCGCGCGCGGTCTGGGTGCCGGCGGGCATGAGCCACTCGATCAATGTGGTGGAAGACGCCGACCTGCACACCCTGTACCTGCACCACAACGCTGCCCCGCAGCACGCCCCCTGGCAGGGCTGCGTGGTGATCGAGGTCACCGAGCTGATGCGCGCCCTGGTGCTGGGCCTGGACACGCACTCGGACGCCCAACTGAGCCAGGTCGAACCCCTCAGGCAACAGGCCTTGCTGCAACGCGAGCGCCTGATCCAGCCCCTGCTGTGCGACGAGTTGCTGCAGGCCCCGCAGATCCGCATGGGCGTGCCCCTGCCCCCGCGCGACGGCGGCGACAAGCGCCTGCGGGCCCTGTGTGAAGCCGTGCTGCGGGCCCCGGGCGAACGGGCCACGCTGGCCGAATGGTCGGCCAGCGTCGGGGCCAGCGAGCGCACCGTGGCCCGGTTGTTCCGCGAGCAGCTGGGCCTGAGCTACCAGCAATGGCGCCAGCAGGCCACGCTGGCCTATGCCCTGCCCCTGCTGGCCCGCGGCCAGCCGGTGAGCCGGGTGGCCGCGGCCAGCGGCTACGCCAGCGAAAGCGCCTTCACCGCCATGTTCCGCGCCGCCATGGGCCAGCCGCCCAGCCACTTCAGCGGCAAAGCTCGGACCAGCGCGGACACGGCCTGAGGGGCACTGTTCATCCGGTTACATCCTCACAGACAAGGCCGTCGGCTCACGCTATGCTGCCGCAGGTCCCCGACAGCCCCCTCTCTAGCCTTGCCTTGCCCATGCGTTTTTTCTCTCCCCTGACCTGGCTGCACCGACTGCCCCCCCACGTCCTCAACGGCCTGGGCGTGGCGCTCGGCATCGGCCTGATCCAATGGCTGTTCGGCAGCCACGCCACCCTGCACCTGGCCCAGCTGGCCAGCAGCGGTGCGGTGTTCTCCAGCCTGGCCGATGTGCCCACCACACCGCGGCGCTCGCTGCACCGGGTGCTGCTGGCCGCCGTGCTCGGTGCGCTGGCCACCTGGACGGTGGCGGCCCTGGACCCCTACCCCCGGCTGCTGGGCCTGGCCATCATGGGGCTGGTGTTCCTCGGCATGATGACCCTGGCCTGGGGCCCACGGGCCGGCCCGGTGTCGTTTGCCGCCGTGCTGGCCATCGTCTTCACCATGGGCGTGCCCCCGGGCACCCCGCCCGGCGAACTGCTGGCCTGGACCCTGGCCGGCTCAGCCGTGTACCTGGGCTGGGCGCAGATCCTGGTGCGCCTGCTGCAACCGCGCTACCGCAGCCTGGCCCTGGCCGCCGCGCTGGACGCCACGGCCCAGTTGCTGCGCTCACGGGCCGGGGTGGTCGAAGGGGCCGCCGAAACCGACCAGGCACGCGATTCGCTGCAGACCTGGGTGCGCGACGAGGCCGTGCTGGCCGAACGCCTGCAGGCGGCCCGCGACCTGCTGTTTGCCGCCCCCGACTCCCCCCGTGCGCGCCGCGACACCGGCATGCTGCTGCGTGCCATCGACCTGCGCGACATCCTGCTGGCCAGCCGCCTCGACCTGGAGCTGCTGGGCAGCGACGAGCTGGCCCTGCAGGTGCGCGCGGCCCTGGCGGCGCGCCTGCGCCACCTGGCCTACCGGCTGGACCAGGCCCAGGCCGGTGTGCGCGGCCTGCCGCCCACCGACGAGGCCGAGCCCCCGCTGCGGCTGGACCTGCGTGACCAGTTCCTGGCCCACCCCCTGCTGCCATCGGACGACCGGCGGGCCCGCCTGTTGCCGGCCCTGGTGAACCGGGTGCAACACCTGGCCGATGACGTGGACGCCATCCATGCGCTGCTGCGCCAGGGCGACGGCGAACTGCCGCTGACGCGCAAGGAACTGCAACTTTTCGTGGCCCCCGAAGGCTGGCCGCTGTCGGCCTTCAAGCCCCACCTGAGCTTGGCCTCGCCCGTGCTGCGCCACGCCCTGCGCGCCGCGCTGGCACTGGGTGCGGCCTACTACATCGCGCTGGCCCTGCCCTGGACCGCCCACCCCCAATGGCTGGTGCTGAGCGTGGCCGTGGTGCTGCGCGGCAACCTGGAGCAGACCCTGTCGCGGCGCAACATCCGGGTGCTGGGCACCTTGCTGGGCTGCCTGATCGTGATGGGGCTGGCCCATGTGCACTCGCCCCTGTTGCTGACCCTGGCCTTTCTGACAGCGGTGGGCCTGGCGCACAGCTTCGCGGTGGAGCGCTACCTGGTCACGGCCTCGGCGGCCACGGTGATGGCCTTGCTGCAGGCCCATCTGGCCCACCCGGCGATCGGCTTTCCGATTGTCGAACGCCTGGGCGACACGCTGCTGGGCGCCTTGATGGCCTGGGCCTTCTGTTTTGTGCTGCCCTCGTGGGAGCGGCGCGCCCTGCCCCGCTCGCTGCCGCGCCTGCTGCAGGCGCTGCGCGCCTACGCGCATGCGGCGCTGGCACCGCATGACCCGGCCCACCCCGAGCGCACCGTGACCCAACGCCTGGCCCGGCGCCAGGCCTACGACGCCCTGGCCCTGCTGGCCACGGCCCTGCAGCGCAGCAGCTTCGAGCCACGCCAGGTGCAGCTGCCGCTGCAACCCCTGACCCGCCTGCTCGACCACGCCCAGCGACTGATGGCCCACCTGTCGATGCTGCGCATGATGCAGTTGCGCGGCGGCACTGAACTGCAGCAGGCCCAGGCGCAGGCGGCGGTGCAGGCTGCCCAGAAGACGCTGGACACGCTGCTGACCCTTGGCAAACAGCCCGCCGGCGACACCGACATCGAGACCCAGGTCGAGGCCGCGGCCCTGGATGCGGGGCTGGACCTGCTGCCGGAAAAGCCGCTCAGCGAAGACGTGATGCCCTGGATGAACCGGCGCCTGCAGGTGGCCCTGCGCGACGCGGCCCGGGTGGCGTCCTCGGCGCGCGAGGCGCTGGCCGACCTGCGCCGCCCGCCGGGCTGAGCGCCTGGAAGGTGGTTCAGGCCAGCGCCTGCTCCACCGCCAGGGCCACGCTGGCCAGGCGGGCGTCATCGCCGCGCACCGAGGCCAGCATCAGCCCCACCGGCAGCTCGCCCGCGGCCTGGCAGGGCAGGCTGAAGGCACAGCCGTCGAGGTAGTTGAAGGCAAAGGTGTTGCGCAGCAACAGGCCATTGGCCTTGAAGAAGGCCTCGTCGGACGCCACCAGCGCGTCGATGGACGGCGCCAACACCGGCACGGTGGGGCACAGCACCGCGTCAAAGCCTTCCAGTTGCGCCTCCACCCGGCCAATCCAGTCGGCACGGTGGTCTTGCATGGCGATGTACTCACGGGCCAAGACAGGCGCCCCCAGCTCGATGCGGGCCGCCACGCGGGGGTCGAACTGCGCCCGTGCCCGGGCCAGGCGCTGGTGGTGCACGGCATAGGCTTCGACCGGTGAAAAGCCGCCGGGCGCGTTCAAGCGCGGGATCTCGGCCAGCTCGCTCAAGGGGATCTCGATCAACTGTGCACCGGCCGCCGACAGGCGGGTGAGCGCGTGGGCGTAAGCCTGGGCCACGGCGGACTCCAGGGCATCGAGCAGCACGGTCTGCGGCAAGGCCAGGCGCAGGCCGGCCAGCGGGCGGCGTTGCACGGGCAGCGGCGCGCCGGCCAGCACGGCATCCACCGTCAGGCAGTCGGCCACGCTGCGGGTCATGGCGCACACCGTGTCCAGGCTGCGCGACAGCTCCAGCGCGCCCTGGCGCGGCACGCGCGACTGGGTGCTCTTGAAGCCCACCAGGCCGCACAGGGCCGCCGGGATGCGGATCGAGCCTCCGGTGTCCGAGCCCAGGCCGGCCACCGCCAGGCCCAGGGCCACCGACACCGCCGCGCCGGACGAAGAGCCACCGGGGATGCGCGCCAGCGCGGCATCGGCCGGGTTGCGCGGCGTGCCGTGATGGGGGTTGATGCCCACGCCCGAAAACGCGAACTCGGTCATGTTGGTCTTGCCCAGCAGGGCCGCACCGGCGCCGCGCAGGCGGGCCACGGCCGGGGCATCGGCCAGGGCGGCGGGCTCGCCACGGCAGACCACCGAGCCGGCCAGCGTGGTCTCGCCAGCCACGTCGTACAGATCCTTGATGCTGACGGGCAGGCCGGCCAGGGCCGGCTGGGCCACGCCGGCAGCGCGCTGCGCATCGGCGTGGCGGGCCGCCGCCAGGGCGGCCTGGGGGTACAAGGTGGTGAAGACGCTGGCCGCCGCCGGGGCGGCCGCAGCCTCCAGGGCGCCGGCCACCAGGGCCTCGCAACTGGTTTCGCCCCGCGCCAGGCGGGCCTTGAGAACGGGAATGGTGTCGGTGATGAAGCGCATGGGCCCCTCGCAATTCAGCCAACCGGCATTATCGGGCGGGGGCGGGCTGCGCTGCCGCCTGGGCGTTCAGCGCGCCGGGGTCTCGGTCGGGGTGCCCGGCGCCAGCAGGCTCCACTCGAGCAGGGCCACATAGCCGTCGCTGCAGGCCAGCACCAGGCGCGGCCCGTCGCTGTGCACCACCGCGCCGGGCGGAAAGCGATGGCCCTGCTTCCAGGCCGCGGCACGGCGCACATGGAAGACCACGTTGTTGACCCGCGCCAGGCATTCAAAGCGGCCAAAGGCGCGCAGCTGGGTCTGCAACTCGTCCACGCCGCGCTCGAAATCCAGCAGGCGGTCGGCGTCGCTCCAGAGCTTCACGTAATGGCCCTCGCCCTGAGGCTGGGCCTGGTCCCACAGGGCGTCCAGGTTCATGGCCACCGCGGTGGCCAGCTGGCCGGCGGCGATCTGGGTCTTGAGGTCCAGGCTTTCGTGGCACTCGTCGTCGCTCAGCTCGAAGCTGCGGCTGGCCAGCACGGCACCCGCATCGAACTCGTGGGTGACCTGGTGGCAGCTCACGGCCCAGCGCTTTTGCCGGTCCAGCAGCGCCTGCACCAGGGGGTAGGGCCCGCGGTAGCGCGGCAGCGGCGAGGGGTGGAAGTTGATCGCATAGCGCAGGTAGGGTGCCCAGTCGCCGATGCGCCACTGGTAGCTGGCCAGCACCAGCAGCTCGCAATCACGGGCCTGCAGATCCACCATGGCGGCCTGGTCCAGCGGTGAGAGCTGGATGTCCAGCCCCAGGCTGCGCGCGTAGGCGATGGTGGCCTTGTTGTGCGAGATGCGCTCGTCGGTGGGCGCCGTGAACAACTTCACGGGCTGCCATCCCGCCTCGACAAAGGCCTTGAAAACACCGAGGTAACGGTCGGTGGCCGTGATGGCAAAGCGCCGCTCTGGCATGGGCTTCCTGGGCTGGGTCAAGGGGGCGCCAGCCCGCAGTTGCCACGCTCAAGGTGGCTGCCCCGGGGGCCGGTGTCACGATTTTGAAAGCCGCAGGTAAAGGCCGATTGAGGTTTTGGTAAACGGCAGGTAGCAGGGTAAGGCAGTCGGATGCCTGGCGATTCAGCGTGGGGGCAGGCGGGGGCTGCTGTCGCGCACTTCACCCACATCGATGATCTCGCGCACCTCGACATCGGTCACATCGGCCGAGGCACCGCGCCCAACGCCGCCCTGCCCGCCCTGGCCACGCCGCAGCACGTCGCCGAACTGCTGGCCCAGGTCAAAGCGCCGCACCCAGGGGGTGACGGGGCGCCCCGTGAGGCGGGCCCAGCCGGCCCGCAGGGTCCAGGCCAGGGCCAGCACGGCCATGGCCGCGAGCAGGCTGAGCACCAGCACCAGGGCGGCCGCCACCAGCAGCAGGCGCAACAAGAGACGGGACAAAGAGGCCAGGGCCTGGTTGAGTCCGGACATGGGTTCCTTTCAAGACGAAAAGCCCGACGCGCCAGGCGCGTCGGGCTGTGCATGCCCCTAAGATGGAGCCGCAGCGACAAAGTTCAAGCCGTCGTGGGCCGGAGCCCGTTCAGGCTGCGCTGGCCTCGCCGAAGCGGAACACCCCGGGCGCCAGCACCGGATCGACATCGACCGGGATCACGCTCTTGGGCGCGAACTTGCCTTCCAGCAGCAGCTTCGACAGCGGGTTCTCGATGCGCTGCTGGATCGCACGCTTGAGCGGCCGGGCACCGAACACCGGGTCGAAGCCCACCTTGGCCAGCTCGGCCAGTGCCGCGGGCGAGACCTGCAGCGTGAGGTCCATCTTCTGCAGGCGGGCCTGCAGGATCTGCAGCTGGATGCCGGCGATCGACTCGATGTGCTTGGCATCGAGCGCATGGAACACCACGGTTTCGTCGATGCGGTTCAGGAACTCGGGGCGGAAGTGGTTCTTCAGCTCATCCCACACCGCGTCCTTGATGTCGTCATACGACTGGCCCACCATGGCCTGGATGTGGTGCGATCCGATGTTGCTGGTCATCACGATCACGGTGTTCTTGAAGTCCACGGTGCGGCCCTGGCCATCGGTCAGGCGGCCATCGTCGAGCACCTGCAGCAACACGTTGAACACATCAGGGTGGGCCTTTTCGACCTCGTCGAGCAGCACCACGCTGTAGGGCTTGCGGCGCACCGCCTCGGTCAGGTAGCCGCCCTCTTCATAGCCCACATAGCCCGGAGGCGCGCCGATCAGGCGGGCCACGGAGTGCTTCTCCATGAACTCGCTCATGTCGATGCGGATCAGGTGCTCTTCCGAGTCGAACAAAAAGCCCGCCAGCGCCTTGCACAACTCGGTCTTGCCCACGCCCGTGGGGCCCAGGAACAGGAAAGAGCCGGTGGGGCGGTTGGGGTCGGACAGGCCCGAGCGCGAGCGCCGGATGGCGTTGGCCACCGCGCTGATGGCCTCGTCCTGGCCCACCACACGCTCGTGCAGCTTGTCTTCCATCTGCAGCAGCTTGTCTTTCTCGCCCTGCATCATCTTGGACACCGGGATGCCGGTGGCGCGGCTCACCACCTCGGCGATCTCCTCGGCACCGACCTGGGTGCGCAGCAGGCGCGGAGCGCCGTGGCTGGCGGTGCGGCCGGCTTCCTTGTCCTGGGCTTCCTTGAGCTGCTTTTCCAGCTCGGGCAGCTTGCCGTATTGCAGCTCGGCCACCTTGTTGAAATCGCCCTTGCGGGTGAGCTCTTCGATCTGCTGGCGCAGCTTGTCGATGGCCTCGCGCACCTGCTGGCTGCCCTGGGCCTGGGCCTTCTCGGACTTCCAGATCTCTTCGAGGTCGGCGATCTCTTTTTGCAGCTTGCCGATTTCCTCTTCGATCAGCTCGAGGCGTTTTTGCGAGGCCTCGTCGGTCTCTTTCTTCATGGCCTCGCGCTCGATCTGCAACTGGATCATGCGGCGGTCCAGCTTGTCGATGGCCTCGGGCTTGGAGTCGATCTCGATCTTGATCTTGGCCGCGGCCTCGTCGATCAGGTCGATGGCCTTGTCGGGCAGGAAGCGGTCGGTGATGTAGCGGTGGCTCAGCTCGGCCGCGGCCACGATGGCGGGGTCGGTGATGTCCACGCCATGGTGCACCTCGTACTTCTCTTGCAGGCCGCGCAGGATGGCGATGGTGGCCTCGACCGAGGGCTCGCCGACCAGGATCTTCTGGAAGCGGCGCTCCAGCGCAGCGTCTTTCTCGATGTACTTGCGGTATTCGTCCAGGGTGGTGGCCCCCACGCAGTGCAGCTCGCCACGCGCCAGCGCCGGCTTGAGCATGTTGCCCGCGTCCATGGCGCCCTCGGCCTTGCCGGCGCCCACCATGGTGTGCAGCTCATCGATGAAGACGATGGTCTGGCCCTCATCCTTGGCCAGCTCCGTCAGCACGTTCTTCAGCCGCTCTTCGAAATCGCCGCGGAACTTGGCGCCAGCCAGCAGCGAAGCCATGTCCAGCGACAGCACGCGCTTGCCCTTGAGCGAATCGGGCACCTCGCCGGCCACGATGCGCTGGGCCAGGCCCTCCACGATGGCGGTCTTGCCCACGCCGGGCTCGCCGATCAGCACGGGGTTGTTCTTGCTGCGGCGTTGCAGCACCTGGATGGCACGGCGGATCTCGTCATCGCGGCCGATCACGGGGTCGAGCTTGCCCTGGCGGGCCCGCTCGGTCAGGTCGAGGCAGTATTTCTTGAGCGCCTCGCGCTGGCCTTCGGCCTCGGGGCTGTTGACGTTCTGGCCACCGCGCACGGCTTCGATGGCCGACTCCAGGCTCTTGCGGGTCAGGCCCTGGCTCTTGGCGGTGGCGGCCAGCTCGATCTTGCTTTCGGTCAGGGCCAGCAGGAACAGCTCGCTGGCGATGTACTGATCGCCTCGTTTGATGGCTTCTTTTTCAGTGGCCTGGAACAGCACGGCCAGGTCACGGCTGACCTGCACCTGCTCCTGGCCCTGCACCTGGGGCAGGCGCTTGACGGCGGCCTCGGCTGCACTCAGCAGACCCGGCACGTTGACGCCGGCACGCTGCAGCAGGGCCTTGGGGCCGTCGTCCTGGCGCAGCAAGGCCACCAGCAGGTGGGCCGGCTCGATGTAGGCATGATCGTTCCCCAGGGCCAGACTCTGAGCCTCGCCTAGGGCTTCTTGAAACTTGGTGGTGAATTTGTCGATTCGCATGGGTGATCTCCAGTTGATCAGCAACTTGTGCCCAACAGGCTTATTTCAAGGGCCGCCCGACACCGGGGTGCTGACTAAAATCAAAGCATGGAGATCCACCAACTGTCGCTTCAGTACCAGCGCGAGCAAGACCGCATCCTGATGCGCTTCAACACCACCTCGCGCGAGGAGTTGCGGCTGTGGCTGACGCGCCTGCTGCTCAAGGGCTGGTGGCCCATGCTGCTGGGGGAGGTGCCCGCCCCCGCCACCGGCGACATCAGCCAGGCCAGCGCTGCCACCCCGGATCAGGCCGCGCCGCCCATCCAGGCCGTGCCCGCCCCCACCCCCCATGCCGACTATGGCCAGCCCTTTCGCGCCGACTACGTCACCCTGCCGCTGGGCGAGGTGCCCCTGCTGGTGACCGAGGTCAGCCAGCAGCGGCGTGGCGACAAGCTGGCCATCTCGTTTCTGGAGCGGCTGGACCCGCAGGCCCCAGGCCGCACCGTGGACATTGAATTCGAGCCCGGCCTGCAGCAGGGGCTGCGCCAGTTGCTGACCCTGACGCTGGGCCAGACCGACTGGAACCTGCCCGACACGCCCCTGAAGCCGCCAGAGCCCCCTTCAGCCCTCAACACGCCCCCCACGGCCAGCCGCTCAGGCTACCTGCACTGATCTGCAAGCGCCCGGTGCCTTCAGGCGTTGCGCGCTTCGATGCCCCAGCGCGCCAGCGCAGCGTCATCGCTGACCCGGGCGTCCACCCAATGCGCGCCCTGCGGGGTCTGCTCCTTCTTCCAGAACGGGGCCTGGGTCTTGAGGTAATCCATCAGGAACTCGCAACCCAGAAAGCTCTGCCCCCGGTGCGCCGAGGTGACGGCCACCAGCACGATCTGCTCGCCGGGCTGCAACAGCCCCACACGGTGCACCACCCGGGCGCCATACAGGTCAAAGCGCTGGTGGGCCTGGTCGATCATGGCCTCGATGGCGCGCTCGGTCATGCCGGGGTAGTGCTCCAGCTCCATCGACAGCACGGGCGCGCCGTTGTTGCCCTCGTTGCCGCCCCGCACGGTGCCGACAAAGCTGCACACGGCGCCCACACGCCGGTCATGGGCGCGCAGCGCGGCCAGTTCGGCAGAAACATCAAAGTCGGCGGTCTGGATCGCCACACGGGGTAATCGGCTCATGGGCTGCATTTTGGCACCGCCCGGGTGCCCGCGGGCGGCGGCGTTTATACTGCGCCGATGTTCACCGCCCCAAGCCAGCCAGCCACCGAGCGCCATGCGCCCGGCGTACCCGCCCTGGCTTGCGGCGTGAACAAATGCAAAAAACCCCAGCTCATCTGACCGGAGCTGCGGTTCCGTCCTCGGATGAGCGATGGAGCCGCACGGCAAGAGCCCCCAGCCAACCCCCAGCTGTTTTTTGCCCCAGTCCCTGTTGCGTGTTCGAGGCCGGTTCATCCCCGGGTCTTCTACCTTTGCCAAGGAAACACGCATGCCATCACGCACCCGCCAAGCCACGCTCAACCCACCCACCTCCAGCCCGTTCCAGGGCCTGTGGCTGCCTCTGATCACCCCTTTCGATGACGCCGGCCAGGTGGACCACGCGAGCCTGGCTGCCCTCACCCGACACTACAGCCAGGCCGCGCAAGGCCTGAGCGGCCTGGTGGTGTGTGGTTCGACCGGCGAGGCCGCTTCGCTGACGGAGCCAGAACAGCAGGCCGTGTTCGACACCGTGCTGGCCCACACCACGCTGCCGGTGGTGATGGGGCTGTCGGGCTACCACCTGGGCCACACGCTGGAGCGCCTGGCCGCCCTGGCCAGCTACCCGCTGGCCGGCTGGCTGGTGCCTGCCCCGCATTACATCCGTCCCTCGCAAGCCGGCCTGCAGGGCTGGTTCGAACGCATCGCCGACCAGGCCGAGGCGCCATTGATCGTCTATGACATCCCCTACCGCACCGGCTCCACACTGAGCCTGGCCACCCTGCTGGCACTGGCGGAGCACCCCCGCATCCAGGCCATCAAGGACTGCGGTGGCGACCCGGCCAAGACCCAGGCCTTGATCGAGGACGGCCGGCTGCAGGTGCTGGCCGGGGAGGACGCGCAGATCTTCAGCACCCTGACCCTTGGCGGCCACGGCGCCATTGCCGCCAGTGCGCATTGGCAAACCGGGCGCTTTGCCCGCCTGCTGGCCCTGTTGGCCGCGTCCGATCTGCCCGCCGCTCGGGTGTTGTGGCACAGCCTGCAGCCCATGATCCACGCCTTGTTCGCCGAGCCCAACCCGGCCCCCATCAAGGCCTTGCTGGCGGCCCAGGGACAGCTCCTGCCTCACTTGCGCGAGCCCATGACGATGGCCTCGCCCGGTTTGCTGCAGCGCCTGCTGACGCTGGACCGCGCCGCAGGCTGAAGCGGGGCGGCTTCACACAGCTTCACCCAGGCGACACAGTGCAGGCCAGGGGTTCACAAAACCTCACCATGAGGACATTCGCTTGTGACGGGGCACGCTGAAGATCGCGACACGCAGGCGCCAGGGCCAGATGCAGAGCCAGAGCCAGAGCTCGGGGCATTGGCGCCGACACCGTGTCCCCTCTTTCGAAGCCTACGCATGAAACCCTCTCCAAGCCTTTCTCTCGCCCCCCAAGCACTGAGCCGCCGCAGCTGGCTGATGGCCCTGGGCAGTCTGGGCATCGCGCCGGTGCTGACCGCCTGCGGCAGCGGCGACGACGGCAGCTCCAAGATCCGGGTGATCAACGCGACGCAGGGCCTGAGCGCACTGGACGCCTACCTGGACACCACCTCCATCGCCAGCAGCGTGGCCAGTGCCGCCGCCAGCAGCTACTACGGCGCCGACCCGGACACCTACACCCTGGGTCTGCGCAGCGCAGGCGGGGCGGTGAACAGCCTGGAGTCCTCGCTCACCCTGAGCAAGGACACCTCCACCTCGGTGGTGGTGACGGGCACGCAAAGCGCCCTCAGCACCACCATCTACACCGAAAACGAAAGCACCCCCAGCAGTGGCTACGCCAAGCTACGTCTCATCAACGGCCTGCAGACCGGCGACGGGGTGGACGTGTACATCACCACCACCAGCACCACCAGCCTGGACAACCAGTCGGCCGCCATCAGCAACGTGGCTGAAGGTGGCACCAGCTCGTTCAGCAAGGTGAGCAAGGGCACCTACAGCCTGTGGATCACCGGCAACGGCGACACCAGCGACCTGCGCGCCTATGTGGCCAGCATCACGCTGTCGGACCAGGGCATCGATACCTTTGTGCTGATCCCCACCAACAGCACCACGCTGGCCAGCGTGCTGCGCCTGCCGCAACAAGGCACCAGCACGACCTACGCCTGTACGCTGACCCGGGTGCGCTTTGTGAATGCGGGCTCGGCCACGGCATCGGCCCAGGCCACGCTGGATGGCACAGCGGTGTCCAGCGCCGCCATCGGCGCCTATGGGGTGTCGTCGTACTCGCAGGTGACGGCGGGTTCGCGTCTGGTGGGCTTCACCATCAGTGGCAGCTCGGTCAGCAGCCAGGTGACGCTGGTCGCGGGGGACGACATGACGGTGGCGCTGGCCCAGGACAGCAGCGGGGCCTACACGGTGGTGAGCTTTGTGGACAACAACTTCCCATCGACCTCCAGCACCAAGTCGAAAATCCGCCTGGTCAACCTGGCGGCCACCGCAGGCAGCGCGCAGCTGACCTACAACGGCGGCTCGCTGCTGGCCGACTACACGGCCGCCAACAGCGCCTCCAGCTACACCAGCTTCACGGCCGGCGAATACGATTTCGTGATCAGCGCCAGCGGCGGCAGCACCCAGACGGTGGCCAGCTACACCAGTGTGGCCGGCGTGGTCTACACCGCCTTTGCCTTCGGCACCAGCGCGGTCAGCAAGTTCACGATGCGTCAGGACAGCTGAAATCCAGGCGTTGCAAGGCCTGGGCCCACTGCGCCGCCATGGCCGGCGAGTTCAGGCAGCTGCAGCGGGCACCGGCACTCCAGACGGCCCGCTCCATCAGCTGGATGTCGGCCTCGTGCTGGCGGGCCACGTGCGGGTCTTCAAAAAAGATCACCTTCTGGCAAGCGCCATCGAGCACCAGCTCGGCAATCTGGGCATCGCCGCCCAAGGGCCCACTCTGGTAGCGGGTGACCCAGGGCTGGCCCGCAGGCCAGCCGCGCGACCAGGCCAGCTCATTGAGCAGCCCGCCGGTGGTGCCGGTGGCCACGCGCGATTCGAAGCGCGACAGCAGATCAAAGTGCTGGCCGGCAAAATCGACCATCTGCGCCTTGCGTGCATCGTGGGCGATCAGGGCCAGGGTCTGGTCTGCCGGGTCCAGCTCGGCCACGGCGGCGGCCCCCAGGCGCTCGGGCGCCAACCCGGCCACCAGCGCCTCGACCAACACCCATTCCAGGGCGCCCGCCAAGGTCGGCACAAAGGGCTTGCCATGGGTCACGCACTGGCGTTTCAGGGCCTGGGCTTCGGGAAAGGTGGACGAGGGGTCGACCGGGTCCATCAGAAAGATCACGCCGTCCAGGGCCTCACCCGGGGTCAGCCCCCCGGCGATGCGCGAGACCACCCGCATCAGCCCGCCTTCGCGCCCATTGGGCAGGCGGTGCAGGCCCGCGTAATCGACCAGCAGTTCTTCGTTGAGCAAGGCGTCGAAAGCCGCCCCCACCGTGACCAGTTGCAGGCCCAATTGCCGCACCAGGTCTTCGCTGCTGCGCGCCCATTGGGCCAGCGCGCTGTCACTGCCCAGGCGGTGCAGGCGGTGCGCGATGAGGCCGAAGCGGCGCTGCCCTGCGGCCGTCTGCTGCCAGGACTGCAGCGGGGCCGGCATGGGCCGGGCCTGGATCGAGGACGATTCGGACATGGGGCACCTCCGGGTTCAGGGCGCGCGGTGCAGGCGCGGCGCCGATTGCAATGCGATCTGTTCCACCAGCACCTCGGCCACATTGGGCAGGCGTGGAGCGCCGGGGGCCAGCAAGGCGGCCTGCAGGCGCTTGAGGTCGGCCACGGTGGGGGCGACCTTGATCTGGCCGATGGCGGCCTGGGCGTTGCCACTCTTGAGCAAGGCCATCACCTTGAGGGTCCATTCGTTGTTGTTCTTGGCCATGGGTTCCTTTCGCATCGATCGAGTTCTTTCCTGCGGCCCGGCTCTGGACACTCAGGATTGCTTTAGCATTCGGCAGCACTGTAACGCGCACACGCCCCATGGCCACACAAACCATCACCATCGACGGCTACAAGCTGTTCCCCAACCCGCGCAATGTGCATCGGGTGGTCTTTGAGCACCAGCTTTTCGTGCCCTACCCCTATGCGCTGATCGATCTGCCCAGCTTCGACCTGACGGGCAAGTACAGCCTGTTTGCGGCCTGCAGGCTCGAGGACATGAAGATGGGGCAGATGGTGACCTTTGAATTGCCGGCCGATCAGGAGCGCTTTGAACGCCGCTTCGTGCCCGACTGAGGCGCCCGCCCCCTGCCTCACCCAGCCCCACCCACGCCATGACCGAAGACGACAACCAGATCATCGTCCCGCCCTCGTTCCTCGCCTTGTTCAGCGATGCCCGCCAGCGCCTGCGCGAACCGGCGGCCGTGGTGCGCCAGCGCTACGAGCTGTGCGAAGACCTGGCCTGCCAGCTGGTGGGCCATGCCCAGACCCTGTACCACGCCGAGGCGCCCTCGGAATCGGGCATTCTGCGCAGCATCCATGCCGGCCTGAGCAACCCGGAGTCCGGCTTTGCGGGCCCCGAGGCCACCTGGGTGGTGCTGCGCCTGGCCGAGCTGCTGGAATGGGCCAGCCCGACGCTAGAGCCCACGCCCACGGCAGACACCCCGCCCGCCTGATCAGCCGCCGGTGACCGGCGGAAAGAACGCCACCTCGGCGCCGGCCACCAGCGCGGCCGACTCGTCGCGCAGGTCCTGGTTCAGGGCCAGGCGCACCGGGCGCTGGCGCGCCAGCACCTCGGCGTAGGCGCCACCCCGGGCGATCAACTCATCGCGCAGCTCGCCCAGGGTGGTGGCACGGGTGCGCACCGTCTCATCACCCCGGCCCAGGGCCTCGCGGATGGAGGCGAAATAGCGCACGCGCAGTTCGAATTCAGCGCTCATGACAACAGCTCGGTGAAAGACACAAAGGCCACCTGGTCGCCCGGGGCGATGGTGGTGCCTGCGGGGTTGTCGACCAGGCCATCGCCCCAGACGGCCGAGGTCAGCACGCCCGAGCCCTGGTGGGGGAACAGGTCCAGCCCGCCCTGCGGGTTGCGCCACACCCGCAGAAACTCGCGGCGCTTGTCCGCCTTGCCCCAGGTGAAATGGGCCGGCAGGCCCACCGACTTGGGGCGCACGTCCTGCACGCCCTGCAGGCGCAGCAGAAACGGGCGCACCAGCATCAGGAAGGTGACGTAGCTGGACACAGGGTTGCCCGGCAGCCCCACAAAGTGGCTTTGCGCAACGCGCCCATAGGCAAAGGGCTTGCCGGGCTTGATGGCCAGTTGCCACAGGTGCAGTTCACCCAACGACTGCACCGCCGGCTTGACGTGGTCTTCCTCGCCCACACTGACCCCACCGCTGGTGAGGATGAGGTCATGCCCCTGGGCCGCCTCGGCCAGGGTCTGGCGGGTGCGCTCCAGGTTGTCGGGCACGATCCCGAAGTCGGTGACCTCGCAGCCCATGCGCAGCAAGAGCGCACGCAAAAAGAAGCGGTTGGAGTTGTAGATGGCGCCGGCCGGCAATTGCTCGGGCGGCACTTCGCCGGGCATGACCAGTTCGTCGCCCGTCGAGAACAGCGCCACGCGGGGGCGCCGTGCCACCTGCAGGTGGGCCCGCCCGACGCTGGCGGCCAGGCCCAGGCTGGCCGGGCTCAGGCGCTGCCCGCCGGCGAGCACCACGCTGCCCAATTGCACATCTTCGCCGGAACGGCGGATGGCCATGCCGGCGCGCACGGCCTTGACGAAGCGGACCTGGGGCGCCCCTGGCGCATCCGCCAGGGCTTCGCAGTCTTCCTGCATCACCACGGTGTCGGCACCGGGCGGCACTGGCGCCCCGGTGAAGATGCGCGCGGCCGTGCCGGGCTGCAAGGGAACGGGCACCTCACCGGCGGCGATGCGCTGCGACACCGGCAGCACGGTGCCTGCCGCCGCGGCATCGGCGGCACGCAGGGCGTAGCCATCCATGGCACTGTTGTCGTGCGGGGGCACCTGCAGAGGAGAGATCACCGATTCGGTCAGCACGCGGCCATCGGCCTCGAAGGTGGAGACCTGCTCATCTGGCCAGGCTGCACCGTTCAAGGGCCGCGCATGGCCGAGCAGCTCGGCCAGCACGTCATCAAGCGGGCGCAGCGCTTTGGCGGGCTGCGGGGCGGTGGTGGGTGCGTTCATGTTCGGTTCTCGAAGGAGTATTCAAAGCGCTCGCCATTGTCGACCAGCCAGGCCGCCACGGCCTCGGGCTGGTTCAGGTCGAGCACGGGGCGCCCGGTGGGTTCGGGCAATTCGGCCAAGGGCACGTTGGTGGCGATGGCCACGATGAAGTCGTCTTCAGGGTAGCGTGCGGGGTGGCCCGCGAAATCGCCCTCGGGCGCACGCCAGACCTCGACCTTGAGCAGATCGCTCTCCTTGAAGCCCTCCACCAGCACCCAGTCCACGCCCTCGTACAACTCGGCCAGCATCTGGTGCACCGAGAGCCGGTAAGGCTGCTCGTACTCGCGCATCAGGGCCAGGCGGTGCTCGCTGGCCACCACCACCTCGAAGGCGCCGGCCTGGCGGTGCCGCCAGCTGTCCTTGCCCGGGTGGTCGATATCGAAACGGTGGTGCGCATGCTTGACCACCGACACACGCAGCCCGCGCTGGCGCAGAGCCGGGATCACGCGCTCCAGCAGCGTGGTCTTGCCCGAGCCCGAATAGCCCGCAAAGCCGACAACTTTCATGCAAGTCTCCTCGGTCTGCACACTTGGCCGAATGCCGGGGGCCAGACCTGTTGGGGGGTTGTCAGATGGCAAAAAGCCAGCGCAGGACGCTGGCTTTTTGCTTCAGCGCCAAAGCGCGGTGATCGCCGTCGTCGCGGTTCGGGTGATCAGTCGCAATGGCGTTCGATGTAAGCCTTGACCACCGCCACGTCGGCCGGGATCACCTGGACCTTCTTGGGCAGTTGTTCGATGCCTTCAAAGCGGGCCGGGCGCTCGGGCTCGTGGCCCAGGGCTTCGGCGATGGTGGCGGCAAACTTGATCGGCAGGGCCGTCTCGAGCACGATCATCGGCACCGACGGGTCGCCGCGCTGCTCCAGGGCCACTTTCACCCCATCGGCGGTGTGGGTGTCGATGGTCACGCCATGGCGCTGGAAGTTGTCGCGGATGGTGGCCAGGCGATCGGCATGGGTGCTGCGGCCGCTGACAAAACCATAACGGCTGGCCGCCTGGGCGAACAGCGGGTCGGCGCTGAGGTCGAAACGGCCCTGGCTGGACAGCTGGGCACCGAACAGATCCTGGGTGCGCGCCGCATCGCGGCCCAGCAGGTCGAACACGAAGCGCTCGAAATTGCTGGCCTTGGAGATGTCCATCGAGGGGCTGGAGGTCTCGTGCGTGTCGGCGCTGCCGCGCACGCGGTAGACGCCGGTGCGGAAGAACTCGTCGAGCACGTCGTTCTCGTTGGTGGCCACCACCAGGCGATCGATCGGCAGGCCCATCATGCGGGCCACATGGCCGGCGCAGACATTGCCGAAGTTGCCCGAGGGCACGGTGAAGCTGACCTTCTGCTGGTTCGACTGCGTGGCCTGCACGTAGCCGGCGAAGTAGTACACCACCTGGGCCAGCAGACGCGCCCAGTTGATCGAGTTGACCGTGCCGATCTTGTACTTGCGCTTGAAGGCCAGGTCGTTGGAGACGGCCTTGACGATGTCCTGGCAGTCGTCAAACACGCCTTCGACCGCCAGGTTGTGGATGTTCTCGTCCTGCAGGCTGAACATCTGGGCCTGCTGGAAGGGGCTCATGCGGCCGTTCGGGCTGGTCATGAAGACGCGCACGCCCTTCTTGCCGCGCATGGCGTACTCGGCCGCGCTGCCGGTGTCACCCGAGGTGGCGCCCAGGATGTTGAGCTCTTCACCGCGGCGGGCCAGTTCGTACTCGAACAGGTTGCCCAGCAGCTGCATGGCCATGTCCTTGAAGGCCAGTGTGGGGCCGTTGGACAGGGCTTCGAGCCACAGGCCGTCTTCGAGGTGGCGCAGGGGCACGATCTCGCCCGTGCCGAACACCTCGGCGGTGTAGGTCTTGTGGCACAGGGCGCGCAGGTCGGCCGCCGGGATGTCGTCGATGTACAGCGACAGGATCTCGAAGGCCAGCTCGGCATAGCCCTGCTCGTGGTAGACCTGACGCCAGCGCGTCAGTGTGGCGTCATCCACCTGGGGGTAATGCTCGGGCAGGTAGAGCCCGCCATCGGGCGCCAGGCCCTCCAGCAGGATTTCACAAAAGCGCTTGCGGTCGGCGTGACCTCGTGTGCTCAGGTACTTCACGTTTAGTTCCTGTTCCAACAATTCAAGGGCAACCCGCCGGTGGTGACCGGTCAGACTGCCATTTTGACGCGATCGCCACCCGAATCAATGGGTGGCCGAGCGCGACAGGCGGCTGAGCCCTCAGGCCAGCTCTTCCTTGCGGATGCGGGTGATGGGGGCCAGCACCGTGGGCAGGCCCTGCATTTCGGCCATGGCGGCGTTCATGATGCCTTCGCGGGTGTCGTGGGTGAGGATGATCAGGTCGGTCTGGGTGGAGCCCTCGCCTCCCACTTCGTCGGCCTCGCGCTGCAGCACCGCATCGATGCTGATGCCGGCGGTGGCCAGGATGCCGGTGACACGGGCCAGCACGCCAGCCTCGTCGGACACGCGCAGGCGCAGGTAGTAGCTGGTGATGACCTCGCTCATGGGCAGCACCGGCACGTCGCTCATGGCGTCAGGCTGGAAGGCCAGGTGAGGCACGCGCTGGGCGGCATCGGCCGTGTGCAGGCGGGTGATGTCGACCAGGTCGGCAATCACGGCACTGGCGGTGGGCTCGGAGCCCGCGCCCTTGCCGTAGTACAGCGTGGTGCCCACGGCATCGCCCTGCACCATCACGGCGTTCATGGCGCCTTCGACATTGGCAATCAGGCGCTTGGCCGGCACCAGGCTGGGGTGCACGCGCAGCTCGATGCCGTTGGCAGCGCGCTTGGTGATGCCCAGCAGCTTGATGCGGTAGCCGAGTTGCTCGGCGTAGCGGATGTCGGCCGCCGAGAGGCGGGTGATGCCTTCGACATAGGCCTTGTCGAACTGCACCGGAATGCCGAAAGCGATGGCGCTCATCAGGGTGGCCTTGTGGGCCGCATCCACGCCTTCGATGTCGAAGGTGGGGTCGGCTTCGGCGTAGCCCAGGCGCTGGGCCTCCTTGAGCACCACTTCAAAGTCCAGGCCCTTGTCACGCATTTCGGACAGGATGAAGTTGGTGGTGCCGTTGATGATGCCGGCGATCCACTGGATGGCGTTGGCGGTCAGGCCTTCGCGCAGCGCCTTGATGATGGGGATGCCCCCGGCCACGGCGGCCTCGAAGGCCACCATCACGCCCTTGGCCGAAGCGGCGGCGAAGATCTCGGTGCCATGCACGGCCAGCAGCGCCTTGTTGGCGGTGACCACGTGCTTGCCGGCGGCAATGGCTTCGAGCACCAGGGCCTTGGCGATGCCGTAGCCTCCGATCAGCTCGATCACGATGTCGATCTCGGGGTTGGCGATGACGGCGCGGGCGTCATTGACGACCTGCACCTGATCACCCACCACAGCGCGGGCGCGCTCGACGTCCAGATCGGCCACCATGGTGATCTCGATGCCACGGCCCGCACGGCGGCGGATTTCTTCCTGGTTGCGTTGCAGCACGTGGAAGGTGCCACTGCCAACGGTGCCAATGCCCAGCAGGCCAACTTTGATCGGGTTCATAGCGAGACGGTTTGAAGTTTGAAACAGATAGGGAAAGGCTCAGACCACAACGCTGCTGCGCTTGCGGTACTGCTCCAGGAAGCGGGCGATGCGGCCGATGGCCTCGCGCAGATCGTCCTCATGGGGCAGGAACACGATGCGGAAGTGGTCGGTGTCAGGCCAGTTGAAGCCGGTGCCCTGCACCAGCATCACACGGGTCTCTTCCAGCAGTTCGAGGAAGAACTGCTGGTCATCCTTGATCGGGTAGACCGCCGGGTCCAGGCGCGGGAACATGTACAGCGCCGCCGTGGGCTTGACGCAGCTGACGCCCGGGATGGCGGTGATCAGCTCATAGGCCAGGTCGCGCTGGCGGCGCAGGCGGCCCCCTTCGCAGACCAGGTCATTGATGCTCTGGTAGCCGCCGAGGGCGGTCTGGATGGCCCACTGGCCGGGCACGTTGGAGCACAGGCGCATGTTCGAGAGCATGTTCAGGCCCTCGATGTAGTCCTTGGCGGGCTTCTTGTCGCCCGACACCACCATCCAGCCGGCCCGGTAGCCGCAGCTGCGGTAGCTCTTGGACAGCGAGTTGAAGGTGAGGGTCAGCACGTCTTCGCTGAGCGAGCCGATGGCGGTGTGCTTGACGTCGTCGTACAGCACCTTGTCATACACCTCGTCGGCGAAGATCACCAGGCCGTGCTCGCGGGCGATCGCGACGATGGCCTTGAGCAGATCGTCGGAGTACAGGGCGCCAGTCGGGTTGTTGGGGTTGATCACCACGATGCCCTTGGTGCGGGAGGTGATCTTGCTGCGGATGTCGTCCAGGTCGGGCATCCAGCCATTGGCCTCGTCGCAGCGGTAGTGCACCGGGGTGCCGCCCGACAGGCTGGCCGCCGCCGTCCACAGCGGGTAATCGGGCGAGGGCAGCAGAACTTCGTCGCCGTTGTCGAGCAGGGCGTTGGTGGCCATCACGATGAGCTCGCTGGCGCCGTTGCCCAGATAGATGTCGTCAAGGGTGACGCCCTTGATGCCTTGCTGCTGGGTGTAGTGCATCACCGCCTTGCGGGCGGCAAAAATGCCCTTGCTGTCCGAATAGCCTGCCGAATTGGGCAGGTTGCGGATCATGTCCTGCTGGATTTCCTCGGGGGAGTCAAAACCGAATACCGCCAGATTGCCAATATTGAGCTTGATGATCTTCTGGCCTTCGTCTTCCATCTGACGCGCTCGGTCCATGATGGGACCGCGGATGTCATAGCAGACGTTGGCAAGCTTGGCAGATTTCTGGACAGTTTTCATGGTGACGGGAAAGCCCCCTCCTGGGTAAGTCGTCAGAAGCGAAACCTATAATTTGACCACAGTTCTGCATCGCAGCCTGCAGCGCGCACCATTGGCGCGCCTCTTCGCCCCAACCCAGTGCCCCATGAAGCTGCAACCCGACCAATTCGACGTTCAATCCATCACTGCCTACGGCGAGGGCTGGGTGGCCATCAATGGCGAGAAACACGCCGGCAGCCTGATCATCAGCTCGCAGGGGCAGCGCCTGAGTTGGCCCGTGAGCCGCTTCGAAGACCTGAGCGAAGCCCACTTCGAGCAGTTGGCCGACATTGATTGCGAACTGATTGTGTTTGGCAGCGGCCAACGCAACCGCTTCCCGCCAGCGGCCTGGCTGAAGGCCCTGATGGCCCGCCGCATCGGGCTGGAAACCATGGACACCCAGGCGGCCTGCCGCACCTACAACATCCTGGCGCAGGAGGGTCGCAAGGTGGCTGCAGCACTGCTGATCGAGGGCAGCGAGCCCGCGCAACCCTGAGCCGACCGATTTAGAGGTAAAATCTCGGGTTGCGGATGGAGTGGGCGATCAAAAGAGAGGTGCAATGCCTCCGGACCCAACCATCTTAGGTCACACCTGTCACACGAGATTGAAGTTCTATGGCGATCGTTGTCAACAAGTCCATCCCTGAATTCGAAGCGAACGCCACGGGTGGGATCAAGGTGTCGAACTCTTCCCACCTGGGCCAGATTCTGGTGCTGTACTTCTACCCGAAGGACAACACCCCGGGCTGCACCACCGAGGCGATGCAGTTCCGCGACAAATACAAGGATTTTGTGAAGGCCGGCGCCACCGTGTTCGGCGTGTCGCGCGACAACATGAAGTCGCACGACGAGTTCAAGCTCAAGCTGGAACTGCCCTTCGAGCTGATCGCCGACACCGAAGAAAAAATGTGCCACATGTTCGGCGTGGTCAAGAACAAGATCATGTACGGCAAGAAGGTCAAGGGCATCGAACGCAGCACCTTCCTGATTGGCGAAGACGGCATTCTCAAAGAAGAATGGCGCGGCCTCAAGGTGCCGGGCCACGTGGACGAAGTGCTGAAGTCGGTCAAGGAACTCAAGGCCCTGAAAAAGGCTGCCTGAGAACCCTCAGTCCCATCCTGGGAGGGCCTGCCGAGTCATGCATAATGGCTCGCATATGTTGCTGGTTTCGCACCGCCACCCTCCTCCGCAAAAGCCGCTCAGGTCTCCTGGCGGCTTTTTTGCTTCCCGGACCGATCAGCGCGTTCGCATTCCCACTTTCTGTGCTTTTTCTGGAGTCTGACCTTCCATGCCCCTGCCGCCCGCCCCATCGAAGAAAGCCACCATCCTGCCCACCAGCGCTTACGCGAGCACCGGCGAAGGCAACTCGCGCAAGGCCGGTTCACGCAGCCGCGCCGCCGACTCAGCCCACCCCGAGGCCAAACGCGAGGCACCCGAGGCGCTGCTGGCCATCCCCGCAGCCCCCGCCGCCCCAGCGCCAGCCGCCAAGACCTCGAGCCGGCGCAAGACGGCTTCCACCCAGGTATCAGCCCTGCTGAGCCCACCAGCCACGGCGCCCGCTGCCGCCAAATCGGCCCCTGCCGCCCCGACAGCAGCGCCCGCCGCCACCGCCGAGGCGCCGGCAGCCGCACCACGCAGCCGCAAGGCGCGACACACCGGCCCGACCAAGTTGTTCGTGCTGGACACCAATGTGCTGATGCACGACCCGATGTGCCTGTTCCGCTTTGAGGAGCACGACATCTTCCTGCCGATGATCGTGCTGGAAGAGCTCGACAGCCACAAAAAGGGCATGACCGAGGTGGCCCGCAACGCGCGCCAGACCAGCCGCTCGCTAGATGCCCTGGCCGCCGCCCAAGGCGCCGACATCACCGCCGGCCTGAAGCTCGACACCACCGGCCACCGCGAGGCCGGTGGCAAGCTGTTCTTCCAGACCCGCCCGCTCAACTACACCTTGCCCACCAGCCTGCCGCAAGGCAAGGCCGACAACCAGATCCTGGGTGTGGTCGAGGCGCTGCGCCACCTGCACAGCCCGCAAGGCCAGGAAGGCCAGCCCACGCGCGAGGTGGTGCTGGTGTCCAAAGACATCAACATGCGCGTGAAAGCACGCGCCCTGGGCCTCACCGCCGAGGACTACCAGAACGACAAGACCCTGGAGGACGGCGACCTGCTGTACTCCGGCGCCCTGGCACTGCCCGCCGACTTCTGGGCCAAGAACGGCAAGTCGGTCGAGAGCTGGCAAAGCGGCTCACACACTTATTACCGCATTTCGGGCCCCATCGTGCCCAATCTGCTGATCAACCAGTTCGTGTTCTTCGAAGCCCCGGGCGAGCCCAGCCTGTATGCGCGCGTGACCGAGATCCGCGGCAAGACCGCCGTGCTGCAGACCCTGAAGGACTTTGCTCACGCGAAGAACGCGGTCTGGGGCGTGACCACGCGCAACCGCGAACAGAACTTCGCGATGAACCTGCTGACCGATCCCGAAATCGACTTCGTGACCCTGGCCGGCACCGCCGGCACCGGCAAGACCCTGATGGCCCTGGCCGCGGGCCTGACCCAGGTGCTGGACGACCGCCGCTACACCGAGATCATCATGACCCGCGCCACCGTGAGCGTTGGCGAGGACATCGGCTTTCTGCCCGGCACCGAGGAAGAGAAGATGGGACCCTGGATGGGCGCCCTCGACGACAACCTTGAGTTCCTGGCCAAGGGCGATGGCGGCAATGCCGGCGAATGGGGGCGCGCCGCCACCAATGAGCTGATTCGCAGCCGCATCAAGATCAAGAGCATGAACTTCATGCGCGGGCGCACCTTCCTCAACAAGTACGTGATCATCGACGAAGCCCAGAACCTGACGCCCAAGCAGATGAAGACCCTGATCACCCGGGCCGGCCCGGGCACCAAGATCATCTGCATGGGCAACCTGGCCCAGATCGACACGCCTTATCTGACCGAGGGCTCGTCCGGCCTCACCTTTGCGGTGGACAAGTTCAAGGGCTGGCCGCACAGCGGGCACATCACCCTGGCGCGTGGCGAGCGCTCGCGCCTGGCCGACTTTGCCAGCGAAGTGCTTTGACACGCCACTGAACAAGACGGCAGCCAAGCTGCCGCCCCCATGCAAAACGCCCGGTCATCGCCGGGCGTTTTGCCTTTCAGGGGATCGCTGGCAGCAGATCAGAAATCGTCCGATGAGCCGCGGGCCAGGCTTTCGAAGCGGGTCTGCGACTTGTGGAAATACAGCTTCACGGTCCCTGTCGGGCCGTTACGCTGCTTGCCGATGATGACCTCGGCCATGTTCTGGTCCTTGCTTTCCTTGTTGTAGTAGTCGTCGCGGTAGATGAACATGATGATGTCCGCATCCTGCTCGATGGCGCCGGATTCGCGCAAGTCACTCATCATGGGGCGCTTGTCGGTGCGCTGCTCCACGCTTCGGTTCAGCTGCGAAAGCGCGATCACCGGGCATTGCAGCTCCTTGGCCAGCATCTTCAGGCCCCGGGAGATTTCGCCCAGTTCGGTGGCCCGGTTGTCGGCACTGGCCGCAGACCCGGATCCGCTCATGAGTTGCAGGTAGTCGACCACGATCAGGCCCATCTTGCCGCACTGGCGCGCCAGCCGGCGCGAGTTGGCCCGCAGTTCGCTGGGCGACAGGCCGGGCGTTTCGTCGATGTGCAGCGACACGGTGCGCAGGCGCTCGATGGCCTCGGTCAGACGCGGCCACTCATCATCGGTCAGCTTGCCGGTGCGCAGGTTGCCCTGGTTGATACGACCGATGGAACCCACGATACGCACGGCCAACTGTGCGGCGCCCATTTCCATGGAGAACACCGCCACCGGCAGGCCTTCATTCAACGCCACGTGTTCGGCGATGTTGATGGCGAAAGCCGTCTTGCCCATCGAGGGACGTGCCGCCAGCACCACCAGGTCACCGGCCTGCAGGCCCGAGGTCATGCGGTCGAGGTCATAGAAACCCGTGGGCACACCGGTGATGTCATTGGTGTTGTCGGCCATCTCCTGGACGCGGTCCAGCAGGTCGACCACCAACGAATCCATGGACTGGAAGCCCTGCTTGTTGCGCGAGCCTTCTTCCGAGATCTTGAAGATCTTCTGCTCGGCCTCATCCAGGATCTTGTCGACAGCCCGCCCCTGCGGATTGAATGCCACGGTGGCGATCTCATCGCTGGCGGTGACCAGCTTGCGCAGGATGGAGCGCTCACGAACGATCTCGCCGTAGCGCCGGATGTTGCTGGCACTTGGCACGTACTGGGCCAGCGAGTTGAGGTAACCCAGGCCGCCCACTTCTTCGGCCTTGCCCAGGTTCTGCAGGCTTTCATAGACTGTGATCACGTCGGCGGGCTTGCCGGAGTTGATCAGGGAACTGAGCACGCCGAACACGACGCGGTGCTCGTAGCGGTAGAAGTCACCCTCACTGACCACGTCGGCCACGCGATCCCAGGCGCTGTTGTCCAGCAACAAGCCCCCGAGCACGCTGGACTCGGCCTCGATCGAGTGCGGCGGCACGCGCAGCTTGGCCACCTCACGGTCCACCGTGCGCTCGATCGCGTGCTGAGCCGGCGCCGGCGCTGGCTCCAGCGGCGGCGGCATCTCGATCCCGGCAGGAAGATGGAAGTCAGGCTCGAAATCAGAATCGACGGGCGGAAAAATGGCAGACATGGGTTTCCTTGGCAGCCTCAAATCGTAAGCGTTTCAACGCCTTCCGTCAGCCCCAAGGCTGGGGATAAGCTGTGCATGGCAGGGGGAAATCAAGGGGATAAACGCACATCGAGCATGGCGGCACCCCCAAAAGAAAAGCCGCCCGAAGGCGGCTTGACAGAAGCTATGGCTTCGGTGATCAGGCGGTTTCGCCGTACACGGAAACATTCACTTCAACGACCACATCAGTGTGCAGAGCGACGCTGATGGTGCTGTCGCCAACCACCTTCAGGGGGCCGTTGGGCAGGCGGATCTGAGCCTTGACCACTTGGTAGCCTTGCTTGATCAGCTCTTCAGCGATGTCGTGGTTGGTGACGGAACCGAACAGACGGCCGTCAACGCCAGCCTTCTGGGTGACCTTGACGGTCGTACCAGCCAGCTTTTCGCCTTGGGCTTGAGCTTCGGCCAGCTTGGCGGCAGCAGCCTTTTCCAGCTCAGCGCGCTTGGCTTCGAATTCAGCCTTGGCAGCTTCGGTGGCACGGCGGGCGCGGCCCGACGGGATCAGGAAGTTGCGGGCGTAGCCGTCCTTGACCTTGACGATTTCGCCGAGGTTACCCAGGTTCACAACCTTTTCGAGCAGGATGATTTGCATGGTTGTTCTCCTTAGATCTTGTGCTGGTCGCTGTAAGGCACCAGAGCCAGGAAGCGAGCACGCTTGATGGCGGTGTTCAGCTGACGCTGGTAGATGGCGCGCGTGCCGGTCAGGCGAGCGGGGATGATCTTGCCGTTTTCAGCGATGAAGTCACGCAGGGTGTCGACATCCTTGTAGTCGATTTCTTCGACGCCAGCGACGGTGAAGCGGCAGAAGCGCTTGCGCTTGAACAGCAGGGACTGGGTGTTGCGCTTCGGGCGCTTGTCTTTGTTGAACTTCTTGAACGTGGCCATGTTGGCCTCCTGAAATTTAATCTTGCTGGAATTCCTGGATGTGAAAAACGACGGTCTTGACGTTGCGCGGTGTGGCCAGAAATCCGGAGAATTTCCAGACCGAACCGAGCGCTTGCTTGGCAAGCCGCTCGGCATTGCTGCCGAGTGCAACAGCCCTGATGGCCACCTGCACCTTGCGCTTCTGCCCAGCTTCTTCGACCTCCGACTCGGATTCGAGCCGCAGATCGATGGCAGGCAGACCGGCAGGTGTGAATCGCATCGGCTTGGCCTCAACGATCACGGCGGTCAGAGCGACGTGGTTCACTTCCCCTTTGAATCAGTCAAACGAACTGGACGCAGGCCTTAGTTGTTGGCAGCGGCGAATTCAGCTTGCTGGGCCTTGCGGGCCTCTTCACGCTCGACGGTCTTCATCATCGAAGACGGGCCGGTGTCAGCCTTCTTCTTGACGACAGTCAGGTGACGCAGCACGGCATCGTTGAACTTGAACGCGTGTTCCAGTTCAGCCATCACAGCCTGGTCGGCTTCGATGTTGACGCACAGGTAGTGGGCCTTGGCCAGCTTGTTGATCAGGTACGCCAGTTGACGACGGCCCCAGTCTTCCACGCGGTGGATCTTGCCGCCGCCGGCGGTGATCATGCCCTTGTAGCGCTCCAGCATGGCCGGAACCTGTTCGCTCTGATCCGGGTGAATCAGCAAAACGATTTCATAATGACGCATTGAGTACTCCTTCTGGGTGAAGCCGTCCGCTGCGTCTGTAGCAGTACGGCAAGGCAAAGCCCACGATTGTAGCGCCACTGATTCCAAAAATACAAGCGCCCATCGCTTTTTTAACGATAGCGAATCCAGTGGACAATCCACGCCTTGAAAAGTTCAAGCGCGGCCCCATCTGCCGCGACATCCTCTTTTCGTCAACTTATCGACCCGAATCCGAATGTCTGAAAACCAAGAACACCAGAATCAGGCCATGCCAGGCGGCCCGATGAGCCCTGAAGAGCAAGAAGCCGCGCAGGCGGCCAACGACGTCGAGGCCCTGGCCCAGGCGCAAGCCGAGCTGGCAGCCCTCAAGGCCAAGAGCGCGGATCTGGCCGACCAGTTCCTGCGTGCCAAGGCCGAGGCCGAGAACGCCCGCCGCCGCGCCGAGGAAGAAATTGCCAAGGCCCGCAAGTTCGGTATCGAGAGCTTTGCCGAAAGCCTGCTGCCCGTGTGCGACAGCCTGGAAGCCGGCCTGGCGATCAAGGACGCCAAGCCCGAGCAGATCCGCGAAGGCGCCGAAGCCACCCTGCGCCAGTTGACTGCCGCCCTCGAACGCAACAAGGTGCTGGCCATTGCGCCGGCTGCCGGCGCCAAGTTCGACCCGCACCAGCACCAGGCCATCAGCATGGTGCCCGCCGACCAAGAGGCCAACACCGTGGTGAGCGTGCTGCAAAAGGGCTACCTGATCGCCGAGCGCGTGCTGCGCCCGGCCCTGGTGACCGTGGCTGCACCCAAATAAATTTTCGGGTCTGGAAGCCGCCAGGGGCTTGAAACCCCGACAGTTATCCACAACTCATCAACAAGACGAACCAAACAATGCGCGCCGGCAAATCGCCTGGCACGCAGTCGAAATACAGGAGTAAATCATGGGAAAAATCATCGGTATTGACTTGGGCACCACCAACAGCTGCGTGTCCATCATGGAAGGCAACACCACCAAGGTGATCGAGAACTCGGAAGGCGCGCGCACCACGCCGTCGATCGTGGCTTACCAGGAAGACGGCGAAGTGCTGGTCGGCGCCTCGGCCAAGCGCCAGGCCGTGACCAACCCCAAGAACACGCTCTACGCGATCAAGCGTCTGATCGGCCGCAAGTTCACCGAAAAGGAAGTGCAGAAGGACATCAACCTGATGCCCTACTCCATCGTGGCCGCCGACAACGGCGACGCCTGGGTGGAAGTGCGCGGCAAGCGCCTGTCGGCCCAGCAGGTGTCGGCCGACATCCTGCGCAAGATGAAGAAGACCGCCGAAGACTACCTCGGCGAAGAAGTGACCGAAGCCGTGATCACGGTGCCCGCCTACTTCAACGACGCCCAGCGCCAGGCCACCAAGGACGCCGGCCGCATCGCCGGCCTGGAAGTGAAGCGCATCATCAACGAGCCCACAGCCGCTGCACTGGCCTTCGGCCTGGACAAGACCGACAAGGGCGACCGCAAGATTGCCGTGTATGACCTGGGTGGCGGCACGTTCGACGTGTCCATCATCGAAATCGCCGACGTCGATGGCGAGAAGCAGTTCGAAGTGCTGTCCACCAACGGCGACACCTTCCTGGGTGGCGAAGACTTCGACCAGCGCATCATCGACTACATCATCACCGAGTTCAAGAAAGAACAAGGCGTTGACCTGTCCAAGGACGTGCTGGCCCTGCAACGCCTGAAGGAAGCCGCTGAAAAGGCCAAGATCGAGCTGTCGTCCTCGGCCGCCACCGACCTGAACCTGCCCTACATCACCGCTGACGCGTCGGGCCCCAAGCACCTGAACATCAAGCTGACCCGCGCCAAGCTGGAACAGCTGGTGGAAGAGCTGATCGAGCGCACCATCGCCCCCTGCCGCACCGCCATCAAGGATGCCGGCGTGACCGTGGGTGAGATCCACGACGTGATCCTGGTCGGCGGCATGACCCGCATGCCCAAGGTGCAGGAAAAGGTGAAGGAATTCTTCGGCAAGGATCCGCGCAAGGACGTGAACCCTGACGAAGCCGTGGCCGTGGGTGCCGCCATTCAGGGCCAGGTGCTGTCGGGCGACCGCAAGGACGTGCTGCTGCTGGACGTGACCCCGCTGTCCCTGGGCATTGAAACCCTGGGCGGTGTCATGACCAAGATGATCAGCAAGAACACCACCATCCCGACCAAATTCGCCCAGACCTTCTCCACCGCCGACGACAACCAGCCGGCCGTTACCATCAAGGTGTTCCAGGGCGAACGCGAAATGGCCTCGGGCAACAAGCTGCTCGGCGAGTTCAACCTCGAAGGCATCCCGCCCGCACCGCGCGGCCTGCCCCAGATCGAAGTGTCCTTTGACATCGACGCCAACGGCATCCTGCACGTGGGCGCCAAGGACAAGGGCACCGGCAAGGAAAACAAGATCACCATCAAGGCCAACTCGGGTCTGTCCGAGGAGGAAATCCAGAAGATGGTGAAAGACGCCGAGCTGAACGCCGCCGAAGACAAGAAGAAGCTCGAAATCGTGCAGGCCCGCAACCAGGGCGAAGCCACCGTGCACAGCGTGAAGAAGAGCCTGACCGACTACGGCGACAAGCTCGAAGCCGGCGAGAAGGAAAAGATCGAAGCCGCCATCAAGGACCTCGAAGAAGTCCTGAAGGGCGAGGACAAGGCCGCCATCGAGGAAAAGAGCAACGCGCTCATGACCGCCAGCCAGAAGCTGGGTGAGAAGATGTACGCCGACATGCAGGCCGAACAGGCTGCCCAGCAAGCCGCCGCCGGTGGCGCTGCGGGTGCCGCTGGCGCCGCTGGCACGGAATCTGCCTCCAAGCCCGCCGACGACAATGTGGTGGACGCTGAAGTCAAGGAAGTGAAGAAGGGCTGATCCCCGGCTACGGCCACTTCGCCCGCCGCGCCGGACCCAGGCCTGGGACCTGCGCGGCGTTTGTGTTGAATACGGCTCGGAAAACCAATGGCTAAACGAGACTTTTACGAAGTCCTGGGCGTCGCCAAGACCGCCTCGGATGAAGAGATCAAGAAGGCTTATCGCAAGTTGGCGATGAAGCATCACCCTGACCGCAATCAGGGCGATGCGGCCAAGGCTGCCGAAGAAAAATTCAAGGAAGCCAAGGAAGCCTACGAAATGCTCAGCGACCCGCAGAAGCGGGCCGCCTATGACCAGCACGGCCATGCCGGCGTGGATCCGAACATGCGCGGCCCGGGTGGCGCCGAAGGCTTTGGCGGCTTTGCCGAAGCCTTTGGTGACATCTTCGGCGACATGTTCGGCCAGCAGCGTGGCGGACGTGCGGGTGGGCGTCAGGTCTACCGCGGCAGCGACCTCAGCTACGCCATGGAGGTCACCCTCGAAGAGGCCGCCCGAGGCAAGGATGCGCAGATCCGCATCCCGAGCTGGGACACCTGCGACACCTGTCACGGCTCCGGCGCCAAGCCCGGCACCAGCGCCAAGACCTGCGGCACCTGCAACGGCCAGGGCAGCGTGCAGATGCGCCAGGGCTTCTTCAGCGTGCAACAGACCTGCCCCACCTGCCGCGGCAGTGGCAAGGTGATCCCCGAGCCCTGCACCGCCTGCCATGGCCAGGGCAAGATCAAGAAGCAGAAGACGCTGGAAGTGAAGATCCCCGCCGGCATCGACGACGGCATGCGCATCCGCAGCGTCGGCAATGGCGAGCCCGGCACCAATGGTGGCCCTCCGGGCGATCTGTACATCGAAATCCGGCTCAAGAAGCACGACATCTTCGAGCGCGACGGAGACGATCTGCACTGCTCCGTGCCGGTCAGCTTCATCACGGCCGCCCTGGGCGGCGAGATCGAAGTGCCCACGCTGCAAGGCAAGGCCGCCATCGACATTCCCGAAGGCACCCAGGCCGGCAAGCAGTTCCGGCTGCGTGGCAAGGGCATCAAGGGGGTGCGCTCCAGCTACCCGGGCGACCTGTACTGCCACATCGCGGTCGAGACCCCGGTCAAGCTCACCGAGTACCAGCGCAAGCTGCTGCGCGAACTGGAAGAATCGCTGAAGAAGGGGGGCGGCAAGCACTCCCCCAGCGGCGACAGCTGGACCGATCGACTGAAGAACTTCTTCAGCTGATCTCGGCGCTCAGTGCCGCAAGTCAGAGCCCAAGACCAAGCCCGCTATCCAGCGGGCTTTTTTGTGCCTGACGCCCAGACCATGGCGCGCCACCTGCGCCGCCAGCTCCCACCCCCAGCGACGGAAGACATCGCCGATGGAGATGTCGAAGGCCTAAAATCCCATGGAAAATACGCATCACATCTCAATCCGAGATGAAACACCCCATGAAAAGCTCCGAGCGCAACTTTGCCCGCCGAATCGACCTGACCTCGCTGCAGCTGTTCGTGGCCGTCTGTGAGCTGGGCAGCATCGGCAAGGCCGCCGAGCGCGAGTTCATCGCCGCTTCGGCCGTCAGCAAGCGCCTGAGCGACCTGGAGGCCACGGTCGACACCCAACTGCTGTACCGGCACAGCCGCGGCGTGCGCCTGACCCCGGCCGGCGAGAGCCTGCTGCACCACGCCCGCACCGTGCTGTATGGCCTGGAGAAGATGCAGGGCGAATTGAGCGAATACGCCGATGGGGTGCGCGGGCATGTGCGCATCCACGCCAATATTTCGGCCATCGTGCAGTTTCTGCCCGAGGACCTGGGCGCCTTCACCCGGCAGCACGAGCAGATCAAGATCGACCTCGAAGAACACCTGAGCCCGGACGTCATGCAGGCCGTGACCGAAGGGGCCGCCGACCTGGGCATCTGCCACGTGCGCGATCAGGCCGGCACCGGCGCCCCGCTGCAGACCCTGCCCTACCGGGAGGACCGCCTGGTGCTGGTGGTGCCGCAGCATCACCCGCTGGCCCAGCAGGACAGCGCCCACTTCGCCGACGTGCTTGACCACGACATCGTGGGCCTGCACGCCAACAGCAGCATCAGCCTGGCCATGCAGCAGGCCGCAGCCCGCGCCGGGCGCGCACTCAAGTTGCGCATCCAGGTCACCGGGCTGGATGCCATGTACCGCATGATCGATAACGGCCTGGGCGTGGGGGTGCTGCCCGACCGGGCCTTTGCCCTGATGCAAGGCGTCGGCCAGTTGCAGGCCGTGGCACTGAAAGACGAGTGGGCCCACCGCGAACTGCGCATCGTGGCGCGCGACTTCCAGGCCCTGCCCATGACCGCGCGCCTGCTGGCCGACCACCTGCGTGCCAGCAGCCCGCCACCGCTTCCCCATGCGGCCGGCATGGCAGGCACCGCCCTGTCTGCCGAGCCCCTGCCCGCCTAAAATCACCTTCCTCACGAAAGACCAGAGACCACCATGGGACGCACCCTTTACGACAAGATCTGGGACGAGCACGTCGTCCACACCGAAGAAGACGGCACCGCCGTGCTCTACATCGACCGCCACCTGGTGCACGAAGTGACCAGCCCGCAAGCCTTTGAAGGCCTGCGCGAGGCCGGCCGCAAGGTCTGGCGCGTGAGCTCCATCGTGGCCACGGCCGACCACAACACCCCCACCACCGGCTGGGAACTGGGCTACGACGGCATCACCGACCCGATCAGCAAAGAGCAGATCACGACGCTGGACAGCAACATCAAGGAATTTGGCGCTGCGGCCTTCTTCCCCTTCATGTCCAAGCGCCAGGGCATCGTGCACGTGATCGGCCCCGAAAACGGCGCCACCCTGCCGGGCATGACCGTGGTCTGCGGTGATTCGCACACCTCCACCCATGGCGCCTTCGGTGCGCTCGCCCACGGCATCGGCACCAGCGAAGTCGAACACGTGATGGCCACCCAGACCCTGCTGGCCAAGAAGGCCAAGAACCTGCTGATCAAGGTGGAAGGCAACGTGGCCAAGGGCGTCACCGCCAAGGACATCGTGCTGGCCATCATCGGCAAGATCGGCACGGCAGGCGGCACCGGCTACACCATCGAGTTTGCCGGTTCGGCCATCCGCGCCCTGTCCATGGAAGGCCGCATGACCGTGTGCAACATGGCCATCGAAGCCGGCGCACGCGCGGGCCTGGTGGCGGTGGACGACAAGACCATCGAATACGTCAAGGGACGCCCGCTGGCGCCCTCGGGCGTCGAGCTGGAACACGCCATCACCTACTGGAAGACCCTGCACTCCGACGCTGACGCCCAATTCGACGCCGTGGTCGAACTGGACGCCGCCCAGATCGTGCCGCAGGTCACCTGGGGCACCTCGCCCGAAATGGTGCTCGGCGTGGACGCCCGCATCCCCGACCCCGACAAGGAAAAAGACGCCAACAAGCGCGGCGCCATCGAGCGCGCCCTGACCTACATGGCGCTGGAGCCCGGCAAGCCGATCAACGACATCTTTGTCGACAAGGTGTTCATCGGCTCGTGCACCAACAGCCGCATCGAAGACATGCGCGAAGCCGCTGCCGTGGTCAAGAAGCTGGGCCAGAAAGTGGCCAAGAACATCAAGGTGGCCATGGTGGTGCCGGGCTCCGGCCTGGTGAAGGAACAGGCCGAGCGCGAAGGCCTGGATCAGATCTTCAAGGCCGCCGGCTTTGAATGGCGCGAACCCGGTTGCTCCATGTGCCTGGCCATGAACGCCGACCGCCTGGAGCCCGGCGAGCGCTGCGCCTCCACCAGCAACCGCAATTTCGAAGGCCGCCAAGGCGCCGGGGGCCGCACCCACCTGGTGAGCCCGGCCATGGCCGCGGCCGCTGCCGTGCACGGCCACTTCGTCGACATCCGCCAATTCGCCTGACCCAGAAGGAGAACCTTGCCATGAACCGCATCACCACCTTCCTGACCCTGTCCGCCCTGGTCGCCCTGATGGGCTGCAACACCGTCAAGGGCCTGGGCGAAGACGTCCAGAAAGCCGGCTCGGCGATCGAAAACGCGGCCAAGAAATAAGCCACAAGGCCCTGACTCATCATGCAAAAATTCACCGTACACAAGGGCATCGTGGCCCCGATGGACCGCGAGAACGTCGACACCGACGCGATCATTCCCAAGCAGTTCCTGAAGTCGATCCGCAAGACCGGCTTCGGCCCCAATCTGTTTGACGAATGGCGTTACCTGGACCACGGCGAGCCCGGCCAGGACCCGGCCAGCCGCAAGCCCAACCCCGACTTCGTGCTGAACCAGCCGCGCTATGCTGGCGCCTCGGTGCTGTTGGCTCGCAAGAACTTCGGCTGCGGCTCCTCGCGCGAGCACGCGCCCTGGGCACTGGACCAGTTCGGCTTTCGCGCCATCATCGCGCCCAGCTTTGCCGACATCTTCTTCAACAACTGCTTCAAGAACGGCCTGCTGCCCATCGTGCTGCCCGAAAGCACCGTGGCGCAACTGTTCGATGAAGTACTGGCCTTCCCGGGCTACCAGCTCACCATCGACCTGGAACGCCAGGTCATCGTGCGTCCGCAAGGCGAAGAGATCCCGTTCGAGGTCAATGCCTTCCGCAAGTACTGCCTGCTCAACGGCCTGGACGACATCGGCCTGACCCTGCGTCACGCCGACAAGATCAAGCTCTTCGAGGCCGAGCGCCTGGCCCAGAAGCCCTGGCTGGCCCAGACCATGGTCGGCTGATCGCCCGCTTCACTTAACGAATTCAACCCAGGCCGACCCAGGTCGGCCTCACCCTGATCCATCCCATGAAAATCGCAATCCTGCCGGGTGACGGCATTGGCACCGAAATCGTCGCCGAGGCCGTCAAGGTCCTGAACGTTCTCGACCTGAAATTCGAAACCGAAACTGCCCTGGTGGGCGGCGCCGCCTACGAGGCCCACGGCCACCCGCTGCCCGAATCGACCCTGAAGCTGGCCAAAGAGGCCGATGCCATCCTGTTCGGCGCCGTGGGCGACTGGAAATACGACAAGCTCGACCGCCCGCTGCGCCCGGAGCAGGCCATTCTGGGCCTGCGCAAGAACCTGGGCCTGTTTGCCAACTTCCGCCCTGCCATCTGCTACGAGCAGCTCGTGGGCGCCTCCAGCCTCAAGCCCGAGCTGATCGCCGGCCTGGACATCCTGATCATCCGTGAGCTGACGGGCGACATCTACTTCGGTCAACCCCGGGGCCGCCGCACGGCGGTGGACGGCCACTTCCCCGGCGCCGAAGAAGCCTTCGACACCATGCGCTACTCGCGCCCTGAAGTGGAACGCATCGCCCACGTGGCCTTCCAGGCGGCACGCAAGCGCAGCAAGCGAGTGACCAGCGTGGACAAGGCCAATGTGCTCGAGACCTTCCAGTTCTGGAAGGACATCATGATCGAGGTGGGCCAGCAATACCCCGACGTGGAGCTCGACCACATGTACGTCGACAACGCGGCCATGCAACTGGTCAAGGCCCCAAAGAAATTCGACGTGGTGGTGACCGGCAACATGTTCGGCGACATCCTGTCCGACGAAGCGGCCATGCTGACCGGCTCCATCGGCATGCTGCCCTCGGCCAGCCTGAATTCGAGCAACCAGGGCCTGTACGAACCCAGCCACGGCAGCGCCCCCGACATCGCGGGCAAGGGCATCGCCAATCCTTTGGCTACAATACTGTCCGCTGCCATGATGCTCCGCTTCTCCCTCAACCAAGCCGAAGCCGCCGACCGAATCGAGTCCGCGGTGCAATCGGTGCTGGCTGCTGGCCTCAGAACCGTTGACATCTACTCGGAAGGCACCACCAAGGTCAGCACCCGCGAGATGGGTGATGCCGTGGTGGCCGCCATTACCAAGACGACCATTAAAGGCTAAGCAGTAGCCCGGTTCGTCACGCCCTCCCCGGCCCGACGAGCCGGGGTGAAGAAGATTTCATTTTTCTGAAAGGGCAATGTGATGAAGGTAGGTAATCTTGTAGGTTTGGTGGGTTGGCGCGGCATGGTCGGCTCGGTGCTGATCGACCGCATGACGGCTGAAGGTGACTTCGGCCTGATCGAACCCGTTTTCTTCTCGACGTCGAATGCCGGTGGCAAGGCCCCCGCGCAAGCCAAGAACGAAACCGTTCTGCAGGACGCCTACGACATCGCAGCCCTCAAGCGCTGCGACATCATCATCACCGCCCAAGGCGGCGACTACACCACCGAAGTGTTCCCCAAGCTGCGTGCAGCCGGCTGGAACGGCCACTGGATCGACGCAGCCTCCACGCTGCGCATGAAGGACGATGCCGTCATCATCCTGGACCCGGTGAACCTGCCCGTGATCCAGAGCGCGCTCGCCAAGGGCGGCAACAACTGGGTGGGCGGCAACTGCACCGTCAGCTGCATGCTGATGGGTGTGGGCGCGCTGTACAAGGCAGGCCTGGTCGAATGGATGTCCACCCAGACCTACCAAGCCGCATCGGGCGGCGGCGCTCAGCACATGCGTGAGCTGCTGACCCAGTTCGGCACCCTGAACGCCGAAGTGCGCAACCTGCTGGACGACCCCAAGAGCGCCATCCTGGAAATCGACCGCAAGGTCATCGCCAAGCAGCGCAGCCTCAGCGAAGCTGAAACCGCCAACTTCGGCGTACCCCTGGGCGGCAGCCTGATCCCCTGGATCGACAAGGACCTGGGCAACGGCGTCAGCCGCGAAGAATGGAAGGGCATGGCCGAGACCAACAAGATCCTGGGCATCGGCGAAGGCTTCAACGCCCCCGCCATCCCGGTCGACGGTTTCTGCGTGCGCGTGGGCGCCATGCGCTGCCACAGCCAGGCCCTGACCTTCAAGCTCAAGAAGGACGTGCCCGTGGCCGACATCGAAGCCATGATCGCCGCCGACAACCCCTGGGCCAAGGTGGTCCCCAACACCCGTGAAGCCACCATCAAGGACCTGACCCCGGTGGCCGTGACCGGTACCCTGACGATTCCCGTGGGCCGCGTGCGCAAGCTCGCCATGGGGCCGGAATACGTGGGCGCCTTCACCATCGGCGACCAGCTGCTGTGGGGTGCTGCAGAGCCGCTGCGCCGCATGCTGCGCATCCTGCTGGACGCGTGATTCATTTACAAAGGTAACTAAACGCAACCGTCCGGACGTTGTCAATTGGCAACGTCCGGACGGCTCGTTCTGCAGACCTCAAAGCGTGCCGCAAGCTTCCACGGCACGTCAGCTTGTCAGCATAAGGCCTTGATGCTATGGTGCTTTTTCACTATTTGAGTTCGGGACAAGTTACAAATGTTGAAAAAAGATTTGCCATGCAACCTGCTCCCGAGCACCAAGGCATGAAGAACCCCGCAAGCAAGAATCGTTGGCAATGCACGGCCCTGGCCGCGCTGCTGGTCTGCTCGGCCGGCCTGTGGAGCGTTGACGCCCAGGCACTGACGCTGGGCAAGCTGACGGTTCAATCCGCCCTGGGCGAGCCCTTGCGTGCCGACATTGAACTGCCCGATATCACCAGCGCCGAATTCGACAGCCTCAAGGCCACCCCGGCCAATTCATCGGCCTTCAGAGCGGCCGGCTTTGAGTACAACCCCGCCATCTCGGGCATGAACATCGATGTGGTGCGCCGCGCCGATGGGCGTGCCTTTTTGCAGATCAAGAGCGACCGCGTCATCAACGACCCCTTTCTGGACCTGATTCTGGAGGCCAACTGGGCATCGGGTCGCATCGTGCGCGACTACACCCTGCTGTTTGATCCCCCCGCGGCGCGCCAGGCTCAAGCCAGCCCGATCAACCCGGCGCAGGCCTCGCCCGTGTCGCCACCGACTCGATCGGCACCGCCTGTGGTGCTGGCACCCCCACCAGCCACTGCGCAACCCGCCCCCAGCCGCCCGGTGGCGCCTGCCGTGGCCACCAAGGCCGCTTCTGCGCCGTCGCCCTCCGCAGACACCCTGACCGTGAAGCAGGGCGACACCGCAGGACGCATCGCCGCCAGCATCAAACAGCCCCAGGTATCGCTCGACCAGATGCTGGTGGCCCTGATGCGGGCCAACCCTGACGCCTTTTTGCGTGGCAACGTGAACCGCATCAAGGCGGGAGCCGTGCTGGCCCTGCCGGACAGCGCCAGTGCCGAAGCGGTGCCAGCAGCCGAAGCACGACAGATCATCCAGGCCCAGAGCCGCGACTTCAACGATTTCCGCCGCAAGCTGGCAGACCAGGCCCCGCACGTCAAAGTGGCCGCCGCCGACCGCAGCGCCAGTGGCCAGGTCCAGACCCAGGTCGAAGAAAAGAAGCCGGCAGCCCCAGCGCCCGACAAGCTCACCCTGTCCAAGGGTGCGTTGGACGCCAAGAAGGGCGACGTGGCAGCCGAGCAAAAGATTGCCGAAGAAAAGCAAGCCAAGGCCCAGGCCGAACGGACGGCAGAGCTGAACAAGAACCTGGCAGACCTCAACAAACTCAGCACCGCTGCACCTGCACCTGCACCTGCACCTGCACCTGCACCTGCACCTGCACCTGCACCTGCACCTGCACCCGCACCCGCACCCGCTGCTGACGCCAAGCCCGCTACAGAGGCACCCGCCGTCGCCGCACCCGCCGCAGCGCCCGTGCCGCCACCGCCGCCCGCCCCCGAGGCCCCCAAGCCGCCTCCAGCGCCGCCCAAACCGGCAGCCCCTCCAGTGGTGCCGGCGCCTGAAGAAGAAGCCGGTCTGCTCAGCTTCCTGGGCGACGATCCACTGATTCCTGCCGCCGGCGGTGGCATCCTGGCCTTGCTGGCCGGCCTGGTGGCCTACCGGTTCGTCAAGCGTCGGCGTGCCAACCACGTGGACAGCTCCTTCCTGGAAAGCAAGCTGCAGCCCGACTCCTTCTTCGGAGCCAGCGGCGGTCAGCGTGTCGACACCAACGATTCGACCAATGGCTCCTCGTCCATGGCTTACTCGCCCAGCCAGTTGGATGCCGGCGACGTCGATCCCGTGGCCGAAGCCGATGTCTACCTGGCCTATGGACGGGACCTGCAAGCCGAAGAGATCCTCAAGGAAGCCCTCAAGATCAACCCCAGCCGCGTAGCCATCCACGCCAAGCTGGTCGAAATCTATGCCAAGCGGCGTGATGTGGTGGCGGTCAATGCCACTGCGCTGGAGGCCTTCAAGCTCACCCAGGGCAAGGCACCCGAATGGGATCGCATCCGCGAACTGGGCCGTGAGCTGGACCCCACCAACCCGCTGTACGCCGATGGTGCCCTGGCGGAAGCCCCCGCCCCTCGGGAGGGTCCAGCCTCCGTGCCGTTCTCGGCCCCGACCCAGCCGCCCAGCGCAGACCTGGATCTGGACCTCGACCTGGACCTGCCGCTGGACGACCTGCCCTCCCAACCGGCGCCAGCCCCCCTGCCCTCGGACGATCCGTTTGGTGACCTGAACCTGGACCTGGAGCCCCCTGCCGCCGTTCTCGAGCCGCAAGAAGCACCAGCGCCGACGTCAGATGACATCAGCATCGACCTGACGGAGGACCTCGACTTCCCCAGCAGCAATGCCACCGAGCCCGCACGTCTGACCCCGGCCGCACCCGAGGTCGCTGCAGCGCCGAGTGACTCGGGCATGATCGAGTTCGACCTCGATTCGCTGTCGATGGAACTCGAAAAGCCCGCGGAGCCGACCCAGGTCACCCCGCTGCCCGAGCCCCTGCCGGAGATCTCCGAACCTGCACCCCAGGTGGAACCGACGCTGGAGCTGGAAGATGACGATGACGAACTCGACATCCACCCGGAAGACCCGCTGGCCACCAAGCTGGCGCTGGCCGAAGAGTTCAATGCCATCGGTGACGCCGACGGTGCCCGGGCCTTGGTGGAGGAAGTGATCGCCGAAGCCACCGGGGCGCTCAAGACCAAAGCCGAGCGCCTGCTCGAGCAACTGGCTTGAAGGCCCAGCCGACCGACCCCAGGCCCCCTGTGCGCATGGCCCTGGGTGTGAGTTACCAGGGCCGCGCCTATGCGGGCTGGCAAAGCCAGCCCACCGTGCCCACGGTTCAAGATGCGCTCGAGAAAGCCTTGGCGCGCTTCGTGGACAGCCCCATCGTCACGTTGTGCGCCGGCCGCACCGATGCGGGTGTGCACGGTCTGATGCAGGTGGTGCATTTCGACACGCACGCCGATCGCCCAGATTTCTCCTGGGTGCGCGGCGTCAACACCTTTTTGCCGTCCGACATCGCGGTGCAATGGGCCCGCCATGTGCCGCAAAGCTTCCACTCACGGGCCTGCGCACTGCGGCGGCGCTACGTGTACGTGGTGCTGCAGTCACCGGTGCGGCCCAGCCTGGAAGCCGGTGCCGTGGGCTGGGTGTTCCGCAAGCTCGACCATGAAGCCATGGACAAGGCCGCCCAGTTGCTGGTGGGCGAGCATGATTTCAGCTCTTTCAGGGCCTCGGCCTGCCAGGCGCTGACCCCCGTCAAGACGCTCTACCACGTCCACATCCACCGTCGCCCCGGGCGCCCCGTCGAAGACGGCCGCGCCGACACGCGCCACAGCTTCGAGCCCTGCTACTGGCGCTTCGAGTTCGAGGGCAATGCCTTTTTGCACCACATGATCCGCAACATCATGGGTTGCCTGCTGATGATCGGCCAGGGCCTCAAGCCGCCCGAGTGGATGGCCCAGGTGCTGGCAGCGCGCTCACGCGATGCAGCAGCACCCACCTTCTCGCCCGACGGCCTGTACTTCGCAGGGCCGGTCTATGGCCCTCAATGGGGCTTGCCCGAGCGCACCCCCGCCTATGATTGGCTGCCATGAACCCGACCCTTCCCCCACTGCACCGCACCCGCATCAAGATCTGCGGCATCACCCGTGAAGAAGACCTGGAGGCCGTCGTGGCCGCCGGGGCCGACGCGGTGGGCTTTGTGCTCTACCCGCCCAGCCCGCGCTTTGTGAGCCCGGCCCGCGCGGCCGAACTGGCGCGGCGGCTGCCGCCTTTCGTGACCCCGGTGCTGCTGTTCGTCAATGCGCCCGCCGCAGAAGTGCAGGCGGCCAGCGCCCAGATCCCTGGCGCACTGCTGCAGTTTCATGGTGATGAAAGCCAGGCAGACTGCCTGGCCGCAGCCGGCCCCGCCGGGCGCAACTGGGTCAAAGCAGCACGAATTCCGCTCGGACCGGAGGCCCAGGCCTTCGACCTCGTAAAATACGCGGCAGATTACTCAGAAGCCAGTGCCATCCTGCTCGACGCCCATGTCGACGGCTATGGAGGCAGCGGCAAAACATTCAATTGGTCACTTCTTCCACCAAACGTCAGCTCTCACCTCGTTTTGTCTGGTGGACTCACGCCTGCAAACGTGACCGATGGCATCTTGCAAGTGCGCCCGCGTTGCCCCACGCTGGCCGTTGATGTGAGCTCGGGTGTCGAGGTGTCCAAGGGCATCAAGTCACCCGAAAAGATCTTCCAGTTCGTCGCTGCCGTGCGTGCGGCCGACGAACAACTTGCAAAGAGTTTTCAACATGTTCGAGTACCAACAACCTGATGCCTCTGGGCATTTCGGCCCCTATGGCGGCAGTTTTGCCAGCGAAACCCTCACCCATGCGCTGACCGAGCTGCGCGAGGCCTACGCCAAGTACCAGCACGACCCAGCCTTCCAGGCCGAGTTCCGCTACGAGCTGGCCCACTTCGTCGGCCGCCCTTCACCGGTGTACCACGCGGCCCGCATGAGCCGCGAAATGGGCGGCGCACAGATCTTCCTCAAGCGTGAAGACCTCAACCACACGGGCGCCCACAAGGTGAACAACACCATCGGGCAGGCCATGCTGGCCAAGCGCATGGGCAAGCCCCGCGTGATTGCCGAAACCGGTGCCGGCCAGCACGGCGTGGCCACCGCCACCATTTGCGCCCGTTACGGGCTGGAATGCGTGGTGTACATGGGCAGCGAAGACGTCAAGCGCCAAAGCCCCAATGTGTACCGCATGCACCTGCTGGGCGCCAAGGTGGTGCCGGTCGAGTCCGGCAGCAAGACCTTGAAGGATGCGCTCAACGAAGCCATGCGTGACTGGGTCACCAACGTCGAGAACACCTTCTACATCATCGGCACGGTGGCCGGCCCGGCGCCCTACCCGGCCATGGTGCGCGACTTCCAGAGCGTGATCGGTGAAGAGTGCCTGACCCAGATGCCGGCCCTGTTCAAGCACCTGCACATGGCGGCTGAACAACCTGATGTGGTGGTGGCCTGCGTGGGCGGTGGCAGCAATGCCATGGGCATCTTCTACCCCTACATCCCGCACGAGAAAACCCGCCTGATCGGGGTCGAAGCCGCCGGCGAAGGGCTGGACAGCGGCAAGCACTCGGCCTCGCTGCAAAAGGGCAGCCCGGGCGTGCTGCACGGCAACCGCACCTACATCCTGCAGGACGACAACGGCCAGATCACCGAAACCCACAGCGTGAGTGCCGGCCTGGACTACCCCGGCGTGGGCCCGGAGCACGCCTACCTGAAGGACATCGGCCGGGCCGAGTACGTGGGCATCACCGACCGCGAAGCGCTCGACGCCTTCCATTACCTGTGCCGCACCGAGGGCATCATCCCCGCACTGGAGTCCAGTCACGCCGTGGCCTACGCCATGAAGCTGGCCAAGACCATGCGCCCCGACCAATCCATCCTGGTCAACCTGTCGGGCCGTGGCGACAAGGACATCGGCACCGTGGCCGACCTGAGCCAGGCCGAATTCTTCTGCCGCCCCAGCTGCCGCGGCCAATCCGTCAAAGGCGCCGAACAAGTCATGCAGGTGGTGAAATGAGCCGAATCGAAGCAACCCTCCAGGCCCTGAAGGCCCAAGGTCGAAAGGCCCTCATCCCTTACGTGACGGCCGGCTTTCCGCAAGCCGACATCACCCCCGACCTGATGCATGCCATGGCGGCGGCCGGGGCCGACATCATCGAGCTGGGGGTTCCATTCTCCGACCCGATGGCCGATGGCCCGGTGATCCAGCGCGCCGGTGAGAAGGCCCTGACCTTCGGCATCGGCACGGCCCAGGTTCTGGCCATGGTCAAAACCTTCCGCGAGCGCGACAACCTCACCCCGGTGGTGCTGATGGGCTATGCCAACCCGGTGGAGCGCTACGACCAGAAGCACGGTGACAACGCCTTCATCCGCGACGCCGCTGCTTCTGGCGTGGATGGCGTGCTGATCGTCGACTACCCACCCGAGGAATGCCGCGACTTCGCCAGCCGCCTCAAGCAGGCGGGCCTGGACCTGATCTTCCTGCTGGCCCCCACCAGCACCGATGAACGCATCCAGCAAGTGGCCGAGGTGGCCACCGGCTATGTGTACTACGTGTCGCTCAAGGGCGTGACGGGGGCGGGCCACCTGGACACCGACGCGGTGGAGGCGGCGCTGCCCAAGATCCGCAAGCATGTCAAAATCCCGGTTGGCGTGGGCTTTGGCATCCGTGATGCCCAGACCGCTGTCGCGGTGTCCCGCGTTGCCGATGCCGTGGTCATCGGCAGCAAGATCATCCAGCTGATCGAAGACCTGCCACGCGAAGAAGCGATTGCCCAGTGCAGCAGCTTCCTCGTCGGCGTCCGATCGGCACTGAACCAAAGCCAGGCCTGAACAAGCCCCTGGCATCAAGGAGAAACGCATGAGCTGGCTCGAAAAACTGCTACCGGCCAAGATCCAACAGACCAACCCCAGCGAGCGCCGCAGCGTGCCCGAAGGGCTGTGGATCAAGTGCCCCAGCTGTGAATCGGTGCTGTACAAGACCGATCTGGAACACAACCAGAACGTCTGCCCCACCTGCGGTCACCACCACCGCATCGGCGCCCGGGCCCGGCTCAATGCCTTCCTCGATGCCGAGGGTCGTTACGAAATCGGCCAGGAGGTGATCCCGGTCGATGCACTCAAGTTCAAGGACAGCCGCAAGTACCCTGAGCGCCTGAAAGAGGCCCTGGAGAACACCGGCGAAACCGACGCCCTGGTGGTGATCGGCGGCTCGGTGCACAGCATCAACCTGGTCGCCGCCTGCTTTGAATTCGACTTCATGGGCGGCAGCATGGGCTCGGTGGTGGGTGAGCGCTTTGTGCGCGGTGTCGAGACCGCCATCGAGCAAAAGGTGCCCTTCCTGTGCTTCACGGCCACGGGCGGTGCCCGCATGCAGGAAGGCCTGCTGTCCCTGATGCAGATGGCCAAGACCAACGCGGCCCTGACCCGCCTGGCCAAGAAGGGCCTGCCCTACATCAGCGTGCTGACCGACCCGACCATGGGGGGCGTGAGCGCCGGTTTCGCCTTCGTGGGTGACATCGTGATCGCCGAACCCAAGGCCCTGATCGGCTTTGCCGGCCCGCGCGTGATCGAATCCACCGTGCGGGTGACCCTGCCTGAGGGCTTCCAGCGGGCCGAGTTCCTGCAGTCCAAGGGGGCTGTCGACTTCATCTGCGATCGTCGGGAACTGCGCAAGACCGTGGCCAGCGCGCTGGCCATGCTGCAGCGCCAGCCGGCCGACGCCGTGCTCTGAGCCCGGCAACGACCATCCCATCCAGAAGGCCTTCTTGAAGGCCTTCTGCTTTTTCAGGCCTGCATGAGGCCCCCTTGGACCCCAGTGCACCCGAGCTCAACGCCGCCATGGACCAACCCACAGACGCCGACACCCGCCGACCCACCCCGCCCAGCTTCTGGAAGGCCCTGCTGTACTGGCTCAAACTGGGCTGCATCAGCTTTGGCGGGCCGGCCGGTCAGATCGCGATGATGCATGAGGAGCTGGTCGAGCGACGGCGCTGGATTTCGGAGCAGCGCTTTCTGCACGCGCTCAACTACTGCATGCTGCTGCCCGGGCCCGAGGCCCAGCAACTGGCCACCTACATCGGCTGGCTGCTGCACCGGCGCTGGGGTGGCCTGGTGGCAGGCGCGCTGTTCGTGCTGCCTTCGTTGCTCTTGCTGATGGTCCTGTCGTGGCTTTACATGCGCTTTGGCAGCACGCCGGCGGTGGCGGCCGCCCTGTACGGCATCAAGCCGGCCGTGACCGCCATCGTGCTGGCCGCGGCGCACCGCATCGGTGGACGTGCCCTCAAGAACACGCCGCTGCGCCTGATCGCCCTGGCGGCCTTTGTGGCCATCTTCGCCCTGGACCTGCCCTTCCCCCTGATCGTGCTGGGCGCTGCCGTGATCGGTTACCTGGGCGGGCGCTGGGCACCGGCGTCCTTCAGCCTGGGAGGCGGACACGCCAGTGCGCACCAGGCCCAACACGCGCCTGCCCTGATCGACGATGACACCCCCACCCCCACCCACGCACGCTTCAGCTGGGGCGGCTTCGCACGCGTGCTGCTGGCGGGCCTGGCCTTGTGGGCCCTGGCACTGGGGGGCCTGGTGGCCCTGCAGGGCTGGGATGGCCCGCTCACGCAGATGGCCTGGTTCTTCACCAAGGCAGCCCTGCTGACCTTTGGCGGGGCCTATGCCGTGCTGCCCTATGTGTACCAGGGGGCCGTCGAACACTTCCACTGGCTGAGTGCCACGCAGATGATGGACGGCCTGGCCCTGGGTGAGAGCACACCCGGCCCGCTGATCATGGTGGTGTCTTTTGTGGGTTTCGTGGGCGGCTGGGGCCAGTCCCTGTACGGCCCCGATGCGCTGCTGGCGGCAGGTGTGGCAGGGGCCGTTGTGGTGACTTTTTTCACCTTTCTGCCGTCCTTCGTGTTCATTTTCCTGGGTGGGCCGTTCATCGAATCCACCCATGGCAAGCTGCAATTCACGGCGCCGCTGACGGGCATCACCGCGGCGGTGGTGGGCGTGATCCTCAACCTGGCGCTGTTCTTTGCCTGGCACGTGCTGTGGCCCGCCGGCTGGCAGGGGCCTTTCGAGTGGCCTGCCGCCGTGATCGGGCTGGCCGCACTGGTCGCCCTGATCCGCTTCAAGACCGGCGTGATGACGGTGGTGGGGGCAGCCTTGCTGGCTGGCCTGGCCCTGCAGTGGCTGCGCTGAATCAAAAGCCCGTCAGAAGCCCATCAGCACCGAGGCCTGCACATAACCCAGCACCAGATTGCCGATGTGCAGGGCCACCAGCAAGGCCAGAGGTGCCAGATCCACCCCGCCCACCAGGGGAATGACGCGTCGGAACGGCGTCAGCAAGGGGTCGCACAGGCGCTGCAGCACATGGAACATCGGATTGGGCGACTGCACCCAGGACAGGATGGCAAACACGATCACCAGCCCTGTCATGCCCGTGAGGGCCAGCTTGAGCAGCCCGAAGACGGCCAGCACCGGCAGGCTGACCAGGCTGGCCTGCCCGCCCAGCAAGGCCCACAGCAGCAGAAATTGCAGCAGCTCGATCAACCAGGCGCCCAGCAGACTGGACACATCCCAGCGCCCGATGGAAGGCACCACCCGGCGCAAGGGCAGCACCAGCCAGTCGGACAGGGCGAACACCATCCGACCCACGGGATTGCCGAAGGGCACACGCTGCAGCTGCATGTACCAACGCAACAGACAAGCGCCGCCGAACAGACCGGCCACCACATCCAGCAAAAGTGAAGCGATTTGATAAAGCATGATCGGAGCAGAACCCTTGGTGACGTGCAATGCCGCACGCAGCGAATTATCAACGCTGCACGGCTGCGCCCTGACAGCAGCCCTGCGCGCCCTGGAATCTGCCGCAAGCAGCAGGCCCGGGCCCCTCGAATCCGCATCCAGCTGTACCAAGGCGCCAGCAAAAAACTAAAATACGCGGTTTGGCCCTTTGCGGCCCCCATTTGACCCGTTCAACGAACGCATTCCATGTCTGAAAACCAACACACCGCGCACGCCAACCCCGCCCAGGATGACAACCAGCTGATCGCAGAACGCCGCGAAAAGCTCAAAGCCCTGCGCGAAGCCCAGGCACGCGGTGAAGGTGTGGCCTTCCCGAACGACTTCAAGCCCGAGCACCACGCCGACGCCCTGCATGCGGCCTATGGCCACTCCGAGGCCGAAGACCTGACGGCCCGTCCAGTGACGGTCAGCGTGGCCGGCCGCATGATGCTCAAGCGCGTCATGGGCAAGGCCAGCTTTGCCACCGTGCAGGACGCCACCGGCCGCATCCAGCTGTACGTGACCCGCGATGCCCTGGGCGAGGCCCATTACGCCGCCTTCAAGCACTGGGACCTGGGCGACATCGTGGGCGCCGTGGGCACCCTGTTCAAGACCAAGACCGGCGAGCTGTCGATCCACGTGACCCAGTTGCGCCTGCTGACCAAGAGCCTGCGCCCGCTGCCAGACAAGTTCCATGGCATGAGCGACCAGGAGCAGAAGTACCGTCAGCGTTACGTCGACCTGATCACCGATGAACATGTCCGCAAGCGTTTTGCGGCGCGCAGCAAGGCCGTGAGCGGCATCCGCGAATTCATGGTGCAGCACGGCTTCCTGGAAGTCGAAACCCCCATGCTGCACCCGATCCCGGGTGGTGCCAATGCCAAGCCCTTTGTGACGCACCACAACGCGCTGGACCAGGAGATGTACCTGCGCATCGCGCCCGAGCTCTACCTCAAGCGCCTGATCGTTGGCGGCTTTGAGCGGGTGTTTGAAATCAACCGCAACTTCCGCAACGAAGGCATCTCGGTGCGCCACAACCCCGAGTTCACGATGATGGAGTTCTATGCGGCCTACTGGAACTACCAGGACCTGATGAGCTTCACCGAAGCCCTGATCCGCGATGCGGCCCAGAAGTCCGTCGGCACCTTGCAACTCACCTACCAGGGCAAGGCCGTGGATCTGGCCCAGCCCTTCGAGCGCCTGACCATCCGTGAAGCCATCCTCAAGCACACCCCTGATGCGCAGGTGGACGACGCGGCCTGGTTGATCCAGAGCCTGAAGAAGATCGGTCTGTCGGAAGAGAAGAACAAGCTCAGCGGCCGCAGCCTGGCCAGCCTGCAGGTGCTGCTGTTCGAGGAAACCGTCGAAGAGAAGCTGTGGCAGCCCACCTTCATCATGGAGCACCCGACCGAGATCTCGCCGCTGGCCCGCGCCAACGATCAGCGCCCGGAAGTCACCGAGCGCTTCGAGCTCTACATCACCGGCCGTGAGTTCGGCAACGGCTTCTCCGAGCTCAACGATGCCGAAGACCAGGCCGCCCGCTTCCACGCTCAGGTGGCCGCCAAGGATGGTGGTGACGACGAAGCCATGTTCTTCGACCACGACTTTGTGCGTGCCCTGGAATACGGCCTGCCGCCCACCGGTGGCTGCGGCATCGGCATCGACCGTTTCATGATGCTGTTGACCGACAGCCCCAGCATCCGGGACGTGATCCTGTTCCCGGCGCTGCGCCGCGAGGCTTGATCTCGGGGGGCGAGACGCCCCCCTGAAGTGTCGGGACAGTAAAAGCAGGGAGAAATACCGGATTCGACAGTTGAAGGCGCCACAAAGCCCTTTAGCATGGGACCCAAGATCGAATGCTTGAAGCGAGACCCAACATGCCTCTTTCTTACGGAAGCCCTTTCACGGTGCTGGTGGTCGACGATCAGGAGGCCATCCGCCTGGCGCTGGCACTGGAACTCAGGCAGGTGGGCGTTCAGACCGTGTGGCAGGCCGGCTCCGCTGAGGAAGCGCTGGAGGTGTTCGCCGCCAAGCGCCCGGACCTGGTGCTGCTCGACATCCGCATGCCTGGGCATGACGGCTATTGGACGGCCCAGAAGATCCGCGACAGCGAACCAGGCAACTGGACGCCCATCATCTTTTTGTCGGGCATGGACCGCGATGAAGACCTTTGGCGCGGCATCGAAGCAGGCGGCGATGACTACCTGATCAAGCCGGTGACCTCGACCGTTCTGGCCGCCAAGCTGCGGGCCATGCAGCGCCTGCTGAGCATGCAGCGCCGGCTGGTGGCCGTAACGGAGGAACTGAACCATGCCAACCAGAAGCTCAACGAATTGGTTGAGCGCGACCCGCTGACCGGTCTGGTGAACCGCCGCGGCCTGGACAGGCTGCTGTACACCGAAATCCGCCAGGCACGGCGTGACAACAAACCCCTGACGCTGATGCTGTGCGACATCGACCACTTCAAGCGTTACAACGACAGTCTGGGGCATGTGGAAGGCGACCTGTGCCTGCAGAAGATCTCGGCCATGCTCAGCACGATCTGCAAGCGCCCTTCGGATGTGGCGGCCCGGTACGGCGGTGAGGAGTTCGCCCTGATCCTGCCCGACACCCCCAAATCGGGGGCCATGACCTTTGCCCGGGCCTGCGCCAAGATGCTGCGCAGCCTGAAGCTGGCCCACCCCGACTCACCCACTGAACCCTGGGTGACGATTTCGGGCGGCATCACCACCTGCCTGCCCGATGACTCCACCAGCCCTGAAGGCATGCTGATGCGGGCGGACGAGGCGCTCTACGCCGCCAAGGCCCAGGGGCGCAATCGCTTCTTCAGCTTTGAGTTCCAGATGGACACGGTGGAGCACCTGCAGGGCTGAGAACGCCCCCGCCGCTGGCCGGCGTGCCCGCTGGCCAGGCGGCCCCTGTTCAAGGCAGCAGGGCCAATGCGTTCAGGTAGGCCGGCTGCAGCATCAGTTCATCCCAGGCCTGCGGCAGGGTCTCGGGCAGCAGCGCCAGTCGGCGCGACTCGCTGTCCTGGCTGGGGCGCCAGAGGCCTGCCGCCTGCGCCTGGGCCAGGCCATCGAGCAGTTCATCCACGGCGCTGCCATCACCCAGGCTCTGGTTGCACAGCAGCACCAGATCGCAGCCTGCAGTCAGGGCCGCCACGCCCGCCTCGGTGTAGCTCACCTCGCGGCCATCCAGCAGCCGGGCGCCAGCCATGCTGAGATCGTCGCTGAAGATCGCACCATCAAAGCCCAGCTGGCGGCGCAGGATCTCCTGCAGCCAGCGGCTGGAGAAGCCCGCCGGGCGGCGGTCCACCTTGGGGTAGATCACGTGTGCGGGCATGACGCTGGTGAGGGTGCTCGACAACCAGGGATAGGGGGCTGCGTCGTCTGCCAGGATGGCCTTGAGGCTGCGCTTGTCCACCGGGATCTCGGTGTGAGAATCGGCCTTGACGAAGCCGTGGCCAGGGAAATGCTTGCCGCAATTGGCCATGCCCGCCTGCAGCAAGCCATGCATGAGGCTCTTGGCCAGCAGGGCCACCACGCGCGGATCCCGGTGGAAGGCCCGGTCGCCGATCACACCGCTTTCACCCCAATCCAGGTCCAGCACGGGGGTGAAGCTGAAATCCACACCGCAGGCACGCAGCTCGCTGCCCAGCACATAGCCCGCCGCCGTGGCGGCGTTGGTGGCTGCCAGGGCACCGCTGCCTGGGCCACCCTTGCCATCCTTCATCCACAGCTCGCCCAGGGCGCGCATGGGCGGCAGGTGGGTGAAACCATCCGAGCGGAAGCGCTGCACGCGCCCGCCTTCGTGGTCCACACAGATCAGCAAATCGTCGCGCACCGCCTTGATGGCGCTGGTGAGGGCCAGCAACTGGGCCCGGCTTTGCCAGTTGCGCGAGAACAGGATCACCCCCCCCGTCAAGGGGTGGGCCAGGCGACGGCGGTCCGCAGCGCTGAGTTCGGTGCCGGCGACGTCAAGGATCAGAGGGGCATGGTCGGACATGGTGCAGGGTTCTTCCAACGGAAAACAGAAAAAGAAGCGGGGTTCAGGCCGCGGCGGCAGGGCCAGGCGGGGTGTGCTCCACCACCACAAAGCTGGCGGCGTAGTCGGTCTCGTCGGTCACGGTGACGTGGGCGCGCAGACCGCGGGCCTCGAACCAGGTCTTGAGCTCATCGTGCAACACGATCACCGGCTGCCCGCTGGGCAGTTTGGCGATCTCGCAGGAACGCCAGGTCATGGGCATGCGCATGCCCATGCCCACGGCCTTGCTGAAGGCCTCCTTGGCCGAGAAACGGGTGGCCAGGTAGCGCACGCCGCGCTCGGGCCAGCGCTCGGTTCGCTCGCGCCAGGTTTGCAGCTCGGCGGGTGCCAGCACCCGCTCGGCAAAGCGATCGCCGTGGCGGTCCAGGCTGGCCTGGATGCGGCGCACGTCGCAGATGTCGGTCCCGATGCCGTAGATCATCGCAACGCCCCGGGCTCAGGCGGATTGAGCGGCCAAGATGCAGCGCAGGTAGTCGCGCACCGTGGCCTCATAGCCCAGCTCCAGGGCGTCGGCGATCAATGCGTGGCCGATGGAGACTTCCTGCACACCCGGCACCCCCCGCAGGAACGTGCTGAGGTTGTCGCGCGACAGATCATGCCCCGCATTGAGCCCCAGGCCGACCGCCAGCGCTGCCCGCGCCGTGTCGGCAAACTGCGCCAGCACACGGGCCTCATCCGGGGTGCCAAAGGCACGGGCCCAGGTCTCGGTGTAAAGCTCGACCCGGTCGGCCCCGATGGCACGGGCGGCCGCCATGGCCTCCGGAATCGGGTCCATGAACAGGCTGACCCGCACCCCCAGGGCATGGGCCTCATCGATCAAGGGCTTGAGCCGGCCGGCATCCTGCGGGAAGCTCCAGCCATGGTCGCTGGTGAACTGACCTTCGCTGTCGGGCACCAAGGTGGCCTGGTGCGGGCGGAACTCGCGCACGTGGTCCATCAGGTTGTGGAAGGGGTTGCCCTCGATGTTGAACTCGGCCTTCGGCCACTGCTTGAGCAGCGCTGCCAGATCGCCCACATCACCGGCCCGGATATGGCGCTCATCGGGGCGCGGGTGCACAGTGATGCCGGCAGCACCGGCCTGCAGGCAGAGCTCGGCCGCCCGGGTGACACTGGGGATGCCCAGGTGCCGGGTGTTGCGCACCAGGGCCACCTTGTTGAGGTTGACCGACAGGGCGGTGAGCGGGTGCAGGGAAGAGGTCACAGCGTTCATAGGTTTTGCAGGTCGATCATGAGTTGCCGGGTGCGCAGGGTGCGCGATCCGCAATGGTAGTGGAGCAAGGCCCGAAGCTGGTGTTTGAGCTCGGCCGTTCCATCGGCACTGGCGCGCAAGGTGGCGGCCAGCGGGGCGGGCTCATCGAGGGCGCGCTGCAAGGCCAGCCACCAGGCCCCAGGCAGGCCGCCGCGCTCCTGGGCCTGCGCTTCACGCAGGCCGCCTTCGGGCACCAGCACATAGAGCCTCTTGGGGCTCAAAGGTGTCAGGGTCGCTGTTTGCTGATCGAGTGCCGGCAGCAGGCCCAGCTCGCGCAGCAGCACCAGCTCAAAGGCCCGCAGCACGGGCTGCAATGCATCGCCGTGTTCGCTGGCCAGCACCCTCACCACGGCGGCATAGGCGTCGAACAGACCCGGATGCGGATCGTCGCGTGCCAGCAGGCGCATCAGCAGTTCATTGAGGTAATAGCCTGACAACAGGGCATCGCCCGTGGGCATGATGTGGCCGCCCACCCAATCGGCCGCTTTGAGGGTGTGGATCTCGGCCTGCGCATCGGGCGACAGGCTGTAGCCCAGGCGCAGCGGCTGCAAGGGCAGCAGCACCGGGCGGAAGTTGGAGGTGGGCTTCTTGGCGCCCTTGGCCACCAGGGCCTGGCGGCCGTGGTGCCGGGTCATGACCTCGAGGATCAGGCTGGACTCACTCCAGTCGTAGCGGTGCAGAACGAAGGCGGGTTCGTCTGCAATGCGCTTCGGGGGCGCCACGGCGGGAGTCGCTTACTCGTAGCCGAAGCTGCGCACACGGGCTTCATCGTCGGCCCAGCCCGAGCGGACCTTGACCCACAGCTCCAGGAACACCTTGGCGTCCATGAGCTTTTCAAGCTCCTGCCGGGCTTCGGTGCCGATGCGCTTGAGGCGCTCGCCCTTGTCGCCGATCACCATGGCCTTGTGGCCGTCGCGCTCGACCACGATGGTGGCCGAGATGCGCAGCATGCGGTTGTGGGTCTTGCTCTTTTCCTCGTCGAACTTGTCGATGACCACGGTCGAGGTGTAGGGCAGCTCATCGCCGGTGAAGCGGAAAAGTTTTTCACGCACCGTTTCGGAGGCCAGGAACTTCTCGCTGCGGTCGGTCAGTTCATCGGCGCCATAGAACCAGGCCTGCTCAGGCAGGTATTTCTCGCAAATGCCGAACAGGCGCTCGATGTCGCCCTTGTTCTTGGCCGACATGGGCACGAATTCGTTGAAGGGATGGCGTTCCTGCATGCTCTTGAGCCAGGGTGCCAACTCGGCGCGGCGGTTCACGGTGTCAAGCTTGTTGGCCACCAGCAGCGCCGGGATGCCGGGCTTGAGCAGGGACAGCACCTTGGCGTCGGCCAGGGTGAAATTGCCGGCCTCGACCACGAACAGCACCAGGTCCACGTCACCGATGGCGCCCATCACCGTCTTGTTGAGCGACTTGTTGAGTGCCGTGCTGTGGCGGGTCTGGAAGCCGGGGGTGTCGACAAACACGTACTGGGTCTGCCCCAGGGTGCGGATGCCGGTGATGCGGTGGCGTGTGGTTTGGGCCTTGCGCGAGGTGATGCTGATCTTCTGGCCGATCAGGGCGTTGAGCAGCGTGGATTTGCCCACGTTGGGCTTGCCCACGATGGCGATCACGCCACAGCGCTGGCCTTCGACAGGGGCGGCACCCGCCACCACGTCAGCGGCGGTCACGGGGGCAGCGCCTGGCTTGGCGGCAGCCAGCATGGCTTCGAGGTCGGCGTTCGGGCCGGCTACAGGCTTTGTAGCGTCGTTCATTTGTATTTCGCTTTCAGGGTGAGCAGCATCGCTGCTGCGGCGGCCTGCTCGCCGGCACGCCGGGAGCCGCCGATGCCTCGCTCGGTCAGGCCCAGTTCGGGAATTTCACACTCGACATCAAAGGTCTGGCGATGCGCCACCCCCGTGGTGAGCACCACGCGGTAGGACGGCACTTTCATTTTGCGGGCCTGCAACCACTCCTGCAAGCCCGTCTTGGCATCCTTGCCCATGGCTTGCATCTGTGGGTTGATCTCCACGGCCTGGTACAGCCGGTGCACCAGGGCCTCGGCCGGACCATAGCCGGCATCCAGGAACACCGCGCCGATCAGGGCTTCCACGGCATCGGCCAGGATGGAGGGGCGTTTCTGCCCGCCGGAGCGGGCCTCCCCTTCGCCCAGACGAAGTACGCCGGGCAGATCAAGATCCAAGGCCAGTTGGTGCAAGGTGTCTTGCTTGACCAGATTGGCCCGCGTGCGCGACAGATCCCCCTCGGCCAAGGTGCCCAGGCGCCGGTACAGCAGGCTGGACACCGCCAGGTTGAGCACCGAGTCGCCCAGGAATTCAAGACGCTCGTTGTGGTCGGCGGAAAAACTGCGGTGGGTCACCGCCCGCTGAAACAGCTTCGGGTCCGCAAATGTGTGTTGCAGCTTCTGCTGCAGGGTTTGAAGTCGAGGGTCCACCTAGTTGGTCTGCGCGCTGTATTTCATGACCAGATAAGCTGGCCCGATGAGATGAATTTCACGGACATAGGCGAAGGAGACGATGACTTTGTCACCGGCCTTTCGAATGTCGAGGTCTTTGCCCGTGATCGATGTGATGTCGTCGATGGCCGCAGAGCGGTCAAACGCCTGCTGGATCTCGGCCACCGTGTTGCCGGTCTTGGCCCGGTCGATGGCGCGCTTGGCCGCGACATATTCAATGCCCGTGGGAACCACCTGGGCACCCACGACAAAAACCGAGACGATCAGCGCCGCCAGGAGCACCAGTGAGATGAAGGACATGCCGCGCTGAGACGAGCGGCCCACTGGAATGTGTCTGTTCATATTTCGATCCCTCTTGTGCGATTGACCCGAGGCATGCACTTGCGAGCCAGCTTCAATGGAAGGGCCCAATGCGCTTCAGGTTACCGAAGTTCATCCAGACAAACACTGCTTTGCCGACGATGTTGGCATCGGGCACGAAGCCCCAATAGCGTGAGTCCAGCGAATTATCGCGATTGTCGCCCATCATGAAGTAATGGCCGTCAGGCACCTTGCAGGTCACCCCTTCAATGGTGTAGTGGCAGTTGGCCTTGAACGGAAAGTCTTCCACGCCCGGCACAAAAGCAGGACGGTCCGGGTCGTTGAGCAGGCGGTGCGGTTGATCACCCAACTTCTCCTCGAATTGCTTGAAGTAGCGCACGGCGTCTTCATCGAAGAAATCAGGGATGGCCGTGGTCTCCAGCGGCTTGCCGTTGATGGTCAGGCGCTTGTTGATGTAGGCCACCTCATCGCCCGGCACCCCCACCACACGCTTGATGTAGTCCAGGCTGGGCTTGGGTGGGTAACGGAACACCATCACATCGCCGCGCTGGGGCGGTGTGCCATCGGTGATCTTCTTGTTGATCACCGGCAGACGCACGCCATAGGCGAACTTGTTCACCAGGATCAGATCGCCCACCAGCAGGGTCGGGATCATGGAGCCCGACGGAATCTTGAACGGCTCGAACAGGAAGGAACGCAACACGAAGACCGCGGCGATCACGGGGAACAGGCCTGCGGTCCAATCCAACCACCAGGGTTGCATCAGCAGGCGGGCTTTGGTGTCTTCCACATCACCATCGACCTGCTTGATGCCCATGCGGGTGAGTTCTTCGCGGCGTTGGGCCTGTGCGGCGTCGACGGCCGCAGCGGCCTGACGCCGGCGCGGCAGAAAGTAAAAGCGCTCAGCCAGCCAATACGCCCCAGTGACCAAGGTGGCCAGGAACAGCAGCAACGCAAAATTGCCCTCGATGCCCCCGATGTTGAGGTACCAGGCTCCGATGTAGGCCGCAAAACCAGCCAGGATGATGGCCGTGACCGTTGACATGGCGTTCATCATCAATCCTCCACCTGCAGAATGGCCAGGAATGCCTCTTGCGGCACCTCGACCGAACCGATCTGTTTCATGCGTTTCTTACCCGCCTTTTGTTTCTCAAGGAGTTTGCGCTTGCGGCTGACGTCGCCGCCATAGCACTTGGCCAGCACGTTCTTGCGCAAGGCCTTGATGGATTCGCGCGCGATGATGTTGGCGCCGATGGCGGCCTGGATGGCCACATCGAACATCTGCCGGCTGATGATTTCGCGCATCTTGGCCGCGACCGCACGGCCGCGGTACTGGGACTGGCTGCGGTGCACGATGATGGACAGTGCGTCGACCTTTTCGCCGTTGAGCAGGATGTCGACCTTCACCACGTCAGAGGCGCGGTACTCCTTGAACTCGTAGTCCATCGAGGCGTAACCACGGCTGACGGATTTGAGCTTGTCGAAGAAGTCCAGCACGATCTCGCCCAGGGGCAGCTCGTAGGTGAGCATCACCTGGCGGCCGTGGTAGGCCATGTTCATCTGGACGCCACGCTTCTGGTTGGCCAATGTCATCACGGCGCCCACGTAGTCCTGCGGCATGTACAGGTGCACGGTCACGATGGGCTCGCGGATCTCCTGGATGCGTCCCTGGTCCGGCATCTTGGCCGGGTTCTCCACCATGATGACTTCGCCATCGCCCTTGACCACCTCGTAGACCACGCTGGGTGCGGTGGTGATCAGGTCTTGATCGAACTCGCGCTCCAGGCGCTCCTGCACGATCTCCATGTGCAGCAGACCGAGGAAGCCGCAGCGGAAACCGAAACCCAGAGCCTGAGACACCTCGGGCTCGAACTGCAGCGAGGCATCGTTGAGCTTGAGTTTTTCCAGGCTGTCACGCAGGGAGTCGTATTGGTTGGCCTCGGTCGGGTACAGACCGGCGAACACCTGGGGCTGGATTTCCTTGAAACCGGGCAGCGCTTCGGTAGCCGGCCCCAGGTTGTTGGGCAACTTCTTTTCAAGTGTGATGGTGTCGCCCACCTTGGCCGCCTGCAACTCCTTGATGCCAGCAATGATGTAGCCCACCTCACCCGCCTCCAGCGATTCACGCGGCAGGTTGGCCGGTGTGAACACACCGAGGTTGTCGGCGTTGTACACCGTGCCCGTGGCCATCATCTTGAAGCGCTCACCGCGCCCGAGGCGACCATCCACGACGCGCACCAGCATCACCACACCCACGTAGCTGTCGAACCAGCTGTCGATGATCATGGCCCGCAAGGGAGCATTCGGGTTGCCTTTGGGGGCCGGAATCTTGGCGACGATGGCTTCGAGAATCTCGTCGATGCCCATGCCGGTCTTGGCCGAACAGGGAATCGCGTCGGTGGCGTCGATGCCGATCACGTCCTCGACCTCGGCCTTGGCGTTCTCGGGATCGGCCTGCGGCAAATCCATCTTGTTGAGCACCGGCAGCACCTCGACCCCCAGGTCGAGTGCGGTGTAGCAATTGGCCACGGTCTGGGCCTCGACACCCTGCGAAGCATCCACCACCAACAGCGCGCCCTCACAGGCCGACAAAGAGCGGCTCACTTCATAGGAGAAGTCGACGTGGCCGGGGGTGTCGATCAGGTTCAGGTTGTAGACCTGCCCATCCTTGGCCTTGTACTGCAGCGCAGCGGTCTGCGCCTTGATGGTTATCCCACGCTCTTTTTCGATGTCCATCGAATCAAGCACCTGTGCCTCCATCTCACGCTCTTCAAGGCCTCCGCAGCGCTGGATCAAGCGGTCGGCCAGCGTTGATTTGCCGTGGTCGATGTGGGCGATGATCGAAAAATTTCTGATGTGATTCATCAACGAGAACGCTTAAGTAATTGAATTGTCTGGAGGAGGCACAAGAAAAAAGGGCGCGTCTTGTGGCGACGCGCCCTGAACCAACAATCTATGGCAACTGCGATAGTTGGAGCTTCATTGTAGGCAAAAAGCCTGGGACGTACAGCCCGAGCAAGACCAAGACCTCGTCGTTGCAACACTGCAACAAGATATTTATCCACAGCTTATGCACAAATTGAACGAAGAAATTCTGAACAACTTGTGGGTGATCTGTGGATCACCATCTTTCGACGATCTGGCTTCCCGTATCGTGGTTTTTGATCTTCTCGATATGCCGAAGCGCATCGGTCAACAGGGCAATTCTACCTAAACGGCGAATTAGGCCCTGAATACGTGAGCACCTGCACACTTTTTATCCCCAAGCCCACCCCTGTTTGAAAAAAGCACCGACCTTGTCCAAAACGGGACATCTGCGTGCGCAAACCCGAGCAGGCAGAAGGGTTGAAACAAGGCCGGCATCCCCATCAGCGGGCCGGACGCAATGTGGCGAGTTGGGTCCAGTCGCCACGGCGGAACAGCACACTGATCACCTTGCTGCGATCCGCCTTGGCCAATGCCTGCTCAAAATCCTTCACAGACAGCGTTTCGACATTGGCCACGGAGAGGATCACGTCACCTTCCCGCAAACCGGCCCGGGCCGCCGCCTCGGTCGCAGCATCGACACGCACCCCACCCTTGAGCTTGAGTTCCTTCTTCTGGGCAGCCGTCAGCTCAGTGACCACCAAGCCCAAGGACTGTGCCGCCGAGGAACTGCGCGGCTTGTCATCGCGATCGCTCTTGCGCGCCGCCACCGAGTCGGGCTCGATTTCTGCCACCGTGATCGCCAGATCGCGATTGGCGCCGCGCCGGAACACCGTCAGGGTGCTGCGCGAGCCAGGCTTGGTGTTACCCACCAGACGCGGCAGATCGGCACTCTTCTCGATCGGCTTGCCATCAAAGCGCAAGATCACGTCACCCGGCTCCACGCCGGCCTTGTCTGCAGGCGATCCAGACTCAACCCCTCGGACCAGGGCACCTTGAGCCTTGGACAGGCCGACCGAATCGGCGACCTCCTTGGTCACCTGATCGATCTGCACGCCGATGCGACCCCGCGAAACGCGTCCGCTGACACGCAGCTGGTCACTCACCCGGATGGCTTCATCGATCGGAATGGCAAAGGAAATGCCCATGAAGCCGCCCGAACGGGAGTAGATCTGGCTGTTGATGCCAATGACCTCCCCACGCATGTTGATCAAGGGCCCACCCGAGTTGCCTGGGTTGATCGCAACATCGGTCTGGATGAAAGGAAGGTAATCACCCGTTTCGCGTTGTTTGGCGCTCACGATACCGGCCGTGACCGTGTTCTCCAGGCCGAAGGGCGAGCCAATGGCCATCACCCACTCCCCCACCCGCAGACGGGCCACATCACCCAGCTTCACAGCCGGCAATCCGGAGGCTTCGATCTTGACCACAGCCACATCGGTGCGTTTGTCAGAGCCGACGATGCGGGCCTTGAACTCGCGCTTGTCCGTCAAGGTGACCAGCACCTCATCGGCATCTTCCACCACATGGGCATTGGTCATGATGAAGCCATCGGGCGTCAGGATGAAACCGGAGCCCACCCCCCGTGGCTGCGCTTCCTCCTCGGGCTGGGGGCGCTGCTGCTTGGGCGTCTGGCGGGGCACCTGCGGCACCGGCAGACCAAAGCGGCGGAAGAACTCCAGCATGTCTTCATCCATGCCAGTGCCGGCCCCAGCCCGGCTGGAGACTTTTTCAAGGGTTCGGATGTTGACCACCGAAGGCCCCACTTGATCGACCAGGTCTGTGAAGTCTGGCAATGTCCGCTGCATTGGCGCACTTTGGGCTTGCGCCGCGTGCGTCGGAAACAGAGACAACGCGGAGGCACTGCCCACCGCCGCCAGCAGCACCCAGGCGTTCAGGCTTTTTTTCCAGGGGACGATTGGCATCATGGTCCTTTCAAGAATCAATTCATGCATCAAGTCAGAAACACCAAAGGCCCGGGGCGTGATTCGCAACGGGCCGACGAAGGCTGGCAGGGGTTTTACTTGAGTCGCTCAAGGTTCTGAACAAACAGCTTCAAGGTCTGAGCAGGCACTTCGCCCACCAGGGTCACCCACCAATCGCCGAGCACCCGCTTGCCCAGGGTTTGCGTGGCCCCCATGGAGAGTTGCACTTCATCGGCGGCACGTGGCTGGCGGTCATAGGGCTCGATGAACAGAGAGACCGTGGCCAGGCCATCAGAAAAGGTCCATTGCAGCGTGGGCTCCGGTGGCCCCTTGGGTCCGATCGTGGGGGCGGCAGGCATGCCGCGCCTGTAGCAACTGACGGTCTGGAAGCCAGCCACGGGGCCCTTCAAGGCCCAACCTTCCTGTTGCGCCGTGGTCTTGGTCAGATCTGGGTGCTCCACCCGATACCCGCTGGTGGCCGCCATCATCTGGGCCAACTTTTCCATCTTCACATTGGCGTCAAGGTCCAACTCGGAAAAAGCGGCCTGCTCCAGCACCCGCCCGTCAGAATCCAGGGTCTGGATCTTGACCACCAAACCAGACTTTTTCTCGCTCCAGATGCGGTAGCCGAAGCGTTGTACATCTTTGGGTTGAATCAGCACCACATCCGCATCAAAGCCGGCCACCCGATCCACGCCTTGCGCACTGGCCTGGTACAAATTGGCCAGCGCCGGGTCCGCACCCCGCCGCAGATTGGGGAACACGCCCAGCGACTCGCGCTTTTCGGCACGCGCCACACGCAGTTCAGGCAAAAATGTGATGACCTGATCATTTCGGCGCAACGTTGAACGAGGCGGCCCGGTCAGCGCATCGATGCGTTCCATCTGTACATCGCCATCACAAACATGCCAGATGCGCGAGCTGTACATGCCCCCCGCCGCTGACATCACCACAAACGTGCCGACATAGGCCTTGCGGCTGGATGCGTTGTGCATCCGCAGCAACCACTGGTTCAAATCCAACTCAGGAGGAGCCGGCTTGACCACGGGGGCCGGTCCGACCGTTGCCTGGGTGAGTGGTTGCGGCTGTGCCGCCAAAGCGCCTGAGCACGGGCCTACCGCGGCAACCAAAGGCAAGAATGCGCACACGATCACCCGTCGCAAGTTATCCGTGCCTGAGGCAAAGCTCACCGTGAAGCCCCCTCAAACGTTGCATTGCGCAAGAAACCTGCGGGCGTCTGCAATGCAGAGGCACCGGCAGCCTGCTTGTGGGCCGCCAGCAATTCATCCAGACGGGGATCGCGCAGCATGACGGCTCGCTCGTCTCCCGGCAGCGAAACCGTCACAGCCTGAACAGCCGCCGTCGGCGCCGAGTTGGCAGCCAATTGTTCGCTCAATTGTCCCGAACCTTGTTGGCCCAACACACCCCAGCCGACGGCCGCGACCGCGACCACTGAGGCCAGCCCGGCCACCATGCGCCAACGGAAGAGGGGTTGATTGGCCGCTTCAGCCTGAAAGGTTTGCGGCGCCACAGGCATGGGCTGCGGCAATGAGACCAAAGGCTCGATCCGCTCTTCGGCCAGACGAGTGCGCAAACGAACCATAAAATCAGGAGACAGGCTGAGCGCAGCGTCTGCAGCCTCTGCAGTCGTGCCCCACTCTCCGCGCAGCACGTCCCGGCTGAGGTGGTAGATGTCCCAGGTGAGGGCCGCATCGTCGTCTGCGCTCATCTGAGCCAGAAGCTTGGCTGCATCGGCGTCATCCAGGCGCCCATCGGCCAGATCGGAGATCAACTCGCGGTTTTCAAGCATTCGATCCATTTGCAATCCCTTGGTTCATCACCAACGTTTCCCCGTCTGATTGGCCAGCAATGGCTTGACCTTGGCCGAAATGGCCTCCCGGGCGCGAAAAATCCGGGAGCGCACCGTGCCGATCGGACAATTCATCACCTCAGCAATCTCGTCATAGCTGAGCCCTTCGATTTCTCGCAAGGTCACGGCCTGCCGCAGATCCTCGGGCAAGGCCTCCATGGCCGAGTTCACGGCTTCGCCGATTTCCTTGGCTGCCAGGACGGTTTCCGGGGTTTCATCGCTGCTTAGTTCGTTTGAAACCGGGGAAGTTTCATCGTCGTCATCACGTCCGCGCAACGCACTTTCGTTCATCACCGGATTGCGGCGCAGATCGACCAAGGCCTTCTTGGCCGTGTTGACGGCGATCCTGTACAGCCAGGTGTAGAACTGCGCCTCCCCACGAAATTGATGCAACGCCCGGTAAGCGCGAATAAAGGTCTCCTGCACCACATCGTCAACCAAATCCGAATCTCGAACCATGCGCGCCACAAGCCGAGCCACACGCCGCTGATATTTCAGAACCAGAAGCTCAAACGCTCGTTGATTGCCCGCGACCGCGCGCTGTACCAACAGCAAATCACTGTCGTCCTGAGCTGGCGATAGGGTTGTGGGGGGCTGGGTCATTGAATAGAAGACAGCAACAAGCTCAAGACCCGGTGGGCTCTTTCGACGGCTCGCGTGCAGCGCGCGAATATACCGCACAGCGCAGCAGGTGCCAGCGAGATGGCTCGCTGCGTCGCTCCAGCCAGACCCACTTCGCTCGCCAAACACCGGTAGCGCGCCAGCGAAGCAGCAACACCCACTGCAAGTCCATCATCACCTGGAGCGTACCGTCGCCAGCCCACACAGACCGATTGGGCATGCGGCGGTGCAGGACCCAGGTGGAGCCATCCCAGACCAACTCGCCAGCCTCGAAACCCCATGCTGACCGCCAAACGAACACCAGCGCAGGCAGACACAGGCAAAAGGCCATCCCTGCGTGCAGCATCGACGGCTCCGTCTGGTACGCCCAGAGCGCAATACCGACGAGAGCAGCAACAAAAACGCCCCCTTCCCACGCCCATCGAAGCCCAGAGGGCTTCACAGGGTAGCGAACAGGGGGCGCGGTGTGCATCAATCAGCAACCGACATGTTGAACAAGTTGACCAGAAGCAAAGGGCCAGCAGCCCCATGCAGTGCGATCAACTCAGTCGTTTGAAGACCAGCGTGCCGTTGGTGCCACCAAAACCAAAGTTGTTCTTGACGGCCACATCAATCTTCAGATCACGGGCCTCATTGGCGCAGTAATCCAGATCGCAATCCGGATCCTGATTGAAGATATTGATGGTCGGCGGGCTCTTCTGGTGGTACACGGCCAAAGCTGTGAACACACTTTCGATCCCCCCAGCGCCACCCAGCAAGTGCCCGGTCATCGACTTGGTCGAATTCACCACGGTCTTGTAGGCGTGATCGCCCAGTGCCGCCTTGATGGCATTGGTTTCGTTGGTGTCGCCCAGAGGCGTCGAGGTGCCATGGGCGTTCAGGTAATGGACCTGATCCGCGTTGATACCGGCGTTGCGCAACGCCATTTCCATGGAGCGGCGTGGACCGTCCACGTTGGGTGCCGTCATGTGATAGGCGTCACCCGACATACCAAAGCCGGTCACCTCAGCGTAGATGCGGGCACCACGGGCCTTGGCGTGCTCATACTCTTCGAGCACCATGACACCCGAGCCTTCGCCCAGGACAAAACCATCACGGTCCTTGTCCCACGGGCGGGAAGCAGTCTTGGGATCGTCATTGCGGGTGGACAGCGCACGCGCCGCCGCAAAGCCGCCAATGCCCAAAGGCGAGACGGTCGACTCAGCACCACCAGCCACCATGACATCGCAATCGCCGTACTCGATCATGCGAGCCGACAAACCGATGGCATGCAAACCCGTCGTGCAAGCAGTGACCACTGCCACGTTGGGGCCCTTGAAGCCATATTGAATGGAAACATGACCCGAGATCATGTTGATGATCGAGGCCGGAACGAAGAAAGGAGAAATTCTTCTCGGCCCACGATTGGTGTATTCGCCATGGGTCTGCTCGATCATCGGCAGGCCGCCGATGCCAGAACCGATGTTGCAGCCGATGCGGGCTGCCTGCTCCTCGCTCAGCGCGTCGCCAGTCGGCAAACCCGAATCAACCACCGCCTGCATGGCCGCAGCCATCCCAAGGTGAATGAAGCGGTCCATGTGACGCGCCTCTTTCTCGGGGATGTACTGGGTGATGTCAAACCCCTTCACTTCACCCGCAAACTTGCAGGCAAAAGCGCTGGCGTCAAACGACTTGATCAGGTCGATACCAGACTGGCCGGCCAACAAATTGTTCCAGGACTCGGCAACCGTATTGCCTACGGGGCTGATACAACCCAGGCCAGTGACGACAACGCGACGACGGGACATATGAAAATCTCAGTTTGGCCGGACGCGAAGCGCCGGCGGTCTGTGACAAGCCAGGCAAAGCCGCAAGGCCCTGCCGGCCCGCACTCCAAAAGTGTAGGACCGGTCCGCTGGGGACTCAGGCCTTGTGGTGCGTGTTGGCGTAGTCGATCGCGTTTTGCACCGTGGTGATCTTCTCGGCGTCTTCGTCCGGGATCTCGATGCCGAACTCGTCTTCCAGAGCCATCACCAGTTCCACCGTGTCCAGAGAGTCTGCGCCGAGGTCAGCGACAAAGGCCTTTTCGTTAGTGACTTGAGACTCTTCCACGCCGAGTTGTTCGGCGATGATTTTTTTGACACGTGCTTCGATATCGCTCATGGTTCCCTCTGAGGGTTGTGAAAAGATCCGTGATTTTAGCCGCCCCGGAGAACATTCCCGAAGCATTTGCCGCACGGACCATTCGGCTTTGATCTGCTTCTAATTTACATGTACATGCCGCCATTGACATGCAACTCTTGACCGGTCACATACGAAGCCTGCGGAGAGGCCAGATAGGCGACGGCATGAGCGATGTCAGCGGGCTTCCCCAGATGACCCAGAGGGATCTGGGTCAGCAAGGCTTTTTGCTGCTCTTCAGGCAGCGAAGCTGTCATGTCGGTATCGATGAAACCTGGGGCCACGCAGTTCACCGTGATGCCTCGGCTGCCCAATTCACGAGCCAACGCGCGGGTCATGCCCGCAACACCCGCCTTGGCAGCAGCATAGTTGGCCTGCCCCGGATTGCCCGATGCCCCCACGACGCTGGTGATGCTGATGATGCGTCCATAGCGCTGCTTCATCATCTGGCGCATCACGGCACGGCTCATGCGAAACACCGATTTCAGATTGGTATCGAGCACCGCATCCCAGTCGGCATCCTTGAGACGCATGGCCAACATGTCGCGCGTGATGCCCGCGTTGTTCACCAGCACCTGCAAGGCGCCCTGCTCTTTCACGATGCGATCGATCAGCGCCTCAACAGCCGCGCCATCGTTGACATCCAGCCTGGCCCCCAGGCCACCCACGGGTGCCAGGGTCGCCGAGATGCGGTCAGCACCCTCGTCGGTGGTCGCGGTACCGATCACCTTCAGGCCTCGCTGAGCCAGCTCAAGTGCGATAGCCGCACCAATGCCACGCGATGCGCCAGTGACCAGCGCCACCTGGCCTTCAAACTTCACTTCACTCATGCCAACAATCCTTTGGTTTCTGCCAGTGTTGCAGGATCCAACACCACACCGCCGACCAACTCGGCATCGATGCGCTTGGTCATGCCCGCCAACACCTTGCCTGGGCCACACTCAATGACGTGCGACACACCACGCGCCTTGATCGCCTGCACACACTCAACCCAACGGACGGGTTGGAAGGCCTGGCGGTAAAGAGCATCGCGAATGCGCTCAGGATCCGATTCCACCTGAACATCCACATTGTTGACCACCGCAATCTGAGGCACCCCCAGACTCAGTGTCGCCAACTTTTCACGCAGCTTCTCGGCCGCAGGCTTCATCAGGCTTGAATGGAATGGCGCGGAGACAGGCAAGGGCAAGGCTCGCTTGGCACCTTGAGACTTGAGGTATTCGCAGGCCTTTTCGACGCCAGCCTTGGTGCCGGCAATCACGGTCTGCACCGGGTCATTGAAATTGACCGCCTCCACCACGTCCGACGACCCCACACCAAACTCAGCAGTGACCGCCTGACAGCCGGCCACGACCTGCGCCGCAGGCATGCCCAGGATGGCCGCCATGGCTCCGACCCCGACCGGCACCGCCTCCTGCATCGCAGCAGCACGGAAACGCACCAGAGGCGCAGCCTGCGTCAGCGTCAACACGCCCGAAGCGACAAGCGCGGAATACTCACCCAAGGAGTGCCCCGCCACCACCGAAGGCAACAGGCCAGTTTCGGCGACCCAGGCCCGGTAGGCTGCCACCGCTGCCACCAGCATCACCGGCTGGGTGTTGGTGGTGAGCGCCAGCGCCTCTTTGGGACCGGACTGGATCAGCGCCGCGACATCCTCACCCAAGGCGTCCGACGCCTCACGCAAGGTGTTGCGCACCTCAGGATGATCACCCCAGGCATCAAGCATACCCACCGACTGGGAGCCCTGACCTGGAAATACAAATGCAAATGGAGTCATGTTTTTTGGAGACTGGACAAACTAGAACCACATCACCGCAACACCCGACTGCGACAGAGCACGGGGGCGGCGACACCCAGACAGGGACCGATCCATGCAGGCCAGCCCACAAGCCAGCCCCACAGATGCCCACCAACAATGCCGATCAGTAGCGCAGGAAGACTGCGCCCCAGGTAAACCCACCACCGACACCTTCCAACATCAGGTGCTGGCCTCGCTTGACCTGACCGGCACGCACCGCCGAGTCCAGCGCCAGAGGAATGGAAGCCGCCGACGTGTTGCCATGCTGATCCACCGTCACCACCACCTTGTCGAGGGGAAGTTTCAGCTTGCGCGCCGTGCTTTGCATGATGCGGATGTTGGCCTGGTGTGGAATCAACCAGTCGATATCAGCATCGGTCTTGCCTGCTTTGGCCAGGGTGGCACGCGCCGCGTCCTCCAACACCCCCACAGCCAGTTTGAAGACCGCCTGACCGTCCATCTTGAGCAGAGGGTCGCCCAAAACCTGCCCACCAGAGACATGCCCCGGCACGCACAGAATGCCAACATGCTTGCCATCAGCGTGCAGATCCGAGGCCAGGATGCCCGGCTCATCCGAGGCCTCCAGCACCACAGCACCGGCGCCGTCGCCGAACAACACACAGGTCGTGCGGTCCGTGAAATCGAGCAGTCGCGAGAACACCTCAGCGCCCACCACCAACGCACGCTGCGCAGCGCCCGACTGGATCATGGCATCCGCCACGGTCAGGGCATAGACAAACCCACTGCAAACAGCCTGCACATCAAAGGCTGCCGCACCGGCGTTGCCAAGCTTGTGTTGAAGAATGCACGCCGTGGAGGGGAACACCATGTCAGGCGTCGACGTGGCCACGATGATCAGATCGATCTGCGAAGCCTCAAGGCCCGCCGCCTCCAGCGCTCGCTGACTGGCCTTCAGTGCGAGATCGCTGCTGCCCACATCGGGCGCAGCAAAGTGTCGGGCTCGAATACCGGTGCGCTCAACGATCCACTCGTCTGAAGTTTCGACACCCTTGGTAGCCAATTCGGCCGCCAAGTCTGCATTCGTCAGCCTGCGGGGGGGGAGATAACTGCCGGTACCGGCTATGCGCGAATAACGTCTCATTGTGCGGAGGAGCCCGCCGCGCCGGCCCCGACATCACCCGGCACCACCGCCAACAAGGGCGCAGCGCGAGCAATCCGGACCTTCACGCGGTCAAGCAGGTTGTTTCGGGCCGCATCATACGCCCGGTTCAAGGCCTGCTCGAAAGCGAACTCATCGGCCGAGCCATGGCTCTTGAACACCAGGCCACGCAAACCCAAAAGGGCCGCACCGTTGTAGCGACGGTAATCCATGCGCTTTTTCAACGAAGAAAGAACGGGATAGGCACAGATGGCAGCAATTTTCCGAAAAATACTGCGAGAAAACTCTTCACGCAAAAAACCAACAATCATGAAGGCCAAGCCTTCAGTGGCCTTCAGCGCCACGTTGCCGACAAAGCCATCACAGACCACGATCTCAGTCGTGCCCTTGAAGATGTCATTGCCCTCAACGTTGCCAAAAAAGTTCAGATCCCCCGAACCCGAGGCAGATCGCAACAATTCACCGGCTTTTTTGATCGTGTCATTGCCCTTGATGACCTCTTCACCAATGTTGAGCAAGCCCACAGAGGGGTGGGCCTCATCCTTCAGCACGGAAACCAGGGCCGAGCCCATCACGGCAAACTGCAGCAGGTGCTCGGCGGTGCAATCCACATTGGCACCCAGATCCAGCACCGTGGTCGCCTGGCCTTTGATGTTGGGCATCAAGGCCGCAATCGCCGGCCGATCAATGCCATCCAGGGTTTTGAGCAGGTAGCGGGCAATGGCCATCAAGGCGCCCGTGTTACCCGCAGACACCGCCACATCCGCACGACCATCCTTGACCTGCTGGATGGCCACACGCATCGAAGAATCCTTCTTCTTGCGCAGAGCCACCTCCACGGTGTCGTCCATGCTGACGACTTCAGAGGCGGCCAACACCTCGGCGCGCTCATGCACCAGCCCCGTCAGGGCCTCAGGCTTGCCAACCAGCAAAAGCCGCGCATCCGCATGCTGCTCAAGAAAATGCCGGCATGCTGCCAGCGTGACGCGGGGACCATGGTCGCCCCCCATGCAGTCAACAGCCAGTGTGATCATTCAGAGCTCAATCAACCGCCCAAGCGGTTTCGAAATGGATAGCCAACAAAAGAAAAGCCCGCGCTACTTGGAATGTAGCATCGGGCTTCGATGGCTCCGGAAGCAGATCAGGCTTCGGACTTGTTCTTCAGAACCTGACGGCCACGGTAGAAACCGTTGGGGCTGATGTGGTGACGCAGGTGGATTTCACCAGTGGTGGGTTCCACAGCGATACCCGGCACGTTCAGGGCATTGTGCGAGCGGTGCATACCGCGCTTGGAAGGGGACTTTTTGTTTTGCTGGACGGCCATGTCAGGCTCCTGGACTAAAGGGTTGTTACATGAGCCTGGGGCCAGCGAGAAAATCACGCCAGCACAGGCAAGTTCTGTGCGAAATCAGTGAGAAATCAACTCAATCAGCGCGGCAACCAGATCAAAAAGACGCCGAGGAATTCGCGCGAAGCCTTTGATTATAGCTCATCTCAAAAGCCAGGCCTAATCACTCTTTCTTAAGCTTGGCCAAAGCCGCAAAAGGATTGGGCCTTGCAGCCTCGGCAGCCTTGAATTCCTCATCCTCAACCGCCATGGGCACCGCCTCGGGACAAACCTCATGGCGAGGCACCACGGGCAACTCCATCAGCAGCTCATCTTCGATCAATTCGTGCAGGTTGAACTCGCGACTGATCACCAACACATCTTCTTCGGATTCATCATCCTCGGCTTCCGCCGTCGCCTCATCACGCACGAAGCGGAAGGAACGCTGGCTCGCCAGCAGCACCTCCACCGGCCCAAGGCAGCGCTGGCAGACCTGCACCAGGCTGGCCTCCGCCTCCAGGTGCAGCCACACCTGATCCGAGCCACCCGTCACGGGCCGCGACTCACCTTGCGCCGACCAGCGCACCTCATGCTCATCGATGCCAGTCGGTACAGCCTCTTCTGCCAAGCGGGTAAAGCTCAGCAAGGGCGCCTGCCCCGACAGGGTGTCACCAGCCTGCGCCAAGGCTTTCAGGTCGAGGCGCTCCACGAAATACTCTTTCTTCATGCGCGCAGTGTAAGAGAATCCCCGGCATGACCCCAAGCGCCCCCAACCACCCCAGCCCATCGCGCACCCTGGTGCTGGGCTCCACCTCCCGCTACCGCAAGGAATTGCTGAACCGCCTCGGCCTGCCCTTTGAAGTGGCTTCTCCCGATGTGGATGAAACCCCGCTGACCGGCGAAGCTCCGGCGGAACTGGCCAAACGCCTGGCCCTGGCCAAGGCCCATGCCGTGGCCCGGCAATTCCCCTCGGCGGTCGTCATTGGCTCTGACCAGGTGGCCGACCTGCACGGCGACCCCCTGGGCAAGCCCGGCAACCACGAGCGCGCCGTGGCCCAGTTGCGTCGCATGCGTGGCCAGACCGTCGTCTTCCAGACCGCGGTGGCCGTGGTCTGCCAGGCCACCGGGTTTGCCCAAAGCGATCTGGCCGCCGTGCGGGTTCAATTTCGCGAACTCAGCGACGCCGAGATCGAGACCTACCTGCAGCGCGAAAAACCCTACGATTGCGCCGGCAGCGCCAAAAGCGAAGGACTGGGCATCGCCCTGCTGTCTTCGATCGAAAACGACGACCCCACCGCCCTGATCGGCCTGCCGCTGATCCGCACCTGTCGCCTGATCCAGGCCGCCGGCATCGAGGTGCTGGCATGAGCAAGGCAAATTCACCCCCCCTGGGCCGCCTGTTCCTGGTCCCTGCCCCCCTGGACTTCGGCTGCAACCAGCAAGCGCCGGTGACCGACGTGATCCCGAGCAAAACCCTGATCACGGCCGCCGGCTTGCGCCATTGGGTGTGCGAGAACGCCAAGAGCACACGCGCCTACCTCAAGCGCATTGGCGAGCACCACCCCCTGGTGGCGCCGATACAGGAGCAGGCGCTGCAAGAGCTGCCACGCGCCGTGCACAAGAAAGGCGACCACCAAGCCGGTCAATTTGACGCACGGCCCCTGCTGGCGCCCGCCCTGGCCGGCCATGACATGGGCTTGATCAGCGAGGCCGGCATGCCCGCCGTGGCCGACCCCGGCTCCTCGGTGGTGCGCGCCGCCCACGACCTTGGCATTGAAGTGGTGGCCCTGACCGGACCGGTTTCGCTGCTGCTGACCCTGGCCGCCAGCGGCCTGAATGGACAGAACTTTGCGTTTGTGGGCTACCTGCCTCAGGACAATGGCGAACGCAGCCAACGCCTGCGCGAGCTCGAGTCCCTGGCCCTCAAGACAGGCCAGACCCAGCTGTTCATTGAAACACCCTACCGCAATCAAGCCCTGTGGCAGGGCCTGCTGCAAAGCCTGCAGCCCAACACCCGCCTGGCCATCAGCTACGGCCTGACGCTGGAGCAAGGGCAGAACCGCAGCAAACTGGTGAAAGATTGGCGCCAACAAGCCCATCTAGACCCCAAGGCAGCCGGCAAAGCGAAAGACTTCCCGCCCAACGACCTGCCGGCAGTCTTCGGCATCGGGCGCTGAGGCCCAGCCTCCCCAGAGGCCATCCTGCCTGCGCGCTCAGCGCAAGGCAGGCACGGAGCGCAGGGCACGCACGGCCCCCTCGCCAAAGGCCGCACCGAAGCGTTTGGCCAGGCGCTCCGCCACGTTGTCGCGGCGGGTGTAATCCACCAGGTCTTCGGCCTTGACCACTTCGCGAGCCACGTAATCCAGGTTGCCGAGTTGATCGGCCAGACCCATCTCAACCGCCTGCTCACCGGTCCAGAACAGACCGCTGAACATTTCAGGCGTTTCCTTGAGACGCTTGCCGCGCCCATCCTTCACCGCCTTGATGAACTGCTGGTGGATCTGATCCAGCATGGCCTGGGCAAACACACGCTGACGCTCGGTCTGCGGGCTGAACGGGTCCAGAAAGCCCTTGTTTTCGCCGGCCGTCATGAGGCGCCGCTCCACGCCCAGCTTGTCCATCAGGCCCGTGAAGCCGAACCCATCCATGAGAACACCAATGCTGCCCACGATGCTGGCCTTGTCGACAAAGATCTGATCGGCTGCTGCCGCGATGTAATAGGCCGCCGAGGCACACGACTCTTCCACCACCACATACACCGGCTTGGAATGCTTGGCCTTCAGGCGGCGGATCTCGTCGTTGATGATGCCGGCCTGAACCGGGCTGCCGCCTGGCGAGTTGATCAACAACACCACCGCCTGAGCGCCGTCGTCCTCGAAGGCGCTGCGCATGGCCGCCACCACAAACTCGGCACTGGCGTCCGCTCCAGCCGCAATCTCGCCCTTGATTTCGACCACGGCCGTGTGAGGTGTGCTTTTATCAGTGACAGGGGCTGCACGGCTGAAAAGCATCCAGGCACTGACCGACAGCAGCACCAACCAAGCCAGGCGGATCACATTGCGCCAACGCCGCGCCGCCTGCTGCTCGCGCAGCGAGGCGAAGGCCAGCTTTTCAAGCGTTTCACGCTCCCAGCCGGAGGGGAGGGGCGAAGCGGATGCGGTAGAAGAAGGCGCCGCAGCGGACACCGTCGGCGCAACAGGCTCGGGAGCCGGCGTCGACACGGGCTCATCGGTGGGTTCGGGCGTGCGGGGATCCGTCATCTCAGAATTCAACAGGGTGCAGGTTGTAGGCAGTATGCCAGTGCACCACGCCATCCATTTCCGAGAGCTCGATGCGGATCAAGCCACTTCGGCAGGGGCCACCTCGGCACTGACCGGTGTCGGGCGCATAGACCGCACCATGGGTGGCACAGAGCAACCACCGCCCCGAATCATCGAAGAAACGATTGGGCTGGTAGTCCATCTCCATGGCCACGTGGGTGCAGCGGTTCAGGTAAGCGTGGGCACGACCCTCATAGCGTATGGCAAAGGCACGGCAGGTCTGCCCGGCATAGACCACATCGAAGGGCACTCCGTCCCCACTGTCGACCAGATCGTTGCTGTTACACAACGGAATCATCGCTTCCATCACCCCTCCCCGGCCGCGCGAGCCCCGGCGCGGCCTTCAGTTCAAGCGTTGTTGAGCAGCCACTGGTGCAGATCAGCCACCGAATGCGCCACATGGCGCGGTCGCAAGGCGTCGAATGCATCCGGCTCATGGGCACCATAACTCACCCCCACACTGGCGCAGCCGGCGTTCATCGCCATCTGCAGGTCATGGGTGGTATCGCCAATCATCAAAGTGCGCTCAGGCGCCACATCAAACTCGGCCATCAGCTCGTGCAGCATGCGAGGGTCGGGCTTGCCCGCCGTCTCATCGGCGGTGCGCGAGCCGTCAAACACCCCGCGCAAAGCCACCGAATGCAAAGCTTCGTTCAATCCCCGCCGGCTCTTGCCCGTGGCCACCGTGATGATGTGCTGACGCTCACGCAAGGAGGCCAACAGAGGCAGCACGCCGTCAAACAGGGCGATGTCGTCCTGATGTTTCAGATAGTGAAAGCGGTAACGATTACCCAATTCAGGGTACTTCTCAGGCGGCACATCCGGTGCCGCATGGGCCAGGGCCTGCATCAAGGCCATGCCGATCACATAAGAAGCCGCCTCATCGCTCGGGCGCGCCCCGCCGACATCCACCACCGCCGCCTGGATGCAGCGCACGATGATCTGAGTGGAATCAAACAGGGTGCCGTCCCAATCGAAGGCGATCAGGTCGAACTGGCGGGGGCGGCTGGAGGCGGTCATGGGCTGGTGTCGGCGTTGGGATTGGCGTCGATGAAGGATTGCAACTCGGGCGGCAGGGGCAATTCCAACTGGATCGCCTCGCCGCTGGCGGGGTGCTTGAACTGTAACCGCCAGGCATGCAGGAACATGCGCTTGAGGCCGTGCCTGACCAGGCGCTTGTTCAATTCGAAATCACCATATTTGTCGTCGCCCGCAATCGCATGCCCGCTGCTGGCCAGGTGCACCCGGATCTGGTGCGTGCGGCCAGTCTTGATGGTCACCTCCAGCAGCGAGAACGCCGGCAAGCCCGCCAACTGAACCGCGGGCAAGCCCGAACGCACGCGCACCAGGGTGACCGCACGCATGGCATCCGGGTGGTCCTTGTCGACCACCTTCACACGCCGCTCACCATCCGGAAGCAGGTACTTGTGCAGGGCCGAGTCGATCACCTTCTTGTTGACCGGCCAGGCCCCGATGGCCAGGGCCAGGTAGGTCTTGCCAGTCTCGCGGTCGCGGAACTGGTCTTGCAGGTGCGTCAGCGCCGAGCGCTTCTTGGCCAACAGCAGGATGCCCGAGGTCTCCCGGTCCAGCCGGTGCACCAGCTCCAGAAAGCGCGCCTGCGGTCGCGCCTGGCGCAATTGCTCGATCACGCCAAAGCTCACGCCGCTGCCGCCGTGCACCGCCACACCGGCGGGCTTGGCAATGGCCAGCAGATGATCGTCCTCGAAAAGAACCGGGAACTCGCGCGCCGGCGCCGGGGCGTCGGCCTTCTCGGCGGCGCGCTCAGATAGACGGACGGGCGGCACGCGCACCGAATCCCCGGTCTGAACCCGGGTATCGGCGGCCACCCGCCCCTTGTTGATGCGCACTTCACCGCTGCGGATGATGCGGTAGACATGCGTTTTCGGCACCCCTTTGAGGTGCCGGATCAGGAAGTTGTCGAGGCGCTGGCCGGCGGATTCTTCGTCCACCAGCAAGAGGCTGGCCGCAGCTGCGGCGGGCTTGATTTGAGGGCCGACTTTGCCCTCTATAATGTGTTTCACTAGCGCTTTGCTGTAACTGGTTGATTCGTCTGGAGTTTAGTCCAGTCCCACTTCCGCGGCGCTGGCAAGGTCGATGCCGACTGACTTGTGAGCTGTAGATCACGCACCAGAGTTCGTGATGACAGTGTCCCAAAGCCAGATGGGCCGGCACTTTGAAACACCGATACGGAATACCCATGCCTGAGAGCCCGCTGAAATTGCCGGGGTCTCGGGCGGATCAAAGCGAGACAACCTGTGCTGATGGCGCTGATTCAGACCTGCTTGCGGTGGCTCATGCCACCGTCAAATGGCATGCAATCGCCCATGGTGCCCGCCTACCGGTCACCTGACGCCGCACCCTTTGCGGCCACACAGCCCCTACACTCACTCGCCCCCATCCACGCGCCCCCGCCCGATACCTGAGCCACCAGCTCAGGCGTCTGTGCACCCACGGCAATTCCCTTCGTTTCAAAGCGTCTGTTCCGGCATCGTTGGCTCATTTCGGGCCTGTTGAAGATTTGACGATTGCATGGACCTACAGGGTCCAGGAAGGACACGCATCATGAAGCGGATGCTGATTAACGCCACCCAGGCGGAAGAACGCCGTTTGGCCATCGTGGACGGGCAGAAACTGCTCGACTACGAAATCGAAATCGAAGGGCGCGAACAGCGCAAGGGCAACATCTACAAGGCCGTCGTCACCCGCTTCGAGCCCAGCCTCGAAGCCTGTTTTGTCGACTACGGCGAAGACCGCCACGGCTTTCTGCCCTTCAAGGAAATTTCGCGCCAGTACTTTGCCCCGGGCGTGTCGCCCAGCCAGGCGCGCATCAACGACGTGATCCGTGAAGGCCAGGAACTGCTGGTCCAGGTCGAAAAGGAAGAACGCGGCAACAAGGGCGCGGCCCTGACCACCTTCGTGAGCCTGGCCGGCCGCTACGTGGTGCTGATGCCCAACAACCCCCGCGGTGGCGGTGTCTCGCGCCGCATCGAAGGCGAAGACCGGGCCGAGCTCAAAGAAGCCATGGACCAGTTGGAATACCCCAACGGCATGTCCATCATCGCCCGCACGGCCGGCATCGGCCGCAGCGCCCCTGAACTGCAGTGGGACCTGAACTACCTGCTCAAGCTCTGGACCGCCATCGACGGCGCGGCCAAGGGCGGCAAGGGCGCCTACCTGATCTACCAGGAATCGAGCCTGGTGATCCGCGCCATCCGTGACTACTTCAACCACGACATCGGCGACATCCTGATCGACACCGACGACATCTACGAGCAGGCGCACCAGTTCATGGCGCACGTCATGCCCGAGCATGCCGCCCGCGTGAAGCGCTACCGCGACGATGCCCCGCTGTTCAGCCGCTTCCAGATCGAACACCAGATCGAATCGGCCTACGCCCGCACCGTGACCCTGCCCTCGGGCGGCGCCATCGTGATCGACCACACCGAAGCCCTGGTGTCGGTGGACGTCAACTCGGCGCGCGCCATCAAGGGCGGCGACATCGAGGAAACCGCCACCCGCACCAACCTGGAAGCCGCTGACGAAGTGGCGCGCCAGATGCGTCTGCGCGATCTGGGGGGACTGATCGTGATCGACTTCATCGACATGGAAGAGTCGAAGAACCGCCGCGAAGTGGAAAACCGCCTGCGCGACGCGCTGCGCCAGGACCGCGCCCGCGTGCAGTTCGGCACCATCAGCAAGTTCGGCCTGATGGAAATGAGCCGCCAACGCCTCAAGCCGGCGCTGTCGGAAGGCTCATCCATCCCCTGCCCGCGCTGCGGTGGCTCGGGCCACATCCGCGACACCGAAAGCTCGGCGCTGCAGATCTTGCGCATCATCCAGGAAGAGTCCATGAAGGACAACACCGCCGCCGTGCACGTGCAAGTGCCGGTCGAGGTGGCCTCGTTCCTGCTCAACGAAAAGCGCACCGAGATCGCCAAGATCGAGGTCAAGCAGCGCCTGAGCGTGATGCTGGTGCCCAACAAGGCCCTGGAAACCCCGCACTACAAGCTCGAACGCCTCAAGCACGACGACCCGCGCCTGGACCACATGGAAGCCAGCTACAAGATGGCCGAAGTGATCGAGGACCCGACCACCGTCACCCGCCGTTCGCAAGAGCCCACCAACAAGCAGACCCCGGTGATCAAGGGCGTGCTGCCCGACGCCCCGGCGCCCCAGGCCCTGCCCAAGCCCGAAGGCGCGCCCTCGGCCGCCCGTGGCCGCCCGGCCGACAAGGCCGCTCCAGCCGCACCGGCTGCCGCGCCCGCCCCGGCAGTGCCCGCAGACACCGGCTTCTTCGGCTGGCTCAAGGGCTTGTTCGGCGTGAAGCCCGTGGTGGCACCCGCTCCGGCGCCTGTGGCCACCGAGGCCAAGAAGGACGAAAAGCGTGAAGGCCGCAACGGCGAACGCGGCGAGTCGCGCAACGGCGAAGGCCGTGGTGGCCGCCGTGGTGAGCGTGGCGAACGGGGCGAAGGCCGCGAGAACCGCAATGGCGAGCGCACGGAACGTGGCGAAGGCCGCGGCCCGCGTCGCAATGGTGAACGTGGCGAGCGCGGCGAAGGCCGCAACGGTGAGCGCGGTGAACCGCGCGCCCCGCGTGACGGCGAAACCCGCGCCCCGCGTGGCGAGCGCCCCGAGGGCGAGGCCCCGCGCCGCGAAGGCCGCCCGGACCGCGCCCCGCGTGAGCGCCGCCCCGAGAACCAGGGTGCCAACGGCGCCCCGGCCGAGCTGCGCAGCAACGGCCTGAACGAAGCGGCCCCCGAAGCAGCCGTGGCCAACCTGGCCCTGGATGAAGCGGGCAACCCGGTGAACACCGAGGCTCGCGCCGAACGCCCGCGCCGTGAACGTGGCGAACGTGGCGAGCGCCGTGAACGCGGCCCGCGCCAGGACCGTGCCCCACGCACCGAAGGCCAGGGCGATGCACCCCAGGCTCCGGAAGGCAGCAACCTGATCGAAGCCTCGGCTGAGGCCCAGGCCGAAGGCCAGGGTCGCGCCACCCCGGTGGAAGGCGGCGGCGAGGAACGCCGTGAACGCCGTTCGCGTGACCGTTACGGCCGTGACCGCCGTGAGCGCCAAGGCGAACGCGCACCACGCGACGGCCAGGCCAATCCGGAAGGCCGTGAAGGCCAGGAACAGGCTGAGTTCGAGCCCCGCGCCAGCTACTTCAGCAACGTGACCCCGGTCGAGCCCGCAGCCGCCCCAGCCGAAGCCTGGGTGGCCCCGGTCGAGGCCGCAGCACCGGCACCGGCCCAAGCCGAGGCGCCTGCCCAGGTGGTCGCCGAGATCGCTGCCCCGGTGGTCGCCCAGGCACCTGTCGCGGCTCCGGTGGAAGCCGGCCTGCCCAAGGTGCAAGCCTTTGAGCTGCCGATCCCCACGCTGCAGGAACTGGCGCAAAGCGCCGGCCTGGAATGGGTCAACTCGGACGCCGACAAGGTGGCTGCCGTGCAGGCCGCCATCGCTGCCGAGCCCAAGCCGGTGCATGTGCCCCGCGAACGCCCCCCGCTGGTGGTGCTTGACGAAGGCCCACTGATCCTGGTGGAAACCCGCCGCGATCTGAGCGAGCTCAAGCTGCCCTTCGAACAGCAGGCCTGAGCCCCGGCCGGTCTGAACCGGCCGCTGCCCTGATCCAGCCCGGCCCCTCTTGGGGGTGCCGGGCTTTTTTCATAGGGCTCGGCCCAATCCAGGGTGCCCCGCCGGGTCTCCGGCTTGTGGGCACAATCAGGCGCTGACAGGCCCACCGGGTGGCGCATTCAGCTGCCCGATGCCCCTCCGCCCTACCCGCTTCGACACCCACGCCATGCTGTTCCTGATCTCTCCTGCCAAGTCCCTCGACTACGACACGCCCGTGCCTGCCGAGCTGCCGCACACCCTGCCCCAATTCCTGCCGCAGTCCCGACAACTGATCGAGGTGCTGCGCCAGAAGACCCCGGCCGACATCGCCAGCCTGATGAGCTTGAGCGACAAGCTGGCCAGCCTCAATGTGGCCCGCTACGAGGCCTGGTCGAACCGGTTCACCGCTGACAACTCCCGCCAGGCCGTGCTGGCCTTCAATGGCGATGTGTACGACGGCCTGCAGGCGCGCAGCCTCTCGGCAGAAGACCTGCAATGGGCTCAGCAACACCTGGCCATCCTGAGCGGCCTGTACGGTGTGCTGCGCCCCCTGGACCAGTTGCAGCCCTACCGCCTCGAAATGGGCACCCGCCTGGCCAACCCGGGCGGCAAAGACCTCTACCAGTTCTGGGGCCCGCAGATTGCCGATCATCTCAACCAGCGCCTGCAGGCCGACGCCTCACCGGTGGTCGTCAACCTGGCCTCGCAGGAGTACTTCAAGGCCGTGCAGCAGAAAGTACTCAAGGCCCGGGTCATCGAATGTGTGTTCGAAGACTGGAAAGACGATCGCTACAAAATCATCAGCTTCCATGCCAAGCGGGCCCGAGGTCTGATGGCACGTTACGCCATCACCCACCGGGTCAACCTGCCCAGCCAGCTCGAGGGCTTTGACCTCGACGGCTATGCCTTCCAGCCCGCCGCGTCTGAAACCGATCGCCTCGTCTTCCGGCGCCGCCTGGGCTGACCGGTCTGGCGCCAGTCCGCCCGGACAGCCTGAACCGCCTTTGCGCCGGCCGGCACCTGAAGTCGGGCCGCACGACCGTCGGGGCAACCTAGAGTGCCTTTCATTTTTGAAAGGCACGCCCATGTCCCCACCCTCCTCCCAGTCCTCACCGCGCCGGACCACGATCCGCACCGCTGCCGCCCTCGCACTGGCCCTGGGTTGCGCCCACCTGGCGCAAGCCGACGAGCCCGGCCACGCCCACTGGGCTTATCGCGGCCCCCACGATGCGGCGCATTGGGCGGAGGTCGACCCCGACTTCAAAGGCTGCAAGACCGGCCACCAGCAATCCCCCATCGACATCCGCCACGCCATCCGGGCCGACCTGCCTCCGTTGGAATGGGACTACCGCGCCAGCCCCGCCAGCGTGCTCAACAATGGCCACACCCTGCAGGTCAACCTGAGCCAGGCCGGCGCCCTGCTGCTGGACGGCGAGCGCTTCGAGCTGCAGCAGTTCCACTTCCACACCCCCAGCGAAGAGCGGGTCAATGGCCGATCTCACCCCCTCGAGGCGCACCTGGTGCACCGCAACGCCAGTGGGGAACTGGCGGTGCTGGCCGTCTTCATCGATCAAGGGACGGCCAACACCGACCTGCAGGCCGTGTTCGACCATCTGCCCGCCAAGGCCGGAGAGACACAGACCTTGACCAGCCCCCTGCAGGTCAGCGACTGGTTGCCCGCGTCCCGGCGTTACTACCGCTATCGAGGCTCGCTGACCACGCCGCCCTGCAGCGAAGGCGTGCGCTGGCAGGTGCTGCAGCAGCCCATCACCGCCTCGGCCCAGCAGATCCGGGCGTTTCAGCGCCTGTACCCCTTCAACGCCCGGCCCATCCAGCCCTTGCACGGGCGCCGGGTCGAAGCCAACTAGCGCTTGCGCCGGGGAGGCTGGCTTGGCGTTAGCATTGGCGCCTCATCCAGCCCTCACCGACTCCCGATGACCCAGACCTCCAGCACCACCACCACGCAAGCCATCACCCCCGCCCTGCGCCAATGGATCGTCGAACAGGCCGAAGCCGGCCACGACGCCCCCAGCGTGCTCAAGGCCATGCTGGCCTCGGGCTGGACTGAAGAGGTGGCCATCGAGGCCATGGAGATCACCCTCGGCGACCACCTCGAAGCCCGGGCCCTGCGCCAGGGTCTGCCCGCCCGCAGCCCGGTGCCCGAACCCGCGCTGGCCGAATCCCCCCTGCGCGTGGATGCCGGCGACCGGCAGGTGCCCGTGCTGCTGGCCATGGTGCAGCCGCGCGTCGTGGTGTTCGGGCAGTTCCTGTCAGATGAAGAGTGCGATGCCCTGATCGCTGCGGCCAGCCCGCGCCTGGCACGCTCGCGCACCGTGGCCACCCAGACCGGGGGCGAAGAGGTCAGTGTGGACCGCACCAGCGACGGCATGTTCTTCTCGCGCGGCGAAAGCCCGCTGATCCAGCGCATCGAACAACGCATCGCACGGCTGCTGAACTGGCCCGTCGAAAACGGCGAGGGGCTGCAGGTTCTGCACTACCGACCCGGCGCCGAATACAAGCCCCACTACGATTACTTCGACCCCGGCGAGCCGGGCACCCCCACCATCCTCCAACGCGGTGGTCAGCGTGTGGGCACCCTGGTCATGTACCTCAACGAGCCCGAAAAAGGCGGCGGCACCACCTTCCCTGACGTGCACCTCGAAGTCGCGCCGCAGCGCGGCAACGCGGTGTTCTTCAGCTACGAGCGCCCCCACCCCAGCACCCGCACCCTGCACGGCGGCGCGCCGGTGATCGCCGGCGAGAAATGGATCGCCACCAAGTGGCTGCGCGAACGCGAATTCAAATGACCCCCATGACCAACACCCCAGAGCAATCCCAGCTCGGCAAGGCCTCGGCCTACGTCGACCAGTACCAGCCCAGCCTGCTGTTCCCGATCCCACGCCTGGGCAAGCGCGAGGAGATCGGCATCTCAGGCAGCCCGCCGTTCTTCGGAGCCGACCTGTGGACCGCCTTCGAGCTGTCCTGGCTCAACCAGCGCGGCAAGCCGCAGGTGGCCATCGCCCATGTCACCGTGCCCTGCGAAAGCCCCAACATCATCGAGAGCAAGTCGTTCAAGCTGTACCTCAACAGCTTCAACAACACGCGCTTTGCCGATGCCAGCGAGGTGCAGGCCCGGTTGCGCGCCGACCTGAGCGAGGCCGCCTGGCGTGGCGCCCCGCACCCTGGCAGCGTGGGTGTCAAATTGCTGGCCCCCGAGGTCTTCGACCGCGAACCGGTGCACGAGCTCGACGGCCTGAACCTGGACCGGCTGGACATCGAATGCCAGCACTACACCCCGGCCCCTGAGCTGCTGAGCACCCAGGCGGGCGAGGCCCCGGTGACCGAGACCCTGACCAGCCACCTGCTGAAAAGCAATTGCCTGGTCACCGGCCAGCCCGACTGGGGCAGCGTGCAGATCCGCTACAGCGGCGCCCAGATCGACCAGGCCGGCCTGCTGGCCTACCTGGTGAGCTTCCGCAACCACAATGAGTTTCACGAGCAATGCGTGGAGCGCATCTTCATGGACCTCTGGCGCCGCTGCCAGCCGATCAAGCTGTCGGTGTATGCACGCTACACGCGGCGCGGCGGGCTGGACATCAACCCTTTCCGCACCAGCCATCCCCAGGCTCTGCCGGCCAACACCCGCACCGCCCGCCAGTGAAGCCTGCGGTGGGCAGGGCCCGACTCAACTGAGCCGGAACACGCTGACCGAGCGCTGCAAGGAGCGCGCGCTCTGGCTCAGGGTCTGGGCGGCGGCGGCAGATTCTTCGACCAGCGCGGCATTCTGCTGCGTGGTCACGTCCAGTTGCGTCACCGCTTCGTTGATCTGGCTCAGCCCCGTGGACTGTTCACGCGCCGCCGCACTGATCTGCCCCACCAACGTGCTGACCCGCGACACCGAGGCCACCACCTCTTCGATGGTGTGCCCCACGCCCTGCACCTGACGGGCCCCATCGCTCACCTGCTGGGCCGAGTTGCCGATCAGCTCGCGGATCTCCTTGGCGGCCGTGGCACTGCGCTGGGCCAGGGCCCGCACCTCGGAGGCCACCACGGCAAAGCCCCGCCCCTGCTCGCCCGCCCGGGCGGCCTCGACCGCCGCGTTGAGGGCCAGGATGTTGGTCTGAAACGCAATGCCCTCGATCACGCCGATGATCTCGCTCATCTTGGCGGATGATTGCTCGATGGCGCCGATGGCCTGGGCGGCATCACGCATGGCGGCCCCTCCCCGCTCGGCCAGCGCCAGGCTTTGCTCGCTTTCATGCGACACCTTGCCTGAGGTGTCGGCCGTCTGGCGCACGGTGCTGGAGATCTCCTCCATGGAGGCCGCAGTTTCCTGCAGGCTGCTGGCCTGGGTCTCGGTGCGGCCCGACAGGTCGTCAGCACCCTGGGCGATCTCGCCCGCCGCCTGGGTGAAGCCCGCCACCTCGAAACGCACATCGCCCACCACCGCCTTGAGGTTGACCTGGATCTGCTGCAGCCGCTGCATCAGGCCCCCCAAAGGTTCCGGGTAGTTGACTGCCACCGAGGTGGACAGGTTGCAGCCCGACAGGTCACCCGCAAAACGCACGGCCTCGTTCAGGCTGCGGCTGACCCTGGCATGGAACCAGGCCACCACCCCGATGCCCCCCAGCAGCAGCACGGCCAGGCGAATGCCCATGGCCAGGCTGGCCGAGGCCCCCATCAGATCAGGCAGCACCACCCCACAGCCGATCAGAAACAACCACAGCCCCAGGGTGCTGGGCAGGTCCAGACGGGTCAGGCGCAGCAGACGGGCACTCCAGTCGCGGCTGATCACCTTGCCACCACGCAGCATCACCGAGGCACGCCCTTGCTCTTCATCGCGACGCAAGCGCTCGTACAGACGCTCAGCATCCTGCACCTGCTCACGGGTGGGCTTGATGCGCACCGACATGTACCCGGTGGGTTTGCCGTTGGACATCACGGGGGTCACGTTGGCATACACCCAGTAGTGGTCACCGTTCTGGCGCCGGTTTTTCACCAGCCCCGTCCAGGGCCGACCGCGCCCAATCGTGGCCCACATGTCCTTGAAGGCCGCAGCCGGCATGTCCGGGTGGCGGATCAGGTTGTGGGGCTGACCGATCAACTCGTCGTAGGTGAACCCACTGACCTGCACAAAGGCGGGGTTGCAGTGGGTGATGACGCCCCGTGTGTCGGTGGTGGACACCAACAATTGGTCGTCGTCGAACACGTACTCGTGCTGAGACACCGGCAGATTGACGCGCATGTAGACCCCCATCCAGTAACAACTCAAAAAGTAGCACCGACAGGATTGGCGCTCGTCAGCCGTGACAGGACCGCGCCGCACATGCTGCGGCAGAGCGCCAACCCTCCCTGAGCCAGGCGCCTCTGGGTCGCCTCGGCCCTATTTTTATAAGAAATGACTGTAGCGCTTACCGCAGATCAACGGTTGATTCGCAGCAACAAAAAATGCGAGCATCGTCCGCCAAGCGAACACTGGATTCGTCAACCCAGTGTCTTGAAGGGGGTGAGGGCCGACAGCGAAGGGAAGGCCCCCGCGCGCTTTTGCTTCATGGCCAGCACCGCCTCGCGCACATGGGCGTTGCTCCAGATGGCGCCCTGCAGCCAGCCCATCTGGCGCAGCGAATCCTCCACCGAATGGTCGCGGGCGTAGTGGATGGCCTGCTTGGTGCCCCAGATCGCCACAGGGGGTTTGGCCGCGATCTCGCGGGCGCATTGCAGGGCCGCCGCCAGCGTGGCTTCGGCGCTCTCGAACACCTCGTTGACCAGGCCATGCGCCTGGGCCCGTTCGGCGCTCAGGCGGCGACCGGTGTAGGCCAGCTCTTTGACCAGGGCCTGCGGCAGCAGCTTGGGCAGGCGCTGCAGGGTGCCCACATCGGCCACCATGCCGATGTTGATCTCCTGCACACAGAAGAAGGCGTCGGCGCTGGCATAGCGGATGCAGCAGGCCGTCACCATGTCCACCGCACCGCCGATGCAGCCGCCCTGGATGGCCACGATCACCGGCATGCGCAAGGTCTCCAGGCGGGTGAAGGTGGCCTGCATATCGGTCAGCAGGTCGAACACCGCGGCCCGGCCCTCGGGGCTCTGGTCGTCCATGCTGATGGCGCCGGCAAAGGTGTCCAGCGACATGCCGGCACTGAAATGCTTGCCCGTGCTCGAGATCACCAGCGCTCGCGCCTGGCCCTCGCGGTTCAACTGCTCCAGCACCTCATCGAGCTCGCGCCAGAAGGTGGGGTGCATGGTGTTCAAGGCCTCGGGCTGGTTCAGCACCAGGTGGGCGATGTGGTCGGTCTGGGTCAGGGCAAAGCACTTCATGGGGTCTCCGTCTTGTCGAGGTGGCCAAGCCGCAAAACCGCTCGCGGCCGAACGTTTCAATTTAACGTGAGCGCCGATCAAGCCGCTGGCAAACGGGCGACAGCGACCAGCGGCCCAGGCTCAGAACAAGGGCTCGGTCAGCAGGTCCAGGCTGCGTTGCCCACCAGCGTCGGGCGCCACCACCTCGGGCGGCAGAGGCTGGCCATCCGGCCCCAGGCGCTGCAGACTGCCCACGCGCACGCCCAACAGGCGAAAACGCCGCGTCAGGTCCACCCGCTTCAGGCACTGGCCGGCCGCACGCCGGATCTGGGCCGCATCCGCCGTGGCTTGGGGCAGGGTCTGATCGCGGGTGACACTCTTGAAATCGTCATAGCGCAGCTTCACGCCGATGGTGCGCCCCACATAGCCCTTGCGCTGCAGGTCGGCCGCGACGCGCTCACACAGATGGGTGAACACGGCCCCCAACTCCGCCTTGTCGTGCACCGCGTGCAGGTCACGCTCGAAGGTGGTCTCGCGGCTCACCGACACCGGCTCGCTTTCGGTCACCACCGGGCGCTCATCGCGGCCCCAGGCGGCATCGTGCAGCCAGGCGCCATAGCTGCGGCCAAAATGGGCCACCAGCCAGGCCCGGTCGCGTGCCGCCAGATCGCCGATGGTGTGGATGTCGTGCGTGGCCAGGCGGGCTTCGGCCTTGGGGCCGATGCCGTTCACCTTGCGGCAGGCCAAGGGCCAGATCTTCGTCTGCAGATCAGCCTCGTGCACCACCGAGATGCCATTGGGCTTGTTGAACTCGCTGGCCATCTTGGCCAGCAGCTTGTTGGGCGCCACGCCCACCGAGCAGGTCAGGCCGGTCACGTCAAAAATCCGTTTCTGGATCAGGCGGGCCAGCACGCGGCCGCCCTCGCGCTGGCCACCGGGCACCTCGGTGAAGTCGATGTACACCTCGTCCACCCCACGGTCTTCCATCAGCGGGGCAATCTCGGTGATCTCCTGCTTGAACAGGCGCGAATACTTGCGGTACTCGTCAAAATCCACCGGCAGCAGGATGGCCTGCGGGCACAGCCGGGCCGCCTTCATCAGGCCCATGGCCGAACCCACACCGAACTGACGCGCCGCGTAGGTGGCGGTGGTGATCACGCCCCGGCCGGTGTAGCCCGACAGGCGCGCGAAGGCCTCCAGCGGCAGCGCCGCACCTGCCGCCAGCACCGCATCCTCCTTGCGTCGACCACCGCCGATCACCACCGGCAGCCCCTTGAGTTGCGGGTAGCGCAGCAGTTCGACCGACGCGTAGAAGGCGTCCATGTCGAGGTGCGCGATGCGCCGCAGCGGAGGGGGCGATGAGGCCGGCGGGTTCATGAGAGCCAAGCATAGCGCCCCAGACATCACCCCAAACCAACCGCAGGACTGGCGCTTTGCAAAAGCTGGAAGAGATGGCAGGGCTGGCCCGCAGACGGGTGAGGCAAACCTGAGATGCTTGGGGGCCATGCTCACGCCAGACGACTTTCTGCTGCCCCGCTCCGAGACAGTTGACTCGGTGGTCTACGCCAGCCGCGCCTGCTTCGAGGGCACCCCTCTGGCCCAGGTCAGGCACATTGGGGCCTCGGCTGCTGCGCGCAACGCTGCCATGGGGGTGGCCTCCACCCTGCTGTACCAAAGCGGCTGGTTTGTGCACTGGCTGGAAGGCCCGGGCACGGCCATCGACCAGGTGCTGACCCGCATCGCCCGCGATGCCCGCCACCGCCACATGCGCCTGCTGCACCGCGAGCCCGCCGAGCGCCGGCTGCTGGTGCCCTGGTCCAGCGCCGTCATGGAAAGCCCCGAGACCCCCGACAGCCTGGGCCGCCGCATCGACCAGTTCCGCCACGCCCGACGCCAGCGGCTGGCGCTGGCACCGGCCCAGCTGCTGCGCCTGCTGTCCACCCCCCTGGCCGGCACGGGTGGCAACCCCTTCCTGCCGCCACAGCCCCTCCAGCGCCTGATGGTCTGCGCCCGGCACAACGAGCACGCCACCAGCCTGGTGCATTGGCTGGCCAGAAAGCACCGGCGCAAGGTGGGACACGGCCGCTTCACAGGCGGGGAGGCCCCCAGCCTGTCGATCCGCTATGTCGATTTCGGGCAACAGGGCCAGCCCCGGCGCGTGGTGGCCCTGCCCCAATCCGGCCTGGAACTGGGCATCGTGCAGGCCTTGCTGGCCGACTACGGCCACCTGCTGTTGCTGTTCGAGGGCGATGCCGGGCACGACCGGCTGTTGATGCAGGACGCCCTGCGCTGCCTCACCCGGCTGGACCGGCAGCAGCGCCCCGGCCTCATCGGCCTGGGCTTCGCCCCCAGCCTGGAGGGCGAACTGATTGCCCTGGCCCAACAAGCCGGGCTGGACTTGCGCACCCTTGGCGAACCAGCCCCGGATGCCGCCGGCAACAACTGGTCAGCACTGTGGCCCTCCTTGCAAGCGTTGTTCAGGCTGGGGCCACCATCTGGGCCTCCGGGGTGAGAGGCAGAGCCCCACGCCCACCGCTCAGTCAGTACGGGCAGCAGGGTGGCCTTTGTGCAGGGTGTCGATCTGGCATTGGCCCGAGGGCAATTGAAATGGGAAAGTGCAAGCAGCCGACACTGCACATTCTTTGATCCCTGTCGAACACGTCATGGATCAGCGTTTTGACAACTCCATCTTCAGATATTGGATGCGCCAGTCGTTCAATTGAACATGGCAGGCTCCACGAACCTGTCCACTACCGGAGGCCACGGCGCCACTCGCCCCCACCGAGAACTCGCATTGATGGGCACTGAACCTCGCAAACTCTGTGGATGCCTTGTTCAACGCAGACACCGCCATCTGGTAATGCGTGACGGTGATATCCCCAGCCGTGCTTTGTTTTTTCAGTTTCAACACAGTGGCTCGCTCCAGGCGTCGCAGCTCGGCTTGGCTGTTTTGCTTGATTTTTTCGATGCAAATGACGCTGTCGGCGCCAGATCTTTCGGCGATGCACTGATCCACGGCCAGCGCATGGTCCTGACCACGCGAGTTTTGCGTTCCGCATAGAAGCGATAAACCCAACAGAACAAAGCACAGTTTCACGGTTGTTGACCTTTCTTGGCACGAGCGTCGAGGGCCCCTGTGACCCTTGTGGGTCCACCCTGTCAAATCCATCATCTGGTTGCTTGGGGGCCAGCCGCGCCCTGGGAAACATTCGGGCTTTCTGGCTAGAGAGGCTGGTCCACCCTCGGGTTGTCCGGATGGTGCACTCGCACCCAATGCGCCTCGGGGGTGCGCGTGTCCAGGTAGGCCAGGTCTTTGTAGCCAAAGCTCCACAGCACTCCGCCCATCGCTTGTAGTTGATGGGTGTCCACCCGGTCCACCGCCAGGTCGGTGTGGTAGCGCTCGATCTTGGCGTCGGGCTTGTGCAGGTCGTAGACGAGCAAGCTCAGAGTGCTGGCCAGCCAGACTTGTTGTTCGAAGAAGACCACCCCGGTGAAGTTCTGGTTGTCGTCCACGCCAGACACATCTCTGAAGCCCTCGCGGGCATTGCCCAACAGCACGGTGCCGTTGTGCCCCACCAAGGCGACGTGCCGCGCATCTTGTACCTCGATGGCGTTCAGCGCTTCGTCACTGGGCAGGGTCAGGCGTTGCCACTGGTGGCCATCGAAGTGCCAGGTTTCATCGCCCACCGCGTACAGGTCGTGCTCCGCGCTGCCACCCAGATCGCGAAACTCCACGCTGCCGTCCTGGGCGTCCAGCCAGGCGTCAAAGGCCTCGTCATCGTCGGGCGGGTCGTCAGAGACCGGGGCCTGCCGCATGCTGGCGGCCATGTCCACCCAGCGCCCCGTGGACAGGTTCTGGCCATCCCAGTTGAAGCGGTAGAACTGCCGGTGATCACCACACACATACAGCCCGTCGTCGACCGCCCGGATGCGGTTGACGTAGCCATAGCCTGCCGAGCCGGGGCCGAACACGCCGGCCTGGGGGATTTGGAAGATGTGATCCGGGCTGCCTCCGGGGCCGTAGAGGTTGACTTGGCCTTCCGCAGACAAAATGCACCGCCAAAACGTAGCAGGCCAGTAGGCGACAGACGCCATGACCCAGTCCTCGACGAGCTGACTGCGCCATGGTGAATCTGGTCGCAAGCCGGGAGCAAATGTCGAAATGACGCCTTGCCCTTCAACGGAGTCCAAAGACTCGCCCAGCAAAGGTAACTCTGGCTCAATGAGCGCCGCAGCCACCGTCGTTCTAAACAGATCCTCACGCATCGTCATCAGTCCTTTCTGCCCATCAATACATTCCGAACGTCATCCTTCACCTTGCCCGCATGCTTCACCGCCCGCACCACGGCCTACTCATGCACTTTGAACATCCCGTCGAGTTGCTTCTGGATCTCTGCCCGCGTGCACTGGCCCTGCGTGACCATTTCGATGACGCGTGACGGCATCTTTTGGGCCTGCCCAGCTTGAATCGCCCCTGAACTTGCTGTGCGGCAACCCGTTGGGGGTAGCCGCTGTAAACGGTGACCCAAGGACTGATATGGGGCAAGGATGCGCAGTGTTGCGCTTGTCGATCACGCGCAGCGTGTCCACCACCTGCAGCGTACCTTGCAGGGCTTGGCTCACATCTTGTTCGCTCAACTTGGGGGCCAAGGGAGCATAGGGGTTGCTCAGGTCCAACGGGACCATCACTCGTCGATGCGCTCGTTGTCCGGGTCGTGAATGCGCTCCCAGCGTTGGCCGTCAAAGCGGGCCAGGTCTTTGATGATCGAGCCGCCTGATTTGCCCGAACTCTTGTTGGCGCCGCCCACGCAGATGACCACGCCGCTTTGGTATCGCATCGTCCCAGGATTGACTGTGCTCCCCGCTTGGAGCCGACCCAGCAAAATCAACCCCGTCCGCGCGCCCTCACTTGCCAAGCCACAAAGGCGGCCGTGACAACAAGCCACAGCATCAGAAATAGATTGCTCACCATCGCGTCATACGCGGATTCACCATCCACCCAGATAAATTGCTGAATGATGGGCAGTTGAGGTGGGTACCACCAGCCAGCACGCATTGCGCCCCACCACCACACGCATGAGACGGCGAAGCACATGAATGTGGCGAGGCCATAGCCAATCCACACCCGCTTCAGATCAGGCTCTCGGATAACGGTGAACACAAACCCGAAAAACAATGCACCCAGTGCAAGCAGCGCCACATCATGTTCTGATGGGTAGGGCTCGATGAAGGCCATCGGCAGCCCAAAGAGCAGCGCAATAATGGTGGTTTTCAAGCGTGTAAAACGCATCGGCGGCAGCTCCTTCTCCTGAATCGCCACGGGCTACGGTGGTTCGGTTTTCATTCTCTTCCAACGGGCTTGCCGAGCCACTCACACCGCCAGGACGCGGGGTAGCAATCGCTGGCCCAAATCCATCAGATCAGAAATGGATTCCCAAACCCTGCAAGCCCTTGGCACACCGGGCTGCAGCCCTGGTCGGCACCTCTCCTTGGCCACCGCCCAGCACGCTGGCTGCCTTTTGCCAGCGTTCATCCTGGAGGATGGGCTGGAGGGCCAGCACCTCATCACGCAAGGCGGCCCAGGCCAACTTCTTCTTTTGCAACTCACGCAGGTACTCTTGGTACGAGCTCAGTGTGCACACAAAGGGCCCGTCTGATTCCGCTGGCTCAATGCGCTGCGAATCGCCCGCTTGCGGCTCAAGCCCTTGGCCTTGAACGACCGGCCCCGCCTCCTGCGCCAGCTCGGCCCACCCCTCTGGCGAAGGGCCGGGCGGCGTGCTTTGGCCCACCTGCTGCCAGACATCAAAGGGCAACTCTAGCATCATGCGCTGCATGCGTTGATCGCTGGGCAGATCGGTGCGCGCAAGGTACTGCCGCACTGCAGGCACCTCATCAAAGCGCTCGCCAAACAAATGGCGAAAGCTCAAAAAACCCAGAATGTCGGGTTGGCTGTCCAGCCCGTGCAACACCGCACGGTCCAGCCCACGGCGGGTGTGGGCCAGCAAAACCTCGTCCGGCCAATCGTCTGCATTGAGATGGGCTGCCTCGCGCACTGCCTGCGCCAGGGCCACTTCCTGCGCTTGCAGCGCCGCACGTTGCTGGCGGCGCTGTTCGGTCTTGTCGGACATCGTCATGCTGCATTCACTCCTCATTCGTCAGGTCTACAAGCCATAGCGGTCAAAGCGCCCAAACCACTGATCGCAGTCGCGCTGCCAGGCCTCATCGTCGGGGCCGTGCCCGACCTTGCTGCTCACAAAGTCATTGAGCACGCCTTGCACCCGGATGGGCTTGAACAGCCGCGCCGCCTCGCCAAAGCCCGCCGGCAGCGGCAGCCCGCTGTGCGTGTCGCACACGCTCGGAAACGGCCCCGCCTGCACCATCAGGCAGTTGCCCACGTCTTTGCCCGTCAGCCACTGGCTGGCCTGCACCTGCGCCCGCACCGCCTCGCGCCCGCCCAGCGGTTGCAACAGCGCATCGCTCACAAAATTGATCCAGTTGATGCTGGGCATGCCCTTGTTAAAAGCGGTTTTGTTCAGTGTGTCCGAACTGATGGCATCGATGCCCGCAAAGCGCTCCAGCCAGGGGTACAGGCGCTGCTGCGCCTCATTGCTCCACGAGATTTCTTCGGTGGGCGCCGGGATCACGCCCCAACCCGCCGTGGCCCACAGCGGCTGCAGAATCTGCACCGCCTGCTTGACAAAGCCCGCCGTGTCACCCCCACCCCGCACCCACGACACCGGGAAGCCAAAGCGCACCACACTGGGCGAGGGGCCTGAGCCCGGTGTGACATGCGTATCGCGAAACCACATCGATTTGGAGTCTCGGATAAACACCTTGCAGTAATGCGCCTGGGCGTGGTCGTCCCAGATCGCCGGGCCCCGCATCTTGAGGCTTTGCAGGCCCGAACCCATGCGGAAGCTGATGGCGTACTTCGGGTTGAGCGCGTTGTGTTTGAGTTCGCGCAGCTTGGCCTGGGCCCGTTCACCCAGATAAGGCAGAGGGCGCCCCCCCACCACCACACCATCTCCTGCAGCGGCACCACGCGGCAGTAGTGGTCAAACAGCGCCCAAAAGCGCTCGCGCACCGCCAACTGGTCACCGTCCAGAAACGCCATGTTCAGCATGAAGCCGCCGCGCGCCACCAGATTGTTGAGGTTGTCGATCACGCGCAGCGTGTCCACCACCTCCAGCGTGCCTTGCAAGGCTTGGAGCACGTCTTTTTCGCTCAGGTTCGGGTCTAAGGGGGGCATGGGGGTTCCTGGTGTCAACGGGCCGTGCTCATAGCCCATAGCGGTCAAAGCGCCCAAACCACTGATCGCAGTCGCGCTGCCAGTCCTCATCGTCGGGGCCGTGCCCGCCTTTGCTGCTCACAAAACTGTTGAGAACGCCTTGCACCCGGATGGGCTTGAGCAGCCGCGCCGCCTCGCCAAAGCCCGCCGGCAGCGGCAGCCCGCTGAGCGTGTCGCACACGCTCGGAAATGGCCCCGCCTGCACCATCAGGCAGTTGCCCACGTCTTTGGCCGTCAGCCACTGGCTGGCCTGCACCTGCGCCCGCACCGCCTCGCGCCCGCCCAGCGGCTGCAACAGCGCATCACTCACAAAATTGATCCAGTTGATGCTGGGCATGCCCTTGTGAAAAGCCGTTTTGTTCAGTGTGAATGAGCTGATCGCATCGATGCCCGCAAAACGCTCCAACCAAGGGTACAGGCGCTGCTGAGCCTCATTGCTCCACGAGATTTCTTCGGTGGGCGCCGGGATCACCCCCCAGCCCGCCGTGGCCCACAGCGGCTGCAGAATCTGCACCGCCTGCTTGACAAAGCCCGCCGTGTCGCCCCCACCCCTCACCCACGACACCGGGAAGCCAAAGCGCACCACGCTGGGCGAGGGGCCTGAGCCCGGTGTGATGTGCGTATCGCGAAACCACATCGATTTGGAGTCTCGGATAAACACCTTGCAGTAATGCGCCTGGGCGTGATCGTCCCAGATCGCCGGGCCCCGCATCTTGAGGCTTTGCAGGCCCGAGCCCATTCGAAAGGAATGCACAACCTTGGGATTGAAGCGGTAGGTACGCTCGTCTGCGATCTGCTTTTGGGCGCGTTCACTCAAAAAGGGCAGTGGCCGGCCAATGCGCCACCACACCATCTCCTGCAGCGGCACCACGCGGCAGTAGTGGTCAAACAGCGCCCAAAAGCGCTCGCGCACCGCCAACTGGTCACCGTCCAGAAACGCCATGTTCAGCATGAAGCCGCCGCGCGCCACCAGATTGTTGAGGTTGTCGATCACGCGCAGCGTGTCCACCACCTCCAGCGTGCCTTGCAAGGCTTGGAGCACGTCTTTTTCGCTCAGGTTCGGGTCTAAGGGGGGCATGGGGGTTCCTGGTGTTGGTAAGGGGTGAGGCGTCGATGGGGTGGCCGGAGATCAATGAGGCAGACCAGGGGCGACGTGGGGGGCGCGGTGCTTAAAACGCCAGCTTGAGGACTTGCAAGGCGCGTCCCAGCAACAAGCTCGCCCCCCTCCCGATCACACTGGTCACGCCACCGGTCAATGCGCTGGCGATCAAAGGCCACATCTCTTCGTTGAGCGGGTGCTCGATCGCCAGGGCCTGATCGCGCTGGGCCTCCCAGGCGCGGGCCTTTTGCAGCACGCTGGCGTTCTCTTTTGCCTCGTCTTCGTCGTCACACTTGCAACTTTGGGTTGTCATTGGCTTTTCATCGATCTTGTCCTCAAACAGATCCTTGTAGGCCTCCTGCTGGGTCATGTGGTCCGACCCGATCTCATTGCCGTAGCTGTCGCCCGGAAACTTCATCTCATAGGCCTTCTGAACATTGTCCAGCGTGGGGGGCTTGGCGCCATCCTTGACCACCACCACATCGGGGATGCGAGAGCCCGCGGGCCGGCCGCGGGTGGCACGCTTGGGGTTGTTGCGTGACATCTGGGGCTGGCGATCGATGTAGGGCACCTCGGCCTTGTAGTGCCCGCTGTAGCCATTGGCCCCGTCGGCGGCCCACAGCACATTCTTGACGCAGGCCTGCCGTCCACCGGTCTTGTTGCAACAGCAAAACAAGGTGCACAGGGCCCGGCTGTCGATCTCGTTCATGTAGTCTTTGCTGCGGCAGGCTTGGTTGCCGATCGGGGGCAGCACCTGGCACAGGCTGTCTGATTTTTTGAGCATGTCCAGGGCCCTGAAGCCGTACGCCAGGTGACCGCAGCCTGGGCCTCGGAAATTCTCAAGGGCGGCGGTGCTCATGGCGCCTCCTCGGGGTGGATGCCCAGGGGCGAGGGCCCGGGCGGTGTGCGGCGGCGCACCACGTCCCAGATGCCCAGGGGCAGCGTGAGCATCATGTGTTGCATGCGGTGGCCGCTGGGCAGGTCGGTGCGCGCCAGGTAGCGCCGCACCGCCGGAAACTCGTCAAAGCGCTCGCCAAACAGGTGGCGAAAGGCCAGAAAGCTCAGCAGGTCGGGCTGGGTGTCCAGGCCATGCAGCACAGCGCGGTCCAGGCCACGGCGGGTGTGGGCCAGCAAGGCATTGGCAGGCCAGTCGCGGGGGCCAAGCTGGGCCACCTCGCGCACGGCATCGGCCAGCATGGCTTCATGGGCCTGCAGCGCGGCGCGCTGCAGGCGGCGGAGTTCTGTGTTGGACAAAGGCATGTTGCTGCGCCCGTGCGTGGTTCAACGAAGGGGGTACAGCGCGCTGACCAGCTTGGCCGCGCCAAAGGTTTGGTGCAGCCAACTGGGGCGCACGGCGCTGGCCACCCACAACTGCCCATCCGGTCGGCAGGCGCCATAGCTGCCGATGACCTCGGCCCCAAAAAAATCTGACAGGTGGCCGGGGTTCAGGGCGGGCAACAGGGTCATCAGCACACGGGGGTCGTAGTAGCGCAGGTAGGCCAGACGGCCTTCGTGCTTCAACGTGAGAAAACGTTTGAAGTGGCGCTTCAGGCGCGCCGGCTCTTGCGCGCTGGTGCACCAGATGCCCCAGTGCTGCTGCCAGCCGCGTTCAAACCACTGGCGCAGCAGCGGGCTGTGCTCGTGCAGGTGCATCAGGTAGGGCGCATAGCGTGCGTAGCGCACAGCCGGGTCGCCGTCGTATAGGCAGGTCACTTCGCTGCGGGGTGGCTCAAGCTGCAGCCAGCCATACAGGCGGTCGTCGACCGCCGTGTCAACGATGGCGTAGGCTTGCTCGGCAGGCTGAGCCCTCAGGAGCCGGCGAACCGCCACGGCACAGGCGGCGGTGTATCGGTCGGGCACAGGGGGCGTGGGCGGCTTGTAGGGGGAGTGCATTTCAGTCGGCCCCCATCGAATGAAGCACGGCGGCCCCTGAACGGGCGGCCTGGGCCAGGCACTCGCCCTCATTGCGGCCTATGAGCACGGTGGGGCAACCCGCCACGATGATGCCGCCGTGAGCGGTCTTGTCGCCCAGGCGGGCGGCGGGCCGGCCACCGATGAGCACGGTGCTTTCGCCCTGGGTGATCGAATCCACCGGGCCGGCACAGGCGGCACGGTCACCCACACGGGCGGCGGGAGAGCCGCCGATGATGACGCTGGCTTCCCCCGACACAATGGGCCCGCCAACATGCGGTGTGGGCCCGGGCTCGATCATCGGGCAGGTGTGCATGTCGCCAATGCGTGCAGCAGGTTGTCCCATCAACAGCCCCCTCTTCAACTGTTGATCTTCACCAGCGGGGCATCGATGGTGATCAAGCCGGGCTTGAGTTCGATGGTGCTGGCCCCGCATTGCAGGCGGATGCTGCTGGCCCCGGTGATCACCACATCCTGCCCTTTGGCCTGCAACAAGGCACCGGCCTGCAGCGCCAGTTCCTGGCCGGCCTGGGTGAGGCTGTTGGCCTTGACGCGCAGCGCATGGTCGGCCCCCACTTCGATGGCCTGGTTCTTGCCAATCTGCTCGCTGTGGTTGTTGCCCACGGTTTTCTGGTCATCGTTGGCAATGGAGATGCTTCTGTCCTTGCCGATGCTCTGGCTGGCGTTGAGCCCCACCTGCTCGGATTTCTGCAAACCCACCGTGGTGTTCATCAAGCCGCCCACCGTGGTCTGGTAGGCGCCGCCAATGCTCAGCGCCTTGCCCAACCCGATGGTCTCGGCCTTGGCCAAGGTCACCGTCTCGGTCTTCAGGCCGCCCACCGTCACGCTGCGGTTGCCTCCGATGTGGATGGTCTCGTTGCGGCCCACGTCTTCGCTGCGGTTGTCTCCGATGCTGATGTGCTCGTCATGGTCCACCCGCTCGCTGCGGTTGTTGTGCACCGTGATGCGCTCGTCGTGCCCCACCGTCTCGGTGCGGTCGTTGCGGATGTGGCTGGTTTCGTCGTGGTCTATGGTCTTGCGCCGGTCGTGGCCCACCCATTTGTCTTCGTCGTGCTCCACCTCGCTCAACTGGTCTTTCTGGGCGTGCAGCCACAGCTGCTCTTGACCCTTCTTGTCTTCAAAGCGCAGCGCGTTGGCGTCCCCCACCCCGTTCTTGAGGCCCGCCCCCGGCGTGCCCCCGGGCGTGGAGCGGCTCAGCAGCCCGCTCATGCTGGCGTTGCCCGGCAGCGCCCAGGGCGGCATGTTCAGCGCGTTGTAGACCCGCCCGGTGATGATGGGGCGGTCGGGGTCGCCGTTTTCGAAGTCGACGATCACCTCTTGCCCGATGCGCGGCGTGGCGATACCCCCAAAGTTGCTGCCTGCCCAGGGCTGCGAGACGCGGATCCAGCAGCTGCTGTGTTCGTCGCGCTGGCCGTAGCGGTCCCAGTGGAACTGCACCTTGACCTGGCCATACTCGTTGGTGTGGATCTCTTGCCCGGGCGGGCCGGTGACGATGGCGGTCTGGGGGCCGGTGGTGAGGGGTTTGGGCTGGGTTTGAGGGCTGCGGAACACGTGCTTGGCCGGCTGCAGTTCAAAGCTGCAGTGGCAGCTGTAGCCCTCTTGCCCTGAGGCGTGGGCGCTTTCCTGGATCTGCAGCGTGGTGCTGAGCACCAGCCAGCGCTGGTTGGCCTTGTCCTGGGGGTGTTTCTGAAGGGTGAAGGTGCGCCCGCACTCGATGCCGCGCAGCTTGCCCGAGCCCTGGGCCCGGTTGCCGGGTGCGCCGGCCTCTTGCATGCGGGTGAGGCTGAGGTTGCGCCCTTCGTCGGGGTCGGCGTAGTCGCCCGGCCAGCGGTACAGCTCTTGCCCGGGGTGGCCGGTGTTGCGCGGCAGGGCGCTGCTTTGCTGCAGCCGCGCCCGCGGGCGGGTGAAGTCGAAGTCGTCGCTCACCCAGCGCCCGCTTTGCAGGCCTTCCTGGGTGCTGAACTGATGGCAGTACTCTTCGGTGAGCTTGGCGCCGTGCCCATAGTAGGCCACGGTGGCGTACGCGCCTTGGCAGGGCGGGTGGGCGCCCGCATCGTCGACCAGAATGAGACGGTGTTTGCCGCCCTCGTGCTGCCAGTGGTAGTACAGCCCCCACTCTTGCCACAACCGGCTCAGAAAGCCCAGGTCGGTCTCGCCGTACTGCACCTGAAACACCCGCCTCGGGTAGCTGTGGGACACGCGCAGCTCCATCGGGTAGGGGTAGTCGGCCAGCACCTGCTGGGTGATGCCGATGACGTCCAGGTCCTGAAAGATGCGGTGGTCGCTGGTGCGCGCGGCCAGGGCCAGCCAGGGCTGCAGGGTCACCTCGTAGAGGCTGCGCCGGTTCTCCGAGCGCAGGTAGCGGGCGCGGGTGACCAGGCCGTTGATCTCGCGCTGGCCGCCCCCGTCCAGCTCAATGCGCACGCCCGCCTCGCGGCCCACCATCTGCTTGTAGGGCAGGTTGGCCGTGACGTGCTCGCTCAGGTCGGGGCTGTCGGGGCTTTGCAGCACGACGCTGTACTCGAACAGCTCGCCCAGCGCTTCGCGCCCGCTCAGGTTATGCACTTCGAAGGCCGGGCTGCCCTTGAGTTCAAGGGCCACGGCAGACCAGTAGGTGACGGTGCGGGGCACGGTGACGATCCTCCCTGAAGGCGCTGTTG